>JAWOLJ010000072.1:0-2979 GCA_033853555.1 Myxococcota bacterium
TGCCGGCTGCGCGGCACCGGGACGCCTGCGGCGTCCGGCGCCGGTCTTGGGGAGCTTCGCTCGCCTGCGGCTCGCTGCGCGGCGCCGGGACGCCAGCGGCGTCCGGCGCCGTGCCCCCTCAGCGGCCGAGCTTCTTCAGATCGGTGAGGACGCCCTTGGCGACGGCCTTCAGCGTCTCGAACACGCCCTTGCCGACGTTGGCGCAGGCCTCGAAGTCCGACACCTGGAGCGGGTTCAGCAGCCGGCGCATCTCCTGGAGCGGCGCCGCGTTCGGCAGGTCGCGTTTGTTGTACTGCACCACGTAGGGGATCTTCTCCAGCTCGTAGCCCTGCTCCCGCAGGTTGATGCGCAGGTTGTCGGCGCTCTCCAGGTTCGCCTCCATGCGCTCGATCTGGCTGTCGGCCACGAAGACCACCCCGTCCACGCCCTTCAGGATCAGCTTGCGGCTGGCATCGTAGAAGACCTGACCGGGAACCGTGTAGAGGTGGAAGCGGGTCTTGAAGCCGCGGATCTCGCCCAGCGCGAGCGGCAGGAAGTCGAAGAAGAGCGTGCGCTCGGTCTCCGTCGCGAGCGAGATCATCTTGCCCTTCAGCTCGGGATTGGTCTTGCTGTAGATGAACTGCAGGTTCGTGGTCTTCCCGCACAAGCCCGGGCCGTAGTACACGATCTTGCAATTGATCTCGCGCGACGAGTAGTTGATGAACGACATGGTGCAGCGTTACTCGCGGGTCATTCGGAGAACAGGTTGTCGATGTCGTCGTCCGTGATCTCGGCGAACGGGCTCGCGGCGCCGGAGGCCTGAGCCCGCTCCGCGCGTTTCTGCATCTCCTCGAACACGTGGGCGAGCTCGGCGCCCGCCTTCTTCACCCGCAGCCTCACCAGGCCGAGCGAGCTGCGCTCGTCGAAGATCACCACCAGGATCACCCGTCCCCCGACCAGCGTGATGTGGAGGTTGTCACGCTGGCCCTGGTGGAAGTGGATCGGGAACTCTTCCTCTCCGATGATCTTCGCCAGACCGCCGGTGGCGGCCACGCTTCCCGCGGTGAGCGACGCCAGGCTGGTGGAGTCGATGCCCCGCATCTCGCCGGTCTCGGCCACCAGCTGCCCGTTCTTGTCGACCAGGAAGATCCCCTTGGCGTTGGCGTCGCGCGCGAGGCGCTGCAGGACACCGAGGATCTTGCGGTAGTCCTCGTCGTACATCACGAGCTGGGTGTCGAGCATCGGCAGTCGCCTCTATAACTGCGCGGGATGGATGGAAATTCGTGCGCACTCTACTCCCGAGCTCCTGCTCCGGGCAAGCGCCCCCACCCCGGACTCCGTTCGGCGCGCGCCCCGCGGGCCTTTAGCCGAGCCGGCCTCCGGTCTCCGCGCGGGCCTCAATCGAGCTCGCGGCGATTGTCGAGAGAGCGGCCCACCGTCACATGGTCCGCGTACTCGAGGTCGCCGCCCAGGGGCATTCCGTACGCGATCCGGGTCAGCCGGACCCCGCTGCCGCGCAGCCGGTCGGCGACGTAGTGCGCGGTGGCATCCCCCTCGGCCGTGGGGTTGGTGGCCAGGATCACCTCGCGGACGCTTCCCGAGCGCACCCGGGCCTCGAGCTCGGCGATGCGGAGCTCGGCCGGGCCGACGCCGTCGATCGGCGAGAGCGCCCCGCCGAGCACGTGGTAGCGCCCGGTGTAGCGCCGGCTGCGCTCGATGGCCGCCAGGTCCGCGGGCTCCTCCACCACGCAGAGGAGTGACGGATCGCGCCGCTCGTCCCGGCAGATCGCGCAGGGCGAGGCCTCGGTCAGATCGAAGCACTCCGCGCAGAGCACGATCTCCTTCTTCACCCGCAGGATCGCGTCCGCGAGCTCCTGGACCAACGCATCCGGAGCCGAGAGCAGGAAGAAGGCGAGCCGCGTGGCGGACTTCTCGCCGACACCGGGGAGGCGTTTCAATGCGGCCACGAGCCGCTCGATCGGCGGCGAGGTTCGCACGCTAGCTCCCGCCCCCGGGCGGCGTTCCGACGGGGAGCTCCAGCCCGGCGACGCGCTGCATCTCCTCCTGCACCATGCGCTGCGCCGCCGCGAGGGCCGCGTTCACGGCCGCCACCACCAGGTCCTGGAGCATCGCTCGGTCCCCGAGGCCCTCGAGCGAGGGATCGATGCGCAGCGCGGCGATGCGGAGCTCGCCGGTCGCCACCGCCGTCACGAGCCCGCCGCCGGACGAGGCCTCGACGGTGCGGCGAGCGAGCTCGCGCTGCACGCCGGCGAGCCGCGCCTGCATCGCCTGAGCGTGGGCCAGGAGCTTCTGGAGGTCGGGGGCGCTCACCGCCGGCTGCCCGGCAGCGGACGGATCTCCAGGATCTCGCCGCCCAGGATCTCGAGCGCGGCGTTCAGCGCGGGGTGGTGGAGCGCCTCCTGCCGGCGCCGCCGCGCCAGGTCGCTGTCGACGGCTGGACCGCGGGTCGCTTCTCCGCCGTGCGGAGCCTCCGCCACCACCTCCACCCGGACGGGTCTCCCGAAGAGCCTTGCGCAGGCCTCCTCCAGCGCGGCGCGCCGCGCCTGGAGCCGCGTCGCGGCGAAGCCCGCCGGGAGCCCGATGGCGAGTCGCCCCGGCTCCCGCTCGACGATGCGCCCGCCCTCGAGAGCGGCGTAGAGCGCCCGGTTCTCCTCGCGCACGAAGCCTCGAAGCCGGTCGAAGAGCAGGGCCGGCGCCGCGTCCAGGCTCGGGGCTGGCGCGGACTCCTCCTCGCCTGCGGGCTCCTCCGGCTCGGGCGCGACACGCGGCGGCGTCGGCGCGCTCTCGGCGCGGGCGCCGCGGGTGGCCCTCTCGATGATCCTGTGGCGCGGCATGTCGCGGCTCCACCGGCGCTTCGGGGAGGCGGAGCTCGCCGCGCTGCTCTCGGCCGCCGGGTTCGCCGACGCGCGCGCCTGGGCGGTGCTGGACGGGTTCGGCGTCGTGGCGACGGGGGAGCGCCCGTAGTAGAAGACGCCCTCC
>JAWOLJ010000073.1:0-8021 GCA_033853555.1 Myxococcota bacterium
TCCCCGCACCGCCGGCGCTTGACTCCCACGGCCAGGCGTGCACCCTCTTCGTCGATGTCCCTGACCGGTCGTTCATGAGCGCGCCCACCCCCCGCCCGAACCTCCGCCGCCAGCAGGGCGAGCGCAGCCGCGAACGCCTCCTCGACGCCGCCATCGAGGTGATCGGCGAGAGGGGCTATGCCGGCGCCGGGGTGGACGAGATCTGCCGTCGCGCCCGGGTGGTGAAGTCCGCGCTCTACTGGCACTTCGGCAGCAAGGAGACCCTGCTCGGCGCCGCGATCGAGCGGGTCGCGATCTCCTGGGTCGACCAGATCCAGAACCGAGTCTATCGGGCCGGCAATCCGCTCGAGCGGGTGGATCGCTTCGTCGACGCGCTGAAGGGGCTCGCCCGGGAGCAGACTTCCCTCCTGCGGCTCCTGATCGACCTGCTGATCGAGCAGCGATCGCCCGGCTCCAAGGCGCGCCGCGCCCTGGTGCGCGGGATGGACGGCGTCCACGCCGCGATCATCAAGGGCTTCGTCGATTCGCTCGGTGCCGAGCTCCCGGAGTTCGACCTGATCGCAACCCTCGCCATGTCCTACCTCCACGACGCCGTGATCCACCTGACCCTCGCGCCCGAGCGGGTCGACCTCGAGCGTCACTTCGGGCACCTCCGCCAGCTGATCCTGCTCGACGTGGAGCGCCAGCTCCGCGCGGCCGGATTGCCGCCGCTCGCGCCGTCCGGGGACGGCGCGGCGCGCTAGGCGGCGCTCGGCGCGGCGGTGGAGGAGCGGGCCCCCGACCAGCCGACGCGTCCGGGCCTGCGCCTGCTCGACGGCCGCTTCTACGCCGACGATCCGCATCCCCACTTCACCTGGATGCGTCGTCACGCCCCGGTGTACTGGGACGCCGAGGGCGGCGTCTGGGGCATCGCGCGCTACGCGGACGTGGTGCGGGTCTCGCGCGATCCCGAGACCTTCTGCAGCCGCCAGGGCAGCCGTCCCGACTCGCCTCCCCTGGCCTCGATGATCAACCTGGACGATCCCGCGCACCTGCGCCGCCGCAGCCTGGTGAACCGAGGCTTCACGCCGCGCCGGGTCGCGGCCCACGAGCCGTGGCTGCGCACGCTCTGCGGCGAGCTCCTCGACCGCGCGCTCGCCCGGGGGCGCTTCGACTTCGTGCGCGACGTGGCGGCGCCGCTCCCGATGCGCGTGATCGGCGAGCTCCTCGGCATCGCGCCCGAGGACCACGACCGGCTGCTCGGCTGGTCCGACGCCATGCTGGAGGCGACCTCCGCCAGCGCCGGGCCGGAGGCGGCGCTCTCGGCGGCGCGCGCCTTCGCGGAGTACGCGGAGTACCACCGGCAGGTGGTGGCGGATCGGCGCGCCCGCGGCGCGGGCGAGGACCTGATGTCGGTGCTGGTGCGCGCGGAGATCGACGGCGAGCGTCTCGACGACGACGCGCTGCTGCAGGAGTCGCTCCTGATCCTGGTGGGGGGAGACGAGACCACCCGCCACGTGATCTCGGGCGGCATGCACCAGCTCCTGCTCCACCCCGAGCAGCTCGAGGCCCTGCTGGCGGAGCGGGCCCGCATCCCGCGCGCCGTGGAGGAGATGCTGCGCTGGACCACGCCGATCCAGAACATGGCGCGCACCGCCACCCGCGAGGTGGAGCTCGGCGAGCAGCGCATCCGCCCGGGAGACCGCCTGCTCCTGCTCTATCCCTCGGCCAACCGCGACGAGGCGGTCTTCGAGCGCCCCTTCGAGTTCGACATCGCGCGCGAGCCGAACGATCACCTGGCGTTCGGGCACGGCGCCCACTTCTGTCTCGGGGCGAGCCTGGCCCGGCTCGAGCTGCGCGTGCTGTTCGAGGAGCTCGCCGCACGACGCCCCCGCCTCGCCCTCGCCGCCGGCGCGCCCCTGCGCTGGCGGGCCTCGAACTTCATCACCGGCCTCGAATCCCTGCCCGTCGAGGTGCGAGGGGGCTGAAGCCCCGGGCCTGCTCTCAAGCCCGGGGCGCTCCGCGCCGACCGTACCCCGGGGGAGCAGGATGCAGCGAGATCGCCGCGCGCGGCGGCCGACACCGGATCCGGACTACCCGCGCTTCCGACGCCTGGACGGCCGCCATCCCTGGAAGCGCGCCGTGCCGCAGGGCTACGTCGACTACGCCGCCCGGCGTCGCCGGGGAGGGCAGGTCGTCTGGTTCAACTTCGACCTCGCGCGCGAGATGGGGCTACTGCCGAGCGACCACGCCTCCCGCGTGACGCCCGGCCTGGCCCGCGAGGTCCTGCGCACCTTCGGGCTCCAGATCATCAACGAGTGGGATCTCGCCCACCGCGTGCGGGTGCCGGCGAGCGAGCGCCTGCCCGGCACCTACATGGCGACGCGCTACCTGCAGCTCCAGCACCCCGATCGCCGTGGCGAGAGCTCCGGCGACGGCCGCAGCGTGTGGAACGGGACGATCACGCACCGGGGTGTCACCTGGGACGTCTCGAGCTGCGGGACCGGCGTCACGCGGTTGTGTCCGGCCACCGCCATCGAGAAGCGCTTCTTCAAGACGGGAAACCGCTATGCCTCCTATGGCTGCGGCACGGCGGCGCTGGCGGAGGGGATCGCCTCGGCCCTGATGAGCGAGACGTTCCACCGCAACGGAATCCCCACCGAGCGCGTGCTCGCGGTGATCGCCTACGGCAAGGGCTTCGGCGTGACGGTGCGTGCGGCACGCTGCCTGATCCGTCCCTCCCACCTCTTCGTGCACCTGCGTCGAAACGACCGCAGGTCGCTGTACGCCGCCGCCGAGTTCTACGTCGAGCGGAGGATCGCGAACGGCGACTGGCCCCGGCTCGGCGGGACCCGCCGCTGGCGCTTCCTGGCGGAGGAGACGGCGCGAAGCTTCGCTCGCGCCGCCGCGCTCTTCGAGAGCGAGTACGTCTTCGTGTGGCTCGACTGGGATGGGGACAACGTGTTGGCCGACGGCGCCATCATCGACTACGGGTCCGTGCGTCAGTTCGGACTCTTCCATCGCGAGTACCGCTTCGAGGACGTAGACCGCATGTCCACCACGATCGTGGAGCAGCGGCGCAAGGCGCGCGCCCTGGTCCGCACCTTCGTGCAGATTCGCGAGCTGCTGCTGACCGGTCGCAAGCCACCCCTCGCCTCCCTCTCCCGCGACCCGGCGCTCGCCCTGTTCGACGCGACCTTCGAGCGCGAGCGCGCTCGACTGCTCCTGCGGCGCATCGGCCTTCCCCCGGAGCTCGCGCCGCGGCTGCTGCGGCGCGAGGCCGCCCGGATCGAGCGCTTCCGGCGCGCCCACGCCTGGTTCGAGCGCGCGCGCTCCTCGCGCGGGCCGGAGAAGGTGGCCGACGGCATCTCGTGGAACGCGGTCTACTGCACGAGAGATCTGCTGCGCGAGCTGCCGCTGCGCCTCGGCGGCGGCGCTCGCCCGCTGGCCGCCCGCGAGATCCTCTCGCTCGCGGCCTCGAGCTACGCCTCCCGGGCAGATCGCCGACCGACCCCGACCCGGCTGCGTCACGCCCGCGAGCTCCAGCGTGCCTACGTCGAGCTGCTGGAGGCGGCGGCGGGGCACGCCGGCACCGGCTTCCGGGCGCTCCTCGCCGACGTGGCACGCCGCTCCGCGCTCCTGAACCGCGGAGATCGCATCACGGGCGACGCCATCGACTACGCCACGGCGCGCGTGGTGCGAAATCGCCGCGCGCTCGGCCCGGCGCGCGTCCAGCTCCTGATGGATCGCTTCGTGCGCTCCCAGGATCGCGATCCCGATCGCGCGGCTTCGGTCGCGGGTGGCGAGGAGCGTGCGCTCCGGGGGCGGAGCCGGCGCGTGTTCGACGGCCTCCTCGATCTGGTGCATCGCTGCCGCGAGGGGCTCTGAGCGCGGGAGCCCCACAGCCTCAGCCGGCGCCGCCCTCCGGCGCCGTGTCGGTGAGCGCGCGCAGGAGCGCACGAACCTCGCCCACACCGGCGAGGCGAAGCCGGGCCCGGCTGGGCGAGCTCCCCACGTGGATCGTGAGCGCGTCGGCCGGGAGCGCGGCGAAGAGATCCTCGTCCGTGCGGTCGTCGCCGATCGCCACCAGCAGCCCATCCTCCCGCAGGCGCTCCACGAGCCGCGGCACGATCGCTCCCTTGTGGGCGCCGTGGGCGCGCACCTCGATCACCTTGTGGCCCGGCAGGATCTCCACCGGCAGGTTGCTCAGCATCTCGCGCAGGTGGAGGTGAAGCTCCTTCGCCTGTCGCTCTCCGAACTCCGTCTCCGCGGCGCGGTAGTGCCAGGCCAGGGCCGCCGACTTCTCCTCCACCAGGGAGCCTGGCGTGCGCGCGGCGAACTCCTCGAGGATCCGCCGCACGGGCCCGTGCCAGGAGACGTCCACGGGCTCGGCGCCCGACCACTCCGGCGCGCCGGGCCTTCGCGAGAACAGGCCGTGCTCCGCGTGGAGGGTCAGCGGGAGGCCGCCGAGCCAGCGCTCGAGCGTGGCCCGGGTGCGGCCGCTGATCACGTGCACCTCGGTCGCCGGCCGGGAGGCCAGGGCCGCCAGCAGGGCCAGGAGCTCGCGATCGGGGCGGGCCAGGTCCGGGGCGGGAGCGAACGGCACCAGGGTTCCGTCGTAGTCGAGGAGCAGCAGGAGCGCGGGCGCCGCGCGCAGGCGCTCCACCAGCTCGCGTACTGGCGCCGGTCGCGCCCGATCCGCCGGCGCGGCGCCCCGCGGCGGCAGCTCCGCCAGCAGCGCGAGGAAGCGCTCCGCCCAGCGATCGGCCGTGAAGGCCAGCACGCGCACGCGGAGCGCCTGCATCCGGGTCCGCCGCTCGTCCTCGGGCATGCAGAGCGCGCGGTGACACGCCTCGGCGGTGGCCTCCACGTCGAAGGGATTCACCGGCACCGCCTCCGCCAGCTCGGCCGCCGCCCCCGCGAACTCGCTCAGCAGGAGCACCCCGTCGTCGTCGATGCGCGAGGCCACGAACTCCTTGGCCACCAGGTTCATTCCGTCCCGAAGGGGTGTCACCAGGAGCACGTCGGCGGCCCGGTAGAGCGCCACCACCTCCTCGCGGGAGAGCGCGCGGTAGATCCAGTGCACGGGCACCCAGCGCGGCGTGGCGAAGGCGCCATGGATGCGACCGATCAGCTCGTCGGTGAGGCTCCGGAAGTCGCGGTAGGCCACCACGTCCTCGCGGGAGGGAACCGCCACCTGGATCAGGCGCACCCGCTCCCGCAGCTCGGGGTGGTGCTGGAGCAGACGCTCGAACGCGAGCAGCCGGCGCGGGATCCCCTTGGTGTAATCCAGGCGGTCGATCCCGAGCAGGATCTGCAGCCCCTCCTCGGAGCGCAGCTCGCGCACCTGCTCCAGCACCGAGGGCGTGGCCGCGGTGCGTGCGAACGCCTCGGCGTCGATCCCCATCGGGAAGACGCCGAGCCGCACCTCGCATCCCTTCCAATGCACGCGATCGACGTCGCAGACCGCACCGAGGACGCGCAGCACCGACGACGAGAAGTGGCGCATGTAGCTCGCGGTGTGGAATCCGATCAGGTCGGCGCCGAGCAGACCCGCGAGCAGGCGATCCCGGTAGGGGAGCGTTCGGAACACCTCCGAGGCGGGAAACGGGATGTGCAGGAAGAAGCCGATGCGCGCCTCGGGGAGCCGGCGGCGGATCAGCGCCGGCACCCGCATCAGCTGGTAGTCGTGGACCCAGATCCGGTCGCCCGGCTGGTACTGCTCCACCACGGCGTCGGCGAAGCGTTGGTTCACGGCCTCGTAGGCCTCCCAGTCCTCGACCACCAGCGGCAGGCGATTGATCTCGTAGTGGAAGAGCGGCCAGAGCACGCCGTTGGCGAAGCCCTCGTAGTAGCGCCGGACCTCCTCGCCGGTGAGCTCGACGGGCACCAGGCGGCGGGCCTCGAGCTCGCCGTGTAGCTTGGCGCGCGTGGCGGGGTCGAGCCCGTCCAGGTCCCCCGGCCAGCCGATCCAGAGCCCTCCGGTGCGCTCGTGGGGCCCGCACAGCCCGGTGGCGAGGCCGCCCGAGCTCGGATCGAGGCGCGGGCCGTCCTCGCTGGTGTGCACCGTCACGGGAAGGCGGTTCGACACCACGAGGACGCGCGAGCCGGCCTGGCGTGCCTCGGCGTCTGCGGTGCAGGCGAGATCGCGCGGCGGGAGGGCAGCGGGCGCCCTCCGCCGCGGGCGCGGGGGGGAAAGGGCGCGCATCACCCTTCTCGATAGCGCCTCGCGGCGGCGCGGGCAACCCGCACGGGACCACCCGGCGCCAGCCGACACCATCCAGCGTCGGCCGCGCCCTGGAGCGGTGTCAGCTCTGCGGCGGGGCAAGCAGCGCGGGATTGTAGTAGAAGCGCTCGCGCGCGATCTTGCCCCCCTTGATCTCGTGGATCGCCACCTCGGGGAGCTTCACCACGCGCCCGTCGTTCATCGTGACCTCGGCGTCCCACTCGATGCAGATCAGGTTTCGACCGAGGACCACGTTTCGCGCCTTCCAGGTGGAGCGGCGCTGCATCGACTCCCAGCGCCGCATCTTCTCGCCGAGCGCGGCGTGACCGTGCGACGCAGGCCCGGCGGCCTCCTCCGAGACGCAATCGCTGGTGTAGAGCTCGGGGATCGAGAACTTGGTGGGATCCACCGTGGCGCGCACGATCTTGCGCGCGAGCGCATCGAGACCGCCCCCTGCCTTGGCGGGGGCTCGCTTGCGGGCTCGCGCCTGCGGGCGGGCCTTCCCGCGGGCGGGCTTGCGAGCCGTGGTGCGTCGGGGGCTGGACTTGCGGCGGCCGGCCATGGGAACCCTCCTCCCCGGAGAGCCCGGGTGGCCCATCCTACTCCAGCCGCCGGCCGGCTCGCGCTCAGGCCTTCCGAAACTCCAGCGCGTCACCCGAGAGCCGGGCCTCCACCCGAACGCGCGACCCCTCCGGGAAGTCTCCCTCCAGGATCCGCACCGCGAGCGGGTCCTGCACCAGGCGCTGGATCACCCGCTTGAGCGGCCGCGCGCCGTAGTGGGGGTCGTAGCCCTTGTCCGCCAGCAGCTTCTTGGCCTCGTCGCTGAACTCGAGCTCGATGCGCCGGTCCGCCAGGAGCTGGCGCACCCGCTGGAGCTGCACCTCGACGATGCGGTCGATCTCGGCGCGGCCGAGCTGGCGGAAGATCACGACCTCGTCCACCCGGTTCAGGAACTCGGGCTTGAAGTGCGCACGCAGCGCCTCGTTGACCCGGCGCTCCATCTCCTCGCGCTGGCCCTCGCCGAGCTCCACGATGGCCTGGCTCCCCAGGTTGGAGGTGAGGATCAGCACCACGTTCTTGAAGTCGACGGTCCGGCCCTGGCCGTCGGTGAGCCGTCCGTCGTCCAGGATCTGGAGCAGCACGTTGAAGACATCGTGATGAGCTTTCTCAATCTCGTCGAACAGCACGACGCTGTACGGCCGCCGGCGGACGGCCTCGCTGAGTTGACCGCCCTCCTCGTAGCCGACATAACCCGGCGGCGCGCCGACCAACCGTGCCACGGTGTGCTTTTCCATGTACTCGCTCATGTCGATGCGCACCATGGCGCTTTCGTCGTCGAACAGGAATTCCGCCAGCGATTTGGCCAGCTCGGTCTTGCCGACGCCCGTCGGGCCAAGGAACATGAAGGAGCCGATGGGCCGATTGCGATCCTGCAAGCCCGCTCGCGCGCGCCGCACGGCGTTCGACACCACGCGAATCGCTTCATCTTGGCCGACCACACGTTGATGCAGACGCTCTTCCATATGCAGCAATTTCTGCATCTCGCCTTCTAACAAGCGGCTGACCGGAATGCCCGTCCATTTGCCGACGATCTCGGCTACATCTTCAGCCTCGACTTCTTCCTTCAGCATGCGCTGATCTTTCTGCAGTTCCCGTAAGCGTAGCTCGCCTTCGCCCAACTGCCGTTCCAGATCGCGCAATGTGCCAAAGCGCAAGCGCGCGGCTTCATCCAATTTGTATTCACGCTCGGCGCGTTCGATCTCGGTCTTGGTGGCATCCATCTTTTCCTTGATCGAGCGCAGCGCCGTGATTGCGC
>JAWOLJ010000074.1:0-10918 GCA_033853555.1 Myxococcota bacterium
GAGGCCGCCCGCTCGGCTCGACCGGCGGATTCGCGATCTACTGTCTGTACAAGACGCTGCCCGTTCCAAACGGCGGGCTGCTGCTGCAGAACCAGGCGCCGCTCGCCGAGGCGTCGCCTCCCCTCTCTCGATGCGGGTTGCTCTCGCTCACGGCGCGCTGCGTGGAGCTGGGCTCCGCCTGGGTCCGCTGCCGCTCCGACCGGATCGGCTCCGGGCTCGCCTGGCTCAAGCGGCGGGCCGGCCAGGTGATGACGTCTCTCGGCATTCACCGATGGGCGGTCGGCGACAGCGCGCTCGACCTGGGCGAGCTGCAGCTCGGCATGTCCGCGCTCTCCGCCCGCCTGCTGCGCCGGTTCGACTACCCGCGGATCGTGGAGCGGCGGCGCGCGAACTTCCAGCGCTTGGGCGAGCGCCTCGAAGGGCGCGCGACGCCCGTGTTCACGACGCTGCCCGACGGCGTCTGCCCTCTCTTCTTCCCCATCCTGGTGCCGGACAAGCACGCGGCCGCTCGAGCACTCCTGGCGCAAGGCATCGGCGCGGTGGAGTTCTGGAACCGCGGCGCTCTCGATGGGAGCGACGAGGGGCGCGACGCGCGCTTCCTGCGCCGTCACCTGCTCGAGCTGCCCATTCACCAGGACATCGGAGATGCGCAGCTCGAGGCCATCGCCGACGCGGTCGGCCGGCTGCGACTGCGGCTCGGCGCGGAGCGGGAATGACGGGGGCGGCGCGCGACCTGGCGTCGAGCGAGCTCGCGGTGGAGCAGGTGTCCAGCGCCGGCGGGTTCGCGGCGATGCGCGACGAGTGGGGAGAGCTGCTCGCGGAGAGCGAGGCGGACGGGATCTTCCTCACCTGGGAGTGGCTCCACACCTGGTGGACCCACCTGGCGGGCCGTCGCCAGCTGCTTCTGCTCGCGGTGCGTGCCGGGCGGCAGCTGGTGGCGCTGGCGCCCTTCGCGGTTCGGCCGGCGGCGCTGCTCGGCTCGCCGCCGCTCCGCTGCATCGAGATGCTCGGCAGCGGCACGGTCGGATCGGATCACCTCGACCTGATCGCGCGGCGCGGCTGGGGGCAGAGGGCCGCGCGCGCTCTCGCCGGCCCACTCGCCGGGACCGGGCAGCTCATCGCCCTGGCGCGGATTCGAGGCGGCCCGTCGGCGTTGCGGGCGCTGGCCGCGGAGCTGGAGGGGCTCGGCTGGCACGGGGAACGGAGCATCGGCGAGGTGTGCCCGTTCCTGGCGCGCCCGAGGGGAGGGTTCTCCGAGTATCTCTCCGGGCTCGGCGCCGAGCACCGCTACGCGTTCCGGCGCAAGCTCCGGGCGCTCCAGAAGGGCCATGCGATGCGCTTCGACGTCGCCCGGGACGAGGCCGAGCGGCGCGCCTCACTGCAGATCCTGATCGATCTCCATCACAGGCGCTGGCAAGGTCGCGGCCACTCCGAGGCCTTCGACGGCGCGGGGTTGCTTGCGTTCCACGAGCAGTTCAGCGCGCTCGCCCTCGGGCGCGGCTGGCTTCGCCTCTTCGTGCTGCGCCTCGACGGGCGGCCGGCGGCGGCGCTGTACGGCTTTCGCTACGGACGCGTCTTCTCCTTCTTCCAATCGGGTTTCGATCCCGCCTTCGGCAAGCAGAGCGTGGGGCTGGTGACGATGGGCCTGGCGATCCAGGCGGCGTTCGACGAAGGGGCCGACGAGTTCGACATGCTCCACGGCGACGAGGGCTACAAGCTCCACTGGGCGAGCGCGATGCACCAGCTGGTGCGTCTGGATCTCTATCCTCCGGGAGCGCGCGGACGGGTCTGTCGGCGCGTGGTGACGCTCACGAGATGGGCGCGGCGCACCGGCCGCCGCCTGCTGCATCCCGAAGCGGCATCTGCGGGCGGCGGCCGCGCTCCCCCCGTCCAGGCCTGAGCCCGCGCGGCTGGCGCGCGTTCGGTACGCCACCCATGCCCCCATCCACCACGGACTCCACCTTTCGCCCCGTCGTCTGGCTGATGACGGGGCGCGCGCTCGGCCAGGCGGCGGCATTCCTGATTCCGGTGCTGCTGGTGCGCGCCTTCGATGCCGACACGTTCGGCTCGTACCGCCGCCTGTTTCTCCTCTACGGAACGCTGTACGGCATCGCGCAGCTCGGCCTCGCCGAGAGCCTCTACTACTTCCTGCCTCGGTCACCCGCCAGCGGCGGCAAGCTCGCAGCCAACGCCATGCTGGGCCTGGGCGCGATCGGAGTGGCCTGCCTGGCGCTGCTGTCGGCCGCGCGCACGCCGGTCGCGCAGCTGCTCGGCGACGCCGGCCTCGCCGGCCTGGTTCCCTGGCTCGCCCTCTTCCTGGCGCCGATGCTGGTCTCCTCTGTGCTCGAGATCGCGATGGTCTCCCGCAGGGAGCACGGCGCGGCGACCCTCGCCTACTTCGCCACCGATCTGTCCCGGGCGGCGCTGTTGATCCTCCCGGCGCTCCTCGTCGGCTCGCTCCGGGCGCTGCTCATCGGCGCCGTCGCCTTCGCCTTCGCGCGGATGCTGGCCACGCTCGTCTGGCTCGGGCGCCGGATGGGCGAGCTGCGGTTCGATCGCGCGCTGCTGGCGCAGCAGCTCGGATACGCGGTGCCGTTCGCGCTGGCGGTGACGGTGGAGACGGTGCAGGCGAACCTGCACCAGTACGTCGTCTCGGCCTCCTGCGACGCGGCCGCGTTCGCCGTCTATTCGGTGGCCCTGCTGCAGGTTCCGCTCGTCGATCAGGCGGCGACGACCACCGGGAGCGTGCTGATGGTGCAGATGGGCGAGGCGCTGCAGCAGCGCCAGCCCGAGCAGGTGCGCGCGCTCTGGCACGACACGGTGGCCCGGCTGGCCCTGCTCTTCTTCCCGCTGGTGACGCTGCTGCTCGTGGCCGGGCGCGAGGTGATCGTCACGCTGTTCACGGCGCGCTACGCGGACAGCGTTCCGCTCTTCCGGCTGGCGGCTCTCGGCATCCTGCTCCTGGCGCTGCAGAGCGACGCCGTCCTGCGCGTCCTGGCGGAGACCCGCTTCCTGCTCGGCCTCAACGTCCTGCGGCTCGCGCTGGTGGCCGTGCTCATCGGTCCCTTCCTGGCGCGCTTCCAGCTGGCCGGCGCGGTGCTGGTGGTGCTGGTCGCCGGTCTGGTCGGGAAGGCGGTGGGGCTGGCACGCATCGCGCACCTGCTGGGGCTGGGCCTCGTGGGGCTCTTGCCCTGGCGGCGGCTGGCGGTGGCGATGGCTCTGTCGGCCGGCGCTGGGTTGCTCGCCTTCTCGCTGCGGGCCGTCATCGGCTGGCCTCCCCTGCCGCGGCTCCTGGCGGTGGGCGCGGCGTTCGTGCTCGGCTACGCGCTGCTCGGCCGGATGCTGGGTGTGCTGCCGCGGCTGGCGCCGAGCGGATGGATCGCCTGGCTGCGCGGCACGGCCATTCCAGCCGACGGGAGGCCGTGAGGGACGGCCGTGTGCGGCATCGCGGGGATCATGAGCTTCGACGGCGCGCCGGTCGCCGCGGGCGACGTGCATGCGATGTGCGACACCATGGTGCACCGCGGCCCCGACGACGCGGGCCTGCACGTCGGTCCGCAGATCGCGCTCGGCATGCGCAGGCTGAGCATCATCGACCTGCAGGGGGGGCACCAGCCGATCGCCAACGAGGACGGCTCGGTGATCGCGGTGCTCAACGGCGAGATCTACAACTACCGAGAGCTGCGGCGCGATCTCGAGGCGCGCGGTCATGTCTACCGCACCGCCTCCGACACGGAGACGCTGGTCCATCTCTACGAGGATCGCGGCGCGCATTGCGTCGACGAGCTGCGCGGCATGTTCGCCTTCGCCGTCTGGGACGCGCGGGAGCGCAGGCTACTCCTGGCCCGCGACCGGCTGGGGATCAAGCCCCTCTACCACGCGCGGGTCGGCGACCGGCTCCTCTTCGCCTCGGAGCTCAAGGCGCTGCTGGCGCTCCCCGAGGTCGAGAGGCGGGTGAATCCGGACAGCCTGTCCTTCCTCCTGGCCGCGCTCACCACGCCCTCCGGGGAGAGCATCGTGGCGGGCGTCCACAAGCTCGAGCCGGGCCACGTCCTGACCGCCTCTGCGCGCGGCCAGGTGGACGTCTCTCGCTACTGGCGGGTGAAGTTCGCGGCGTTGCGCGGCCGGACCCTCTCCGAGTGGGAAGAGGGGCTGCGCGCGCTGCTCGCAGAATCGGTCCGGATGCACCTGGTGGCCGACGTGCCGGTGGGCGCCTTCCTGAGCGGAGGGATCGACTCGAGCAGCGTCGTCGCGGCCATGGTTCGCGAGGGAGCGCGGCCGGTGAGGACCTTCTCGATCGGCTTTCGCGAGGAGGAATTCAACGAGCTCGGGTACGCGCGGGAGGTGGCGCAGGCGCTCGGCACGGAGCACCGCGAGCTGCTGGTCGAGCCTGCGTCGCTCGACGTCGTCGAGGAGATCGCCTGGCATCTCGACGAGCCGTTCGGGGACTCGTCGGCCATCCCCACCTATCTCGTCTCGCAGCTCGCCGCGCGCGAGGTCAAGGTGGCGCTCTCGGGCGACGGCGGCGACGAGCTGTTCGGCGGCTACGATCGCTATCGGGTCGAGGGGCGCGAGCGGCGGCGACGCTGGCCCCGCTGGGTGCGTTGGATGCTCGCCGCCGTTTCGGAGCGCTTGCCCGAGGGTGCGCGCGGGAAGCGCTGGCTGCGCCACAACTCGCTCGACCCGGAAGAGCGCTACCTCGACGCCTGCTGCCTCTTCCGCGCCGAGGAGAGGCAGGCGCTCCTCTCGCCTGGCCTTCGCCGCTCGCTCGGGAACGATCTCGCGCCGCTCCCGGGACGGCCCCGGCGCGGGCCGGCGGCGGACGGGGCGACGCCGCTCCACTGGCTCTCGGCGCTGCAGCGGGACGATCTCGAAGGCTATCTGCCGCTCGACATCCTCACCAAGGTCGATCGCATGAGCATGGCCCACTCGCTCGAGGCGCGCGTACCGCTGCTCGATCACAAGCTGGTCGAGTTCGCGGCCACGGTCCCCCCCGAGCTGCTCATTCGCCGCGGCACAGGCAAGTTCCTCTTCAAGGAGGCGATGCGCGGCCTGCTGCCCGACGCGGTGCTCTCGCGCCCCAAGCGTGGCTTCGCGATTCCGCTCGGGCGCTGGTTCCGCGGGCCGCTGGGCGAGCCCGCCCGCGACCTGCTGCTCTCGCGGAAGAGCCTCGAGCGCGGCTTCTTCGACCCCGCCGCCATTGCCCGCCTCGCCGCACGGCCGCGGCCGCGCGAGGACCTGGGCCTGGAGCTCTGGACCCTCCTCTCCTTCGAGCTCTGGTGCAGGGCCTTCCTGGATCGCGGGCCGCGCGCGGAGCGGCCGCCCCACCCGATGGAGAGCCGGTCGTGGACGGCGCTCGCCCCCTGAGGATCGCGCTGGTCGCGCCCAACCTCGACATCCTCGGCGGCCAGGGGGTGCAGGCGCAGACGCTGCGCGAGCTCCTCGAGGGCGAGGGGTATGCGGTCGATTTCATCCCCACCAACCCGCGCTTTGGGAGCGGCCTCGGGTGGCTCCGGCGCGTGCCCGGCCTGCGCACCGTCGCCAACGAGGCGCTCTACGCCTTCAGCTTGCGGCGGCTGCGCGACTGCGACGTGGTGCACGTCTTCACCGCTTCCTATTGGTCCTTCCTGCTCACCGTCGGGCCGGCGATGGCGGCGGCGCGCCTGTGCGGCAAGCGCCTCGTGCTCAACTACCACTCCGGGGAAGCGAGCGATCACCTCGCTCGCTGGGGCGCGCTGGTCCACCCGCTCCTGCGCGCGGCGAGCGACCTGGTGGTGCCGTCGGAGTACCTGCGGCGGGTCTTCGCACATCACGGCTATCGCGCGCGCGTGGTTCCGAACGCGCTCTCGTTCGCCGGGTTCACGTACCGGGAACGCAAGCCGCTGCGGCCGCGCATCCTCTCCACGCGCAATCTCGAGCGGCACTACGGCGTGGGCGACGTGATCGAGGCCTTCGCGCTGCTGCGGCGCCGCCGCCCGGACGCGACTCTCGCCATCGCCGGCACCGGTAGCGAGGAGGCGCGCCTGCGCGCGCTGGCCCGCGAGCGATGCCCCGAGGGCGTGACCTTCCTCGGCCGCGTCGACCCTCGACAGATACCGGCGCTCTGCGACCGCTGCGACGTCTACGTCAACGCGTCACTCGTCGACAACCAGCCGCTCTCGATTCTCGAGGCCTTCGCTGCGGGGCTGCCGGTGGTCTCCACCCCGACGGGGGACATCGCCTCGATGATCGAGACGGGCCAGACCGGGCTGCTGGTGCCGAGGAACGATCCAGGCGCGCTCGCCGATGCGATCGAGAGCCTCCTCGACGATCCGGAGGGCGCGGCGCAGATGGCGCGGAGGGCGCACGAGCGGGTCCAGGCCCACGCCTGGCCTCGGGTGAAGCAGGGCTGGGTGCAGGTCTACGCTGGAGCAGGAGCATGAACCTCGAGCGGCTGCTGAGCACGCAGCTCTCGGCGCTCGCCGATCGCGGGGCGCAGGAGACGCGCAAGTGGCTCGAGCGCTCGCGGCTCTTGCCCTGGGGAGGGGAGGGCGCGGGGTCGATCCCACCCGAGGTCGAGCGCGCCGCCGCAGCGCTGGCGCAGGCCCCACATGGACCACGCGGCGGACGCTTCTTCCGGGGCGCACTGGAGAACGCAGGCGAGTCGGTGGCACACCGCTTCCCCGCCTCGATGCGCGAGACGCTCGCGGCGGTCGAGCGCCTGAAGCGAGGACGATTCGATCTGCTCGGCTATCGCGACCTCGACTTCGGCACGCCGATCGACTGGCAGCTCGAGCCGGTGAGCGCCCGCCGGGCGCCCCCGGTGCACTGGAGCCTCATTCGCGCGCTCGACGCCTCCCAGGTCGGCGACAGCAAGGTGGTCTGGGAGCTGAACCGCTGCCAGTGGTGGGTGACCCTGGCCCGTGCCTGGGCGATGACGCGGCAGCCATGGCTGGCCGAACGGATCGCGGGCCATGCGCAGGAGTGGCGGAGCGCCAATCCACCGGGCCTGGGCATCAACTGGGCCAGCAGCCTCGAGGTGTCGCTGCGGCTGATCTCGTGGTGCTGGACGGCGTTCCTGGTGCGGGGCGCGTTGGATGCGGCGGCGCTGGAAGCGCTCGTGCTGGGCATCCGCGGGCACGCGCGTCACGTCGCCCGCTATCTCTCACGGCAGCACTCGCCCAACACGCACCTGACCGGGGAGGCGCTCGGGCTCTTCTACGCCGGCTGTGCGCTGCCCGAGCTGGTCGAGGCGTCCGCCTGGCGGCTGGTCGGCTCGCGAATCCTGGTTGAGCAGATGGGGCAGCAGGTGCTGCCGGACGGCGTCTACTTCGAGCAGTCGACCGGATACCAGCGCTACACGATCGACACCTACCTCCACTTCCTGATCCTGGCCGCGCACTGCGGCTGGAGCGTTCCTGGCGCCGTGGGCGAAGGCGTGATGCGCATGCTCGACTTCATGCTCGCGCTGCGGCAGCCCGACGGTGCGCTGCCGGCGATCGGCGATGGCGACGGCGGCTCTCTGCTGCCGCTGGCCGAGCGGGCGGCCAGGGACCTGCGCGGCACCTTCTCGACCGCCGCCGCCTGGTTCGGGCGCGCCGACTACGCCTGGGCCGCGGGCGGGCTCGCTCCCGAGACGCTCTGGCTCCTGGGTGACGGGGGCGCCGACGCCTTCCGGGCGCTGGAGCCGAGGCCGCCCGGTGAGCGGGGCTCGCGCCTCTTTGCCCACGGCGGCTACGCGGTGATGCGCAACGGCTGGGGGCGGGACGCGCACCAGCTGATCTTCGACGTAGGACCGCTCGGCTGTCCGGTGAGCGGCGGCCATGGGCATGCCGATCTCCTGAGCATCCAGTGCAGCATCTTCGGAGAGCCGGTCATCGTCGACCCGGGCACCGGCGTCTATGCCGAGCCGACGTGGCGCAACCACCTGCGGTCGAGCAGCGCCCACAGCACCGTCACCGTCGATGGCGAGGAGCAGGCGAGGCCGGCCGGCCCGTTCAGGTGGGAGGGTCGCCCGCAGGCGCGGCCCTTGCGCTGGATCCCGGGCCCCCAGCTCGACTTCGCCGAGGCCGTCCACGAGGCCTACGCGCGGCTGCCCGAGCCGGTGCGCCATCGGCGGCGCGTGCTCTTCGTCGAGGAACGCCTCTGGATCGTCGTCGACGACCTGGAGGGCTCGGGCGAGCATCGCGTCGACCTGCGCTTCCAGTTCGCGCCCCTACCCGTGGTCCGCGAGGGGCCCGACTGGGTGCGCGCGCTGACGCCTGGCGGGCGGGCCATGCTGGTCCGCGTCTTCGCGGAACGGCCCCTGGCGCTCGCGCTGCACCTTGGAGAGCTCGAGCCCCCGCGCGGATGGGTCTCGCCCGACTACGGCCGGCGCGAGCCGGCGCCGCTCCTCGTCGCCACCCTGCGGGGGCCGCTTCCCGCGCGGGTCGCGACGCTCCTCCTTCCGCTGGCCGCCGCAGCAGACGCGCCTCCCCAGGTCGGCATGGCGCGGTCGCCCTGCGGACCGAGTGGGCTATCGTTCGGCGACGGCCGCTCCGTCCACTTCGGCGGAGAGTGAAGCGGGAGCGGCTCCCTCGAGGAATCGATCATGTGCGGCATCGTGGGAATCATCGCGCTCGACCCGCGGGCGGTCGTCGATCGAGCGCGCCTGGAACGGATGCGAGACTCCCTGCGCCACCGCGGCCCGGACGGGGAGGGGGCATGGCTGGAGGGGCCGGTGGGCCTTGGTCATCGCCGGCTCGCCATCGTCGATCTCCAGGGCGGCCAGCAACCGATGCGCTCGGCGGACGGCGCGACCTGCATCGTATTCAACGGGGAGATCTACAACCATGCCAGGCTGCGCGGACCGCTCGAGGGGCTCGGTCACCGCTACCGCACGCGCAGCGACACCGAGACCATCCTCCACCTCTACGAGGAGCGCGGCGAGCGCTGCGTCGAGGAGCTGGCCGGCATGTTCGCCTTCGCGCTCTGGGATCGACGGACCTCGGAGCTGCTCCTGGCGCGCGACCGGCTGGGCATCAAGCCCCTCTACTACGCGATCGACGAGCGAGAGCTGCTCTTCGCCTCGGAGATCAAGGCACTGCTCGCCGCAGGCGTGCGCCCCGAGCTCGACGCCAGCGTGCTGCCCGAGTTTCTCGCCTCCCGATACATCGCCTCCGATCGGACCTTCTTTCGCGGGATCCGCAAGCTGCTGCCGGGGCGCACGCTGCGCTGGACGCGCGAGGGCGGTCTTTGCGAGCGCCGCTACTGGCGGCTGCCGGTCGAGACCGACAGCTCGGACGCGACGATGTCCGACCGGGCCGCGGAGGTGCGCGCCCTCCTGACGAGCGCGGTTCGCAGCCAGCTGATGTCCGACGTCCCCCTCGGCCTCCTGCTCTCCGGCGGCCTGGACTCGAGCGGGCTCGCAGCGCTGATGGCCCCGATGATGCGCGAGCCGCTTCAGACCTTCTCGGTGGGGTTCGCCGAGGCGGAGGCGAACGAGCTCGACTACGCGCGGCTCGCGGCGCGCGCGGTCGGCTCGGTGCACCGCGAGGTGATGCTCTCCCCGGCCCAGTTCTTCGACGCGCTGCCCAGCCTGGTCTGGCACGAAGACGAGCCGATGGCCTTTCCCTCCAGCGTGCCGCTCCACTTCGTCGCCAGGCTGGCCCGACAGCACGTCAAGGTGGTGCTGACGGGCGAGGGGGCCGACGAGCTCTTCCTCGGCTACAACCGCTATCGCGTCACCGCCTGGAACGCGCGACTCTCGCATGGGCTGGGCGCCCTCGGCCCGGGGCGCGACCTGCTCGGCCGGCTCGCGAAGCGGCTGCCCCGGCGCCTTCGCCGCTACACCGATCGTTCCTTTCTCGCTCTGGGCCCCGGGCTTCGCGCGCTCTTCTACGAGAACTTCGCCGTCTTCGCGGAGCCGCTCCAGGAGATGATCCTCGCTCGCCCCGGCGAGCAGCTGGCGCTCGACCCCTACGCGGTGGGGCTGGGGATGCTGGCCGAGCACGGCGGTGACGATCTCGATCGGATGAGCCACGCCGATCTGCAGACCTACCTGGTCGAGCTCCTGATGAAGCAGGACCAGATGAGCATGGCCGCGTCGCTGGAGAGCCGCGTGCCCTTCCTCGAGCACGAGCTGGTCGAGCGGGTGGCGGCGATGCCGTCGTGCTACAAGCTGCGCGGCCTCACCACCAAGGCGGTGCTGCGCGAGGCGCTCGGGGATCTCGTTCCACCGGCGATCCGGAGGCGCCGGAAGATGGGCTTCCCGGTGCCGCTCGGTCGCTGGCTGCGGGAGGCCCACTGGCCCCAGGTCGAGGAGCTGGTGATCTCCGAGCGCGCGCTGTCGCGCGGTCACTTCCGGCCCGAGGCGGTCTCGCGCCTCGCGCGGGAGCACCGCGAGGGGGTCGTCGATCACGGCGACCGGCTCTGGCTCTTGATGAACCTGGAGCTGTGGCAGCGGCTGTTCCTCGAGGGCGAGAGCCACCGGATGAACCTCGCCGCGTGAACGCCTGCCGAATCGGCGAAGCCACGGCGACGGGCGCGAGGGACTCCGCTCACATGGTCTGTAGCGAGCTCGGAGGGCTCATCCGGGTCGGTTCCGCGACCCCGCTCCGGGGCCGCGCAGCTCGGCTCCCTGCCTGGGGCGCCGCGATCGCGGTCGCGCTCGCCGCGCCGTACGCCGGGGCGCAGGCGCCGGCGCGGCTGCCGGAACGCAGGGTCGACGTGCGCGAGCCGGCGCCGGGCGGGCGCATCATCGCGGTGGGAGCGGGCGAGAGCCTCCAGCGCGCGCTCGATGCGGCTTCGCCTGGAGATACGCTCGCGCTCGATCCGCGGGGCGTCTTCACGGGCCCCTTCGAGCTGCCCCGCAAGGACGGCCATGGCTGGATCACCATCCGCAGCGGCGCAGCGCTTCCCAGGCCGGGTACGCGCGTGGGTCCGGCCGACGCCTCGCTGA
>JAWOLJ010000075.1:0-2644 GCA_033853555.1 Myxococcota bacterium
AGAGGACGCCCTGTACCTGTGGGACGAGCGCCGCGAGAAGATCGCCCTGGTGCCGGGATGCCAGGGGGAGGGCGGTCGCTCGCTCGCACTGGGGGCGCTCCGTCCGGCGCTCGAAGGGCGCTTCCGCGTGCAGCTCGCGAGCGGCGAGACGATCTCGGTGCGGCCCGTCTTCGAGCGCTTGAAGCGGCATCTCGTCGACTACGCCCCGGAGAAGGCCGCTGTCATCACGGGTATCTCGCCGTCGGTCATCCTGCGCTTGGCGCGCGAGATCGGCTCGGAGCGGCGAACGATGATCTTCGCCTCTTGGGGCTCCTGCAAGCATCACCACAGCGACCTCTTCCAGCGCGCCACGATCCTGCTCATGGCGCTCACCGGAAACCAGGGCCGGCACGGGGGTGGCGTGCGCGTTGCCGCGTGGTGGCCCATGGAGGGCTTCAGCAAGATCTCGGCAGCCGAGCCGCACATCTCGGTCGGAGACAAGGTCCGCGTGCTCTCGAAGGCCGTGCGTGGTCTCACGCCGCGAGACTACGAGGAGCTTTACACGGGCTTCACGGATGTGCGGACGATTACGCCGCTCATGCCTTTCCTCTACGTGCACGGCGGTTACAAGGACGCCTGGGCGGCCATCGGCGACGCCGATCCGTCGCTGAAGCGGCCCTTCGATGCCTACGTGCAGGAGTCGATCGATGCGGGCTGGATCCCGATCCATCCGCCGCCGGAGCGCCGGCCCCGCGCCTTCACCTTCACCGGGTCGAACCCGCTCCGCCGCTGGCCGGCGCCGCAATATGCCCGCGAGCACCTCTGGCCGAAGCTCGACCTCGTCGTGGCCGTGAACTTCCGGATGAGCACGAGCGCGATGTTCTCCGACTATGTGCTCCCGGCTGCCGCCTACTACGAGAAGCACGGCATCAAGTACGCACAGACCTACGTCTCGTACCTGATCGTGGCCGAGCAGGCGACCAAACCCCTGGGCGAGGCGAAGAGCGAGTGGGAGATCTTCGGCTTGCTGGCGAAGCGCATGCAGGAGCGCGCGAAGGAACGGGGGATCGGCCTCGTGAAGGGCCCTCACGATGCGCCCCTCGACCTCTCGAAGGTCTATGACCGCTGGAGCCACGACGGCGAGTACGACCCGGCGGACGCGCGCGCCGCCATGGACAAGATGCTCCGCACGAGCACCATCACGAAAGGCATCGGCTTCGACGAGGCCGTCCGCGTGGGGGCGGTGAAAATCCAGAAGTGCGGGCCCTTCGAGCCGCTCCACCAAACGAGCAGCGAGTACGATCCGAAGGACACCTATACGCCGCATCGCTGGTTCGTTGAGGACAAGATGGCGTGGCCGACGCTCTCGGGCCGCCAGCACTTCTACATCGATCACCCCTGGTACGCGGAGCTGGGCGAAGTGCTTCCTGTGCACAAGGATGCTCCGGCCGCGCGCAGCGGGCTCCCGCTGCGGCTTACCGGCGGGCATACCCGCTGGAGCATCCATGCGATCTGGCGCGACCACGCGCTCATGCTCCGGTTGCAGCGCGGCCAGCCCGTGCTCTTCATCGGGCCGTCTGACGCAGTGCCGCGCCGCATCCACGACGGCGACCTCGTCCGCGTGCGCAACGAATCCGGCGCCTTCCAGGCCATGGCCAAGGTGGCGCCCAGCGTGCAGCCCGGGCAGGTCATCATCTACCCCGCGTGGGAGCCGTTCCAGTTCAAGGGCTGGCACGGGCAGCAGGAGCCCGTGGTGGCGCCGTGGAAGGCGCTGCACATGGCCGGCGGCTACGGCCAGATCCACTACCGCATGTACTACGGAGCGCCGGGGCACGGCCCCCGCGGCGCACCCGTCGAGGTGGAGCGAGCGGGGGGCATGCAAAAGGAGGTGCCGGCATGAGCGCGAACGTCCTGGAAGGGCTTGTGGGCGACGAGGAGCTTCGCGCGGCGGCACGCTCGCGGGTCTATGCGGCGTTCTGCGATGCGCTCTCGGTCCCCGATGAGGAGCGGCTCGCGGAGATCAGCCGGGGCGAGCTCGCGGGCGGGTTGCGCGCGGCCGTTGAACGTGTGGCCCCCGAACTCTCGGACGGTGTCGACTGGCAGGCCCTTTCCGGCACCGGGGACGACGACCTCGCGGTGGAATACACGCGACTCTTCGAGGTGGGAGCCTCGGGGCCGCCCTGCGCCCTCTATGGCGGGCTCTACGGCGATGCGCGCATGAAGACCATGGAGGAGACCGTCCGCTTCTATAATCACTTCGGGCTCACGCTTTCGGAAAATCCGCGCGAGCTCCCCGACCACCTGACCACAGAGCTCGAGTTCCTGCACTTCCTGGCCTTCCGCGAGGCCGAGGCACTACGCGCGGGCTTCGATCCCGGGCCCTTCCGGCGGGCGCAACGCGACTTCGTGGCGCGACATCCCGGGCGATGGCTGCCGCACCTCGTGCGACGGCTCGCGGGTGCGCAGGCTGGCGACTTCTACGTAGCGCTCTTCACACTCCTCGCGGGCTGGCTGATCCGTGAGGAGCGCACGCTCACTGCGCTCGCTGGGCCCGTCTCCGCCACCTGAGCCGGCTCACGGAAAGAGCGCGTGAGCTCCGCCAGTTCGTGGCTGCGCCGCGTGGACGAGCTGCGGCAGCCGCTTGAGCGATAGTGGCAAAGTGGCG
>JAWOLJ010000076.1:0-2857 GCA_033853555.1 Myxococcota bacterium
CTTCGCTACACCGATGCGGCGCGGGCGAAACTTCGGCGCATCGGCGAGCCATGGGCTCGAGTCGCGAGGTACATGGAAATCCGACGTCGCTGCGTATTCCGGCCAACTTGAACGCTCGTTCCGGAGATCGTGAACGCCCATTCCGGGCATCGTGATCGCTCATCGGAGCGAAGCGACGTTTCTTGGGTCTCCTTTCACCTCCTTGCTGACGGTGCGATCGGGATTGTATCCGGTCTGGATCGGGATGGAGGTGTCGTAGGACTTGTGGAGCCTGTGGGCGGCGCGTCGTTCAGCGCCGTCCAAGGGCCTGTGGGAAACGCGTCGTTTGCGTTTTCCACAGGGCCGGCAGGATCCACAGGTCTCCGGAGTCGGAAACGACGCTCCAGAATGGCCCAGGATCGACGTGGGCGAGGTCGGACGACCCGCAACACCCCCCGGAATCGGGGCTCGGATCGGTCGGAGCGGAGCGACGGCGGTCATGCGCCGGACCTTGCCTCGCGTCGTGCGGCAGCCTTCACGGCCCGCATGGACCCGCCTTTGAGGTCGATCTGATGCGCGCTGTGGATCAACCGGTCGCAGATGGAGTCCGCGATCGTGGGCTCGCCGATCGCGGCGTGCCAGGCCTTCACCGGGAGCTGGCTGGCGATGATCGTGGACGCGCGCTCGTGGCGATCCTCGATCACCTCGAGCAGGTCGCGGCGCTCGGAGTCCTTGGGGGACGTCAGCATCCAATCGTCGAGAATGAGGACGTCGGTCCGGGTCAGCCGGGCGAGCAGGCGGTTGTAGGAGCCGTCGCCGCGAGCGACGGCGAGATCGTGGACCAGGCGCGAGGTGCGGGCGTAGTGCGTGGAGAAGCCGGACCGGCACGCTCGCTGGCCGAAGGCGCAGGCCAGGTAGGACTTGCCCGTGCCCGTGAAACCCGTGATGAGCAGGTTGAGGTGCTCGCGGATCCAGGCGCACTGGCCGAGCGAGAGCACCTGGCGGCGGTCCAGGCCGCGAGAGGCCCGGAAGTCCACGTCCTCGAGCGAGGCCGGGAATCGGAGCTTCGCCCGCTGGAGACGGCGGGTGAGCTTGCGCTGCTCGCGCTGGTCCCACTCGGCGTCGACGAGCAGGCCGATCCGTTCCTCGAAGCTGAGGTTGGCGTACTCCGCCGCACCCATCTGGTGCTCGAAGGCGTCGGCGAGGCCGGTGAGTTTCATGGCACGCATCTTCTCGAGGGTCGGTTGGTTCAGCATTCGGGCTCCGGGGCGGCGTAGAAGTCAGCGCCGCGGATGTTCTCGTGAACGGGCAGGGAGGGACGCTCGCCGGCGTCCTCGTCGAAGAGCTGGCGATCGAGTCCGGCGGCGAGGATGTTCTTGGCGGTCCGATAGCGGGGAGATCCGAGACGCTCGGCCCGGACGCAAGCTGCCTCGAGGCGCTCCTGACCGTAGGCCCTCGCCAAACGAAGCAGGCCGAGGCAGGACCGGTAGCCCTGCTCGGGATGCGGGAAGCTCCGGAGGATCTCGGTGACCACCCGTCCGGTGGCCGGCCCGGTCTTTTCGGCCCAGGCGATCAGCCGGGACGGGCTCCATTCGGCATGGGCCCGATGCGACGAGGGCATGTGCTCCCGCTGCGTGGAGGGCCGGCCCCGTCCCGTCAGTCGCACGTGGGTGGCGACCCGCTTCCCCTTGAAGAACACCTCCACGGTGGACGTGGTGGAGCGCGCCTCGAGCTTCTCGTGTAGCAGAGGATGCGGGACGCTGTAGAAGTTGTGGTCCACCTCGACGTGGTAGTCGATGTTGACGCGACAGGTGTGCCACTCGGCCATCTCGTAGCGCTCGGCGGGAAGCGGCTTGAGCGCCGGCCGATCGAGCTGCTCGAACATCTGGCGCCGGCTCACGCTGAGCTTCTTCATGGGACGACCGTTGAGGTCGTCGAGCCTGCTCTGGATGGCCGCGTTCAGTTCGGCCATGCTGAAGAAGGTCTGGTTGCGGAGCGCTGCGAGGATCCACCGCTGCGCCACGAGGATCCCGGCCTCCACTTTTGGCTTGTCCTTGGCGCGGCCGATCCGCGCCGGGATCACAACCGCGCCGTAGTGCTCCGCCATCTCCGCGTACGTGCGATTGATTCCGGGCTCGTACGAGCACGCCACGGCGACCCCGCTCTTGAGCTGGTCGGGGACGAGGATCTCCGGGACCCCACCCCAGAACTCGAGCATTCGGACGTGAGATCCGATCCAGGACGGCAGATCCTGGGACGCGGTCGCCTCCGCGAAGGTGTAGCTGCTCGCGCCGAGGACCCCCACGAACAGCTCGACGGGGACCCCCTCGCCCGTGCGCCGGTCGACGACGAAGGGCCTCTTGCCCGAGTAGTCCACGAATGCCTTCTCCCCGGCGCGGTGCACCTGGCGCATCGACGGATGGAGCCGGCGAGCCCAATCCCGGTATCGCTGGCAGAACTGGCTGTAGCGATAACCGTGGGGATGCGTCTCGATGTACTCGTGCCAAAGGATCTGCAGGGTCACCCCGGTTCGACGCAGCTCCCGGTGGATCCAGGGGCCGTCGGGCAGCGGCCGGGGCGACCCCGGACCCGACGGGCCCGCGAACAGCCTGGCCTCGATCGCCGCGTCGTCCAGATCCTCGGGAAGGGGCCAGCCGAGTCCAGCCGCCTCCGCCCGGCGCAGGTACTCGGTAATCGTCCCCAGCCCCACCGCACAGGCCCGGGCGATCTCGCGGTGGGACAGCCCCGCCTCGAGCTTCAACCGCAGGATCTCTCGGAATTGCCTCATCCGTAGCCTCTCGTTCGCCATCCGGGGTCCTCCTTGGGAAGACCCCAGGGGTACCAGAGCGCTACCGATGAACGATCGGCTCAGCCTCGG
>JAWOLJ010000077.1:0-6715 GCA_033853555.1 Myxococcota bacterium
CTCGCCGCTCGCGCTCGGACTCATCGCTCGCGTAGCCCCGGCCACAGGACATACACCGGAATCGGAACGTTCCTTGCGCCAGAAGCGGTGACGGCATGCGGCCTCCCGGAGCGACTCGCCCAACGGGGCGGGAACCACCCGGACCCATTCTGCCACCGCCACCCGGGCCCGATGTTCGCATGGAGAGTGGGTAGGTGCGGCCTGCCTCTACGCCTGTCGGGTGCAGGCCCGACCGGGAGCGCTCGGTCAAGCGTCGTCCGGGGAGAGCCGGGCCCCTGCCCTCCCCCCCACCGTTGACGCCCCCGCGGCCTCCGCCTAGGCTCCCGGCGTTCGGGATCGGGCAGGGATTTCAGGCGCTTGCCGGCCCCCCGGAACCAGACTCACCAGGGTTCCGCACCCGACGCGCTAAGCGCCATCGAATCGAGAGCTTCGCCATGGCCGACCGCCCCAGGAGCGCGGGCGACTCGACGCGCGCCGTCCACGCCGGCGAGCGCGCGACACCCGCCAGTGACGCCGTCACCACGCCGATCTACCAGACCTCGACCTACTGGTTTCCCGACAGCGAGACCCTGCGCGCCTACCAGGAGGGACGCCTCCCACGCGACGAGTACGGACGCTACGGGAACCCGACCTCGCGCGCGGCGGAGGCGAAGCTCGCGGAGCTCGAGGGCGGCGAGGGCGCGGTGCTCCTGGCCTCCGGGATGTGCGCCGCCACCACCACCTTCCTGGCGCTGCTCCCGAAGGGCGGGCACCTGATCACCACGAGCGACTGCTACCGGCGCACGCGGCAGTTCTTCCGCGACTTCCTCTCCAAGCTCGACGTGCAGACCACGGTGATCGCGCCGGCCGATCCGAAGCAGCTCGCCGAGGCGATCCGGCCCGAGACCGTGCTCTTCTTCACCGAGTCGCCCACCAACCCGTACCTGCGCGTGATCGACGTGCGCGAGGCGGCGCGGGTGGCCCACGCCCGCGGTGTGAAGGTGCTGATCGACTCGACCTTCGCCTCGCCGGTGAACCACCGGCCGCTGGCCGACGGAGCCGACCTCGTCCTCCACAGCGGAACCAAGTACCTGGGCGGGCACAACGATCTCCTGGCGGGTGCGGTGGTGGGCGCGGGCGAGCCGCTGCGCCAGGTGCGCGAGGCGGCGGGCGTGCTCGGCGGCGTGCTCGATCCCCATGCCGCCTACCTCCTGCTGCGCGGCCTGAAGACGCTCCCGCTGCGCATGTCGCGCCACAACGAGAACGGCCTGCGCGTGGCGAGCTTCCTGGAGGCCCATCCGCGGGTGCGCCAGGTCTGGTATCCGGGGCTCCCGAGCCATCCGGATCACCGCGTCGCCGCCGCCACGCTCGGTGGATTCGGCGGCGTCGTCACCTTCGAGCTCGACGCCGACTTCGCCGGCAGCTGCCGCTTCGTGGACGCGTGCCGCGTGCCCTACATCGCGCCGAGCCTCGGCGGCGCGGAGTCGCTGATCGAGATGCCGGTGCTGATGTCCTACTGGGACCAGCCGCCGGCGGAGCGCCAGCGCCTCGGGATCACCGACTCGCTGGTGCGCCTCTCCTGCGGGCTCGAGGATGCCGACGATCTGATCGCGGACCTCGCCCAGGCGCTCGAGCGCGCTTGAGGCGTCCGCTTCGCGCGAGCGAAGGCCGCTTCGTCCCCGGCCTCTCGCGGTCCGCCGAGCGTAGCGGGCCCGCGTGGTGGTTCCTGTTCCGCCGTCGCGAGCTCCTCGTCGACGCGAGGGAGTGTCGGCCGCTCCGGGGAGACGAGGGCGAGCTTCCGCTCGCGCCCACGGCCGTTCACTTCGTGGGCGAGCTCGAGGGCATGCCCTGCTTCGCCGCCGAGGTGGCGCCCGAGGCGTCCCCGCCGCCGGGGCTCGACTTTCGCGATCTGCGGCTCCTCTTCGGCCGCCTCGACGACGCGCTCCACGACGTCGCCGGTCGCGCGGTCCAGCTCGTGGAGTGGGACCGCACCCATCGCTTCTGCGGCGCCTGCGGGGCGCCGACCGCGCCCTCTCCCACCGAGCGCTCGCGCCTGTGCGGCCGCTGCGGGCTCCCACACTTCCCGCGCCTGGCTCCCGCCATCATCGTGGCGGTGGAGCGGGAGGACGAGCTCCTGCTGGCGCGCGGGCCCCAGTTCCCGCCCGGCATCTTCAGCGTGCTCGCGGGCTTCGTCGAGCCCGGCGAGAGCGTCGAGGAGGCGGTGGTGCGCGAGGTGCGCGAGGAGGCCGGGATCGCGCTGGACGAGCTGCGCTGGTTCGGAAGCCAGCCCTGGCCCTTCCCCCACTCGCTCATGCTCGGCTTCCAGGCGCGCTACGCCGGCGGCGAGCTCGCCATCGACGGCGTCGAGCTCAGCGAGGCCGGCTGGTTCCGGGCCGACGCCATGCCGCCACTCTTCCCCGGCAACGTGAGCATCGCCCAGTGGCTGATCCACGACTTCCTGGAGCGACACACGGGAAGTAGGGGCCCTCGAGAGCCCTGACCGCTCTCAGCGCCCGGCGCGGCGGCGCGCGAGATCGAGCTGGCGCTGCACGAAGCGCTCCATCGAGATCCCGGCCGCCGCGAGCTGCTGCGGGATGAACGAGGCGCGGGTGAGGCCCGGGAGCGTGTTGGTCTCGAGGTAGACCGGGCCCTCCGCATCCACGATGAGATCGGTCCGCGTGTAGCCCGCGCAGCCGAGCGCCCGGTGCGCCGTGAGCGCCACCTCCTGGGCCGCTCGAGCCACCGCCTCGGGCACCTCCGCCGGCGTGATCTCCCGCGCCCCGGTCCCCAGGTACTTCTCGGTGTAGCCGAAGCTCCGGCCGCGCTCGACGCGCACCTCGGAGCAGGGAAGCGCGCGCAGGCCCTCCGGCGCATCGATCACGCCCACGGTGAGCTCCGTGCCCGAGACGAAGGCCTCGGCGAGGTAGGTACGGTCGCCGTCCTTCTCCAGCGCGACGAGCGCGTCCTCGAGCTCCGCCGCGTCCGCCACGATGCGCAGGCCCATGCTCGAGCCGTCGGCCACGGGCTTGAGCACGAGCCGCGCGTGGCGCTCCCGCAGCGCCACGAGCCGCGCGCGGGCCCGGCCGGGATCACAGCCCTGCACCAGCGCCGCCTCGGCCACGCGCACCCCCGCGCCTCCCACGATCTCCCGCGCGCGGGCCTTGTCGAAGGCGTCGCGGCTCGCGCGGGAGCCCGAGCCGGTGAAGGCGAGGTGCCGTTCCTCGAGCCAGCCCTGGAGGGTGCCGTCCTCCCCCACTCCGCCGTGGAGCCCGAGGAAGAAGGTCTCGCGCCCGCTGCACGCGGCGAGCGCGTGCTTGATGTCGGGCCAGCGGGCGGGGTCGCGCGGCGCAAGCTCGCGCTCGAAGGGATGCTCGTGGGCCACGAGCTCGCGCGCACCGAGCTCGTGGAGGGCGCCGGTGCGCGCCCAGAACCAGCAGCGCGGCGCGCCGAGGAGCGGGGCCACGTTCTGCGCCGACGCCACCGAGACCAGGCGCTCCCGGCTCGGGCCCCCGAAGAGGAGGATCACGTCGGCTTCGACGGTCACGAGCACTCCATCGGAAGGGGCAGCCGCGACCTTAGCCTAGAGTAGCCTCCCCTGGGCGGCGTGCTCCGCGTGACCGCGCTCCATCGCGAGCAAGCGCGCCTTGAGCTCGAGCCCGGCGCCGTAGCCCCCGAGCTCGCCGCTCGCGGCGATCACGCGATGGCAGGGCACCACCAGGGGAACCGGATTGGCTCCGTTGGCCGCACCCACCGCGCGCGTGGCCTCGGGCCGCCCGAGCGCACGCGCCACGTCGGCGTAGGAGGCCGTCTCGCCATACGGGATGGCCAGGAGCGCGCGCCAGACCGCGCGCTGGAACGGGGTGCCCCGCAGGTCGAGGGCGAGATCGAAGCGCAGGCGTCTCCCCTCCAGGTACTCCACGAGCTGCGGCGCGGCCTCGCTGCTCCGCAGCGAGCCGGGCACGCGCCGCGCATCGGGAGCGTGACGGCGCATCCAGCCCCCGAGGCCGCGCCCTCCGCCGTGCGGCAGCCCGACCCAGGCGAGGCCCCGCTCCGTCGACGCGATGCGGAGCATCCCGATCGGTGACTCGAGCTCGGTCACGTGGAGGAGCTCCATCGCGCGCCACCATACCATCCCGGCGCGCGGCGGCGGCGGCAATCCACCGCCCCGGGGCCAGGTGCAAGCGAAGCGCGCAGCGAGCCGCAGGCGAGCGGAGGGCGCGGCCCGGCGGCGCAGCCGCCGGTGAGGCTAGACTGGAGCCAGGCCGCGCAGGATCGCGCGGCTCGGGAGCCCGCGATGGAGCTGCGACATCTGCTCGAGCGCAATCGGCGCTGGGCCGCCGAGGTGACGCGCGAGCGGCCCGAGTTCTTTCCGACGCTCTCGCGGCAGCAGGCCCCGGGCTTCCTGTGGATCGGCTGCTCCGACAGCCGCGTGCCGGCGAACCAGATCGTGGACCTGCCGCCGGGCGAGCTCTTCGTGCACCGCAACGTCGCCAACGTGGTGACCCACACCGACCTCAACCTGCTCTCCGTGCTCCAGTTCGCCGTGGACGTGCTCGGCGTCGAGTTCGTGATCGTCTGCGGGCACTACGGCTGCGGCGGGATCCGGGCGGCCTACGAGAACCGGCCGCTCGGCCTGATCGACAACTGGCTGCGCCACATCAAGGACGTCTACGACCGCCACGCCAAGGAGATCGAGCGGCTCGAGGGCGACGCCGCGCGCCAGGACCGACTCTGCGAGCTCAGCGTCGCCGACCAGGTGCGCAACGTCGCCCACACCACCATCGTGCAGGACGCGTGGCGGCGGGGCCGGCGGCTGGAGGTGCACGGCTGGGTCTACGGGCTGCACGACGGCGTGCTGCGCGATCTCGGCGTGGCGATCGCCGGACCCGCGCAGCTGGCCCAGATCTATCGGGTGGAGCCCGGCCCCTAGGCGCGCCGGCGGCTACGAGTCGCCGTTGGTGTCCTTGAGCCCGAGGCGCTTCATCATCTTCTGGAGCGACTGGCGCGGGATGCCGAGACGCTCCGAGGCGCGGCTCTTGCTGCCGGTCTCCGCGATCGCCTCCACGATCATGCGCCGCTTGAGCGCATCCACCGCGCGGTTCAGGTCCCACTCGCGCGGCCCGGCCTCGGGCGCCGGGTCGGGGAGGCTGCCGTCCGCCCCGCGGATGTGCTCGGAGAGCATGTCGAGCGTCACGGTCTCGGCGTCACCGGCGAGCGTCACCACGCGCTCGATCTCGTTCTCGAGCTCCCGGACGTTGCCGCTCCAGTCGTGGGCCACCAGCCGGTCCATCGCCGCATTGGTGAAGCCGTGCAGCTTGCGGCCCATGCGCTGGGAGGCCTGGTCCAGGAAGTGATGGGCCAGCGCCGGGATGTCCTGCCGGCGCTCGCGCAGCGGGGGAAGGGAGATCTCGATCACGCGCAGCCGGTAGTAGAGGTCCTCCCGGAAGCGGCCTTCCTGCACCTCGCGACGCAGGTCGCGGTTGGTGGCGGCGACGATGCGCACGTTCACCTTCTTGGTGTCGGACGAGCCGAGCGGACGGATCTCGCCGTCCTGCAGCACGCGCAGCAGCCGCACCTGCATCCCCGGGGTGGTCTCGCCGATCTCGTCCAGGAAGATCGTCCCGCCGTCGGCGATCTCGAACAGGCCCTTCTTGTCGGCGTGGGCGCCGGTGAAGGCCCCGCGCTTGTGCCCGAAGAGCTCGCTCTCGAGCAGGGTCTCGGGCAGTGCGCCGCAGTTCTGGGCGATGAAGCGCTTCTCCTTGCGCGGGCCGGTGTAGTGGATGGCGCGGGCGACCAGGTCCTTGCCCGTCCCCGTCTCGCCGGTGAGGAGCACGGTGGCGTCGGTGCCGGCGACCTTCTCCATCACCTCGAACACCTTCAGCATGGCGGGGCTCGAGGCGATGATCTGGTCGAACGCGTAGCGGCGTTCCACCTCGCGTCGGAGGTAGATGTTCTCGCGCCGCAGCCGTTCGTTCGCCTCGGCCAGCGCGGCACCGAGCTGCACGTTCTGGGTCGAGAGCCGGTACGCCTCCAGCGCCCGCTTCACGTCGAGGCGCAGCTCGTCCGGCTCCCACGGCTTCGAGATGTAGCGGTAGATCCGCCCCTCGTTGATGGCGCGCACGATGGAGCCCACGTCGGCGTAGCCCGTGAGCAGCATCCGCACGGCCTGGGGCCGCAGCTCGATCGCGCGCTCCAGGAACTCGACGCCGGTCATTCCCGGCATCACCTGGTCGACGATCAGGAGGTCCACCGGCTCGCGCTCGAGGATCGCGAGGCCTTCGCTCCCGCTGGTGGCGGTGAAGATTCGATAGTCGTCGCCGAGGGTGAGCTCGAGCGACTCGAGGATCGCCGGCTCGTCGTCGACCAGCAGCACGACGTAGCGCCGCTCGCCGCCGTCCGGGCGCGCACCTTCGATGGCTCCCGCGGGAGCCTCGGGCTCCGTCAAGCGCTCCTCCGGGCGCGGCGTGCGCGCCGCGGCGGGTTGGCAGGGCTCGCGACGGCTTCGAGCTTCATGGAAGGCGGGCGGCCTCTCGCGTCTCGCGGAGGATATCGAGGCCGGCCCGGCCGGGCAAAGCGGAGCGGGCGTGGGATTGCAGGGGCCGAGGCTCGCCCGAGCGGAGGCGCCCGGCCGAGACGGCGCGGGCGGCGGAGCCCCCGCCGCCCGCGGTGCCTTGGCTCCGCGCGCGAAGGGGCCGCGCGCGGAGCCGAGGTCCGGGACCCGCTAGCGCCCCCGCCG
>JAWOLJ010000078.1:0-57850 GCA_033853555.1 Myxococcota bacterium
GCCGTAGGCCTTGCGGACGTGCTCGGCGCGCACCACGACGTCCCCCAGCCGCGGCCCCGGCGGGATCGTCAGCTCCTGCGTCTCCGCGCGCGCGTCCGGCCCCCGGTCCGACAGCATCGCCTCGTAGGCCTGCAGTCGGGCCTTGCTCTTCGCCTGCCGCGCGCGGGGCGACTGGCGGATCCACTCCAGCTCGCGCTCGAGGGTGCGCTGCCGCGCCGTCTCCTGCTTCTCCTCCTGGGCCAGCCGCTTCTGCTTCTGGTCGAGCCACGAGGAGGAGTTGCCCTCCCAGGGGATGCCGTGCCCGCGGTCCAGCTCCAGGATCCAGCCGGCCACGTTGTCGAGGAAGTAGCGGTCGTGGGTGACGGCGACGACGGTGCCGGGATACTCCTGGAGGAAGTGCTCCAGCCACTCGACCGACTCGGCGTCCAGATGGTTCGTGGGCTCGTCGAGGAACAGCACGTCGGGCTTGGAGAGGAGCAGGCGACACAGCGCGACGCGACGGCGCTCTCCGCCGGAGAGCTTCGCGACCTCGGCGTCCGGCGGCGGCAAGCGCAGCGCGTCCATCGCGATCTCGAGCTGGCGATCGAGCTCCCAGGCGTTGCTGGCGTCGATGCGGTCCTGGAGCCGCGACTGCTCCTCGAGGAGCGCCGTCATCTCGGCTTCTTCCAGCGGCTCCGCGAAGCGGGCGCTCACCTCCTCGAAGCGACGCAGCAGCGCGCGCGTCTCGGCCACGCCTTCTTCCACGTTGCCGAGGACGTCCTTCGCGGGGTCGAGGCGTGGCTCCTGCGGCAGGAAGCCGATGCGAATCCCCTCCGCCGGTCGCGCCTCGCCGAGGAAGTCCTTGTCCACGCCCGCCATGATGCGCAGAAGCGAGCTCTTGCCGGCGCCGTTCGGGCCGAGCACGCCGATCTTCGCGCCGAAGTAGAACGAGAGATGGATCCCGTCCAGGATCACGCGATCGGGGGGCACGACCTTGCGCAGATCGCGCAGCACGTAGACGAATTCGGGAGCCATGGCGCGGGAATCTAACGTCCTCCGCTACGATGCGCAGCCGTGGCCCGGCTGCATCGTTGCGCCCGCTTCGCCCTCGCGTTGCTCCTGCTCGGCGGCGCGTCGCGTGCGGGCGCCGACGAGAGCCATCCCGAGGTGCTCGTCCTGGTGAATCCGAACTCCGCGCTCTCGCGCGCGATCGGAGAGGCCTATCGCAGGGCGCGCGGAGTGCCGGCGACGCAGGTGGTGGAGCTCCCGGTGCCGCTCGCCGACCCCCACGACGGCTCGGCGAGGAACGAATCGATCTCCCGCGCGGACTACCGGCGCCTGATCCGCGATCCGCTCGAGCGCTGGCTGCGCGAGCACGACCTGGTGGACCGCATCGAGGTGATCGTCACCACCAAGGGTCTCCCCGTGCTGGTCTCGGGGCCGTCGGTCCCAGCGAGCGAGCTGCTGCGCGACGACACGCGCGCCTCGCTGGAGGCGGAGCTCGCGCTGCTCTTCTCGGGTGAGGACGGCTCGCCCGGAGTCGTCCACTCGCGAAACCCGTACTTCGATTCGGAGCTCCCCTTCGCCGAGTGGCGAAGCCGGCACCCCGAGGCTCCGCTGCGCTACCTGGTGGCGCGCCTGGACGGCTATGCCGAGCCCGTGGATCCGCAGAGCGGTGCACCGGCCGACGTGATGGCGCTCCTGGCGGCGGCCCGTGCGGTCCCGCCGCGACCCGGCGTCGCCGTGATCGACGAGAACCCGACGCTCGGGCCGGGGCTGCGTGCGGGGGACCTGGTGCTGCTCGCCCCGGCGGCCGCCGCGCTTCGAGCCCTCGGGATCCGGGTGCTGGAGGATCGCGGTCGCGCGATGGTGTCGGGCGCGACGGACATCGCGTTCTACGCCTCCTGGGGCTCCAACGATCCGGCCTCGCCCGGTCCGCCCTTCTACGGCGCCGTGCACCGGCGCGGAGCCGACGGCAAGCCCCTCCCGGGCCCGGCGCCGAAACTCCCCGGACGATTCGCGCCGCGCGCCGTGAGCGTGGACTTCGTGAGCACCAATGCACGCTCGTTCGCCGAGCCGCCGCGGTACGGCCAGTCGCTCCTGGCCGATCTGATCCACCTGGGTGTCGCTGGCGCGGCGGGGTGCGTGATGGAGCCGGGGCTGGTCGGGGTGGCGCGACCCCACGTGCTATTCCGGGAGTACGCGCACGGCGTGCGTGCGGTGGAGGCCTACTTCCGGAGCCTGCCCTACCTGGGCTGGATGAACGTCTGGGTGGGCGACCCCCTGATGGTGACCGCGCGACCGGTGACGCAGCGCCCCGCGGACCAGGACGGCGACGGAGTGCCGGACGCGCGCGACAACTGTCGCGAGATCCCGAATCGCGATCAGCGCGACACCGACGGCGACGGGATCGGCAATGCGTGCGATCCCGACTTCGACGAGGACGGATTGGTCACCACGTCGTTCGGCGTGATCTCGCCTCCCTCGGCGACCGGCGATCTCGAGCGCCTCTTCCTCGCGGTCCAGAACCACATCGCCAACCCCGACTACGACCTGAACGGCGACGGGAAGGTCGACGCCCTGGACCTGGGGATCGGGGAGCTCTGGCTCTTCCTGCCCCCGGGCCCGGGACCGAAGCGCCCCGCCCCGGCTGCGGCGCCCGCCGCGGGGGATGCCCCCTGAACGGCGTTCGCCGAGGCCGCGAGCGGGTTATCCTCGCCTCGGCCCGAGGAGGACCCGCCCATGCCCGCCGCCGATCCCGTCGCTGCCCGACGCATCCATCGCAGCTGCCCGCTGTGCGAAGCCAAGTGCGGGATCACCGTGGAGGTGGATGCCGCCGCGGGCCGGGTGATCACCGTGAAGGGCGATCCCCAGGACCCCTTCAGCCGGGGCTATCTCTGTCCCAAGGCCTACGGGCTCAAGGGCCTGCAGGAGGACCCCGACCGGCTGCGCCGCCCGTTGCGCCGGCGCGGCGGCCGCTTCGAAGAGGTCTCCTGGGAGGAGGCGCTCGGGTTCGCGGCCGAGCGGCTGCGGGATCTGCGCTCCGCGCACGGTCCCGATGCGATCGCCACCTACCTGGGGAATCCGAACGCCCACGATCTCGGCTCGGCGATCTACATGCCGGCCTTCCAACGGGCGCTCGGCACGCGCTGGCGCTTCTCCGCCACCAGCGTGGATCAGCTTCCGAAGTCCGTGGCCGCCTGTCTCCTGTTCGGGACGCCGGCCTCGTTCGCGGTGCCGGATCTCGACCGGACGGGATTCCTGCTGGTGCTCGGGGCGAATCCCATGACCTCGAACGGGAGCCTGATGACGGCGCCCGACATGCCGGAGCGCCTGCGGGCGCTGCGTGCCCGGGGCGGGCGGCTGGTGGTGGTGGATCCGCGGCGCAGCGAGACCGCGCGCGTGGCGGACCGGCACCTGTTCGTGCGGCCCGGGAGCGACGCGTTCTTCCTGTTCTCGCTGGTGCACGTGCTCTTCGCCGAGGGCCTGGTCCGGCTGGGACGGCTGGCAGGGTTCACCAACGGGGTCGAGGAGCTGCGCGCGCTCGCCCACGAGTTCTCGCCCGAGGCCACGGCGACGCTGACCGGCGTCGCGCCGGACGCCTTGCGCCGGCTGGCGCGGGAGTTCGCCTCGGCCGAATCGGCGGTGTGCTACGGCCGCATCGGCACCTGCACCCAGGAGTTCGGCACGCTCGCGAGCTGGCTCGTCGATGCGGTGAACGTCCTCACGGGCAACCTCGACCGTCCGGGCGGCGCCATGTTCCCGCGCCCGGCCACCGGGCCTGCGGACGAGCGCCCGCGCAAGGCGGGGCGCGTTCCCTACGGCCGCTGGCGCAGCCGCGTGCGCGGCCTTCCCGAGTTCGCGGGCGAGCTCCCGGTGGCGGCGCTGGCGGAGGAGATCGACTCCGCCGGCGAGAACCGGCTACGCGCGCTGGTGGCGGTGGCGGGCAATCCCGTCCTCTCCACGCCGAACGGCGCACGGCTGGCCAAGGCGCTCGAATCGCTCGAGTTCATGGTCGCCGTCGACATCTACCTGAACGAGACCACGCGCTTCGCCGACGTGGTCCTGCCTCCGACCTCGCCCCTCGAGCGCTCGAACTACGATCTCTTCTTCCAGGGCGTCTCCGTGCGCAACGTGGCCAAGTGGACGCCTCGCGTGCTGGAGCCGCCGCCCGACTCGAAGGCCCAGTGGGAGGTCCTGCTGGAGCTCGCGGCGCGGGTGAACGGCACCACCGTGGAGGCGCTCGACGACCTCGTGCTCGAGAGCCTCCTCGGCGCCACCGTGGGCGAGGGACGAGGCTGCCCCGACGTCTCGCCCGAGGAGGCGCGCCGGCGCCTCGGCCCGGCACGCGGGCCCGAACGCCTCCTGGACCTGATGCTGCGGGCGGGACCCTACGGCGACCGCTTCCACGACGGCGCGCCGGGTCTCTCGCTGGCGAAGCTCGCGGCGCAGGAGCACGGCGTCGACCTGGGGCCGCTCGAGCCACGCCTGCCGGCCGCCCTCGCCACCGCGAGCGGGCGCATCGAGCTCGCGCCCGAGCTGCTGGTGCAGGACGTGGCGCGTCTGCGCGCGGCGCTCGGAGACCGGCCGCGCTCCGACTCGATGCTGCTGATCGGCCGCCGACACCTGCGCTCCAACAACTCCTGGATGCACAACCTGCCGGCGCTGGCCAAGGGACCGGAGCGCTGCACCCTGCTCGTCCATCCGCTCGATGCGCAGCGCCTGGGGCTGCGCGATGGCGCGCGCGCCTGCGTGCGCTCGCGGGTGGGCACGCTGGTGGCGCCGGTCCAGGTCAGCGACGAGACGATGCCGGGAGTGGTCTCGCTGCCGCATGGCCACGGCCACGACGCCGCGGGGGCGAACCTGCGCATCGCGCGCGAGAGGCCCGGCGTGAGCTTCAACCTGCTCAGCGACGAGGCGCGCATCGACGTGCCGTCCGGGAACGCGGTGCTGAACGGCATTCCGGTCGAGGTGACGGCGGCCTCGTGAGCCGCCGGGGCGGGCCGACGCACCGCTGCCACTCCCGACCCGCGTGGAGCGCGGCTCGCATCGCCTGCCTCGCGCTCGCGCTGATCGCGCCCGACCGCGCCGGCGCGCAGGCCGACGTGCCCTCGGACGCCTGCCCGCCGGGAACCACGCCCCACGAGGAGCGCAGCCCCCACGCGCGGGAGCGCTGGTGCCAGGCGCCCGACGGGCGCGAGCTGCCGCCGAGCTTCCTGTGGGACGACGAGGGACGGCTCGTCACCAGCGTCGAGGCGGCGCCGGCAGGCGGGACCGTCACCCGACAGTGGCACTCGAACGGGGCTCCGCGGAGCTGGTCCAGCGACGACGGCGCCGGCCGCCAGTACTTCATCTGGTGGTACCCGAACGGGCAGCGCGAGCGCGAGGGCGCGTTCGTGAACGACCAGCTCGACGGCCCGTGGACCGCGTGGTGGCCCAACGGGAACCTCCGCTACGCGTATCGGCTCTCCGCCGGACGGCCCGTGGGACCCGCGCGCTTCTACCACGAGAACGGCCGCCTGCGCAGCGAAGGGAGCTTCGCCGACGGCCGAAAGGTCGGCATCTGGCGGCGCTGGCGGAGCGACGGGACCCTGCTGCGCGAGGTGGATTACGCCGATGGCGCGCGGCAGGACCTCGAGCCGCCGGTTCCGCCGGAGTAGCACCAGCGCGACGCGCGCCCCGGCGGTGGAGCCGCCAGGGCCGTCGGCCGCGCGAAGGGAGCGCCCGCTCCGCCGCGCCGGTGCTCGTGAGCGACCCTTCAGCGCAGCCCCCCGCCGGTCGATGACGCCGGTGGAGGCCCTGCATGACCCCCCAACTGCGGCTCCGCGCAGGCGCGTGCCTCGCCGCACTTGCGGTGATGGCGATCACCCTTCCCGCAGCGGCCGGCCTCTCCTGCCCGCACGGCACCCGCGAGCGCGAGGCGGTAGTGCGCGGGAGTCGCCGCGCCTGGTGCGAGACGCACGCGGGTGTCGCTCACGGACCCTTCGCCGTCTGGCATCCGGGGGGCGGCCTCGCCCTCGCGGGCTGGCGCGAGGGCGACGTCCTCCTGGGAACCCTCACGAGCTGGTACCCGGGCGGCCAGCTCGAGTCGATGATGGAGGCGACGCCCCAGGGCTACTGCCCGCCGCTCCGACACTGGCGCCGCGACGGCTCGCTCGTCACCACCGTCGACCCGTTGGCCGACGGCCGCTTCCTGGCCACCGACTGGCATCGCAACGGCGGGCTCGAGCGCTGGGAGAGCTACGGACGGGACGGAAGGGGCTATCGCATCCAGTGGTACGAGAACGGACAGCGGCGCCACGAGGGCGCCGAGGGTCCCGGCGGCCCCGAAGGCGTGCAGCAGGAGTGGTGGTCGAACGGCGAGCCGCGCGCCGTCTGGACCGCGCACCTCGGGCGCGCCGAGGGCTTCGAGCGCACGTGGCACGAGAACGGGCAGCTACGCACCGAGGGCGAGATGCACGCGGGGCGTCCCGTCGGACACTGGCGCTTCTGGCGCAGCGACGGCAGGCTCGCCGGCGAGCTCGACGGGGGCGCTCCGCCCGCGGTGCGGGAGGCCATGCTGCTCGACCTCGCGCGCTGACCGGGGCCGAGACGCGATCCCTCACGGGTCCTCCCGACGCTCGGCGGCCCGCGCCGCGACGAGGGCGTCCTCGCCCGCGCACCAGCTCGCCGTGTGCAGCGGCACGATGCGAAGCAGCGTCGGCTCGCCGGAGAAGAGCGCCGTGCTCGCGTACTGCGGGTACTTGCGACGCAGCGCCGCCTCCACCGCCGGCAGGACCGTCAAGCTCTCCGGGCGCGCGGGCTCGACGGAGGCCTCGCCTTCCACCCGCAGCCACCACAGGCGCCGCCACACGGCGTCGTAGCGATCGAGGAGCAGGCTCACCCGCGGCGACGCGCGGAGCGCCGCCAGGCGCGCCAGGGCCGCGCCGGACTTCGGCTTGCCATCGACCGGCGACCAGAGCACGCCCGCGACGGAGACGAAGACCACGGGCAGCAGGAGGGGCGCACGCCCGGCGCGCGTGACCGCGAGGCGCGCCACCGGCCAGCTCTCGAGCAGATCCTCCACCACGTCGTCGGGCAGGCGCATCGACGGCCAGGATACGCGCGATGGCGGCCGCGCGGATCGTCTCGCTGCTCGCGTCGAGCGCCGAGATCGTGCACGCCCTCGGGATCAGGCCGCGTGGCGCGCGAAGCGGGCGGGATCGAGCCGGCTCGCCTCCTCGGAGACGCTCCGGCCGAGGATCCCGTCGGTCACCAGCCGACCGGTGAGCGGCGCCAGGAGGACGCCGTTGCGGCCGTGGCCGGCCGCCACCCAGAGACCGGAGGCGGCGGGCACCGGGCCGACGGCCGGGAGCCCGTCGGGTGTCACGGGTCGAAGGCCGGCCCAGGCGCCGGCGAAGCGCGCCGTACCGAGGCCGGGCGCGAGCCGGAGCGCCGCCGCCAGGAGCGCATGCACGCCCTGGGCCGTCACGCGCACGTCGTAGCCCACGCGCTCCTCGGTGGCGCCCACCACCACCGTCCCGTCCCGCTTCGGCACCAGGTAGGCACCCTCGCCCCACACGATGCACGAGAGCGCGTCACCGCGTGGGGTCAGCGCCAGGATCTGGCCCTTCACCGGCTCGATCGGGAGAGGCAGCGCTGCGTCCTGCCATGCCCAGCAGGCCGGCGTGAAGGCACCTGCGCAGAGCACGACGTGCCCGGCGGCGAGATCCTCTCGCGCGGTGCGCACGCCCACCACCCGCGATCCCTCGCGTCGCAGTCCGGTGGCGGCGACGCCCGTCTCCACGCGGGCGCCACGACGTTGTGCACCCTCGGCCAGCGCGTGCACCAGGCCGACGCTCCGCACGTGGGCCTCGTGGGGCGACCAGACCGCGCCGCGCACACGCTCCGCGAGCAGCGGCGCCTCCGCCCGCGTCGCTCGCGCATCCCACCACTCGAGCCCGCGGCCGGCGAAGGCGCGCACCCGGGCCCGTAGATCGAGGGCCTCGGCGTCGCTGGTGGCCACGCGCAGCACGCCGCAACGCACGTACTCCGGGTCGCTCGCGCTATCCCCGGCCGCGAGCTCGGCCACCAGATCGGGAAAGAGCGCGAGGCTCCGCAGCCCGAGGGCGAGGAAGGGGCCGTCCGATTCCGCCTCGGCCAGGGGCGCCAGCATGCCGGCGGCGGCACCGGAGGCCTGGCTCGCCAGGGCGTCGCGCTCGAGCAGCGTCACGGCGACGCCCTCGCGCGCGAGGGCGTAGGCGACCGCGCAGCCCACCACGCCCCCGCCCACGACCACGACGTCGGGCGCGCTCACCCCGGCGCCACGCCCGTCAGGCGCACGAGCTCCGCCCGCATGTCGAGAACGGTGTGATCGAGGCCCATCCAGCGATCCACGATGCGGCCCTCTCCGTCGATCACGAACGTCACCACCAGATGGTCGATCGTGCCGTCCGACCGCCGCAGCGTCCCGACACCGTAGCGTTTCACGACGTCCGCCACCTCGGCCGGAGTGCCCGTCAGGAAGGACCAGGTGGAGAGTTCGGCGCCCCGCGCTCGGGCGTAGGCAGCCAACGCCTCGGGCGTGTCCTGGGCGGGATCCAGCGTGATCGAGACGAAGCGAACGCGTTGGCCGAGCTCGCGGCCGAGCGCGTGCTGCAGGTCGGCATGGAGGCCCGTGAGCACCGGGCAGGGACCCGGACAATGCGTGTAGATGAAGTCGAGGAGCACCACCTTCCCGCGCAGATCCTCCAGCGCGAGCGGCTGCCCGGACTGGTCCGTGAGGCGGAAGGCAGGCGCCGCATCCGACGGGCGCGCCGCGCCCACCGAGGGCGCGGGCTCGACCCCCGAGATGCCGGCCTCGCCGGCCGTCCCCGCCCCGGCGGCGGGCGCTCCTCCCTCCAGGCGCCGGACCCCGACGATGCGATAGCTGCGCTCGCGCACGCGGAGATCGAAGGCGATGCGCTGGCCCGGAGCCAGGCCCTCCAGGAGCTCGGGCTCCGCCACGTCGAAGTTCATGGTCATGGCGGGCATCAGGTGCGGGATGTCGTCGTGCGCCACCACGAGCTGGCGAGCCTCGCGATCGACAGCGCGCACCACGCCGGTCCCGTGGTAGAGATCCCTGCGCCCGCAGCACAGGGCGAGCAGGCTCGCCAGGAGCAGGACGCCGCAGGAGGCAGCGCCGAGGGTGCCGGCCGGGCGCGACCCCCGCCGCTCGGCCCGCGCCCCAGCCGGCTCCCCGCTGCGCGCCGCGCGCCTCATCCCATGGGGTAGAGGATCTCGCGCGAGATCCGGTCGCAGCGAGCCAGCGCTTCCGGAGGCAGCGTCGCCTCGGCCGCCTTCAAGGTCTCGTCGAGCTGCGCGGGATGCGTCGCGCCGATCAGCGTCGAGCCCACGAAGTCGCGCGTCAGCGTCCATGCGGTGGCCAGCGTGGGGAGCGAGAGGCCGCACTCGCGCGCCACCTCGGCGAAGCGCGCCGTCGCCTCCAGCGTGCGCTCGTTCACGAAGCGCCGCGTCATGGCCTGGGTGCGCGGGCTCACCTCCTTGTAGCGGGTGAAGCGAGCGCCCGCGGGCCACGCGTTCTCCTGGTACTTGCCCGAGAGCACACCACCGGCGAGCGGGCTGTAGGGGAGCAGGCTCACGCCTTCGCGGCGGCACGCCTCGGCGAGCTCGTCCTCGAAGCGGCGGTTCAGCAGGCTGTAGTTGTTCTGGATCGTCTCGTAGCGCGCCAGGCCCAGCCGGTCCGACACCCAGAGGCCCCGCATCAGGCCGTGGGTCGACTGGTTGCTGCAGCCCACGTAGCGGACCTTGCCGTCCTCTCGCAGCCGATCCAGCGCCTCGAGCGTCTCCTCGATCGGAAGCTCCGGATCCGGCCAGTGGGTCTGGTAGAGATCGATGTAGTCCGTGCGCAGCCGGCGCAGGCTCTCCTCGCAGGCGCGCTCCACCTGATGGCGATCGAGGCTCGTTCGCCCCGAGCGCACCGGCGTCTGGAACCAGCCGCCGCCGGGCCCGGCGATCTTGGTGGCGACCACCACGGAGTCCCGCGGGCGGCCCGAGAGCCAGCGGCCGCAGATCTCCTCGGTGACGCCGGCCCACTTGGCGTCGGGCGGCACCGGATACACCTCGGCCGTGTCGATGAAGTCCACACCGGCGTCGATGGCCCGATCCAGGATCGCAAGGCTCGTCTTCTCGTCGGCCATGCTGCCGAAGGTCATGGTGCCGAGACCGATCTCGCTCACCACCAGACCGCTGCGTCCGAGACGGCGCCGCTTCATCTCCGCCTCCTGGTGCGAGGCCCCGAGTCTAGCGGCGGAGACGGGGCGGCGTCAGACCGGGAGCCGCACGCGGACGCAGGTGCCGCGTCCGGGCTCCGACTCGACCTGGATGTCGCCGTCGTGCTTGCGGACGATCTGGTAGGAGATGGAGAGGCCGAGGCCCGTTCCCTCGCCCACGTCCTTCGTGGTGAAGAAGGGATCGAAGATCCGATCCATCAGCTCGCGCGGGATGCCGCAGCCGTTGTCCTCCACCCGCACCGTCACCGTGTCGGGCTCCGCCTCGGTGATCACGCGCACGACGCCATCCTCGCCGAGGGACTGCCCGGCGTTCAGCACGAGGTTCAGGAATACCTGCTTCAGCTCCTGGGGCGCGCAGCGCACCAGCGGGATGGCGCCGTAGCGGCGCTCGACGCGCGCGCGGTGACGGAGCTGCGGCGCGGCCACCCGCAGCACGCTCTCCAGCAGCAGGTTCAGGTCCGCGAGCTCGCGCTCGCCCCGGCCGGTGTGGGAGAACCCCTTCACGTCGCGCACGATCGCCGCGGCCCGGTCCACGCCCTCCAACGATTCCTCGATCATCTCCTCGCCTTCGCTCACGATGTCGCGCACCGGCTCCGCCCGATCCGCTTTCTCCAGCTCTTCGGCGAGCCGCGCCCAGTGCTCGCGCAGGAGCCCGAGGTTGGCCCGCACGAACGCCATGGGGTTGTTGATCTCGTGGGCGATCCCGGCCACGAGCTCGCCCACCGCGGCGAGCCGACCCGAGGTCAGGAGACGGTGGCGCAGCGCCATCACCTCCCGCAGGTCGCGTGCCACCAGCACCACGCCGATCGGCAGCGACTGCTTGTCGCGCAGCAGCGTGCAGGAGATCGACACCGGGATGGGACGAGCACCGCTCGGCGGCCGGAGCTCGGTCTCGAGCTCCTCGACCTCGCGCGGCGGCTCGAGCGGCGACACCGCCAGCAGATCGGCAACGCGCGCCCCCTCGAGTGCGGCGGCCGAGGTGCCGAGCAGGCGCGCCAGGCCGCCGTTCGCGGAGCGCACCCGACCGTCCAGGCGGAGCAGCGCCACGCCGTCGGGCAGGGCGTCGAGGATCTCCCGTGCGAAGGCTCCGGGCGCCAGCACCGAGTAGCCGTAGCGATGCACCGTGTAGCCCACCATCACGCCGAGCGCGGCGAAGCTCGCGCTGCCGAGGTGGGGGACCTGGACCCCGAACATGGGCAGGATCCCGTCGGTGAGCGACGCGATGCTGAGTGGTGTCACGATGCCGATCACGAGCCAATGCGTCTGGCTCCGCTCGGCGGGCGACGCGGAGCTCTTGAACGAGCGCACGCCGATCACGATCGCGAGCAACATCGCAGCGATCGTGTGCACGTAGAAGAACGGGTACGCGGGGCCGAGGACGTAGGCCCAGCCCCAGCTCTCGCGCTCCACGCCGGCGTGCATGAGCGGCGTCGTCAGCGTGAGGGCGAGGAAGCCCGCGGAGAGCGCGTAGAGGACCGGCAGCAGGCGCCACGGCCAGCCGCGCGGCGTGCCCACGAGCTCGAGGATGACGTGCAGCCCGATCGGGCCGACCCAGATCCACCCCGCGGCGGAGAGGCGCACCAGCACCAGGACGACGCTCGCGCTCGGCTGCGTGTTCCAGACCACCTCGCATCCGGCCCAGAACGCCGCGCAGAGCATGAGGAGCGCGAAGCGTCGATTCGCGGGATGACGGGGGTCGCGCGCCAGGAGCGCGCTGCCGAGCGTCGCCGACGCCACGCAGGAGAACAGGGGGATCAGGAAGTAGAGATCCATGGCCCGGGGGCCGACCGCTCACAGCATCCCGAACAGGAAGTAGTGGAGAGCGAGCTCTCCGGCGGTCTTGAGGAGCGCCTTGAACTCCTGCGCCCAGCGTTCGGCGGAATCGTCGCAGCGCGTGTTCCATTGCTGCTGCATCCGGCCCATCTGCTGATCGAGGGACGCCTCCCAGAGCTGGTCGTCGCGCTGGGCCGCCAGCCTGCGCACGTCGTCGAGATGGACCATCTGTCGCGCGATGCGCCGGCACTCGCCGTGGCTCGCGGGCTGCGTGTGCTGGGGCACGGGCGTGGGCGTGACGGTCACCTGGTCGAGGGGGGCGTCCTCCACCACGGGTGCCGGGTCGTACTCGATGGCCTGTGCGCGGGCGGTGATGGGTGCGAGCGCGGTCAGGAACGTCGCGAGCGCGAGGATGCGAAGCGGACGTGCAGGTCGCATGCGGATCTCCCACCCCGGCCGGGGCCCCCGGGCGCTATCGGCCGGACCCGCCGCGGGATGAAGGGGGAATTGCCGGCCGCGGGTGCGAAGGGGGACGGCTGCGCGCCGCTTGCTCCCCCGCGGGGTCAGCGCTCTCGGAGGGTGGTGAGCGCGAACACCAGCAGGCCTCCCGAGCGGTCCAGGAAGCGCGTCTGGACCAGCACGGTGCGGCCCCGCCGGTGGAGCAGGCTGCTCTCGATGCGGAACTCGTGCGTCACGGGCTCGAAGTAGTCGAGCCGCATGTTCACGGTGGCGAGCCAGCTCCGCGGAGCGGTGCGCGGCTGACCCGCCCGGACGGTGCGCAGGGCCACCAGGTCGACGTACGTCGGCGTGAAGCCGCCGAAGAGCTGTCCGCGGGGATTCTTCACCTGGTCGGGCAGGTGGACGTCGAGCAGCAGGTAGCCCGGACGCTCTTCCAGCACCCGCCACTCGTAGGCCTCCAGGAAGTCGGCCACGCGATGGCCGCGGCCGAACAGGCGGCCGGGCTCGGTGGGCAGCCAGGCCGCGGCGACCTCCGCCGGGATCGCATCGTCGGGGATGGCAGGATCGGACACGACGACTCCTACAGTCGGGCGGCGATCGCTCCCGCCGTGCGGTGAGCGAGCGCCATCAAGGTGAACATCGGGTTCACGCCGGGGCTGCGCGGAAACACTCCGGTGTCGGCGATCCAGAGCCCGTCGACGTCGTGACAGGCACCGAGCTCGTCCACCACGCCGCGCCGGGGATCGCCGTGCATGCGCGTGGTGGAGAAGACGTGGGTGCTCGCCGTGACGAGATCCGCCGCACGCAGGGGCGCGCTCCGCAGCACGTCGGCCTCCGCCAGCGAGTGCATCTCGTCGGGGAGCCCGTGCACGCCGGGCACGATCTTGCAGGCGCCGGCGGCAAAGAAGCAGCGCGCCAGCGCCCAGAGGGCCTGCTGCAGGGTCGCCACGTCGTCGGGATGGAAGTGCCAGCGCAGCGCCGGCTCCAGCGTGCCGCGCCGCGCGCGCACGGTGCCGAGCGAGCGATCGGTGGAGACGATGGCGTCCCACACCGCGCAATGGGGGATCTCGGCCAGGCGCCGCTCGAGGTCCGGGCCGAAGCCCGGCAGGCGCACCGCGAAGACCCCCGGCGGCGCCCACAGCGTCTCGAGCTTGAAGCCGTCGCGCACGAACTCCAGGGACTGCCAGCCCTGGGTGGCGCCGAAGCGCGGATTCGTCGGCTCGGGGAACACGCCGAGGATCGCGGCGCCGGGGTGGAACTGCAGGTTCTCGCCCACCTGGCCCGAGGCGTTGGCGAGGCCGCCGCTGCGCTGGAGCAGGACCGGCGTCGCCATGCAGCCCGCCGCCAGCACCACCTGCTTCGCCCGCACTTCGAAGCCGAACCCCGCCCTCCCGCTCAGCGGCTCGACCACCCGGCCCGTGACGCCCGTGGCGCGCCCCGCCTCGACCCGTACCTCCCGCACCTGCGCCGAGGTCAGGACGCGGGCGCCCGCGCGAATCGCGGCGGGAACGTACGAGAGGTCCATCGACTGCTTGGCGCGGCTGCGGCAGCCGGTGAAGCACTCCCCGCTCCCGCGGCAGCCGCGCACGTTGCGCGCGATCGGCTCGCTCGACCAGCCGAGGGCGTCGCAGCCGCGCTTGAACAGGAGGTTGCGCGCCCCCTGCACGGACTCCGGCGTGGGCGCGATCCCGAGGAACTCCGCCACGGCATCGTAGTGGGAATCGAGGTCCGTGCGGCGCGTGCGCTCGAGCTCCGCGTCGCGACACCAGCGATCGAGGACGAAGTCCGGAGCTCGCACGCAGATGGCCGAGTTCACCAGCGAGCCGCCGCCGAGGCAGATCGCCTGCATGGTCGGCATCACGGTGCCGCGGGTGGCGCGAAGGCCTCCCTCGCGCATGGTGCGCGCCATCGAGAGCGCGCCGTCGAGCACGAAGTCCTCGGGCGTGAAGGGCGGGCCCTCCTCGAGCAGGAGCACGCGCCGGCCGGCCCGCGCCAGCTCGCAGGCCACCACCGCGCCTCCCGGACCCGATCCCACGACCACCACCTCCGCCTCCTCGCGGAAGTCGCGGTCGTAGTCCGCGAAGACGCGAACCGCTCCCGCAGCGTTCACCGCCGCTCCTCGGCGTAGGCGGGATGCAGCGGTCCGTCGCCGTCGAGCGGCTGGCCGCTGCTCGGGGGCGAGAGGTTCTCGGGCCGCCAGCGGATCGCGCTCGAGGGCCGACCGATCGGAGGCCAGAGCAGATCGGCCTCACACACTGGCGTGTCGACGGCGAGCGGGGCGAGGCGGAGCTGACGCATCACGGCGGGATCGCCGAAGTAGCCCATGGTGACGATCGCGCGCAGGCTGGCGAAGATCAGGCGCCGCGGCGCGAGGGAGCTGCGCGCCCAGCCATCGAGCGCCGCGACGCGCTGCGTCGGGGAGAGAGCCGAGAAGCGCCGCCGACCGCCGCGCCCCGGCGCCGGAAAGACGAGCGTCGCCTGCTCCATCACCGCGAAGAGGAGCCGCATCAGGCGTCGCGGCTGCGCCGGCAGGCTCCCGAGCCAGCGGTCGACGTAGAGCACGATTCCCGCGTCGCCGGAGGCGCGCGCAACGGCGCCGCCGGAGGGAAACGTCGCCGCGGCGGCCGCCGCCAGGAACGCCGCTTCCCGCGGCGCCAGCCGGGCGAGCGGCCGGGGCGGCGGCGCGTAGCCGTGGAGAAGACGCCGCCAGGCCAGGACGGCGCTGACGGCGAGCACCAGCCAGAAGAGCATCGCGGAGGACCTCGGCCGGGATCCTACCCCGACACCGTCACAGGATCCCGTCCCAGAAGCGCCGCTCCGCCTCGAACGGCGCGCGCTCCACTCGAGGCTCCGCGTCGAGCCACGCCGTCGCACGATCCGGGGCCTGGTAGGGCGGCCAGCTCCCGATCCCGTCCGAGCCCGGAGCGCCGCCGCGCGCGAAGGAGAGCCAGGCGTCCTGCATTCGCCGCTCCAGGCGCAGCGCCGCCTCGTGCTCGCCCACGAAGCTCCGAAGGCGCTCCACGCAGCCGAAGACGAACGGGATCTCCAGGGCGTGACAGGCGCCGAGCCGGCCGCCGAAGGCGGGGGAGCGCCACGCGAAGAGATAGACGAAGACCTCGCTCGCGCCGTTGCCCTGCGCCTCGGCGAGCCGTAGCGCGGGAATCCGGAACACGCGGTCGGTCTCGAAGGCCAGCCAGAGCTCCGGCGGCTCCAGCGGGAGGCGCCCTCGACGCGCTTCGGTGTACACCTCGAAGGCGCGACGCGCGAGGGACGCTCCGGCCGGCGTGCCGGCCCCGGGCAGCGCGCGCTCCAGGCGCCGCAGCAGGCCGGCCTCGTCGAGGCCCGCGAGCTTGGGATCCGCGAGCCCGAAGAGCCGCCACTCGTCGAGGTTGGTGCCGACCAGCAGCGAGACCCCGGCCGCCGCGCCGGCCGCCACCGCCGCGAGCGGCGGCTCCGGGAGGACGACCCCGTCCAGCACCGGCTGGAACGGGAGCCCGCGGAGCTCGCCCACCACCCGACGCAGCGCCCGCTGCTGCACCTCCAGCAGCGCGGACACCGGTAGCTCGCGCAGCCGGCGCGCGTCCCGCGGATCCACCCCGAGCTCCTTCACCAGCGCCTCCGCCACGCGCTCCGCCGCCTCGAGGCCCGTCACGTGGTGCGCGGCGCCGCTCTGCAGGATGGCGCGGCGGAACAGACCGCGGGCGCGCGGCGCGCCGAGGAGCGCGCCGATGCTCATCGCGCCGGCCGACTCGCCGAAGAGCGTGACGTTCGAGGGATCGCCGCCGAAGCGCTCGGCATGCTCTCGCACCCACTCGAGGACGGCGATCTGGTCCAGCAGGCCGCAGTTTCCGATCGAGCCGTCGTCGTCGGCGAGCGACGGGAGCCCGAGCCAGCCGAGGACCCCGAGGCGGTAGTTGGCGGTCACCACCACCACCCCGCCGCGGCGGGCCAGCGCGCTGCCGTCGTAGACCGGCTGCGAGCCGGCGCCGAAGGTGAAGCCGCCCCCGTGCAGCCACACCAGCACCGGGCGCCCCCGACCGGGCTCGCTCGGCGCGTAGACGTTCAGGTTGAGGCAGTCCTCGCTGGCCTCGCCGAGACCGAGGCCGAGGAGGGCTCCGGTGGCGCTCGGGTTCTGCGGCGCCACGGGCCCGAAGCGCTGCGCCTCGCGGACCCCCGGCCACGGCTCCGGGGGCCGAGGCGCGCGCCAGCGCAGGGTGCCGACGGGAGCTCGCGCGAACGGCACGCCGCGCCAGACCCGCACGCCGTCCGCCTCGATGCCCTCGATGCGCCCGTAGCGCGTTTCGACGAGTGTCCGCTGCACCGTCCTGCTCCCGCCGCCTTCCACGCTCGGGGCGCGAACGTAACACGGAGGGCGGCCGGCCACCGACCGCCCGTTCATTGGCGAGTGGGGGATTGGCGAGTGGAGATCGAGAAGGCCGGGGCGCTCAGGGCCGAGTTCGCTCGCGGTCCTGGGGCACCGGGGGCCGCGCTGCCCGGCTGTGCTGGGCTAGCGCTCGGCGTAGCGGGCGGCGCTCGCGGCCATCGCGAAGCCCTCGGGCCCGTAGCGGCGCCGCAGGTCGTCGCGCCGCGAGAGGACACGGCTCGAGAAGGCGAGGCTCGGCTTGCGGCCCCGCGCGAGGAGCTTCTGCACGCAGGCCGGTCCCACGTTGTAGGCCGCGAGCGCCAGCGGCAGCCCGTCGAAGAGCTGGTCCATGCTGGCCAGGTAGCCGGTGCCGAGCCGTACGTTCGTCACGGGGTCGAGCAGGCTCTTGCGGCCGAGCCACGGGATGCCGAGCCGCTCCGCGGTGTCGCGGCCGGCGGCCGGGAAGAGCTGCATCAGCCCGAGAGCGCCGGTGCGCGAGACCGCCCGCGGATTCCAGCTGCTCTCCTGGTGCACGAGGCCGGCGAGCAGGAACGCGTCGAGGCCGTGCTCCTGCTCCACCTGCAACAGGATGTCGACGATGTCCGCCCGCTGCTGGCTCGTGAGCAGCGGCGCCTCCGCGTCGACCAGCTGCGCCACCTGGCTGCGGTGAACGTCGCCGGCATCGAAGGCCGGCTTCACCGCGCCGAGCGAAGGCTCCGCCAGCTGGAGCTCGGCGCAGCCGCCAAGCAGCAGGGCACCCGCTGCGAGGGCCAGCTTCAGGCCATGTCGGAGCCCACGGGAGGGCGATCGGCTCACGGCAACCCCACCGCCGGAAGGGCGGTACCTGCCGGACGGTATCGGGAGCCCGCCAGGGTCATCTGTGACTTTCGTCACGAGGGACGCGAGGTTTCCGCATTCCGCCGCCCCAATCGAGCCAGCCTGGGCCGAATCTTCGTCTTTCCTACGTCGGATTCCCCGGGGAATCTCCCGCTCCCCCGGAGGGGCCGCCCTCAGCCCTCGAAGGCCGGGTCCTTCCACCAGGGATAGAACGGCGGCATGTCGCTGGACGGGCGCATGGTGAAGCGGGCGGGGCGCTTCTCCAGGAAGCTCGCCACGCCCTCGTAGGCATCCGGCGAGCGACCCATCGCGAAGATCGCGCGGGAATCCACGCGATGGGCCTCCATGGGATGGCTTGCCCCGAGCATCCGCCAGAGCATCTGGCGCGAGAGCGCGACCGAGACCGCGCTGGTGTTCTCCGCGATCTCCCGCGCCAGCGTCCGCGCCGCGGGCAGCAGCTCCTCGGGCGCCAGGACCCGCGACACCAGGCGCCCCGCCAGTGCCTCCTCGGCGCCGAACACGCGGCCGGTCGCCACCCACTCCATGGCCTGGCTGATCCCGACCAGCCGGGGCAGGAACCAGCTCGAGGCGGCCTCCGGCACGATGCCGCGTCGCGCGAAGACGAAGCCGATGCGCGCGTCGCGGCTCGCGAGCCGTACGTCCATCGGCAGCGTCATGGTGATGCCGACCCCCACCGCCGGACCGTTGATGGCGGCGATCACGGGCTTCTTCGACTCGAAGATGCGCAGCGTCACCCGGCCGCCGCCGTCACGGTGCTGCTCCAGCGACTCGCGCCGGCTCGCATCGAAGGTGCCGCCACCGGTGCCGAGATCGGCGCCGGCGCAGAACGCGCGGCCGGCGCCGGTCACGATCACCGAGCGCACCTCGTCGTCGCGGTCCGCGGCGTCGAAGACCTGGAGGAGCTCCTCCATCATCCGGGTATTGAACGCGTTCAGTCGCTCGGGCCGGTGCAGCGTGAGCGTGAGGACACGATCGGCAAGCGCGGTCTCGATCGTCTCGTAGGACATGGCTCCTCCTGGGCGCAGTGAGCGCGATGAGCGCAATGAGCGCAATGAGCGGACCGGGCGGACATCGGGAGGCGTAGGATACTCTGGCGTCTCGCGGATCCGCGCCCGGATCCCGCCCCGTGCCGAGGGAGCCTCCCATGACGGACTTTGGCGTCTGCATCTTCCCCACCGACTACTCGATCGAGCCGGTGCCGCTGGCCAGGGCGGCCGAGGAGCGCGGCTTCGAATCGCTCTTCTTCACCGAGCACACCCACATCCCGACCAGCCGCCGCACGCCATGGCCGGGAGGCGGCCCGCTCCCGAAGGAGTACTGGCACACCCACGATCCCTTCGTGGCCCTCGGCGCCGCCGCGGCGGTCACCAGCCGCTTGAAGCTCGGCACCGGGATCTGCTTGATCGTCGAGCGCGATCCGATCGTGCTGGCGAAGGAGGTGGCCTCCCTCGACTCGATCTCCAACGGCCGCGTGATCCTCGGGATCGGCGGCGGATGGAACGCCGAGGAGATGGAGAACCACGGCGTCGCCTTCGCCACGCGCTGGAAGCTGGTGCGCGAGAAGGTGCTGGCGCTGCGCGAGATCTGGACCCACGACGAGGCGGAGTTCCATGGGGAGTTCGTTCGCTTCGACAAGATCTGGTCCTGGCCGAAGCCCGTGCAGGCCGGTGGCCCCCCGATCCTGCTCGGCGCCGAGTCGAAATGGGCCTGCGAGCGGGTGGTCGACTACTGCGACGGCTGGCTTCCGATCGCGTTCCGCCACGCCGGGTTTCCCGAGGCACTGCGGCGGCTGCGCGAGCTCGCGGCGCAGAAGGGGCGACCGTTCGACCGCCTGAACCTGAGCGTGTACGGCGTCGGACCGAAGGAGGACGACGCGCGGCGGCTGATCGACCTGGGCTTCCACCGCCTGCTCTTCTCGCTTCCGTCGGAGCCGGCGGAGAAGGTCCTCCCGCTCCTCGACCGCTACGCCGAGCTGGCGCGCAAGCTCGCCTGAGCAGTCGCGCTGGACGCGCTGGTCGAGCCCCCGCTGCACCCGGCCTTCGAGGGCTGGCTCACCGCGGCACGCGCGCGCTTCCTCCCGCCGCTCCGCTTCCCGGAGCTGCGGCGGGGCGTGCGTGCGCTCTCGGCACGGTACGTCGAGCGGCGCGGCGAGGACCTGGCCGCCCGCGCCTTGGAGGGCGCGGCCAAGCGCGCGGCCTTCGCGCTCTACTACGCGCCGCTCCACTTCCTGGCGGCCCGCGCCGTGCTGCGCGCCCTCGGCCCCGAGCCCCTGGCCGGCGTACGGCGCGTCCACGACCTCGGCTGCGGGACGGGCGCGGTGGGCGTCGCCGTGGCCGTGGCCTGCGAGCCGGCGGCGACGTGGAGCGGTGTCGATCGCTCGGGCTGGGCGCTGGCCGAGGCACGCCACACGCTGCGGGCGTTCGACGTGGCGGGGCGCGCGCGGCGCGCTGATCTGGTACGGGCCTTCCCGCGAGCCGGCCGAGGGGACCTCCTCTGCCTGGCCTGGACGGTGAACGAGCTCGCGCCGGCGGCGCGTGAGAGGCTTCTGGATCGGCTGCGGCAGGCTCTGGATCGGGGCGCCGCCCTCCTGGTGCTCGAGCCCCTGGCGAGCGGGCCCTCGCCCTGGTGGCCCGAGTGGAGCGAGCGGCTGGCGGCGCTCGGCGCCACGGAGCGACGGGTCAAGCAAGCCCTCGAGCGCCCGGAGTGGATCGCACGCCTCGACCAGGCGTCCGGTCTCGATCACGCGGAGATCGGCGCGCGCGTGCTCGCCCGCGCCGGCGCCGGCGCCGTTCGCTAGCGCGCCGTTCCGCCGTCCCCCGGGTCTCCTCCGCGCCTCAGCCCCGCGCCTTCGCCGCGGCCGGCCGAGCCAGACAGCGCTCGAGCCAGGCGTCGACGTTGCTCCAGCGCGTGAGGTCGAGCCGGGAGAGCCGCGCCCAGGAGAGGACGGCGGCCACGTTCAGATCGGCCACGCTGAAGGCGTCGCCCAGCAGGTGGCGGCGTCCCGCCAGCGCTGCCTCGAGAACCCCGAGCGGCTTCTCGGCCCGCTTCGCGGCGTCCTCCGCCCGGGCCGGCTGGCGCTGCGCCTCGGGGAGGATCGCCCGATGCATCAGGAGCGTGAGGAGCGGCTCCTCGAGCTCGGTCATGGCCCAGAAGCTCCACTGAAAAGCGCGTCCCTCGTCCGCCAGCGAGCGCGGCCAGAGACCCTTGTCGTGCTTGCGCGCGAGATAGAGGTTGATCGCCATCGACTCGAAGAGCGTGACGTCGTCGTCCACCAGCGCCGGGATGTGACCGTTGGGGTTGATCTTCAGGAACTCCGGCTTGCGCGTCTCGCCGGTCGCGAAGTTCACGGGGACGTTCTCGTAGGGAAGACCGAGCTCCTCGAGCATCCAGAGCGAACGGAACGCGCGCGATCGCGGCACGCCGTAGAGCTTGATCACCAGACTCTCCTCCGGGCGCGCTGTGATGCGCCCGCCCGAAGCTACCCCAGGCGGAGTCGGAGCGCGCGGCCGGGAGACCGGATCGGCGTCAGCGCGAGAACCCGGGCAGGAAGGGCAACGCCACCTCGAACGCGATCAACAGGATGATGATCCACTCCAGGAGCTCCATCCGGCGCACGCCGGCGGCGTCCGAGAGCTTGGCGTAGATGCCCTCGATCGCCGTGAGCTTGCGCAGGATCCCGGCGTTCCACTCCGCGAGGCGGAAGCGCCGCGCCGCCTGCAGGTAGACGCGCGCGAGGTACGGGTCGCCGAGGAGCTTCAGCGCATTGCTCACGCGCTCGAACAGGATGGCTCCCTCCACCTGCATCCGTGCGACGCGCGTGAGCTCGCGCAGGCCCGAGCGGAAGGGGATGCGCGCCCAGCGCGCCGAGATCGTGGCGTAGGCGCGATCCACCGAGTCGTCGAGCCTCCCGTCCAGGAAGCGCATCTCGGCCAGCTGCACGTTCGCGAACTCGAGCACCGCGCGGACGTCGTCGGCCTCCCGCGCGAAGACCAGGGCGCCGTTCCAGTCGATGAACGAGACATCTTCGGCGCCGTAGGCCACCGGCGCCGCCAGTGCATCCGCCACCTCCTGCGTGGAGAGCGGGCCGCGCTCCGCCCGCAGCACCCGGGCGATCGTCGGCCCGTGGGGCCCCGGCAGCTCGGGAATCGATTCCGCGGCCTCGAATGCTTCGATCTGGAACACCAGATAATCCTCGGTGACGTCGGCCAGGCGGGCGTCGGGCGCGGCGTCGCCGATCGCGTCCAGGATCTGGCGCACGCGCAGGTCGGCGTCGCTGCGCAGCGCCTCGCTCTCCTGGAGCGCGCAGGAGAGCTCGACCAGCGCCTCCAGGCGGCCCTCGCAGGGCACGGCGTAGCCGAGCGAGATGCCGCCGAAGTCGTAGAGCACGACCTCGACGCGCGGGTGCAGCAGACGCCCGCCCACCGCGAAGGGCGTGATCTCCTGGATCACGCGCAGCGGCGCCGGCTCGAACTGGAAGTACGCCGGCGCACGTTGCTGATGCGCGATGCGGACGCGCCGCGCCGGGTCGCGCAGGCGCCGCGCGCAGGCTTCGAGATCGATGGCCTGCGCCACGTCGAAGGCGAAGAAGGCGTGGCAAGTGCCCGCGGTGACGCGCAGCCGAGAGGTCGCCGTGGACTCGGCATGCTCTCGCGCGGGCGTCTCGAGGTGCTGCGCGCACATCCACGGGTAGGCTACCGCGCGTAGCGACGGAAGCGAGCGTTCGGGAGCCGGCGCGGCCTGCGACGCCGGCGCCGCGCCGCTCCGCGTGCTCGGCCTCGGGGCCGGGACCGGGATCCGCTCCGCGCGCATCCTCCCGGCGTTCCCGCGAGCCGAGCTCCCGGGGACGGAGGTGGCCGGCGCGATGCCGGAGCGGGCGCGCGAGCGGCTCGCGAGCGCGTCGCAGCCGCTGCGCCCCGCACGGCTCGACCACGGTCGCGATCCGTTGGCGACCGGCCTACACGCGATCAGGTCGGCGCTCTCGAGCCACCCGCTGGAGAACGAGGCGATGCGCGCGCTCTTCGGGCGCGGCCCGTGCGCGGCGGCTTGCGCACCCCCGTCCCCTCGGCTTCCATGGGCCTCCCGGTGCGAGGAGGAGAGCATGGCGAGCCCCGAGCTCGGACGGCTGATCGCGATGATGCGAGCGCAGCCGAGACCCGAGAACCCGACCGTCGAGGAGATGCGCGCGGGCTTCGAGGCGCTCTCGGCGCTCCTCCCCTGCCCGCCCGACGTGACACGGACGCCGGTGCAGGTGGCGGGTCGCCCCGCGGAGTGGCTGGCGGCGCCGGGTGCCGATCCCGCGCGCGCCCTCCTCTACCTGCACGGCGGCGGCTACGTGATCGGCTCGCTGAGCACCCATCGCGAGCTCGCCGGGCGGCTCTCGCGCGCGAGCGGCGCGCGCGTGCTCCTGCTCGACTATCGCCTGGGTCCCGAGCATCCGTTTCCCGCGGCGGTGGAGGATGCGGCCGCGGCCTGGCGCTGGCTCCTGTCCCAGGGCGTGACGGCGGCGCGCGGCGCGATCGGGGGGGACTCGGCCGGCGGCGGCCTCACGCTGGCGGCGCTCGTCCGGCTCCGGGACGCCGGCGATCCGCTCCCGGCGGCGGGCGTCTGCCTCTCGCCCTGGGTCGATCTCGAGGCCGCGGGGGCCTCGATGCAGAGCAAGGCGGCGGCGGATCCCATCGTGCAGCGCGAGCCGCTGCTCCGGATGGCGCGGCTCTATCTCGGCGCGGCGAGCCCGCGGGATCCCCTGGCCTCGCCCCTCCATGCGAACCTGAAGGGGCTCCCGCCGCTCCTGCTGCAGGTCGGCGAGGCCGAGACGCTGCTCGACGACGCCACGCGCCTGGCGGAGCGCGCCCGGGCCGCCGGCGTCGAGGCGACCCTCGAGGTGTGGCCGGAGATGATCCACGTCTGGCAGCTCTTCGCGCCGCTCCTGCCGGAAGGCGCCAAGGCGGTGGACGGCGTGGGCGCGTTCCTGCGCCAGCGCTTCGGCCGCTGAGCCCCCCGCGCGGCGCGAGCCGGCGCGGCGCCGGCGGGTCAGTGCAGATCGGGCGGGCCCATGCGGCGCCGCATCTCGTCGAGCCGCTGCTCGCGCTCGAGCTGCCGCACGCGCTCGTCGATTGCCTGCTGTCGTCGCTCGACGTCCTGGAGCCGCTGCTCTTCGCGCCGCGCGCCCTCGGTGTGGCGCGTCTCGCGCTCGCGCCGCTGATCGATGCAGGGTGCGTAGTAGCGCGTGCCCGCGAGATCCTCGCAGGCGCCGCGTGCGGAACCCGGCAGGATCATCGCGACGAGCAGCAGGAGGAGCCCGGGCGCAAGGCGGGGCGACATGCAGGCCTCCGTCGCAGACCTCGAGGCTATCGCGTCGGCGCCTCCGTGACCGGCTCGCGCTCCTCGCCGTCGAAGGCCGGCGCGTGGACCGCGGGGGCGGCACGTTGACTCCCCGGCCCGGCGCGCCTAGAAACGCGAAGCATCCGAGGAGGAATCCCATGGCGCTGCGTGAGCTCGCTTCCGGTCTCCAGTTCCCCGAAGGTCCGGTCGCGCTCGGCGACGGGAGCGTGCTGGTGGTCGAGATTGCGCGCGGCACCCTCACGCGGGTCGCCCCGGACGGAGGGGTCTCGGTGGTGGCGACGCCGGGCGGCGGCCCGAACGGTGCGGCGATCGGGCCGGACGGCAAGGTCTATCTCTGCAACAACGGAGGGAGCTTCGAGTGGCATCGGGTGGGAGGCCTGCTGCTCCCCGGGCCGACTCCCCCGAGCTGGCAGGGCGGGCGCATCGAGCGCGTGGACCTCTCGAGCGGGCGCGTCGAGGTGCTCTACACCGAGTGCGACGGGCGCGGCCTGCGGGGTCCGAACGACCTGGTCTTCGACTCCCACGGAGGCCTCTGGTTCACCGATCACGGGACCACCCGCGAGCGGGAGCGCGATCGCACCGGTGTCTTCTACGCCCGCGCCGACGGCAGCTCGATCCGCGAGGTCATCTTCCCGCTCGATGCACCGAACGGGATCGGCCTCTCGCCGGCCGGCGACCGGCTGTACGTGGCGGAGACCCACACGGGTCGCGTCTGGAGCTGGGAGGTCCCGGCCCCGGGGCAGGTGAAGCTCGCCGCCACCCTGGGCGGCGCGCACGGCGGGACCCTCCTCGCCGGCCTCCCCGGCTACCAGCTCTTCGACTCGCTGGCGGTGGAAGCCAACGGAAACGTCTGTGTCGCGACGCTGGTGAACGGGGGCATCACCGTGATCTCGCCCGACGGGAGCCGCACGGAGCACGTGCCGATGCCCGATCCCCTCACCACCAACATCTGCTTCGGGGGACGGGATCTGCGCACGGCGTACCTCACGCTCTCGGCTACCGGCCGCCTGGTGGCCACCGAGTGGCCGCGACCCGGGCTGCGGCTGGCCTACGAAGCCTGAGGCGGGTGCGGCCGATGTCGCGCGTCCTGCCCTGGCGGCTTCCGAGCCTCGCGCTCGCCCTGATGCTCGGTGGCCTGCTCGCCGCCGGCGAGGCGCTCGGCGACGTACAGGTCTACAAGGCCCGGCATCGGGTGGCCGACGAGCTCCTGCCGCTGGCGGAGACCGCCCTTGCCGGCGCCGGCAGCGCCGTGGTCGATCACGGCACGAACTCGCTCGTGCTGATGGGTCCGCCGGGCGCCATCGCGGATGCGCTCGCCGTCCTCGAGGCGCAGGACCGCGCGCTGCGCACCGTGGTGCTGCACTACGCGTCACGGGGCCGGCGCGAGCTCGAGCGCGAGGGCGTGCGCGTGGAGTGGCAGGCGGGGGGCGGCTCGCTGCGCATCGGAAACGTGGTGGATCCCGCAGCCGGGAGCCACGTGACGGCGGAGGCCGAAGGCACGGCCGAGCGTCGCGAGCTCGCTCTCGACGGCGTGGTGCGGATCCTCGAGGGAGAGAGCGGTCGCATCGTCACGGGCACCGCACGCCCCTTCGTGGTGCACGACGCGAGCGGAACGTCGACGCAGTGGGTGAGCGCGGACTCGGGCTTCGAGGCGCGGGCGCGGATCCTCGGCGACGGCCGCGTCCGCGTGGAGCTCGATCCCGTCCAGGCGCACTTCGAGCCGAACGGCGACGTGGCCCGTTCCGGGGGCCGGCTCGCCGTCGAGCTCGCCCCGGGCCGCACGCTGGCGGTGGGCGGCCTCTCCACCTCCTCCCGCCAGGAGCGAAGCGACCTCCTCTCCGGAGCGGAGCGCCGGCAGGAGGACGACGATCTCCTGCTGCTCCTGCGCGCCGAGATCGAGTAGAAGGGCCGGCGGCTCGCGGGTGAGGGCGTCCCGACGCGACGTCGTCTGGGGATCGCTCCTGGCCTCGGCCGCGGCGCTCTCCTACGGCGTCACCGTGATGGCCGGCCGGCGCCTCGCCCTGGCGGGCCTCGGGCCGGCCACCGTCCTCGGCACCCGTTTCGCGAGCGCCGGGATCTTCCTGCTGCTGCTGCTGACGCTGCTCGGCCGCCCTCTCCTGCCGGCGCCCGGCGAGCGTCTCGCCGCCTTCGCGCTCGGCGCCGGGCTCTACGCCGGCGAGTCCGCCTGCTTCTTCCTCGGTCTGGAACGGGGCACCGCGGCGGCGGTGGCGCTCCTGTTCTACGCCTATCCCGCCCTGGTGACGCTCTTCGAGCTGGCGAGCAGTGCCGGGCGGCCCGACGCGCGCACCCTGCTGGCCCTCGCGCTGGCCTTCGGCGGGACCGCGGTGGTGGTGGGAGCCGGCGAGCGGGTGGACATCTCGCCCGCCGGGATCGGATTCGCTGCGGCGTCGGCCGCGAGCTTCGCGGTGTACGTGCTGGTGGGCCCTCGCTGGCTGCGCCGCACGGACGCCGTGACGAGCGCCGCCTGGGTCGCGCTCGGCGCGGGCTCGAGCCTGCTCGCCGGCGGCGGGGCGCTCGGCTGGCTGCGCGACCCGACGGGCTACTGGTCCTGGCTGGCGCTCAATGCCGCCGCCACCGCGAGCGCCTTCAGCTTCCTCTTCGCCGCGCTGCGACGCCTGGGCGCGTCGCGCACCTCGGTGGTGATGACGCTCGAGGCCTTCTCCGCGATCGTGCTCTCGTGGATCTTCCTGGGCGAGAGACTGGGAGCGCTCCAGGCCGTGGGCGGAGCGGCCGTACTCGCGGCCGCGGCCTTGATCGCCCTCGGCCGCGCGCGCGAGGACGAAGCGCCTCGCGGCGCCGGCGGGGCCTAGCGGATCACGAGTAGCGCGCCTCGGTGCGGCGCGAGACACCCGGAGCGGCGGCCGCCGCGCGCAGGTCGCGCAGGAAGGGCTCGACCATCCGGGCGTGGTTGGGCGTCACCATGCAGTGGAGCGCATCCGGCCCCCGCTGCCGATCCAGGTGCCAGCCCCGCTCGTCCATCCGGTCGCCGACCGCCATCACATCGAGGTCGTCGGAGGTGAAGGCGAAGATCGTGGCGTCGGGAGGACCCAGCACGCGCAGCCCGGGGATGCCCTCGATCCCCTCCACCAGACGCCGCGTGGTGTCGAGCACTCCGCGCTGCAGTCGCACGTAGCCCTCCTCGCCCAGGAACTGCATCACCGACCAGGCCGCCGCGATCGGGGCGGCGGGCCGCGTGCCGGCCAGACCGAACGAGAGGTAGAGGCCGCCCGGCCAGGCGTCGTAGCGGAAGACCTGGTCGCGCCAGAAGTCGTGGCGACGGCGGTGGATCAGCACCGAAGCACCCTTGTTGCAGTAGCCGTACTTGTGTACGTCCGCCGAGAGACTGGTGACGCCGGGCACGCGGAAGTCCCAGGGCGGGACGGGATGCCCGAGACGCTCCAGGAACGGGAGGAGGAAGCCGCCCACGCAGGCGTCGCAGTGGAAGGGCACGCCGCGCGCGCTCGCCAGCGCAGCGAGCTCCGGGATCGGATCCACTACGCCGTGCGGATAGCTGGGAGCGGAGGCCACGACGAGCGCCGTGCGCTCGCCGACGAGCTCCGCCGCGGCGGCGGGATCGGCCCGCAGGTCCTGGCGCAGCGGCACCCGCCGCAGCTCGAGTCCGAGCAGGTGCGCGGCCTTGGCGAAGGCGGGGTGGGCGGAGACCGGCAGCACGAGCTCTGGCCGCTCCACGCCGCGCTCGCGCTTCGCCCGCTCGCGCGCCGCGAGCACCGCGAGCAGGATGCTCTCCGTGCCACCCGACGTCATGCAACCACCGGACTCCTCGTCGGCGTGGAGCAGCGCCGACGTCATCTGCACCACCTCGCTCTCCATGCGACGCAGGCTCGGGAAGCGCAGCGGGTTGAGCGCGTTCTCGAAGAGATAGAGCTCGGTCGCCTCGCGGATCACGGCGTCGACCTCCTCGCCCGCGGGATACACCAGGCTCCAGGTGCGCCCGCCCCGCCAGTCGGCGTCCTCCAGCTTGCGCTCGCGCAGCGTGGCGAAGAGCACGTCGCGCGGCGTGCCGCGCTTCGGGAGTTCGTTCACGGCGGCCTCCTCTCGTTCTCCGGGTCCCGAAGCGTCACTCTACCCGAGCTCCGGCTTGAGGCCCGGCGCCGGCCTTGCCAGGATGCGGGGGTGCCGGAGCTCCCGGATCTCACGCTGTACCTGGAGGCCCTCGAGGCCCGCGTGCTCGGGCGACGTCTCGAGCGGGCACGGGTGCTGGGGCCGAGCCTGCTCCGCAGCGTCGAGCCACCGCTCTCCGCCGCGGAGGGGAAGCGCGTCGTCGGACTCCATCGGCTGGGCAAGCGGCTGGTGATCGGCCTCGAGGAGGAGCTCTTCCTGGTGATCCACCTGATGGTGGCGGGGCGCCTGCGTTGGCGCGAGCGGACGACGGCACCACCCCGGCGTGGCGCACTCGCGATCTTCGACTTCGAGTCCGGAAGGCTGATCCTGACCGAGGCGGGGACCCGGCGGCGCGCCTCGCTCCACGTGCTGCGCGGCGAAGCCGCGCTGCGCTCGCTCGACCCGGGCGGGCTCGAGCCTCTCGGGCTCGAGCTCCCGGCCTTCGCCACGCAGCTCCGTCGCGAGCGTCATACGCTGAAGCGCGCGCTCACCGACCCGCGGCTCTTCGCCGGGATCGGGAACGCCTACTCCGACGAGATCCTGCACCGCGCGCGCCTCTCGCCGCTCGCCCTCACCCAGCGCCTGGACGACGCGGAGGTGGCTCGGCTCCACGCGGCGGTGCGGCAGACCCTGGTCGAGTGGACCGAGCGCCTGCGCCACGAGACGAAGGGAGGCTTTCCCGAGAAGGTGACGGCGTTCCGCGAAGGCATGGCCGTGCACGGTCGCCACCGCCTGCCCTGCCCCGACTGCGGCGCGCCGGTGCAGCGCATCGTCTTCGCGGAGAACGAGACCAACTACTGCGCGCGCTGCCAGACCGGTGGCCGCGTGCTGGCCGACCGCGCCCTCTCGCGCCTGCTGCGCGAGGACTGGCCGCGCACGCTGGAAGAGCTCGAGGAGCGCCGGCCCGGCGGCCCGCTCCTTCCTTGATCACGGCTCCGACTGCTCCGCTCCGGGGAGCGGCACCTCGCCGGCCGAGGGAAGGAGCGCCGCGAGCCCCTCTGCGGCGTCGAGCAGCCGCTCCGCCGCGTCGGGAACGAAGGTCGACGTCAGAACCTCGTAGGCGGTCTCGGCGCCCGCCGCGGCGAACTCCCGTGGGTGGGGCAGATAGCGCAGCCAGCCGTTGGCGATCGAGAGCACGAGGCCGGGCGCCGCGCCGAGCCGCCGCGCCCGCTCCGCCCAGGCGCGTCCCACCTCCACCGTGGGCTCGAAGGGCAAGGCCAGGAACAGGGCCGGCCCGATCCGGAGCAGCGTGATCTCCACCTCCGCCTCCAGCCCCCCGGCCACCCGGGGCGCGCTGCGATCCCGGAGGTAGAGCCGGAGCGTCGCGAGCCGCTGCCGCGCCTCGTCGAGCGGCCGGCCCCGCAGGCGCTCGGCCGCCAGGGCGAAGAGCTCCGATCCATGCAGATTGGTGTCGGCTGGAAGATCGAGTGCAGCCAGGGCCGCGGCGCGGCGCGCCGCCAGCGCCGCCGCCTGGCCGTCCGCTCCCGCGTCCGCCCCGTGGACGGGCAGGCGCAGGCGAGCGCTGGCCAGTGCGACCCCGGCCTCCGGGCCGGCCTCGACCGCCCCTCGCTCCGCCGCCTCCACGGCGCGGGCCACCTCCCGGCCGAGCGCCTCCATCGCCTCGAAGCCGACGCCGACGCTGCGACCGGGCACCGCGATGTCCTGGAGCCCGCGGGTCACCGGGTCCACGTCCGCATGGGCGGTCAACGCGAAGAAGGCGAGTGCGCCGGGAAAGCGCTCCTCCAGGGCGCGGCTCGCCGCGCCGGGCCAGTCCGCGGAGTAGGCGAGATTGTCGTGCCCGAGGGCCGTCGGATGACACCCGAGCGCGTAGATCAGGGCCAGGGGCTCGCCGCCCCCAGCCGCGAGCCGGAGCAGGTGGACGCGGGGATCCACCGGGCCGCCGGGGCGCCGGCGGTTTCGTCCGATGGAGGTGGGCGCGCTGCCGAGAGCCAGTCGCGCCGGCTCCTGCCGGCGCGCGGCGGCGGCGCCCGCCTCGAGCGCGGCGGCGCGGATCCCCGCCCATGCGCCGTCCCGTGACGCCCCCCGCGTCGCACCGTCGGCCGTGTCCGGTCCCGAGTGGGTGTGGGTGCAGGTCACGACCACGCGCTCGCGCGCGAGACCCGTGCGCGCCGCGGCGGCCTCGCGCAGCTCGCGCCCCTGCGCCGGCGTCACCAGGCAGACGTCGAGCGCGATCCACAGCAAGCGGTCGTCGCCGCGGAGCAGGAGCGCGCGAGCGTAGAGCGGGTCGTGGACGCCGGTCGCGCCGCCGGAGCGTGCGGCGTAGCCCATCAAGGGAGCCCCGAGCGGCGTCGGCAGCGGCGCGCGCGCCCGGCCGACCTGCAAGGCCCCGGTCATGCAAAGACCCCCTCCGCCGCACCGTAGCGACGAAGGGGGCCCTGCTTCACTGGGCGCGGGTGCCTACGCGCCCAGGAACTCGCTCACCGCCGCCACCCAGGCCTCCGCCCGCTCCAGGGGCAGCAGGTGCCCGGCGCCGGGGATCACCCGCAAGCTCGCGCCGGGGATCAGCTTCGCGAACTTCTCGCCGTAGTCGAGAGGCACCACGTGGTCGTCGTCGCCCCACAGGCAGAGCGTCCGCGCCGTCACGCGGTGCAGCAGCCGCTCCAGCCGCGGATCGTGCAGCAGCGGGTTCCAGCCGATCTTCGCGGTGGCGGCGAACGCGTTCATGATGTTCACCAGCAGCTCGTCGGGGAGCTCCATGTTCGCCGGCGACACCATCATCTGCGCCGCCGGGCACTCCACGTCGTGGAAGAGCAGGCGCTTCACCCGCTCGGGGAAGCGGGTATCGACGGCGAAGATGTCGGCAATCGGCCTCTGCGGCACCCAGATCCCGACCGAGCTGGTGAGGACGAGGTCGGAGACGCGCGCGGGGTGGCGGGCCGCGAGCTCCGCCGCGATCCAGCCGCCGAGGGAGAGCCCGACGATCGCCACCCGCTCCCAGCCCATGGCGTCGAGGTAGGCGAGGTAGTGCTCGACCACGTCCTCGATGTCGCGGATCTCGTCGATCCCCTCGGAAGTCAGGAATCCCGGGTGGGCCGGCGCGTGCAGCTCGCAGTGCCGCGCCAGCGCGGTCAGGTGCGGCAGCCACGCGGCCTCGCCCAGGGCGCTGTGGAGATAGAGCACGGGCCGGCCGCTGCCGCCTCGGATCTCGTGGATGCGCCGGCCGAGCACCCGGAGCGTCGTGGTGGCGTTCTCCATCGCCGTACCCCTCTCAGCGCCGATCCGGGAAGGGGATGGCCGCGGGCATCGGCTCGCTCGAGTCCGGCAGCGCCTGGTTCACGAGGGGCATCACCGCCTCGGCGTAGCGACGGGCGTTCTCGCGAGCCTTCTCCGCCGGCATGTCGCCGAGCTGGAACAGGCCGAGCAGGTTCCCGCAACCGATCTCGCTCGCGTGCTCGATCAGCTTGTCCGCCACGGTCTCCGGGCTCCCCACCACCGCGAAGCAGCCCTTCTCCACGTCTTCCCAGCTCTCGCAGGAGTTGATGAAGGTCTTGCCGTCCCGCAGCGCCTTGAACACGCGCAGCGCCGACCGCACCGAGGTGTAGCCCGGCGGCGAGAGCGTGAGCCCGGGGATCAGCTTGTTCTTGAAGTACCAGAAGTGCTGCTCGAACTCCTCGCGCGCCCGGGAGTCGGTCTCCGCGACGTAGATCGGCATCAGGAGCCCCATCTGCTCGGGATGGGCGCGGTAGCCCTCCTTCTCGCAGCACTCGCGGAAGGTGGCGTAGTTCCGCTTGAAGAAGTCGATGTGGAAGTAGGGGATCCCCATGTAGGCGTAGCGGCGCTTCGCCACGAACTCCATGGTCTCGAGCGAGCCGGCGCCGGGGATCCAGATCGGCGGGTGCGGCTTCTGCAGGGGCTTCGGCCACACGTTCACGTAGCGCAGCTTGTAGTGCTCGCCGTAGTGGGAGAAGGGCCCGGGCTCGGTCCACGCCCGCATGATCAGCTCGTGGGCCTCGGCGAAGCGCGTGCGCGCCTCGGCCGGGTTGATCGAGAAGGAGAAGTACTCGGGACCGCCCCCGATCACCTGGCCCGAGATCATGCGACCGCCCGAGATCACGTCGAGCATCGCGATCTCCTCGGCCACCCGGGTCGGAGGGTTGTAGAGCGGGAGCGCGTTCCCCACCACGGCGATCCGGATGCGCCGCGTGCGCATCACGAGCATGGCCGCGATCAGGTTCGGCGACGGCATCAGGCCGTACGCGTTCTGGTGATGCTCGTTCACGCAGACGCCGTCGAAGCCCAGCGTCTCCGCCTCGGCGAGCTGGTCGATGTAGTCGTTGTACATGCCGTGGGCACGCGCGGGATCGAAGAGCTCGTTCGGCACCCAGACCCAGGCCGACTCGTGCTTCTGCTCGAAGTCCGCCGGCAGGTCCTGGTACGGCATCAGGTGGAACAGGAAGTGCCTCAAGCCGTCCTCCGGCGCCGCTGGGAGACCGACGCTCCCGTCAGGCCCTCCAGCGCGAAACGCGTGCAGAAGCGCGCGGCCTCCTCCGGCGAGGGGTCGGGGCGCGAGAGCATGCGCCGGCCCACGAGGCTCGAGAGGCCGATCATCGCGACCGCGACGTAGTCCGGGTCGAGGACGCCGAGCGCCTCGGGCGTCTCGGAGAAGAGGTCCTCGCGCAGCTCGCGCACCGCGATGGCCAGGTCCGGGGCGACGCCGTCGCGCAGCGCGAAGGCGTTGCGGTCGAGAAGCTCGAAGAGCGCGCGGTCCTCGCAGGCGAAACGGAAGTAGGCGAGATACGCGCGATAGACCCGGTCCTCGAAGGGGAGGCTGCGTGCGCGCCGCTCGGCGCGCACGCGCCGCCGCAGCTCCGCCGCCGCCTCCCGCGCGACGGCGGAGAAGGCCTCCTCCTTGTCCCGGAAATACTCGTAGAAGGTCCCCACGGCCAGGCCGGAGGCGCGGACGATGTCGCGCACCGTGGCGGCGTCGAAGCCGATCTCGATGAAGACCTTGCGCGCGGCCGCGAGCAGGACGCTGCGGTTGCGCGCCTTCGTCTGCTCTCGCCGCCCGAGGCGGGGGACGGGGGCGTTTCGCGCCATGAAATCGACGATACCGTCGACTTTGCGCCCGCGTCAAGCGGTCCCGGCCGGCCTAAGATCCGGGCCATGCAGCCGGCGATCGGGGTTCCCCTCGGTGTGGAGCCCGCCCGGGGCGGCGAGCGCCTGGCGGGCGAGCGGATCTATGTCGACGCCGTGGTCGAGTCGGGGGGCCTGGTGCTGGGCCTGCCGCCCCAGGGCGACCCGGAGGCCGTGGCCGCGCGACTGGACGGGCTCCTGCTGCCCGGCGGCGGCGACTTCCTGCCACCCGCCGGTAGCTTGCGGCGCGTGCGTTTCCGCCCGGTGCCCGAGGAGCGCCTGTCCTTCGATCGCGCGCTCCTCGCGGCGGCGCTGCGCCGCGGGCTCCCCGTGCTCGGCGTCTGCTACGGCATGCAGCTCCTCGCGCTGGCCCACGGCGGGCGCCTCGTCTTCGATCTCCCGAGCGAGCGGCCCGACGGGCTGCAGCATCGCCTGCGCGGAGCCGCGCGACACGCGCTGGAGATCGTCCCCGGCACCCGGCTCGCCCGCGCCCTCGGCGCCGGCTCCCATGCCGTGAACAGCCGCCATCATCAGGGCGTGACGGAGCCGGGCCGCGGGCTGTGCGTCGCGGCGCGCGCGGCGGACGGACTGATCGAGGCGGTCGAGCGCCTCGAGGGTCCCTTCTGCCTCGGTGTGCAGTGGCATCCGGAGTCGATGCAAGCGGAGCACCGCCGCGCGCTCTACGGCGCGTTCGTCGACGCCTGCGTCTCGAAGGCGGGCCTAGCTCCCTCGGGCTAGCCTTCGACCGCCACCCGCGAGCTCCACACCGGAGGACCCATGCGCCGCGACATCTTCAGCGAGGAGCACGAGCTCTTCCGCGCCCAGTTCCGCCGCTTCGTCGAGAAGGAGGTGGAGCCCAGGGTCCCCGAATGGAACGCGCGGGGCATGAGCGACCGCGAGACCTGGCGCCGTGCCGGCGGCGAGGGGTTCCTCGGAGCCAACCAGCCGGTGGAGTACGGCGGCGCCGGCGGCGACTTCCTCTACGACGCGATCGTGATGGAGGAGCTCGCGCGCGTGCGGGCCCACGCGCTGATGATCTCGCTCCACTCGGACATCTGCCTGCCCTACGTCGTCTCCTACGGCAGCGAGGAGCAGAAGCGGCGCTACGTGCCCGGAGCCATCGCGGGAGAGATCCTCCTCGGCATCGCGATGACCGAGCCCGGCACGGGCTCGGACCTCGCCAACGTTCAGACGCGCGCGCTGCGCGACGGCGACCACTACGTCCTGAACGGCGCCAAGACCTTCATCTCGAACGGCCAGATCGGCGACCTCTTCGTCGTGGTGGCCAAGACCGATCCCGAGGCGAAGCCGCCCCACAAGGGCATCAGCCTGATCCTGGTCGAGGCGAGCACGCCGGGATTCGTGCGCGGGCGCAAGCTCGACAAGCTCGGTCTGAGAGGGCAGGACACGAGCGAGCTCTTCTTCCAGGACTGCCGCGTGCCGGTGTCGAACCGGCTCGGCGCCGAAGGCCACGGCTTTCGCATGCTGATGGAGAAGTTGCAGCAGGAGCGGCTGTGCATCGGGGTGGCGAGCATCGCCTCCTGCCGCCGCGCGCTGGAGGACACCCTCCACTACGTGCGCGAGCGACAGGCCTTCGGCCAGCCGATCGGGCGCTTCCAGAACACGCAGTTCAAGCTGGCCGAGCTCGCGAGCGAGGTCGAGATCGGCCAGGCCTTCGTGGACAAGCTGCTGGTGGCGCACGTGCGCGGCGACGACATCGTCTCCGAGGTCTCGATGGCGAAGTGGTGGACCACCGAGCTGCAGAAACGCCTCACCAGCGAGTGCCTGCAGCTCCACGGCGGCTACGGCTTCATGCGCGAGTATCCGATCTCCGAGGACTACGCGGACGCCGCCGTGCAGTCGATCTATGCCGGCACCAACGAGGTGATGAAGCTGATCATCGCCCGCCGGCTCGGACTCGGCTGAGACCCGCGTCGCCGGCCGGTGGCGATCCGCATCCTCACGCTGAACCTCTGGCACGATCAGGGGCCCTGGCCCGCCCGGCGCAAGCGCATCCGCGAATGGCTGGAGCGGCTCGACCCGGACGTCCTGGCCTTCCAGGAGGTGCTGCGCGGCCCCGGGCGCGACCAGGCGGCGGAGCTGCTGGAGGGCCTCGGCTTCGAGCTCGCGTTCGCCGCCGCCTCGCGCTTCTGGCGCGATCCCGAGCTCGAGTTCGGCAACGTCGTGGCGGCGCGCTGGAGCCTGCGTGATCCCGAGGTGCTGCGCCTGCCCAACGCCGGCGGGTCCGACGGCGAGGAGCGGGTCGCCCTCTCGGTCTGCGTAGAGACACCCTTCGGACGGCTCGGCGTGACCTGCACCCACCTGCACTGGCGGCTGCACCACGGCTTCGTGCGCGAACGGCAGGTGGTGGCGCTGGCCGACTTCGCGCGCCGCCGCCGTCCCGGCCTCGAGCTGCCGCCGGTGATCCTCGGTGATCTGAACGCCGAGCCGGACTCCGCCGAGATCCGCTATCTGACGGGCCTCCAGTCCCTGGGTGGGCGGAGCGTCCTCTTCTACGACGCCTGGCGCCTGGCGGGCGACGGCGGACCCGGGATCACCTGGTCCAATCGCAACCCCTGGGCCGCGGCCATGCACGAGCCCGACCGCCGTCTGGACTACGTCCTGGTGGGCTACCCCCAGCCGAACGGAATCGGCCGCGTCGAGTGCTGCCGGGTGGTCTGCGACGACGAGTGCGACGGCGTGTGGCCGAGTGATCATTTCGGCGTGTATGCCGAGCTGCGGAGCGAGCCGCTGGCGCCGGCGCGCTGAGCTCGCGGGAGCCTCTCCCGCCGGCGGCTACACCGCCAAGGCGCTCGCCAGCACGGCCGCGCCGGCGACCAACAGGGTCACCCCCGAGCCGAGCCCCACCCGCCGCAGCATCCGCTCGTCGAAGCGGCTGCGCAGGAGCTCGACCCCGCTCGTCATCGTGATCCACCAGAGCATCGATCCCGAGAGCACGCCGGCCACCACCAGCGCCGCCGCCGAGCGGTCGAGCCCGTGGTCCGCGAGGCCGACCGCCGCGAAGACCGCACCGATCGTGAGGAGCACCAGGGGATTCGAGAGCGTCAGCAGGAAGGCCGAGAAGAAGGAGCCCGCGAGGCCGCTCGCCCGCACTGCGGTCGGCGCCAGGACCGGAACGTGTTGCAGCGAGCGCAGGCCGAGCGCGAACAGCGCGACGCCACCTCCCAGGCGCAGCGCCAGCTGGTGGTCGAGCAGGAAGCTCGAGACGAAGCTGATGCCGAAGGCAGCGACCGCACCGTAGAAGGTGTCCGCCAAGGCGGCGCCGCAGCCCGAGGCAAAGCCCACCGCCCAGCCCTGGGTCAGGGTCCGGCGGATGCAGAGCACGTTCACGGGGCCCACGGGCACCGCGATGGCCAGGCCGATCAGGATTCCGCTCAAGATGAAGTGCACGGTCCCCGCGCCCGCCTCCTCGCTCCGGCGCCGGATTCATACCTCGCTTCCGGCGCGCCGCGAGGCTGCTAGGCTGAGCCCGTGAGGTCCCACCTCCCGAGCCTGGCCCGCGCCTGGCTCCTCGGCATCTGCCTCTGTGGCCCCCTCGTGCTCGTCGGCGCGCAGCCCGCGGCGGCGGAGTCGGCGCTGCGCTTCCCGGAGCCCGGCCGGTTCGGCGACGTGCCCGCCACGACCTACGACTCCGCCGGCCGGCGTCTCGGTCCGGCGTACCAGCGGGTGACGCAGCTCCCCGCCCAGCACGTGCTGATCGAGTCCACCGGAGGCACCGAGGGCGCGGCATCGATGACCGTGATGACGGAGCTCGCGCCCGCGCCGGACGGCCGCGGCCTTCAGCTCCTGTGGGAGAAGTCGCACTCGTACGACGAGACGGGGCGCTCGCTCGGAATCATGTGGATCGACCATCGGAAGGGCGAAGTGCTCTGCACGCACCCCGACGAGCCCGACGGAACCCTGCGGCTTCCGGATCCCGATCGGGTGGTGAACATCCCGCTCAACCTGCTCTTCCTGCCGCTGGTCCGGGGCGAGACCCAGGAGATCGACTTCGAGTTCCTGGTCTGCCACGGCCCGCGCCTGGTGGAGGCGCACGCGACGGTGGCGCGCCGCATCCCGGAGGGCACCGACGGCCGCTCCCTGGTCGAGGTGCGCTACGTCCTCGACTTCGGGCCCCTGCTCTCGGTGCTCGCGCGACCCTTCATCCCGCGCTTCGCGTTCTGGTTCGATCCGAGCCGGCGCGACCCCTGGATCGCCCATCGGATCCCGCTCTTCTCGGGCGGCCCCGAGGTGCTCGTGGTGCGCACCGGGGTGGCGCCCGCGAGCCTCGACGCCAAGAACTGAAGCGCGACGGATCGCCTCCGTCCGGCCTCAGGCCGCGGCGTCGGAGGCCGGTCCGTGGAAGGCCAGGAAGCGCGCGGCCTCTTCGCGCCCGAGATGGAACTCGAGAAGACGCCGCTCCGCGGCCGCGAGGTCCACCACCACGAGCGCATCCAGTACGTTTCCGAAGCCCGGGTCGAGGCTCGTCGCGAGGAAGCGTCCACCGAGCTTCAGGTATTCGCGAACGAGCACCGGAAGCCCCTTGCCGTCCGGCTCGAGGGCGGCGATGGCGCCCGAGAGATCGGCCGCCGAGGAGAGCGACGCCACCTGGGCGTCGACGGCGGCGCGCTCGCTTCGGGCGAGGCGCAGGGGTCGCCGCGCCACCACCAGGGCGGCCAGCTCGGGCGCACCGCTCCAGCGAAGGAGGTGCCGGGCCAGGAGGGCGCGGGAGCGCGGCGTGTAGCGCTCGGAGACGCTCACCGCGCCGAAGAGCACGCGACGCCGGGGCTCGCGCGCCACGAGCCGGGCGATCCCCTTCCAGAGCAGCAGGAGCGCGGCGGAGGAGCGCTGGTACTCCGGGCGCACGAAGGAGCGTCCGAGCTCCCAGGCGGGGCCGAGCCGCGAGAAGAAGCCCGCGCGGTAACGGAAGAGCGTCGCGGTGTAGAGCCCCCGCTCGCCGAAGACGGGGAGCAGCCGATCGCTCGCTGCCAGACGGTAGGCCCCGGCAAGCCGCCGCTCATGGCGGTCCCAGACCAGAAGATGCAGGTAGTGGCGGTCGAAGACGTCGAGATCGAGCGCGCGGCCCGTGCCTTCGCCGACGGCGCGGAAGCTGATCTCCCGCAGGCGTCCGATCTCGTGGAGCAGCGCCGGAATCCGCCCGGCCGGCGCCGCCACCACCCGGAAGCGCTCGCCCTCCAGCAAGCGCTCCGCAGGCACGAGCGCCTCGAGCTCGGTTTCCATGCATGCGACGTCTCCCGGCGGCGCCACCGGAGCGGGAGGCTCCGGAGCCATCGCGGGGCGTCGCCGCCCGAACGGCGCGAGCCAGAGCCGGGCCAGGGGGCGCAGCACGTGCGTGTCGCGCATCGTCTCGATCCTCCCGTCGGGTCGTTCGCGCGGGAAGATCGCCGCCCTCGGTGACGAAGGAATGAGGAGAGGACACGCTCCGGTGAAGACCCGCGCACGATTCCCGCCGCGGGGCGCGGAGCCGCCGGGTGGCTGCGGCGCGAGCGCGCTCAGGCCGGGACGGCGCGGGACCAGCGCCGCGAGCGCGCGGCCAGACGGAGCGCCAGGGCGGCCGCAAGGCCCGCGGCGAGCGGCGCGTACTCCCATCCCACGGCCACCGTGCGCGCGCCGTAGAGCAAGGCGAAGACCGCCCACACCCACCAGATCCCGATGCGGTGGAGACGCCGCCAGCGCCGTGGACCGAGGGTACGCACCGCCGCGTCGGAGGAGGTGGCGGCCATGGCGTAGATGAAGCCGTAGCCCACGCCGCCGAGCGCGAGGATGGCCGGATCCAGCTGGACGAAGCCGCCGCGCACGAGTCCGATCACCGCCAGGAGGTGCAGCGTGTGGGAGAACGCGAAGGCCAGGCCGACGTAGCGGCGATTGCGGAGCAGCCACGCGGTGGCGGGCATCGGCCACAGGCGGCGCAGCGCCGAGGCGCTGAAGGCCGCCACGAAGAGCAGGACCGAGCTGCGTGCGGTCGCGCGCAGCAGGCTGCGCAGGCCGGCCTCCTCCACGCCCTGCAGCGCGACGACCCCGGCGGCGAGGCCACAGAGCGCGAGGACCAGGAGCGCGAGGAGCGCCAGGCCCTCGGGCGCGCGGAGCTCCGTGCGGATTCCGCGGTGCCCGCCGTTCGGAGCGGGGCGTTGGCGCATGGGCCCTCCTGGCTCGGGTCGAAACGAGGGGCCCCTAGCCTACACCATCGGGCCGCGTCGCCCGAGAAACGGGCGCAGCGCCTCGGGACCGACCAGCGCGGCGCGACCGCCGAGGGCCCGGCAGCACTGCGCAGCGGCCCGCGCGGCGAGGGCAATCGCTGCGGGGAGCCCGAGCCCGTGGGCCAGCCCCGCCGCGAAGGCGCCGTGGAAGGCGTCGCCCGCTCCCGTGGTGTCGACGACACGGATTGGCGTAGGCTGGAAACGACGGATCCTCCCCTCGTGCCAGTAGAGCCCGCCGCGTTCGCCCTGCGTCACCACCGGGACGCCGCCCCAGCGCCGGCGAAGCATCTCGATCGCCGCGCGTGCCCCGCCGGCGAGCTCGCGCGCGAACTCCTCGGCGACGATCGGGTGATCGACCCAGGGCAGGAGCCGCCGCGCCGCGGGGCCGAGCCGGTGGAAGTCCCCGATCACCGCGGCGCCGACGGCGCGCGCGCGGCGTGCGGCGGCGAGCGCCTGCTCCGGGAAGTGGCCGTCCACCAGCAGGAGCGCACCGCGCCGCACCGCGGAGAGATCGAAGCGCGGCGCCGCGGCCTCGAGCGCGCGGCGCTCGGGCACGACGAAGCGCCGCTCGCCGTCGCGCCGCCGCACCAGCACCACGCAGCGCGTGGTGGGGAGGCGCCGCGAGAGCACGAGCCTCCGCGTCCGCACGCCCGCCTCGCCGAGCTCGCGGCGCAGGCGACGCCCGTCGGGATCGTCTCCCACGAGCGAGAGGAGCTCGGCCGGACAGCCGAGGCGCGCCGCCTGCACCACCGCCGTCGCGACCATCCCCCCGCCGGCCTCGACGCAGCGGTCGTAGCGCAGGCGCGGCGTCCTCCAGTCGAAGCGCTCCACGCGGAGCACGAGATCGAGCACGCACAGGCCGAGTCCAACGACGGGCCGGGGTCGCATCGCGCCCGCAGCTTCGGCGCGCGTGCCACCCGGCGTCAAGCGCAGGCGGGGCTCAGCGGCCGGAGAAGAGATCCACCATGCGGGCGTCGAGGGTCGCGGGACGGGCACGCGTCCGCGCCCAGTCGCGGAGCTCCTTGATGCGCTCCTCGTAGGTCTCGTAGAGCGGAACGGTCTCGTGGATCGCCTGGGCGAGGTCCTCGTCCACGAGATCCCGCCCCTCCTCGAAGGCCTTGTACAGCGCCGCCGCCACCACCTGCTCGAGCTCCGCGCCCGAGAGGCGCTCGGCCTGGGCGGCGAGCTCGTCCAGCGGAAACTGCTGCGGGTCGCGCCCGCGCTTGCGCAGATGGATGGCGAGGATCTCGCTCCGCTCGGCGGGGCTCGGCAGGTCCACGAAGAAGAGCTCGTCGAAGCGGCCGCGCCGGAGCAGCTCGGGCGGGAGGTCGCCCACGTCGTTGGCGGTCGCCACCACGAAGACCGGCGCGCGCTTCTCGGCCAGCCAGGTCAGGAAGCCGCCGAAGACGCGGCGCGCCCCGGGCTCCTGGGCCGAGGCAGCGAAGCCCTTCTCGATCTCGTCGATCCAGAGCACGGCCGGAGCCAGGGACTCCGCCACCGCCACCGCCTCCCGCACCACGAGCTCCGGACCGCGTGCCGGATCGCCGAAGGCGCTCGAGAGGTCGAGCCGCAGCAGCGGGAATTGCCACTCGCGGGCCACCGCCTTGGCGGAGAGGGACTTGCCACAGCCTTGCACTCCGAGCAGCAGCAGCCCGCGCGGCGCCGGCAGGCCGAAGCGGCGCGCATCCTCGTCGAAGGCGCGACGGCGCTCGCGCAGCCAGCGCTTGAGCTCGCCCAGGCCGCCCACGGCGGAGAGCCCCGCGTCCACCTCGTGGAAGTGGAGGGCGGGCGTGCGATGCAGCGCCGCGCGCTTCTCCCGCACGATCCAGGAGGCGGCCGCCGCATTGAGCCCGCCCGCCAGGGTGCAGGCCTTGCGCAGCACGCGCAGCGCCTCCGCGCCCGTCAGGCCGAGGGCGGCGCGCACCGCGGCGCCGAGGGCCTCCTCGTCGAGCGCGCCCTCGCAGTGCGCCGGCTCGCCGGGCGTCGCCGCCACGCGACGAAACAGCGACTCGAGCTCGGCGGTTCGAGGCAGCGGGAGCTCCAGGCGGGCGGCTTCGCGCTCGAGCTCGACGGGGAGCGTCAAGGCCGGCCCCATCAACAACACCGTCTGGCGTCGGCGCCCGAGCACGGGGAGCAGGTCGCGCAGCCGGCGCACCGCCGCGGCGTCGCCCAGCACGCGGTGCGCGTCCAGCACCACGAAGAGCGACGGCGCATCGCGCATGCCGAGCGCCACCAGGCCTGCGTCGAGGCTCGCCGCGCCCTCCCCGCTGCCGCCGATTCCCCCCGCGGTGGACCAGACCAGGAGCGCGCGCTCGCAGCTCGCCGCCACGCGCTCCAGCACGCGCAGCGCGCGCTCCTCCTCGAAGCTCTCGAGAGCGATCACGCGCCAGCCCGAGCGCAGCAACAGCGCGAGCTCCTCGCCGCAGTCGAGCCCGGACTCGACGGCGGGCCGGTTGCTCCCGCTCACGAGGCGTCCGCCGTCACCCGCAGCACCTCCTCGATCGGGGTGAGGCCCTCGGCGAGGCGGCGGATCGCGGCCTCGCGCAGGGTCTCCATGCCCTCGACGCGGGCGGCGTGGGTGATCTCGTTGGCGTCCTTTCCCGCGGTGACGAGCGCGCGGACGCGCCGCCCCACGTCGAGCATCTCGAAGACGCCGGTGCGCCCGAGCAGCCCGGTGTGCCGGCACTCGACGCAGCCCTCGCCCCAGCGCACCGAGAGGCGCTCGCGTCGCTCCGCCGGCACCTTGAGCCCGAGGGCCGCCACCTGCTCCGGCGCGAGCGTTCCCTCCACGCCGCAGTGCGGGCAGATCCGGCGCAGCAGGCGCTGGGCCACCACGCCCCGCAGCACGCTCGCCAGCAGGAACGGCTCGACGCCGAGCTCCACCAGGCGCGTGAGCGCGCCGGCCGCGTCGCGGGTGTGAACGGTGGAGAAGACCAGGTGCCCCGTCAGGGCCGCCTGCACCGCCATGGCGGCGGTCTCGGTATCGCGGATCTCGCCCACCATGATGATGTCGGGGTCCTGGCGCAGGATCGCTCGCAGGGCGCTCGCGAACGTGACGTCGATCTGGGGGTTCACCTGCACCTGGCAGAAGCGCGAATCCACCAGCTCGATCGGATCCTCCACTGTGGTGATGTTGATCTCGGGCCCGGACAGGTAACGCAACGTGGAGTAGAGGGTGGTGGTCTTGCCCGAGCCCGTGGGGCCGGTCACCAGGATCAGCCCGCTCGGCGAGGTGATCCAGCGCTCGAACTTCTCCCGCTCCGTCACCCCGAAGCCGAGGTCGCGCAGGTCCGCCAGCAGGATGTTCGGATCGAAGATCCGGATCACGATCTTCTCGCCGAACGCGGTGGCCAGGCTCGAGACGCGGAGCTCCACCTCGCGATCGCCCCGCTGGGTCTTGATCCGGCCGTCCTGCGGGCGCCGCCTCTCGGCGATGTTCATGCGCGCCAGCACCTTCACCCGGGACGTGATGGCGCCGTGCACCGAGGAGGGCACCGTCTCGATGTCGTGCAGGATGCCGTCGATGCGGAACCGCACGATGCCGTCGCCCATCCGGGGCTCCAGATGGATGTCCGAGGCGCGCTGCTCGAAGGCGTAGTTCAACAGGTAGTCGACGGCGGCGACGACGTGCTCGTCGTGGCCGCCTGCGAGCTCGTCCGTCGAGCGCAGCTCGACCAGCTGGACCAGCGCCGTGGGAGCGCCGCCTCCGAGCTCGCGCTCGGCCCGCGTGACGCTGCTGCGGAAGCCGTAGACCCGATCGATCACCGCCAGGATCTCGCGCTTCGACGCCACCACGTACTGCAGGGGCCGTCGCAGCAGCGCCTCCAGCTCCTCCCGCAGACTCCCGTCGAAGGGATCCGCCACCGCGATCCGGAGCGCCGGCCCCTCCTCCGCCACGGGGATCACGACGTGGCGGCGCGCAAAGGGCCGGGAGAGCGTCTTGGTGATGAGGGCGTTGTCCAGCCGCAACGGATCGATGCGCAGGTGCGGGAGACCCGTCGCCGCCGCCAGGCATTCCGCGATCGCGATCTCGTCGAGACGGCGCTGCGGCTGCTGGGGATGCGCGAACGCGGCCGCGCCCACGATCTCGGCGGGCGCGACGTCGTAGCGCTGGGCCGCCTGGGAGCGGACGGAGCCCGCGCGCTCCTTCAACACGCGGCTACGCAACGTGGTGGCGCGCGCCTCCACGTCGCGCGCCTGTTCGGGAGCGAGCAGTCGCGCCCCCTGGAGGAGCTGCAGCAGCTCCTCCAGCCCCAGGGCGGGCCGGACTTCCGTGGCTTCCGCGGCCATGCCGGGCGTATCGGCCGTCCACGGGAAAACCCGAGCCCGGCGAGGATCCGCGCGGCGAGGCGCGGTACCCTTGCGCGAGCGTGACGGGCCTCACCGATCCGACCGCCGCGCGCGAGCCGGCGATCCTCCTCTTCGACGGGGTCTGCAACCTGTGCCGGGCCAGCGTGCGCTTCGTGCTGACCCGCGATCCCGCTGGGCGCTTCCGCTTCGCCTCCCTCCAGTCGGAGCGTGCCCGCCGGCTGCTCGCGCCCCACCGGCTGCCCGCGGAGGCGCTCTCCAGCGTGGTGCTGCTGGAGAACGGCCGAGCGTACACGCGGAGCACGGCGGTGCTGCGGGTCGCACGGCGCCTGCGGCCGCCCTGGCCCCTCCTCTACGCGACCGTGGTGGTGCCGCGCCCGCTGCGCGACGCCCTCTACGACTTCGTGGCCCGCCACCGCCTGCGCTGGTTCGGCCGGCGCGACGTCTGCTCGTTGCCTGCGCCGGGCGCCCGCGAGCGTTTCCTCGATGCCGACGAGTGGACCGGCTGACCTCTTCGCGAGATCTCGTTCGTGCCCTCACCACCGCGTCACCCGGGCGGCCGAGCTTTCCCGGCGAGGCCGGAGCCCCGGCCGGGGAGCGACGATGCGCAAAGCGATCGGCGGAATCCGGGTCACGTTCCGGCTGGCCGCCCTGGCGTTCGACACGGCACTGACGGTGGCCTGGCTCCGCCTGCGGCGGCGACTCGCCCCGCTTCCGCCCGAGCGGTCGCTCGGCCTGGCCCAGGCGTGGTCGCGTCGCTTGCTGCGCACGCTCGGCGTCTCTCTCCAGGTGAGAGGCTGCGCGCCGCAGGGCGCGGTGCTGCTGCTCGCGAATCACCGCTCCTACCTCGACATCCCGGTCCTGCTCTCGCAGGTGCCCTGTGCCTTCCTTGCCAAGGCGGAGATCGCCGACTGGCCGCTCTTCGGTGCCGCGGCGCGGCTCGCCCACACGGTCTTCGTGCGCCGCGAATGCCCGCGAAGCCGGCGCGCGTCGCGCCACGCCGCGGGCCAGCGCCTGCGCGCGGGCCTTCCCTTTGCCGGCTTTCCTGAGGGCACGACCAGTCGCGGCCCGGGCCTGCTGCCGTTTTTCCCCGGCCTCTTCCGGGTAGCGGAGCAGGAGGACGTTCCGGTGGTGCCGGTCGCCATCCACTACGTGGAAGCGGACGACGCGTGGGTGGGAGACGATCCCTTCCTGCCCCACTTCCTGCGCCGCTTCCGACGCCGACGCATCGAGGCTTCGATCTGCTTCGGCCCTCCCGTGCGGCCGGGGGACGTGGCGGATCTGAAGGGCTTCGCCGAGCTCTGGATCCGGAGCCGTCTGGAGACCCTGCCGGCGCCGCGCCTCAGCCCGTCGCCCCCGCCGCATCCGCGAAGGGCCCGAGCCGGCGCCGCTGGAGCTCCTGCGTCATGAGCTCGCGGAACTTCCGATTGCGGAAGAGCACCATGTCGACCATCCCGAAGTACCCGGTCGGGAGCTTCGGGCTCTCCCCCCAGTGGCGGAGCTGCTGGTAGGGACGCGTCGCAAATGCGTGGTGGTCGGCGTGTCGCGAGAGACCCACCAGCGTGTACAGCGTGAACCAGGAGTCCGTGTCCCACGAATCGACGGGAGCGGGCTTGCGGCCGCGACGCACCAGGCCCCAGTGCTCGAAGTAGTTCACCGCCTCGAGCAGACGGATCGCGACCAAGGCCTGGCCGAGATAGAGCGCGAAGGCGCCCGGCCCGGCCGCCGCGAGGATCGCCAGCGCGACGCCCCACTCGGCCACGAGGCCCTGCAGCACCCGGCTTCGCAGCAGGCGCGGGTCCCAGCGGCGCGCGCCGTCGATGCCGAGCCGCTGGAGCTCGAGGCGCCAGGCGCTGCGGAGCTGCGCGGGGACGGTGCGACGGTAGAAGGCATGGAAGGTCTCGCCGAAGCGCGCCGTGGCCGGGTCCTCCGGCGTTCCCACCCGCGCGTGATGCCCGCGCACGTGCTCCGTGTAGAAGTGCTCGTACATCACGGTGCACAGCAGGACGCGCCCGAGGAGCTGGAAGGACTTCGACTTGCGATGCACCAGCTCGTGCGCGACGACGATTCCCGAGTAGCCGGAGTTGATGCCCACCATGAAGAACGCGGTGAGCGTGTCGGCACGCCAGAAGCCGTGGACGGCGACCATCCGCACCATGAGCCCGACGTTCAGCAGCTGAAGCGCCACCAGCCCGAGGAGCACGCCGTCGAAGGGCCAGGCCTCGAGACGCGCGGCGGGCTGTCGGCGCTCGGGGCCGCTCCAGTTGTCGGCCAGCACCGAGGCCACGATCACCCCGAGCCAGGGCAGCGAGCGGTACCAGGAGGGATGGGGGGCCGTCGCGAGGAAGCCCAGGGTCGCGACCGGGAGCACGAAGCAGAGCAGATGGAGCAGGAAGATCCGCAGCGTCTCCAGCGGGCTGCCGCGCTCGGGGACGGCGGGGACCACCGAAGCGGCGCTGGACGGGGCGGCCATGGCACCTCCGGCGGCCGCTCCGGCGGGCCCCGGGGCGCCGGCCCGACGGGCCGGAGCGCGCGGCACGGGGGCGGGCGGCCGCATACGAGCTCGTATGTCGCTTGATTCTTCACATACGAAAGGGTATGTCAAGTCGCATGGCACGCTCCAAGCGTGAGCGGAGCAAGGGCGCCACCCGGGAGGCCCTGATCGAGGCGGCGGTGGCGGAGTTCTCCGAGCGCGGGCTCGATGCTCCCAGCCTCGACGCGATCTGCTCGCGGGCCGGCTTCACCCGGGGCGCCTTCTACGTGCACTTCCGCAACCGCGAGGAGCTGGTGGTGGCGGTGGTGCAGCGCGCGCTCGGCGCGTTCTTCGACGCGATCATCGCCACCGGCGACGGACCCCACGACCTCGAGCGCACCGTGCGGCGCTTCGAGGAGGCGCTGGTGGGCATCTCGGCGCTGCGGCTCCCCGGGCGGGGCGCAGGCGACGGCTCGGCGGGCGTGCCGTTCCATCGGCTGGTGGAGGCGTGCACCCGCTCGCCCGCGCTGCGCGCGCAGCTCGTCCGCTTGCTGCGCGAGGCGGTCGAGCGCGTGGCGAAGACGGCGGGGGCGGGGCAAGGCGCCGGCACCGTGCGGACCGACGTGGACGCCGAGGCGTTGGCCACGCTGCTGGTGACGCTGGCCCTGGGATTCGTCGCGGCGCTCGACGCTGGACTGCCCTTCGATGCCCCGGCCGCGCGCCGCGCCGTGCTCGCTCTGCTGGCACCCCGCGGGCGCTGAGGCCCGCCCGGTCCGGGTGCCGCGCGGCCACGGCGCCACGTTGCGCCGCACGCCCCGCTCTGCGAGCCTCGCCGGCCGCGGGGAGGCACGGCATGGCATCCGTGATCGAGAACTGGCGCGAGGTGCTGCGCACGCAGAACCTGCCGCGCGGCCGCACCGCGGACCCGGTATCGAAGTGGCTCCTCATCACCCGCGCGAGCGTGTTCCCGATGACCCTCACCTCCGGCGCGATCGGCGGGCTCCTGGCCGTGGCCGGTCCCGGCCCGACGGAGGCGAGCTGGGGCTGCTTCGCGCTGGCGCTGCTCGGGCTCCTCCTCGCCCACGCCGCGAACAACATGATCAACGACTACTTCGACCTCGCGGCCGGGGTCGACAGCGCGGAGTACGTGCGCGGGCAGTACGCGCCGCATCCGATCCTCTCGGGTCTCGTCTCGAAGACCGGCCTCCTGGCGGCGATCGCCTTGGTGAACGCCCTGGACCTCGCGATCCTGATCGCGCTCACGCGGGTCCGCGGCCCGCTGGTGGTCGCGTTCGCGCTGCTCGGGCTCTTCGTGAGCGTGTTCTACGTGGCGCCGCCGCTGCGGCTCAAGCACCGGGGCCTCGGCGAGCCCGGTGTGGCGCTGGTCTGGGGACCGCTCATGATCGCAGGCACCTACTTCGTCACCACGGGCGCGCTTCCGGCCTGGATCTGGGTGGCGAGCCTTCCCTACGCGATCCTCGTCACCTCGGTCCTGATCGGCAAGCACGTGGACAAGCTCGAGGCGGACCGCGCCAAGGGCATCCGCACGCTGCCGGTGATCCTCGGCGCCGAGCGCGCGCGCTTCCTGAACCAGCTGCTCTTCGTGGCCTTCTTCGTGGGCGTGCTCTGCCTGGTGCTGGTGGGGACCCTCGGGATCTGGACGCTGCTGGTCTTCCTCGCCCTGCCGCGCCTGGTGCAGGTGCTGCGCGTCTTCTCCCGGCCGAAGCCGGCGGCGCCGCCCGAGAACTATCCGATCTGGCCGCTCTGGTACGTGGCCTGGTCGTTCCTGCTGACACGCCTCTGTGGCGTCCTGTTCGTGGCGGGTCTGCTGGCGAACGCCGTCTACCCCGCGTTCCTCTGAGCTCCGCGCGGGGCGACCCCGGCGCGCTCAGACGGCGCGGTAGGACAGGCAGAAGGCGTCGCCGTGCAGCCAGCAGTCGCCCTCCGCGCCGTGGCGCTCGCGACGCAAGGAGCGCACGCCCTCCTCGCCGCCGCCCAGGAGCGCGCGGCGCAGGCGCTGCTCGTGGCCGGGCTCACGACCGCCCAGACAGGGCGAGATGCCGACGCGCTCCAGGAAGCGCGCGGCGTAGCGATCACCCTTGCGTGTCACGAGGAGCGCGCGTCCCGCCAGGTTGCGGCCGAAGCGCATCACGGCGGGAGGCGGATCGACGCCGGTCAGGGGCAGCACGATCCGGCCGCCGGGCCGCAGCGCATCCAGCCAGGCCGGCTGCGGGTGGGTCACGCCGGCGCCGATCACGATCGCGTCCGCCGGCTCGAGCTTCGCGCGGCTCCCGTCGACGGCGTGCACCTCCACCTGCTTCCAGGGCGCGAGGTGATTGCGCGCCCGCCGGGCGAACTCGCGATCGATCTCGATGGCGATCACGCGCCCGGCGGGGCCGACCGCCTCGGCCAGGATCGCGGCGTAGTACCCGGTGCCGCAGCCGATCTCGATCACGGTCTCGCCCTCGGCCGGGGCCAGCGCGTCGAGCAGGCGCGCCACCATGCCGGGCGCGCTGTTGTTGATGCGCCGGGCGGGATCGAGGCCCACCGCAACGTCGCCGTAGAGGCGGCAGGCGTCGGTGTCGGGGGTGGACTCGTAGCCCCGGGGGGCCTGCAGCATCAGCCAGGGGCCGGGGCCGAGGAAGGCCTCGCGAGGCACGCTGGAGAAGGCGCGCAGCAAGGGCTCCGAGCGCACGCCGTGCTGCTCTCGCAGCAGGGCGGCGAAGGCCAGACGCGCCGCGTTCACGTCGCCCATGCCGACCGGATACCACGTTCCGCGTCGCCCGGCAGCCCGTCCCCCGACGCTGGCTCTGCCGCGCGGAGGGACGTCCGCGGCCGCTTCCGACCGTGCCGGCCGCGAGCGGCACCCGGCCTCTGGTAGCATGGCGCCACCCGGGGCTCCCCGCGGGCGGAGAGACGATGCAGCGAAGGGTGCGCTTCGGGGTGACGTTGCCGCAGATCAAGCGGTCCTGGGCCGAGGCCCGCGCGACTGCCCTGGAGCTCGAGGCGCTGGGCTTCGACTCGCTCTGGGCCTGCGATCATCTCTTCGGGGTCCCGCTCCCGACGCTCCCCATCCTCGAGGGCTGGACCGAGCTCGCCGCCGTGGCCGCGCTCACTCATCGGGTGGACCTCGGCTCGCTCGTGACCCCGCCCTTCTTCCGCAACCCGGCGGTCTTCGCCAAGCAGCTCGCGACCCTCGACCAGATCTCCGGCGGTCGGGTGGTGGCCGGCCTCGGCGCGGGCTGGTTCGCCGCCGAGTTCGAGGGCTATGGCTGCCGCTTTCCCGCACTCGGCGAGCGGCTGCGCGCGCTCGACGAGACCTGCGAGATCCTGAAGCGCCTCTGGAGCGAGGAACGCGTCACCTTCCAGGGCCGACACTTTTTCGTGAAAGATGCGATCTGCGAGCCGAAGCCGCTGCGGCGCCCGCCCATCCTGCTCGGCGGCGGCGGCGAGCGGGTGCTGATGGCCATCGCCGCGCGGCATGCGGACGCCTGGAACAACATGGCGGTGTTCCAGCCGCGGCTCGCCGAGAAGGTCCAGGCGCTGCGCCGCCGCTGCGAGGAGATCGGCCGCGACCCCGACACGCTCGAGGTGTCGCAACAGTGCGTGGTGGTGATCGCGGAAGACGACGCGCGGGCACGCGAGGCCCTGAGGCGGGCGCAGAAGCTCTACGGCGGCCACCTGGGCGCCGGCCTCGAGGAGCACGGCATCTGGGGCGCGCCGGAGCGGGTGATCGAGTGCATCGAGCGACATCGCGCCGCCGGCTGCGGCGCGTTCGTGATCGAGTTCTTCGGCCGCGACACGCGCGAGCCGGCCCGGCTCTTCGCCGAGCGCGTGTTGCCGGCCTTCCGCTCGTGAGCCCGCGAGGAGGGGAGATGGCTTCGAATCCGGATCGGCTGCGCGAGACCCTGCTCGAGCTCGAGCGGGAGCTCGCGCAGGCGCGGGTGGACGACCCCGAGCTGCGAGCGCTCCTCGAGCGCACGCGCAGCGAGATCCAGCAGGCGCTCGACTCGGGCGTGGCGGAGGGAGAGGAGGAGTCGCTGGGCGAGCGGCTCGGCGAGGCGGCACGGCGCTTCGAGGCCTCCCATCCGGCGCTCACCAGCGCCGCCCAGCGCGTGGTGGACGCGCTGGCGAGCCTCGGGATCTGAGCGCGGAGCGGCCCTCACGACCTGCGACCGGCCGGGTCGCGCTCAGACCTCGCGCAGCGTGGCCTCGAGATGCACCTGCGCCAGCAGGGAGTTCGAGATCAGGCACGAGCGCTCGGCCTTCTCGAGCAGGCGTCGGGCGCGCTCGGCGTCGGTGCCCGCGGGAACGTCGAGGCGGGCCCGCAGGCTCACCGCCGTGAAGCGCAGCTTTCCCTCGACGCGCTCGAGAACCCCCTCGGCGTCGCACTCGAGGGAGCTCCACTCGAGCTTCGATGCGCGGGCGACGGCACGGAACGAGAGCACGAAGCAGTCCGCCACCGCGGCGACCAGCAGGGTCTCCGGCGACCAGCGATCGCCCGGGCCGTCGAACTCGCGGGGCGCCGCGCTGGCGAGCGGCGGGAGACCGGGTGCGCCGAGGCGGATCTCGCCAGCGCTGGCGGCAACGGCCTGGACGGAATAGCGGTGGGGCAGGTCTTGCATGCCAGAAGCCTACCGCCAAGTCGGCGTGGGGTTAAGGCGCCGCCCGAGCCGTGCCCTGGCGCGGTCGCCTCCGTGTGCTACGCAAGCCCGTCGGACGGCACCCCGCTCTCGAGCGCTGCGCCGTCGCCTGAAACGGACCGGAGCGACTGCATCCGATCAGTGCATCCAATCAGTGAATCCGATCGGTGAATCCAATCCGAGAGTCCAATCCGAGAGTCCAATCGACTGGATCGAGCCCACCAGATCGAGCCTACCGGATCGAGCCCCGACAGTGATTCCCATCGAAGCGGCTGTTTCCCGTGCGTGTCTACGAGGGTCTCCGACGCCCTCGTGGTCCGGACGGTCGGATTTCGTCGTTTCCGAAGACCGGACGGCCCGGGTCGGAGGCGTCGGAGCGTGTGCCCGAGGGCTCGTGGGCACGGAGTGAACGGGTCTTGGCCAAGAGAATCTACGTAGGGAACCTCCCCTTCAGCGCGACCGAAGCGGACCTTCGGCAGCTCTTCTCACAGCACGGCTCGGTGTCGTCCGTCTCCCTGATCACCGATCGCGAGACGGGACGCCCGCGGGGCTTCGGCTTCGTGGAGATGGACGACGCGGGAGCCCAGGCCGCGATCGCGGCGCTCGACGGCAAGGAGTTCGGCGGGCGCAGCCTTCGGGTGAACGAGGCTCAGGAGCGCGGCGCACGCGGCGGCGGTGGCGGCGGCTACGGCGGTGGACCTCGCGGCGGGGGCGGCGGTGGCGGCGGCTACGGCGGCGGACCTCGCGGCGGGGGCGGCGGCTACGGCGGCGGACCTCGCGGCGGGGGCGGCGGCGGCGGCTACGGCGGCGGTGGCTACGGGGGTGGCGGTCGCGAGGGTGGTGGCCGGGAGGCCGGCGCTAGCCGCGACAGCGGCGGCTTGCTGGGCGATCCCTCCCTGGCCGGCGGCCGGCCGGACCGCGGCCGCGACCGCGGGCGCGAGCGCGCGCGCGATCGCGAGCGCCGGCGCGACCACGACGACGACTACTGATCCCTCGCCTCCGTCTCGGCCCGCCCCAGGGGGGCGTGGCCGAGCGGGGGGACGGGTGCCGAAGCGGCCGCTCCCGCGCGGGCGGGGCCGACGGCTCAGGCCCGCGCGTAGCCGGCCAGCGCCTCGGCCAGCCGCAGCTCCTCCACCCCCGGCTCCTCGGCCACCGCCTGGAGCCAGGGCGGTCGCTCCACCGCGGCGATCGAGAGGGCGGGAGCGCGACCCGAGAGCTGGACGGCCAGCCGCGCGAAGCTCGTGGCGTAGTCGGGCGGCCGCACGTCGCGCGAGAGCTCGGCCAGGGCGAAGGGATCGGGCGGGGCCACCGCCGCGCGGTCCACCGCCACCACCGTCGGCGACGGAGGGCGCGGGCCGCCCCCCGCGAGCCCGGGCCCGTCCCGCAGCACCGCCCCCCGCACCCGCTCCGCCCGCGCGCCGGCCAGGAGCAGCGCCACGTAGGCCCCGAGACCGCGCCCCACCAACGTGGCCTCGCCCAAGTGTCGCAGCGCCGTGTCGGCGTCGGCCATCAGGATCTCCGCGGTGTAGCCGCCGCCGGTCGGAACGTCCGAGAGCCCGTGGCCCGTGAAGTCGAGGCCGAAGACCGGCCCGGGCCACGACGCGAGCTCCTCCGGGAGCCGCGCGGGCGTGCGCTCGCCGAGCCCGTGGAGCAGGAGGAGCGCACGGCCCGGTCCCGGGGCGAGCTGGTGCAGCGCCAGCTTCACCTTCGAGTGTCGGAGCAGGACGTGGCTCATCGCAGGAAGTCCAGCACCAGCGCCGCCACCTCCTGCGGCTTCTCGATGTGCACGAAGTGGCCGCTGTCGCCGAAGGTCTCGAGGCGCGCTCCGGGCGGGAGGTAGGGCCGCACGGCGTCCGGCGAGGTGCCCCATCCCATCTCCTCGGGCACGAGGCCGAGGATGGCGAGGAAGGGCACCGGGAGCCCGGCCATCCGCTGCAGGGACCAGTCGAAGCGCCAGGGGCCGAAGCCACCGAAGCGCAGCGCCGGGTCGATCTTCCAGCGCCACCCGTCGGCGTCCTGGCGCGCGCCGATGCCGGCGATGTAGCGCAGCCAGGCGTGGGGCAGGCGCGGATTCATGCGCGCGCGTCGCCGCGCGAGCTCGTCCAGCGTGCCCGGGCGCCGCTCCTTCTCCGCGGCACGCGCGCGCTGGTCGAGCCAGCCCGAGAGCTCGGCGGCCAGCATGCGCGTGCGCTCGTGGTCCGCCACGTCGGGAAGCGGCCGGCGCGCCGGGATCCCGTCGAGGTTCACCAGGTGGCTCGCCCGGTGCGGGCAGGCCTCGACGAGCTGGGTCAGGACCGCCCCGCCCTTCGAGTGTCCGACGAATGGGACGGGCCGGCGCGTGGTGGAGTCCAGGACGGCGAGGGCGTCGCGCACGTCGGCGTCCCAGCTGTAGAGCGCGACGTGGGCCGAATCGCCGTGGCCGCGGTGATCCCACGACACCACGCGCCAGCCCCCGGCGGCGAGGAGCGGAGCGAAGACGTCGAAGGTGCCCGCGAAGTCGAAGCCGCCGTGGGCCAGGAGGAGCGGCGGTGCTTCGGCCGAGCCCCACTCGTAGGTCGCGATTCGGACGCCCCAGGCGTCCACCCAGCGCCGCCGATCGGGCCGGTGCGCTCCGGGGTAGCCGTCCTCGGGCGCGGGGCGGGCAGCGGCGGGCGTGGCGAGCTCGCTCACATCGACTCCTGGGTGGGCGCGGAGGCGCCCCAGAATAGATCGCCCACCCGCCCTCCGCTCGTCGCCGAGGCGCGAACCCGGTGCTACAAGGAGGCCGCGATGCGCCGCTTCTTCTCCCTCGCCTTCTGGCTCTTCCTGGTCGCGTCGTCGATCGCGCTCTTCCCGATCGCGCTCGTGATCTGGGTGCTGACCGCACCCTTCGACCGGCGCCTGCGCCTGCTCCACCGCTTCACCTGCTTCTGGGCCTCGCTCTATACCTGGCTGAATCCCGCTTGGCGCGTCGAGGTGGCGGGCCGCGAGCGGATCCGCCCGGACGGCACGTACGTGATGGTGGCGAACCACCAGTCGCTCCTCGACATCCTGGTGCTCTTCCGCCTGTTCCGGCACTTCAAGTGGGTCTCCAAGGTCGAGAACTTCCGCGTGCCCTTCATCGGCTGGAACATGACACTGAATCGCTACGTGCGCCTGCGTCGGGGAGACGCGGCGAGCATCCGCCAGATGATGGAGGCCTGCGAGCGCACGCTCGCGGAGGGGAACTCGATCATGATGTTCCCCGAAGGCACGCGCTCGGTGGACGGGCGGCTGCGGCCCTTCAAGCACGGCGCCTTCACGCTGGCCCAGCGCATGGGAGTGCCGCTCCTGCCGATCGTGCTGGAGGGTACGGGCGACGCGCTTCCCAAGCGCGGCTTCGTGCTTCAGGGGCGGCACGCGATCCGCATCCGCGTGCTGGAGGAGATCCCCCACCACGCCTTCGCCGACACGCCGGTGGAGAAGCTGGTGGACCAGGTGCGGATGCGCTTCGCCAGCGAGCTCGGCCAGCCGCCCGAGGTCTGAGGGGCGGCGACGGCCCCGCCCGCGCTCAGAAGCGCACCGGCAGCCGCTCCACGCCCCGGAACAGGAAGCCCGGCCGCCACTCCAGGGTGTCGGTCGAGAGGCTCAGGCCCGGAAAGCGCCGCACCAGCGCGCCGAGCGCCACCTGTCCCTCCGCCCGCGCGAGGTTCGCCCCCAGGCAGAAATGGATGCCATGCCCGAAGGAGAGGTGCTGGCGCGCCTCCTCGCGCGCCACGTCGAAGCGGTCGGGCTGCGCGAAGACCGCCGGGTCGCGGTTGGCGGCGCCGAGGAAGAGCGCCACCTCCTCGCCCTTCGGAATGCGCCGCCCGTCGATCTCGATCTCCTCGCGGAAGAAGCGCGAGGTGGCCTGGACCGGCGAGTCGAAGCGCAGGCACTCCTCCACGGCGTTCGGCAGCAGGCCGGGCTCGCGGCGCAGCCGCGCGCGCTGCTCCGGATGGCGCAGCAGCGCGAGGCAGCCGTTCCCGATCAGGTTCGTCGTGGTCTCGTGGCCCGCGGCCAGCAGGATCACCCCCGTGCCGAGGATCTCGTCCTCGGTGAGCGAGTCGTCCTTCTCCTGCACCGCGAGCATGGCCGAGAGCAGGTCCTCGCCCGGCTGCTGGCGCCGCCGCCGCACCACCGCGCGCAGGTAGGCCACGAACTCCGCCGCGCTCGACACCGCGCGCGGCGCGACCTGGGCGGCGACCGACCCGTCGAGCATCAGCGCGAGGTCGTCGCTCCAGCGCTTCAGGGTCTGGTAGTCCTCCACCGGAACGCCGAGGAGCTCGGCGATCACCAGCAGCGGGAGCGGCGTAGCGAGATCGGCGATCACGTCCATCCCGCCGTCCGCCGCGCGCGGCGCCAGGAGCTCCTCCACGCGCGATTCGATGCGCGGCCGCAGTCTCTCCACCACACGGGGCGTGAAGGCCTTGTTGGCCAGGCTGCGCAGCCGCGTGTGATCCGGCGGATCCCGGAACAGCATGATCCGCGACAGTGCGCGCAGCGCACGGGCCAGCGGATGCAGCGTCTCGGGATCGGTGCCCGGCGGGAGGGGCACGGGTCGGGGCTGCAGCGGCCGGTCCACCGAGGCTCGCGGATGCCGCAACACCGCGGTCACGTCCGCCCAGCGCGTCAGGTGCCAGAAGCGGGAGCCCCGCTCCTCGCGGCTTGCCACCGGGTCCAGACTGCGCATCCGGTGATAGAAGGGATACGGATCGGCCCGGAAGGACGGCGATCGGACGTCGAGCTCGGGCGCCGCGGCGGATCCGGGCACGGAGGCTCGAGGCGCAGGCTCCACGGGCAAATGGCTCCTCTCGGCGGACGCGCGGCGGAATCCTACACCCCACCGGGCCGCCTTCGCAGTATGCTCTGCGGCTCGAAGGGAGAACCCGTGGCCGACGAAGTCCTGATCGCGGTGTTCGTGGACTACGAGAACCTCGCGCTGGGCGTGCGCGACTCGAAGATCGGCGAGTTCAAGATCGATCTGGTGCTCAAGCGGCTGCTCGAGAAGGGTCGCATCGTGTTCAAGCGCGCCTACTGCGACTGGACGCGCTACCGCGAGGCGATGCGCGAGTTCCACGGCCACGGCATCGAGATGGTCGACATCCCGCAGCGACGCCAGGGCGGGAAGAACAGCGCCGACATCCGCATGGTCGTGGACGCCCTCGACCTCTGCTACTCGAAGGGACACATCGATGCCTTCGCCCTGCTGTCGGGCGACAGCGATTTCTCGCCGCTCGCCTCCAAGCTGAAGGAGAACGACAAGCGGGTGATCGGCTGCGGCGTGAAGAGCTCGACCTCTGACCTGCTGATCTCGAGCTGCGACGAGTTCGTCTACTACGACGACCTGGTGCGCGCCACCGAGAAGCCGCGACGCCCCCGCCGCAGTGCCAGCGCGCCGAAGCTCGACGCCAAGCAGGCCGAGGCGGTGGAGAGGCTGGTCGAGATCGTGCGCTCGCTGGAGCGCGACTACGACCAGGTCTGGGGCTCGATGGTCAAGCAAACGATCCGCCGCGTGCACCCGGGCTTCAACGAGGAGTACTACGGCTACGAGTCCTTCCCGGCGCTCCTGGAGGACGCGCGGCAGCAGGGCCTGATCGACCTCGAGTACGACGAGCAGCGCGGCAACTACGTGGTGCGCCTGCACGCCGCGGAGTAGTCGCGCACGGCCGGGCGGCGAAGCGTTCCGTGAGCCGGAGGCGAGCGGCGCCTCCGCAGGCTAGGGCGTCGCGGCCGGCTGGCTCGCCGCGCCCAGCGTGAGCCGGATGGCCGGCGGATCCGCCACCGGCGCCTCGGCCACCGGCTGGGTGGTGACGCGCCCGGCCTCGATGCCGTGCTCCTTCACCAGCACTCCCTCCACCCGGGCGAGGCGCTCCCGTCCGAGCGCCTGGAGCGCCTCGGCGGAGAACGGCGCGCGCTCGTCGAGCCAGCTCTGGAGCGTGGCCTCCTGCTCCGGGGTGAGCTCGCCGGGCTCTCCCTTGGCGCGGGCGGCCAGGGCCTTCAGGATCGCATTGCGCGTGCCGCGCTCCGGGAGGCTCGCCAGGCGCTGGAGCGCCCCCTGCGACTCGAGCTGCTTCCGCAGCGCCTGCTCACGCAGCCAACGCGCGTCGCTCTCGCTCGGGGTGGCGTCGAGCTGGACGCCGATCCCCGGCCGGCTGGCCAGGAAGGCCGCGAGCTGCTCGATCTGCGCGTCGGCGCCGCTCGCGAGCTCCGCGCGCCCCGTGGCGAAGCGCAGCGGCTGGGGCCCGAGCGGCTGGCCCTCACCGCCCTTCCCCGGCAGCACCGCCCCCACCAGCTTGAGCGGCGACTCCAGGGCGTTCACCAGCGCGCGGCGCAGGGCACCCAGGACGATGGTGCGCAGTCCCACCTTCGTCCCCTCGCTCGTCCCGGCCACCGGCACCTTGAGCTCGATGTTCCCGCTCACGTCGCGCAGCAGCGCGAGGCCCACCTCGAGCGGGATGCCGAAGTTCTGGAGGAACGCCGCGCCTCCGGACGCGCTCTTCAGATCGAGGTTCCGCAGCGTGAGCTCCGTGACGCTGTCGTACTCGCCTCCGCCGAAGGAGGCCGTGGTGTCCACATCGAGCTTTCCGGTGCCGATGCTGTAGTCGGAGTAGGTCGTGGCGTAGGGATTGAAGGGCGGAAGCGCGAGATCGCGGCCCTTCACCACCAGGTTGCTCTTCGGGCCGATCGAGCCCGTCACCTGCACCCGACCGCGCTGGCTCGTGACCGCGTCGACCCGGAGCCGCTGCACCGCGAGCTCCGGCCAGCGGACACCGCGCGCGTCCACCTCGAGCGGGGAGATCCCGGCGCGAAAGAACGGCTTCACGCTGCGGTCCACCACGTAGACTCCGCCCTTCTGGATGCGGGCGCCCTCGGCGGAGAACACGAGCTTCGGCGGCCCGGCGGGCGCGGGCGCGGGGGCTGCTGGC
>JAWOLJ010000079.1:0-42606 GCA_033853555.1 Myxococcota bacterium
GCGCTGATCACCGGCCCGAAGTTCCGCTGGGTCTACAACTCGAACCTGTTCTTCGACATCGGGCTGAACCTGCTGTGGGGCAAGACACATCAGCACAACATCAAGGACCTCTGCCCCTCCGGGAAGCTCGACTGCCTGGCGCAGGATCCGAGCACCTGGAACCCGGGCAACTGGCAGGGCATCAACAACAACTTCCAGCGCACGGCCGAGTCGCCCTTCTGGGGCCAGGAGTCCTTCGCCGACCACTTCATGGAGAAGCGGGACGAGGTCTACTTCAGCGTGACCTACCAGTTCTAGTGCTCTCGGGCATGCCCGGCCTCCGGGCCGGGCATGCCCACGGGATCCTGATCCTGTGATTCGTGAACGCCGCGCGCGGCGCGGGGCCATCCCCCGCGCCGCGCTTCGCTTCCGGACGGGGGCCCGCTGCGCGCTGGGCGGGCTCGCGCTGGCCGGCGCCGTCTGCGCCTGCGGCGTACACACGTCCCCGAATGCGCCGGTGGAGCCGCCGCCCCAGCCCGCGGCGCCGGCTCCCCCGCCGGCGCCCGTCGGTCCCTTCCCGCCCGAGGGTCCGGTCTCGTTGGCTCCGCAGCCGGTGCCGGAGAGCGGCCTCTTCTACCGGGTGCAGTCGACCTATGACGGCCAGAGCGAGGCGTTGCGGGTGGGCTCGACCGCGGAGCCGCTGCTGGTGAGCGAGTCCGTGGACGTCGAGATCTACTACCAGGAGATTCCGGCGCCGGGCTCCCTGGAGGACGAGCTCGACAGCCTGCTCGTGCTGAAGGCGATGCGCCATCGCCAGAAGAAGGGCCCTCCGTTGAAGCAGGACGAGCTCGAGCTGGCGGACGATCGGCTCCGCACGCTCGGCGGCGAGAAGATGAAGCCGGTGCTCGACCTGCGCGGCGCCCAGCCGAAGGGCGAGATCACGCCCCGCCTCCTGCTGGAGCGCCCGTTCGAGCTGCTGCGGCGCGATTCCACCGGCAATCCGATCGCCGTGATCCTGCGCGGTACACCGCCCGCACAGCGCTTCCTGCGCGGCCTCGATCTGGCGCCGCCCATCGCCTGGACGCGGTTCGCTGCGCCGCGCGAGGCGATCCTCCCCGGCACGCATTGGAAGATGCGCCGGTTTCCACCGAACCCGGTGGGCGACCTCGGGCTCGAGCTCGAGATCGACGCCGAGCTCATGAGCTATCAGATCCTGGACGACGTGCCCTGTGCCTGGCTGCGGCTGCGCGGGGAGGTGGACCAGCCCGACTACCCGAGCGCGAAGGGCTTCCGCTTCGACCGCGTGGTGGCCAAGGTGGCCGGAGAGGCCTGGGTGGAGCTCGGCACCTCGTTCGTCCACAAGATGGTGATCGAGGACGACGTGCGGGCCTCCTACTCGCGCGGCGAGGGCTCGCTCAAGGCGGAGGAGCGCTTCCGCTATCGTGGTCGCACCGAGCTCCGCCGGCTCCAGGAGCTGCCGACGCGCTGGGCCGATGGCTCGGAGCACTTCGAGGTCCACTAGCGGCCGTCGAATCTCGGGAGGGCGCGTGGAGTTCGGCGTCGTCTTCGCCTCCAGGATCACGCATCACGAGCTGGTCGCTCTGGCCGAACGTCTGGGGTACCGGCAGGCCTGGTTCTACGACTCGCAGATGCTCTACTCCGACGTGTACGCCACCATGGCGCTCGCGGCGGATCGCACGAGCCGGATCCGTCTCGCGACCGGCGTCGCGGTGCCGAGCACCCGGATGGCGCCGGTGATCGCCCACTCGATCGCGACCATCAACGAGCTCGCGCCCGGACGCGTCGAGCTCGGCGTGGGCGCCGGGAACACCGCGCGCCTCACCATGGGCCTGCGTCCGCTCCCGCTCGCGCGTCTCCAGCGCGAGCTCCGGCTCGTGCGCACGCTGCTGGACGGGGGCACGGGCGTGCTCGAGGAGGAGGGCGAGCGACATCCCGTGCGCTTCCTGCATCCGGACCATGGCTTCATCAATCTGCGGGACCGGATCCCGATCACGCTCTCCGCCCTGGGACCCAGGACGCTCGCGTTCTGCGGCGCCGAGATGGACGGACACCTGACCTGGATGGCGAGCCCGGAGCAGCTCGTCGAGGCTCGACGCGTGATCGACGCCGCGGCGCGCAAGTCCGGCCGCGATCCCCGGTCGATCCCCTCGAAGGGCATCTTCCCCACCGCCGTGCTCCAACGCGGCGAGACGACGGCCAGCCCGCGAGTGATCCGCTCTCTCGAGTCCTTCATGACGAACTTCCTCCACGTGCAGGTGGAGTGGGGCTCGGGGCTGCTGCCTCCCTCCCCGCGCGTGGCGGACGTCGTCGAGCGCTACCGGGCCCACGTGATGAAGCTGCCGGCGGAGACGCGGCACCTCACGCTCCACGAAGGTCACCTGGTCTACGCGCGGGAGGACGAGCGCTCCTTCCTGATGCCGGAGCTGGTGGACGTGGTGGCCCTGGCCGGGGAGCCCGACGCGCTGATCGAGCGCATCAGCGCCCTCGAGCGCGCGGGGCTCTCTCACTACGCGTTCCAGGTGACCGACGAGCCAGAGCGCCAGATCCGCGACTTCGCGACCCAGGTGATGAGCCGGTACTGAGCGGGCCAGTCCTCGCTCGAGCGGCGCTCAGCGCAGCGGCTTCCCCCACCGAATCTCGTCGCGGAGCAGTGGCTTCAGGATCTTCCCGCCGGGATTGCGCGGCAGCGGATCGGCCCGCACCACCACGTACTGGGGGACCTTGAAGTCGGCCAGTCGCTTGCGCGCGAACGTCACGAGCTCGTGCGGGTCGATCGAGGCCCCCGGGCGCGGCACCACCACGGCGCCGACCTTCTCCCCCATCATCGCGTCGGGAACGCCGAGCACGGCCACCTCGTACACATCCGGGTGTGCGGCGAGGGCGTTCTCCACCTCCACGCTGTAGACGTTCTCGCCGCCTCGGTTCACCATGTCCTTCTTGCGGTCGACGATCTCCACGAAGCCGTCGGCGTCGATGCGCGCGAGGTCGCCCGTGTGGAGCCAGCCGTCGACGAAGGTCTCGCGGCTGGCCTCGGGCTTGTTCCAGTAGCCCGCCACCACGTTCGGCGCGCGCACCAGCAGCTCGCCCACCCCGGCGGAGTCCGTCTCCAGGAGCGCGAGCTCCACCACCGGCGCCTGGAATCCCACCGACTCCGGCCGCAGAGCCGCGTACTCGTGGGGCAGGAACGTGGAGACCGAGGAGGTCTCGGTCAGGCCGAAGCCGTTGCCGAGCCGCGCGTTGGGGAAGGCCTCGCCCATGCGCCGGATCAGCTCGGGCGGGCAGGGCGCGCCGCCGTAGGTGACCCAGCGGATGCCGCGCATGTCGAACTCGCCGAAATTCGGCTGGCTCATGGCGAGCCAGTAGATCGCCGGGACGGAGGTGAGGAGGTTCACCCGCTCGTCGCGGATCGCGCGCAGGAAGGCCTGCACCTCGAAGGCCGGCATGATCACGGTGGTGCCGCCGAGCTCGGTGGTGGGGAGGAGCTGGCTGTTGCAGCCGGTCACGTGGAAGAGGGGCACGGAGACCAGGTTCCGGAAGCCCTCGGGGAGGCGCATGATCCTCCGACACGTTTCCGTGTTGGAAAGAAATCCCTCGTGGGTGGTCATGGCGCCCTTCGGGCGGCCGGTGGTGCCGCTGGTGTAGAAGATCGCGGCCAGGTCCTGGGGCGCGAGGCCCGCGGCGGCCCAGGGATCGCCCTCCGGCAGCGGATCTCCCGGGAGGAACTGGAACGTGGCGCCCGAGTCCTCTACCACGTAGGCCACCTCGGGCGGGGCCAGCCGGACGTTCACCGGCACCGCGACGGCGCCGGCGAGCTGGATTCCGAAGAAGGCCAGGCACCAGTCGACGCCGTTCGGCAGACGGATCGCCACGCGGTCGCCGCGGTGGACCCCGCGCTCGCGCAGTCCGCCCGCCACCCGCGCCGCTCGCTCCCAGGCCTCGCGGTAGGAGAGGCGCTGCCCGCCGAGCTCGACCCAGGCCTCCGCATCGCCGTACCGCTCGACGCTGCGGCGCAGCAGCTCGACCAGCGAGGCCGGGCGGTCCTGGTAGCGCAGGATTCCGTCGGCGCCGCGCGAGACCCTGCTCGAGTCGAAGGGGCGGATGCGCGGCGGATGGGGCTGCGGGGGCATGGACGACTCCTCCGGAGATCAGGCGGAGGCCTCGAGGCCCGCCAGGAGCGGCGACGGCTCCTCGAGGAGCTGCCGGATGCGCGCCGTGACGCGCGCGGCCTGCGCGCCGTCGGCCACGCGGTGGTCGTAGGCGATCGACAGCGTGACGAGCGGCCGGATCGCGAGCGCGCCGTCGCGCACCACCGCGCGCTCCTCGGCGGCGCCGACGAAGACCAGCACCGCCTCGGGCGGGTTCAGGACCGGCGTGCCGGCGCGGATGCCGAAGCCTCCGAGGTTCGACACCGTGAAGGTGCTGGTGCCGAGCTCGTCCGGCGCGAGCCCGCCGGTCCGGGCCTTCTCCGCCAGCCGCCGCCGCTCGAGGGAGAGCTCGAGCAGCGGCAGGCGGTCGGCCCGCGCCACCACCGGCACCAGGAGCCCGCGCGCCGTCTCGACCGCGATTCCCGCGTTCACGTCGGCGAAGCGCAGCAGCTCGTCGCCGTCCACGGCGGCGTTCAGCTCCGGATGCTCCGCCAGGGCGACGGCCGCGGCCTTCACGACGGCGTCGTTCAGCGTGATTCCCGCCCGCGCACCGCCGGCGCGCTTCCACTCGCCCCGCAGCGCCTCGAGTCGCACCAGCTCGACGTCGATCATCTGCACGATGTGGGGGATGCGGGTCCACGCCTCGGTGGTGCGCCGGGCGCTGGCGCGGCGCAGCGGCTCGAGGCGCCGTCGCTCGGCGACCCGCCGGCCCGCGAAGAGATCGGACGCCTCCTCGGCGCGGCGCGAGGCGCGCTCGACGTCCGCCTCGGTGACGAGACCTTCGGGCCCGCTTCCCGCGATGCGCGCCAGATCGAGGCCCCGCTCCTGGGCGAGGCGGCGCGCGCGCGGCGAGGCGCGCACCCGGCGCGACGTGGAGGCCGACGCGGCGTCACCGCCGGGCGTCGCAGCGATCGCCGGTGCTCCGGGCGCCGCCCGTCCCGCCGCCGCGCGTGAGGCCTGCTCCGGTGGCGGCGACTCTCCGGGAGCGACGACCCAACCGAGGACGGCGCCCACCGGCGCCACCTCGTTCGGCGCGAGCAGCGGGCCGGCCAGGAGGCCGTCCGCCGGCGACTCCAGCTCGACCTCGGCCTTGTCGGTCTCGATCACCGCCACCACGTCGCCTGCGCGCACCGCCGCGCCCGCGGCCACTCGCCACGCGACGAGCGTCCCCTCCGTCATCGAGTGCCCGATGCGGGGCATGCGGATCTCGCTCGGCAAGTCGCTACCCCACGAGCTCCCGCACGGCACGCACGACGTCGTCCACGCTCGGGACCAGGGCCTCCACCAGATGCTGCGCGGTGGGCACCGGCACGTCGGGGATCGCGAGGCGGCGAAGCGGCTTGTCGAGGTCGCCGAAGGCCTGCTCCATCAAGAGCGCGCCGATCTCGGCGCCGACCCCGAGCGTGCGATAGGCCTCCTCCACCACCAGGCAGCCGCCGGTCCGCCGGACCGAGCCGAGGATCGTCTCGCGGTCGAAGGGATTGAGCGTCACGGGATCGATCACCTCGACCTCGATCCCGTCCGCCGCCAGACGCTCCGCCGCGGCGAGCACGCGCCGGAGCATGTCCTGCCAGGCCACGATCGTGAGGGCGTCGCCGCTGCGCCGCACGCGCGCGCGGCCGAAGGACGTCAGGTGTTCGCCGTCCGGCACCTCGCCCTTCACGCCGTAGAGGAGCTTGTGCTCGAGGAACACCACCGGGTCGTCGCTGCGGATCGCGGTCTTGAGCAGGCCCTTCGCATCGTCGGGAGTGGAGGGCACCGCCAGCCGGATCCCGGGCTGGTGCATCAGGAAGGCCTCGGGGCACTGCGAGTGCTCGGGACCGAAGCCGTAGCCGCCGGACGCCGCGCGGATCACCAGGGGCAGGCGGAACGCGCCGTCGTGGGCGTAGCGCCAGGTCCCGCACTTGAGCACGATCTCGTCGGCCGCGCAGTAGACGAAGTCCGCGAACTGGAGCTCCGCCACCGGACGCAGCCCCGCCATCGCGGCGCCGACCGCCGCGCCCACGATCAGGTTCTCCGAGATCGGCGTGTCGAACACCCGCTCGCCGAACTCCTCGCGCAGCCCGGCCAGCACGCGGAAGATCCCGCCGTAGACCGCCACGTCCTCGCCGTAGAGGATCACGCCGGGATCGCGGCGCATCTCCTCCGCGAGCGCCTCGCGGATCGCCTCGCCGTAGCTCAGGCTGCGCGTCCCGCTCACGACGCGTACACGCTCTCGAAGGCCGTGGCGGCCGCCACCAGCGGCTGTCGACGCACGTGCTCCACCGCACGATCGATCTCGGTCGTGATCTCGGACTCGAGCCCGGCGAGCCGCGCGTCGTCCAGCAAGCCGCGCGCCCGCAGCTCGCGCTGGAAGCGCGGCAGCGGATCCCGGGCGCGCTCCGCCTCCACCGACTCGCGCGTGCGATAGGGCTCGGGATCCCCCACGAAGTGCCCGAGGAAGCGCACCACCTTCGCCTCCAGCAGCACCGGCCCCTCGCCGCGCCGGATGCGGTCCGCGGCCCGGGCGGTGGCGCGGTAGACGGCCTCGAGGTCGGAGCCATCCACCACCACGCCGGGCATGCCGTAGCCCGCCGCCCGGCTCGCGATGTCGCGCACCGCCGTGGACTCGCTCGCAGGAACCGACACGGCCCAGCCGTTGTTCTCGCAGAAGAAGAGGCAGGGGAGCTTGCGCGCGCCGGCGAAGTTCGCGGCCTCGTGGAACTGGCCGCGATTGGAGGTGCCGTCGCCGAAGAACATCACCACCACGCGGTCACCCCGGCGGAGCCTCTCCGCCAGCGCCACGCCCGCTCCCACCACGAAGTTCCCGCCGAGGGTCCCGCTCTCACCCAGGATCGCGCGGCCGGGATCGACCACGTGCATGACGCCGCCCTTGCCGCGGTTCGTGCCGCCCTCCTTGCCGGCGATGTCGCAGAGGATGCGCTCCAGGGGCAGGCCCCGGGCGATCCAGTAGCCGACACCGCGGTGCCCGTAGAGCATGGGATCGTCGGGCCGCAGCGCCGCCAGCGCGGCGATCTGGCAGCCCTCCTGGCCCTCGCCCGGATGCAGCGTGGCGGGGAGCTCTCCCGCCATCGCGAGGCGCCGGACGCGCTCCTCGAAGCGCCGCGCGAGGAGCATCTTCCGGTGGACCTCGAGGCGCGTGGCGTCGTCCATCGCGTCCGACACGGCCCGACTCCGATCAGGCGCCCGGGCGGGAGGCGGCCTTCACGCCGCCTCCCCGCTGAAGAAGCGGCGCGGGTTCTCGACCAGGATGGTCTCGATGTCGTCCTTGGAGAGGCCGCCCTCCAGGAGCTTCGGCACCACCTTCTTGAAGATGTGCGTCGAGCGCCAGTCCGGCAGCATCTCGAGCAGCTTCTCCCAGCTCGGAGCGAACGGGTAGGGCCGGCCGAGCCAGCACACGATCGAGTCGTGGGAGAGCATGATGCGCTCGGTGTGGCCGGCCTTCGCCAGCTTGATCACGTTGGCGATGCGCACCTCGTCGGACTGGAAGAGCGTGATCCCGAAGCGATCGAAGCCCACGAAGGCGCCGCGCTCGGCCAGCGAGCGGTGGTACCAGTGATCGGCCGAGCCGTCGGAGTGGCCGACCAGCAGGCGGCTCGACGGCACGCCCTGGGCGGTCACGAGATCGATCTGATCGTGGCCGCAGCTCGCGTCCTGGGTGTGGGAGATCAGCGGGACGCCCGTCGCCCGCGCGGCTCGCGCCGCCGCCGTGACGAGCTTCTTCTCGTACTCCGAGACGATGCGGGAGCCCGTCGCGATCTTGATCGCACCGGCGCGGATGTCCGTGTCGCCGATGCCCTCGGTGATCTCCTTGACGTAGATCGCCTCGATCTCCTCGATCGGGAGCGCGCGGAAGGTGAAGGTGTTGCCCTCGGCCTCGAAGTAGGCGCCGGTGGTGCAGACGATGCGCATGCCGCTCTTCTGGGCCAGCTCGGCCAGGAACTCCGCGTCGCGGCCGAGGTCCATCGGGCACGGATCCACGAAGGTTCCGACGCCCTGGTCGAGCAGCGCCTGCATCTGGTCCACGCCACGGGCCATGGCGTCGGCGCGCTTGAAGCGGGGCGCGCGGCCGTCGAGCTCCCAGCCCGGATAGCCCACCAGGACGTGCTCGTGGATGAGCGTGCGCCCGAGATCCCTGGTGCGCACGGGGCCGGTCACGGTCTGCACGGTCTTGGCGTCGCTCATCGGGTCCTCCTCGGCCGCGCCACGGCGGCGGCCGCTGCTCAACGGTCTCCCTGCACCAGCTCGCCGATCCGGCCGCCGCCGAGGCCGCACAGCGTGCCCCAGAGCAGGCCGGGGGGAACGATCCAGAGGAAGCCGCTCTCGAAATGCAGGAGCTTGGCCACCAGGAAGGCGGTCCAGCCGGCGGCGAGCAGGCTGGCCAGCCCCGCCTCCCAGGGCGTGTAGCCGGGGGAGAGCCAGCCGATGATCGCTCCGCCCAGCAGGAACGCGATCGTGGTGACGAAGAAGAAGACACTGAATTGTGTGAGCTCCCAGCCGAGGGCCGCGGCGCTCGAGGCCAGCAGGCTGCCGGAGCCGAGCACCACCAGCGCTCCCACCAGCACCCAGCGCCACTCGATGCGCTTGGCGGAATAGATGTCCTCGTTGGGATCGGGCCGGGTCATGGACGGTCTCCCCAGGCGCTGAACGCCGTTCAATCAAAGCCGGCGCAGCGGCGGAATGCAAGACCTTTCGCGGCGCACGGCGCCCGACGTGCGAAGGCCCGGCCCCCCACCTGGGGAGGCCGGGCCTTGCCGGATCGGCGACCGCTTCGGGCTAGCGGCCCTCGGTCTTGAGCCTCGTGGTGTCGTAGTACTTGCGGCTCTCGGCGATCGAGAAGGACGCCGCGTTGGCGGTGTCGAACTGGATGGTGTGCGAGTTGTTGTTCTGCAGGTTGGCGATCAGGATGTGCGCGTAATTGTTCACCTGCTTGCCCTGATTGCCGTCGATCCCGCTGGTCTCGCTCCAGACGAAGATGCTGTTGATCGTCTTGTACGGCTTGCCCGCGCGGTCGTACATGATCGAGTACAGCGGCATCATCGTTTCCTTGTCGTACCAGATCTTCTTGCGGCTGTACGGGTGGCCCTTCTGGCGCGGGATGTCGTCGAGCTCGAAGGTGTCTCGCTTCTGCCACTGCTCGTCGACGAAGGCGAGGGCGCCGTACGGGCCGAACTTGCAGGCGTCGAACTCGGCGTCGGTGCCGAGGCGGGTGAACGCGGTCGCCCCGCTGGCCTCGAAGACGCGCGGGAAGCACTTCCGCTTGGCGTCCATCGCTCCGAGCTTGGTGCTCTCACCCTTGAACTCCCACTGCTGGTCCCACACGTAGCCGGAGAAGATGTAGAAGTCCTCCAGCGTGAACTCCGTCCCGAGCAGCGAGTCCGACTTCTGGGTGGCCGCGATCCGGCGCACCCGGCGCAGCGCCGGGATGTAGGCCCAGGTGTCGTCCTCCTTGGCGGAGCTGTTGTAGCGGTAGAGCAGGAACATCGTGCCGCGCAGGTCGAACGGGGTCTTCACGTCGAAGAACTCCGCCCACTCGACGTCGGTGCCCTTCTCGAGCTCGCTCGTCTCGGGCAGGAGATCCGCGCGGTGGCTGAAGTAGGTGCGGCGATACTCGCCCTGGGAGATCCGCCAGCGCTCCTTTCCGAAGTTCCGCATGTTGCTGGAGGCCCAGTGGGGGAGGTTCAGCCCGGGTCCCTGCCAGCGGTAGTTCACGTCCCAGGCGAGCTTCAGCGCGAACTGCGGATCGCTCTCCTTCAGATCGCAGGCGTGGTTGGTGGCCTTCTTCGCCCAGTCGGAGTAGGGGAAGGGCTGGCCGGCCGTGTAGTTCTTCAGGTCGCCCTTCGCGTCGACCGTGGCCTGGCAGGCGTACTTCACCGTGGCCTCGACGTACTTCGGGTGGGGCGGATAATCCTCCGACTTCACGATCAGCATCTTCAGTCCGTCGAAGTTCTCGACCAGGAAGGGATAGAGCTCGTCGGGGATCAGGCCCTTCACCTTGTCCTTGTTGGCGGGCGTGATCTGGTCGCCCGGCGCGACGTCGGCCCGGACGGCGCCCGGACCCGCCACCAGCGCGACGGACAACGCGGCCGCCAGCAGCACAAGTCTCCGCATGGAATCTCCTCTAAGCTGTGGGCCCTGAGGGCGCGTCCTTGATCAAGGATGGTTCAGGGCGGAAAAGGAACGTTCACACTGGGATTGACGCCGGTCACTCGGCCGGCGGATTATACGCCACCCGCGAACTCTGACGCGGGGTCATCGGACCGGGGCCGGTGCCGAAGAGGTCTCGATCGTCCGCGAGGGGGAAACGCGTTGAGAAGCGAAGCATCGGGGAACGTGCTGCAACGCGGCACGTGGCTGGCCCTCGCGGGCCTGCTGGCGTGCGTGGGGGCAATCGGCGCCGCCGCCACGTCCGAGAACGGCGGCTTCGATCCTAGACGCCCCGCGTCATGGGACCTGCCCCATCCCGACCTCTACGGGGTCGATGCGAAGGGCGATCACGTGTGGGCCGTCGGCTACTGGAGCACGGTGGAGACGTCGAGCGACGGCGGAACGACCTGGACCCGCTCGCCGTCGCCGATCGACCAGACCCTCTACGCCGTCTCGTTCGCCGACGAGAAGAACGGCTGGGTGGTGGGCGCCAACGGGACGGTGATGCGAAGCACCGACGGCGGCGCCTCCTGGACCCAGCAATCCGTGAGCGTGAGCGACGAGTCCGGCGCGCATCCGCTCGACACCCACCTCTTCGGCGTGGCGGCGGTCTCGCCGACGGAGGCCTGGGCGGTCGGGGACATGGGGATCGTGATCCACACCCGCGACGGCGAGCACTGGGAGCAACTCGCGCTGCCGAAGGGCATCTTCGCGGACGAGTACACGAGCGAGCGTATCCTGAACGCCGTCCGCTTCTCGAGTCCGACCGACGGCCTGATCACCGGCGAGTTCGCCACCGCGCTCCGCACCCAGGACGGCGGCGCCACCTGGCACGGCGAGCGGCAGCTCGTCGGCACCGAGCCCGACGTCTATCTCTTCGACGCGGCGGACGTGGGAGGCGGGAAGGCGGTGGTCAGCGGCCTGGCCGGTACGCTGCTCCTCACCACCGACGGCGGCGCCACCTGGAACCCTCACCCGGTGCCGACGGGAGTCGGCGTCTTCGGCGTGGCGTGGAACGGCGACCGGGGCGTGGCGGCCGGCGATCGGGGTGAGCTCTACGTCACCCAGGACGGCGGGAACACCTGGATCAATCCGAAGCGGCCCCACGTCTTCAACTGGCTGCGGGGCGTGCGCTTCGCGAGCGCGAGCCGCGTCTTCACCGTAGGCGAGAAGGGGCTCATCCTGCGTTCCGACGACGGCGGCAGCACCTGGACGATGGCTTCCGGCGACACGCCAGTGCCGATGAGCGGCGTCTCGGTGCCGGAGCCCGGGAAGTCGACGGAGCCGGGCCGCCGCGATCAGCCACAGCCGGCCGAGAGCAAGTAACGCGGGTCGGATGCGCGACGCGGCGCGGACAGATCTCTCGCGAGGTCGGTTCGGTCGCGGCGCCTCCCCCACCGACGAGGATCCATCCCATTCACGGAACGGTGTTCAGCGGCAGGCGCCGCTGAGCCGCTCATCCGAGAGCCCGAGCGCCAGCGACCCCTCAGGCGGGGTCCGAAACCGGTGGCGGGCGGAGCCGAAGGAATCCCATGGACGAGCTGATGGTCCGCTTCTCGAGGTTCTTCATCAAGCACCGCTTCGTGAATCTCGTGATCATCGGTGCGATCACGGTCTTCTTCGCCTACAAGGCGCTCCAGCTCCAGGTCTTCAGCCAGTTCATCGACCTGCTGCCCCGTGGCCATCCATTCATCCAGGTGTACGAGAAGTACAACCGGCAGTTCGGCAGCGCGAACGTGGTGGTGGCGGCGATCGTCGCGAAGCACGGCACGATCTACGACGAGAAGGTGCTGGAGAAGGTCTTCGCCTTCACCGACCAGATCGACAAGGTGGAAGGGGTCGATCACGGCCAGGTGTCGTCGATCACCGCGGTCACGATCCGCGACTCGCAGATCGACAAGTCCGGGATCATGCGCTCCACGCAGATCGTGGGCGACGAGGCGATCGCGCTGCTCGAGGCGCAGTTCTTCACCCGGCGCACGATCCACCGCGCCGCGAAGCGCGGCGAGAAGCCGCCCGCGGACCTGGCCGCGCTGACCCAGCTCGTCACGGATCGCAAGGCGGTGCTGGAGAAGGACCTGGCTCCGGACTCGGAGCTCTCCAAGGCCGCTCCCAACGATCCCGCCCAGGCGGAGCGGCTTCGGCAGGTGCAGCGGGAGAACGCCGAGCTCGAGTTCCTGAAGCTGCGCCTGGCCGAGCTGCCGGACGGCTACCGGCTCGATGGCGAGGACCTGAAGGGGCCGGAGGGGACGCTGCTGCCGAAGCAGGTGGTGGCGACCCTGCCCGATCGGATCCATCAGAACAAGCAGGTCTACGGCCGCTACGTCTCGATGGACGACACCGCGGCCATGGTGATGGCCGGCTTCCTGGAGAGCCGGCTCGACTACAAGCACGTGTTCGACGAGATCCACGACCTGAAGAAGGAGCTCGAGGCCGACGGGAGCGTCGAGGTGCACCTGACGGGCCAGCCGATCCTGGTCGGCTGGACGTTCTACTACGCGCCCCAGATCGTCGAGATCGTGGGCCTGAGCCTCCTCACCCTGCTGGTGATGCTCGGGATCTACTTCCGGCGCTGGTACGGCGTGGTGATGCCGTTCTCGGGCGCGATGGTGTGCACGATCTGGGGGCTCGGCTTCGTCTCGCTGATGGGATACCAGCTCGAGCCATTGGTGCTGGTGATCCCGATGGTGATCACGGCGCGCGCCATCAGCCACTCGGTGCAGTTCGTGGAGCGCTTCTACGAGGAGTACGAACGGCTCGAGGGCGACAAGCACGAGGCCATCATCAGCTCGATGGCCGAGCTCCTGCTGCCGGGCTTCATGGGGATCGTGGCGGACGCCATCGGCATCCTGGTGATCGGTGTGTCTTCGATCGCGCTGATGAAGAAGGTGGCGATCTTCGGCGCGTTCTGGTCCATGTCGATCATCGTGACGGAGATGCTGCTGAACCGCCTGATGATCGCCTACTTCCCGGCGCCGAAGGACACCTCCCACTACATCCCGTCGGTGATCATGTGGTGCCTGAAGCGCATCGCATGGCTCTCCACCAACCGCATCTCGCAGCGGGTGATCTTCGCGGCGTGGCTGGTGGTGGTGGTCTTCTGCGCCAGCGTGGCGCTCAAGGTGAAGATCGGCGAGTCGCGTCCCGGCACGCCGGTGCTGTGGGAGGACAGCGAGTTCAACAAGTCGGCCAAGGTGATCGCCAGCAAGTTCTTCGGAGCCGACGATCTCACGGTCGTCGTGGAGACGGAGCAGCCGGCGGGCATCCACCGCCCGGAGGTGATGCACGAGATCGAGGCCTTCCAGCGCTACATGGAGCAGGACCCGAAGGTAGGCGGCTCGGTCTCGATCGTGGACTACCTGAAGGCGATCAATCGCATCTACCACAACGCGGACCCCCGCTGGAGCGCGGTCCCCTACACCGACCAGGAGATCGGCGGCCTGCTGTATCTCTACGAGGCCGGGTCGCCCGATCCGCGCATCCTGAACCCGTACCGGGACCAGGAGGCGCAGAACGCCGCGGTCCGGATCTTCTACAAGGACCACCAGGCCGAGACGATCCGCCACGCCGTCGATCGGGCGCAGGACTACATCTTCGAGCACCCGACGGGCCGTGTGGCGATTCACCTCCAGACACCGAGCGACGACCTCGCCGCGAAGATCCGCTGGTGGCTCGGGCCGCTGATCCCGCCGCGGGACCCCGAGCTGGTGGTGCTGGCGCGGAACGAGCAGGGCGAGTACGCGACGCAGCAGGTGGCCCGTCCGGGCCGCCGGGAGCCCCCGCCCAAGGACTCCACACAGTGGATCCTGACCCTGCCCCGGACCACCAAGGAGCTGGTCGACGTGCTCCAGGCCTCGGGCTACGACAACGTGCAGAAGATCGCCGACGCCGACGTCAAGAAGCTGGCCAAGCTCCAGGGCTTCGACCTGGTGACCGCCTACGCGCTCCAGAAGGCGGCGGAGCTGGATCGGCGCTACTACACGGTGGAGTCGGAGTGGCAGGACGAGGGCCTCGGCATCCACGCCCAGGTCCGGCGGCGGGGTCTGTACGAACGCCCGGAGCTCTGGGTGCAGTACCAGGGTGGGGACTGGGTGCGGCGGGAGTCCGGCCAGTGGGCCGAGGGAACCAGCTACGCGCTTGCGTCCGGGCTGATGGGCGTGCTCGGCGCCAGCAACGACGAGGTGGAGGGCAGCAACAATGCGACCCTCGTGGCGTCGTTCAGCGCCATCTTCCTGATGATCCTGATCTCGTACCGATCGCTGGCGATCTCGGTGCTGCTCTGCATCTCGCTCGGCACCGCCACCCTGGTGTCGCTGGCCTACATGTACTTCGCGAACATCGGGTTCGACGTGAACACGCTCCCGGTGCAGGCGCTCGGCGTCGGCGTGGGCGTGGACTACGGCCTGTACCTGATGGACCGCGTGGTGCACGAGAGGAAACGCGGGCACGACGTGGACGAGTCGCTGCGCATCGCGATCACCACGACGGGCATGGCGGTGTTCTTCACCGGGTCCACGCTCGTGGGCGGGATCATCTTCTGGTACTTCATCAGCAGCCTGCGGTTTGCTGCCGACATGAGCCTGCTCCTTTCGATCGTGCTCGGCGTGAACATGGTCGGGGCGATCCTGCTGGTGCCGGCCTTCACCTCGCTCTTCAAGCCGAAGTTCGCCACGCGAGAGACCGAGGAGGGGCCCACGGAGCTCGAGGCCCCCGCTCGGGCGCGGGCCTCGTGACACGACGGGCTCGGGTCGCCCCGTGAGGGGCGACCTCGGCCCGCGACCAGGAAGGGGACGGCATGGACGAGATGTTCCTCCGATTCTCGCGGTTCTTCATCAAGCACCGCTTCGTGAACCTGATGATCATCGGGGGACTCACCGTCTTCTTCGGCTACAAGGCGCTGCAGCTCCAGGTCTTCAGCCAGTTCATCGACCTGCTGCCGCGGAACCATCCCTTCATCCAGGTCTACGAGAAGTACAACCGCCAGTTCGGCAGCGCGAACGTGGTGGTGGCGGCGATCGTCTCCAAGAGCGGCTCGATCTACGACGAGCGCGTGCTGGAGAAGATCTTCGCCTTCACCGACCAGATCGACAAAGTCGAGGGCGTCGACCACGGCCAGGTCTCCTCGATCACCAGCATCACGATCCGCGACTCCTCGATCGACGCCTCGGGCATCATGCGCTCGACCCAGATCATCGGCGACGCACCCCTCGCATTGCTCGAGGCGCAGTTCTTCACTCGCCGGACGCTCAGCCGGGCGAAGGCGCGGGGCGAGACGGTCCCGACGGATCTCGCCGGCCTGAAGGAGCTGGTCTCCCGGCGCAAGGCCGAGCTGGAGAAGCAGCTCGTCCCCAACTCGCCCCTGATCGCGGCGGCGAGCAAGCGAAAGAGCAAGGCCGAGGAGCTGCGGCAGGTGCAGCGGGAGAACGCCGAGCTCGAGTTCCTGAAGCTGCGCCTGGCCGAGCTGCCCGCGGGCTACCGCCTGCAGGGCGACGACCTGAGGGGGCCCGACGGCACCCTGCTGCCCAAGGAGGTGGTGCAGACCCTCCCCGACCGCATCCACCAGAACAAGCAGGTCTACGGCCGCTACGTCTCGATGGACGACAGCGCCGCCCTGGTGATGGCGGGCTTCCTGGAGGGCCGCCTCGACTACAAGAAGATCTTCGACGAGATCTACCAGGTGAAGAAGGAGCTCGAGGCCGACGGCAGCGTCGAGGTGCACCTGACCGGCCAGCCCATCCTGATCGGATGGACCTTCCACTACGCGCCCGAGATCGTCGAGATCCTGGGCCTGAGCCTCCTCATCCTCGTCGTGATGCTCTGGTTCTACTTCCGGCGCTGGTACGGCGTGCTGATGCCGTTCACCGGCGCGATGGTGTCCGCGATCTGGGGCCTCGGGTTCATCTCGCTGATGGGCTACCAGCTCGAGCCTCTGGTGCTGGTGATCCCGATGCTGATCACCTCACGGGCCATCAGCCACTCGGTGCAGTTCGTCGAGCGTTTCTACGAGGAGTACGAACGGCTCCACGGCGACAAGCACGAGGCCATCATCCACTCGATGGCCGAGCTCCTGCTGCCGGGCTTCCTGGCCATCTTCACCGACGCGCTGGGCATCCTGGTGGTCGGGGTCTCCTCGATCGCGCTGATGAAGAAGGTGGCGCTCTTCGGCTTCTTCTGGGCGATGTCGATCATCGTGACCGAGATGCTGCTGAACCGGCTCATGATCGCCTACTTCCCGCCGCCGCGAGACACCTCGCACTACATCCCGGCGCCCATCACCTGGGTGCTCCACCGGATCGCGTCGATCGCGACCAACCGGGTGGCGCAGCGCGTGATCTTCGTGGGCTGGGTCGGGCTGGTGGTGGCCTGCGCCACGGTGGCGCTCAAGGTGAAGATCGGCGAGTCGCGTCCGGGCACGCCGGTGCTGTGGGAGGACAGCGAGTTCAACAAGTCGGCCAAGGTGATCTCGAGCAAGTTCTTCGGCGCGGACGACCTCACGGTGGTGGTGGAGACGCCGCAGCCGACGGCCATCCACAGCCCGTCGGCGATGCACGAGATCGAGACCTTCCAGCGCTACATGGAGCAGGATCCGAACGTCGGTGGCTCGGTCTCGATCGTGGACTACCTGAAGGCCATCACCCGGACCTTCCACAACAGCGACCCGCGCTGGCTCTCGATCCCCTACACGCCGCAGGAGATCGGCGGCCTGCTCTACCTCTACGAGGCCGGCTCGCCCGATCCCCGCATCCTGAACCCCTACCGGGATCAGGAGGCGCAGAACGCCGCGGTGCGGATCTTCTACAAGGACCACCAGGCGGACACGATCCACCACGCGGTGACGCGCGCCCAGCGCTACATCGACGAGCACCCGACGGGCGACGTCTCGATCCGGCTCGACACGCCGCGGGACGACCTGCTGGCGAAGATCGACTACTGGTTCGGGCCGCTGGTGCCGCCGCGGAACCCCGAGCTGCTGGTCGTGATCCGTGACCAGGACGGCCAGTACGTGAAGCAGCCAGTCACGCGGCCGGACCGGCGCGAGCCGCCGCCGCCCGACTCGACCCAGTGGATCCTGACGCTCCCGCGCACGACCAAGGAGCTGCTGGACGTGCTGGTGGCGGCCGGCTACGACAACGTGCAGAAGATCGCCGACTCCGACGTCAAGAAGCTGGCGAAGGTGCAGGGCTTCGACCTGGTGACGGCCTACGCGCTGCAGAAGGCAGCCCAGCTCGACCGGCGGCACTACACCGTGGAGTCCGAATGGAAGGACGACGCGCGCGGGATCCACGCCGAGGTGCGTCGTCGCGGGCTCTACGAGCTCCCCGAGCTCTGGGTGAAGTACCAGGGACAGGACTGGGCGTATCGCGCGGCGGGGACCTGGGCCGAGGGGCCGAGCTACGCGCTCGCCTCGGGGCTGATGGGCGTGCTCGCAGCCAGCAACGACGAGGTGGAGGGCAGCAACAACGCCACGCTGATCGCCTCCTTCACCACCACGTTCCTGATCATCCTGATCTCCTACCGCTCGCTGGCGATCGCGGTGCTGCTCTGCATCTCGCTCGGCACCGCCACGCTGGTCTCGCTGGCCTTCATGTACTTCGCGAACATCGGGTTCGACGTGAACACGCTCCCGGTGCAGGCGCTGGGCGTCGGCGTCGGCGTGGACTACGCTCTGTACCTGATGGACCGCGTGGTGCACGAGCGGAAACGCGGCCACGACGTGGACGACTCGCTGCGCATCGCGATCACCACCACGGGCATGGCGGTGTTCTTCACCGGCTCCACGCTGATCGGCGGCATCATCTTCTGGTACTTCATCAGCAGCCTGCGCTTTGCGGCGGACATGAGCCTGCTGCTCGCGATCGTGCTGGGCGTGAACATGGTCGGGGCGATCTTGCTGGTGCCGGCCTTCACCTCGCTCTTCAAGCCGTCCTTCGCAACGGGGGCGAAGGCGGAGGAGGCCAGCGGGGAGAAGGCGGCCTGAGCCCCCGCCGCGCGCCGGGCGATCCGCCCGCGCCGCGGCCGGCGTAGACCCCGAGGAGGACGCGACATGACCCCCCAGAGGCTCGGATGGCTCTGCCTGGCCGGAATCCTGCTGCTCTCCGTCGGGGGCTGCCGCAGGGCCTCGACCGGAGCGTCCGGCGCGGCCGCCCAGAGCTACTTCCCGATGGTGACGGGCGCGCGCTGGGTCTACGAGCTGCGCTCCGAGATGGGCACCCTGAAGCTCACGGTCACGGCCAAGGGCGAGATGCCCGTGCGCGGCAAGGAGAGCAAGCTCTTCGTGCTCGACGAGCGCAACGAGGGGCCGTCCATGGGCTTCGTCCAGAGCTCGCCGGTCGGCTACGTGACGGACCAGGGCTATCTCGCGCGTGTGACCTCGGTGGACTACGACGGCACCGATCACGTGCGGATGCTCGGCGAGGACTCGCCCACGTGGTTGATGCCCCTCGATCCGCAGCCCGGGGCGCACTGGCACCAGGACAACAAGATGTTCACCACGCCGGACGGCGCCGGGAAACAGATGGGCTGGAGCGGCGAGGTGCACCCGCGCACGGCGCTCGACGTGCCCGCCGGCCACTTCGAGGACGTGGTGGAGGTCCACACCGCGTGGACGGATCCCGAGGTGACGCGCGACGACCCGACGATCCTGTACGAGGACTACTACGCGCGGGGCGTCGGGCTCCTGCGCAGCGTCACGCGGGACGCCAACGGCGACCCGTCCAAGACCATCGAGATGCGGCTCCTGGAGTACCAGTTCCCCGACTGACCCTGTGGGGCCGCGGCCAGGCCCGGGAGGAGCGATGAAGGCCATCGTCTACCATGGGCCGGCCGACTTTCGCTTCGAGCAGACCTCCGATCCCGTGCTGCGCGGCAACACCGATGCGATCGTGCGCATCACGCGCAGCGCGATCTGCGGCTCCGACCTCCACCTCTGGCACGGCTTCCCCGCCCAGGGGAAGGGCTTCGCCGTGGGCCACGAGTTCGTGGGCGTGGTGGAAGAGGTGGGGCCCGCCGTCCGCAACCTGAAGCGCGGCGACCGCGTGCTCGCCGCCTGCACCACCGGCTGCGGGACCTGCGACTTCTGCCGCTCCGACCTCTACAGCGGCTGCCCGATCACCACGGCGGGCGGCGCGCAGAACGTCTTCGGGTTCTCCGAAGCCCTGCCGGGGGGCCAGGCCGAGGCGGCGCGCGTTCCCTTCGCCGACACCAATCTGTTCCGGATCCCCGAGGCGATCGACGACGAGCGCGCGGTCTTCCTGACCGACATCCTGCCCACGGCCTTCATGGGCGTGCAGATGGCGGAGGTGGCGCCGGGCGACGTGGTCGTGGTGTTCGGCTGCGGGCCGGTGGGAAGCCTGGCGCAGCGCTGCGCCGAGCTGGCGGGCGCGGCCCGGGTGATCGCGGTGGACCTCGACGCGGGGCGGCTGGCTCGCGCGCGCAAGCGGGGCTACGAGACGGTGCAGGGGTCCGGCGACGAGCTCCTGGCCCGGGTGCGCGAGCTCACCGCGGGGCGCGGCGCGGACGCGGTGATCGAGGCGGTGGGGCGGGCCGAGCTGGTGCAGCGCGCCGTCGACCTGCTGCGGCCCGGCGGGCGGCTGGCGGCGATCGGCGTGGTGGCGACCCCGGTGGAGCTGCCCTACCTCGGCGTTTTCCTGCGCAACATCACGCTGCGTTCGGGCCTGGTGAACCCCCAGCGCCACATTCGTGCGTTGGCCTCGCTGATCGCCGCGGGCCGTCTCGATCCGAGCGAGATCGTGACGCATCGCCTCCCCCTCTCCGAGGGGGTGCGCGGCTACCAGATCTTCGAGGGACATCGCGAGGACGTGCTCAAGGTCTTGCTGCAACCCTGAAGGGGCTGGAAGGAGGAGAGGGGAGTCATGGACTTCAAGGAAGTGATCGGCTACCGGCGATCGATCCGCTACTTCGACCCGGAGCGCGAGGTCGAGCGCGAGAAGATCCAGAAGATCCTGGAGGCGATGCGCATCGCCTCCTGCGCGGTGAACGCCCACTGGCTGCAGGCGATCGTGGTGCGCCGCGCCGACATCCCGCCCGACGTGCTGGAGGCGCTGAAGATGCCGGTGGCGGCCCTGGTGCAGGAGCTCGCCCCCGTCCACATCTACTGCTACCTCGATCCGAGCGTCGTCCAGAAGGTGAAGGGCAAGCGGCTGAAGGAGCTCCACGACGTGGGCGCGCTCAATCCCACCCACGGCTGGAGCCACAAGTTCGTCGACGAGTTCGTCTACCCGCAGATCCTGGAGCCGCTCACCAAGAGCCCGGCCTACCCGATCGCCGCGGCCTTCGACTGCGGCGGCGCGGGCACGCAGGGCCTGTTGATGGCCTTCGAGCTCGGCCTCGGCGCCTGCTGGACGGCCTTCAACGGCGACGTGGCGAAGAAGTACCTGGGCGTGCCGGACCACTGGATCCCGCTCTACGAGATGAACGTCGGCTACTCGCTCGAGTCGCGCGATGCCGGAGGGCAGCGCCCGCGCCCGCCCTTCGAGGAGCTCTACCACGAGGGTCGCTACGGCGTCCCGTTCCGCCGCGACCCGGTGGTGGTGAAGGAGCTCGAGCGCGACAAGGTGCTGACGCCGCCGGCGCCGCTGCCCGGCCGCAAGGAGGAGATCCGCCGCATCGCCAAGCAGCTCGGGCTTCCCGAGTAGCATGGGCCTCGCGCGGCCGATCCAGGAGTACGAGAGCATCGCGCAGTGGAGGAAGGGGCTCGCCGCCCAGTGGGGCGGCGATCCGCTGGCCGAGGATCCCGAGAAGCTCGAGATCCTCGCCTCCTTCTGCGAGTTCACGGGGCACGACCCGGACCAGCTCGTGGACTTCTGCTTCCTGCGCAAGAAGGACTCGGGCGCGCGCTTCGGGTCCGCCGTGCGTCAGCGGGAGATGGCGGTTCGCATCCGTGCCTGGAAGGAGACGCTGGGTCTCCCGCCCCGCCAGGCCCAGGCGCGGCAGAACCAGGTGCTCTCCTTCCTCATTCACAATGGCGTGTCGATCCAGATGGGGATCGGCTAGGAGAGTCCAGCTACGGCTTGCCGGCGGGCGCGGCCGTCGCCGGCGGGCAGGCCTTCGCTTCGGCCTCGAAGCGCGCCTTCATCCGCGCGCCTCCGAGCTCCGGCGCGGCCTGGCGCGCGGCCGCAAGCGCGTGGCAGGCGGAGTCGGCGTCACCGGCGCGGCGCGCGGCGCGCGCGTACGCGAGCTCGGCCTCCAGCCAGAGCGCGCCGCCCCTGGGCACGCCGCCGGCCACTCGCTCCCAGGCCGCCGCGGCCTCCTTCGCCTGGGGCGTCTGGTCGAGCGCACGGGCGTAGGCGAGCCAGGCATCCCCCCAGTCGGGGCTCCGCTCCACGAGACCGTGCGCGCGGGTCGCCGCGTCCGCGGCGCGGCCCGCACGGACCAACGCGTCCACCTCGGCCAGCGCCAGCGCATCGCGTGCGTCGGGCGGCGCGAGCGGCGCGAGACGGGCCGACCAGCGCTGGACCAGGTCGCCCGGGGGCTCGGGACCCTCGGCGCTCGCCAGGCCGCGGAAGGCCTCGCTCCAGACCGGGAAGTCGGCGCGCAGGGCGGCGTCGTCGGTGCCGGAGAGGATCTGGTCGAGCTCCTTCCAGCGGCCCTCGGCCCGGAGCGCAGCGAGGCGCAGGCGCAGCAGCGAGCGGCGATCACCGGCGTCGAGGCCGGGCTGGCGCGACGCCCGCTCCACGCGATCGAGCACCGCCGCGGGAGGATCGCCCGCCCAGGCCGCCGCCTTCGCCCGCAGCACGGCCAGCGCAGCGTCGCGAGGGGGATCGGCGGGCAGCCGGCCCGCCGCCGCCAGACGCTCCACGGTGTCGATGTCCGCGGCCAGCGTACGGGCGCGCTGCCGGCTTTCGGGTCCCATGGCGCGGCCGGCGTTCTGCTCCTGCTGCAGCTCCTCGGCGCGCGCTCGCACCAGGTCCACCCGGGCGGCGGGATAGGCCGGGCTCGCCTCGGGGATCTGCTCGAGGAGCGGGATCGAGGCGCTCTCCTTGCCGCCGGCCTCCTTGGCGCGCGCCACCCGATAGCGCGCCTGCGCGGCCTCGGGGGCGTCGGGCGCGAGGGCCAGGAGTCGCTCGGCGGCGCGCACCGCGCGAGCCTCGTTGGCCGGCGCCGGATCGTCCTGCGCCGCCTGGGCGGCGAGCGAGTAGTAGAGCCGTGCCACGGGCACCTTCAGCGACGCGCTCGGCCCCGCGCCGGCGAAGAGCTTCTCCAGCTCGGCCAGGGCGCCGGCCCGGTCTCCGGTCTGCGAGAGGCTCGCGGCGTACTTGTAGCGAGCCGCCTCGAGATCGATCCCCGGGAGCGCCGCCGGGTCGGCCAGCACCTGCGCGTAGGCATCGCGCGCTTCGGCGTAGCGCTTCTCGCCGAAGGCCGTCTCGGCCGCGAGGAGCCTCCCGATCGGGCCCAGATCCTGCCCGCGCAGCTCCGCGCGGTAGGCCACCGCGAGGGCGCTGGCGGCGCGGGAGCCGTCGCTTCCGCTCGCGGACAGCCGACGCAGCAGCGCGGCCGCGCGGTCCGCGCCTCCCTTTCCGTCGCGTGCGTGCTTGAGCCAGGCCTCGGCCTCGGTGCGCAGGAGCGCGAGCTCCTGGTCGTGGGAGAGCGAGCCGGCGGGGATGGAATCGGTGAGCGTGTGGGCCCGATCGAGATCGCCCTGCTCCAGCGCGATCACCGCGAGCTCGTAGCGCACGGCGGCGAGGAGCGGCGTGCCGGGTTGATCGGCCAGCACCTTCTCCACCGCCTGCAAGGCCTCGCGCGCGCCGTCGAGATCGCCGAGCTCGTGCTTCACGATGCCGAGACCGAGCAGGCTCGAGCTCGCGACGCCCGGGAGGCGGAGCTCGAGCGAGGCGCGCCCGAAGCCCTTCTGGGCCCGGGCCAGGGCGGCCTTGCGCTCGGCAGATCCGGCCGGGAGGCGCTGCGCGACGCTCACCTCGGCCCACGCATTCCAGTAGCCCGTCGTGACCTCCGCGTAGTCGAGGCGCTGCCAGTCCGTCGAGCGGTAGAGCCGCTCCAGCGCCGCCTCGTCCTGGCCGGCCGCCGCCTCCAGCGCCGAACGCTGGGCGCTGACGCGCCGCTCGAGGCTGGCGCCGGTCTCGAGGAGCTTGCGGAGCGCGTCGACGCCCGCGTTCGAGGTGCGGGCCTTCGACACCGCCTGACCGTAGGCATCGGCCGCCGACTCGACCTCCGCCGGCGAGTCCGCCGCCGCGCGCGGGGCCACGGCCATCCCGAGCGCGAGCAGCAGCAGGAGAGCGCGGGCGCTCGGCGTCAGAGATCCCCCAGCAGGGGACGCACCTGCTCCGCCCAGCGCTTGCCGAAGATCAGCACCGCGATGCTGCGCGTGATCGTGCGGTCGCCCTCCAGGTTCGAGGCGTCGCCGCCGCCGCTCTTCGCGATCTCCTGGAACTCCGGCATCACGCCCCGGCGGTCGATGGTGAGGAGGTCCTCCACCCGCTTGTGGAGCCGCGCCGCTGCGACCTTCGGGTTGGCGTCGAAGCTCACGTCGATCGCCGTCACCGTTCCCCCGGCGGCATGGAAGCTCCGGGCCAGGTCGAGCGTGGCCTGCATCCGCTCCGGATGCGGAGGCGCGTCACCCAGGATCACCATCACGTGCTTCGAGTCCGGCTTCCAGCCGGCGCGCTGCATCGCCGTCTGGATCCCGGCGTCCACCGCCTCCGGGGGGTCGCCGCCGCCCCGCGCCTCCAGATGGTCGAGGAAGGCGTGCACGCGGCCGACGTTCAGCGTGAGCGGCTCCACCATCGTCACGAACTCCGGGTCGTCGTAGTCCCGGTACGCGACGACGCCGAAGCGTGTTACAGGGACCAGCCGTCGGATCGACGCCGCCATCGTGTCGACGTGGTCCTTCACCTGGGAGATCAGCCAGCCCATGGACCCGGTGGCGTCGATCACGAAGACCACGTCGAGGCCCACCTGCTGCAGCTCGCCCACGTACTGCTGGAACGAGCCGCCGACGCCCGTGGCGTTGCCACGCCCGAAGCCCATTCCGGCGATGCCGCCGCCCTCGCCCGCGAGCGTGAACCCGCCGAGGGCGCTCGGCCCGGCGCGGTCGATGGCGAGACCGCCGCCCCCCGCCTCGGGCGTGATCACCGCGTCCGGCGGCGGGGGTGCGAGCGCCACCTTCTCCTTGGGCAGCTCCACCTGCTCGCGGACGGCGGGCGCGGCGGCATGGAACTGGAGCGGGCGGAACTCCGGCTCGGGCTTCGGCTCCTCGGGAGGCGGCTCCGGCGGCAGGAGCTTCACCGGCACCGGCCGGGGCGGAGGCAGCGGCTGGAGATCCCCGATCAGCATCAGGCTCACCAGCGCCAGGGCGTGCAGCAGGGCCGAGGCCAGCAGCCAGAGGGAGGCCCGCAGTGTGGGATTCTCGGAGTCCATTCCACCAGATGATCGGCGGTCGCCGGAGGCCCTGCCAGCGCGCCCCGGGCGTGGTCGACGCGGCGTCGCCCCGCCCCCGCCCCCGGGCCCTACAATGCGGCCTCCCCCCGGTGCCGGGGCGAGAAGGAGTCGAGATGGGCCTCTGGCGAGTCGAGAAGGACCCGAAGGGCGTCGTGGTCGCCCTCTACCACAACCCGCCGATGAACTACTTCTGCGCCGAGGGCACCCAGGAGCTGGCGGGCCTGATCGAGCAGTGGCGCGATCCCGCGGTCCGTGCCGTGGTGCTGAGCGGTGCGATCCAGGGAAAGTTCATCACGCACTACAGTGTCGAGGAGCTGGTGGCGCTGGCGAGCGACCACGCTCGCATGCGCTCCATGGGGACGGCGCTGAACCACGGCTACCACGAGCTCCTGCGCTCGCTGCGTGACCTGCGCAAGCCGGTGATCGCGGCGCTGAACGGCGACACCATGGGGGGCGGCTTCGAGCTCTCGCTCTCCTGCGACATCCGGATCGCCGCCGCGGGCGATCACCGCTACGGCCTGCCGGAGATCCAGCTCGGCATCCTGCCCGGCGGCTGCGGCACGCAGCGGCTCTCGCGCCTGATCGGCGCCGGGCGCGCCATCGACTTCATCCTGCGCGGGCGCATCTGCCGCCCGGAGGAGGCGCTGGCCCTCGGAATCGTGCACGAGGTGGCGCCCGACGCCCTGGCGCGCGCACGCGCCGTCGCCTCCGGCCTGGCCGAGCTCTCGCCCGTGGCGGTGGCCGAGATCAAGCGCTCGGTGTACCAGGGCTCGGAGATGCACCTCGAGGGCGGGCTCGAGATCGAGGGCGAGGCGTTCATGGCCACCATGTTCTCGAAAGAAGGCCTCGAGACCATGCAGACCTACGTCGCACTCCCCTTCGAGAAGCGCCGCGACTGGCTCGAGCGGAACCGGACGCTGAAGCATCCGTAGCCAGGGCATGGCCCCCGGCTCGCAGCCGTGCGGAGCGCTGCGAAGGCGCCCTATCGCGTCAAGCGCAGCTCGCTCGCCGCACCGACGCGCAGGGGAGCCGTTGCGTACTCCGGATGCCCGCTGCAGGTGCGACCGGCGGTGGCGTCGGCGGCCGGCACCACGAAGCGGGCGCGACACACGGCGTCGGCGGCGGTGGGGACGTGGAGCGGCGCGGCGAGCGCCGAGGCGGGGATCACCGCCACCACGTGGCTCGGCGTGGCCGGGCCGGTCAGGCACAGCACCTCGGCCGAGTCCACACCGAGCTGCTCCAGGTCGGCGGCGTCGGTGACCAGCATGGGACGGTCGAGCGGCGTCAGGGGGGCCTGCGGATCGAGGTCGCCGGGAGCGAGCGCGTGGTCGCGGACCGCGCGCCCGAGGGCGGCGGGGTCGCCGTACCGCGAGCGCCCGGCGGAGCTCAGCCACTCGTGCCAGGCCTGGTCGATCGAGACCGCGAGCGCGACGCGGTCGGGGCCGTGGGCCACGGGGCCGTGCAGCGTGATGGGCGCGAGCTCCCGGGCCAGCCGATCGCAGAAGCTCTCGTCGCGCCCGAACGCGGTGAGCGCGCGGTGGAGCGCGGCATCGGTGTCCGCACGCTGGAGACGAGGATCGCTCGCGAGGTTCTCGAGCGTCTGGTCGAGGATCTCCTGGCCCGCCGGTCCCTGGGCCTTGCGCGCCTCGGCGAGCCGCACCTGATCCTCGGTGCTGAGCCCGCCCTGCACCTGCTCCGGCAGCGGGGATGGCGGCGGCAGCACGGCGTAACGGGTACAGGCGCCGGCGACGAGCACCGCCAGGGAGAGCAGCCAACGGGAGCGGGGAGAATCGAGGAGGGACGTGCGACGCATGGCGGCATCCTACACGAGGGCGCGCGCCCCGCGCCGTGGGCGGCGCATTCGGCCGCGGTGCGCCCGGTGGTAGACTCCTCGCATCGCAACCCCTCGAGCCGTGGAGGAGCGGACGACCATGGGAAGACTCGATCGGAAGGTGGCGCTGGTGACGGGCGGCGGGGCCGGGCTCGGCGAGGCGATCGTGCGGCGCTTCCACCAGGAAGGGGCGCGCGTCGTGGTGAACGACCTGCGCAAGGAGACCGCGGAGCGCGTGGCGCGAGCGGTGGGCGGTGTCGCGATCGCGGCGGACGTCTCCGACTCGGCGGCGGTGCGGGACATGTTCGGGGCGGTGCGCGAGCAGCTTGGTCGCCTCGACGTGCTGGTGAACAACGCGGGGATTGGTGGCCACGAGAGCAATCCCGCGGTGGCGAGCCACTTCAACCACGTCGCCGTCGCCCAGGCGGCCGAGCTCGCGGGCGGCGGCCCGGTGCGCACGCACTGGGACGTGACCGTGAACCTCTCCGACGACGAATGGCAGCGCATGCTCGCCGTGCACTTGAACGGCACCTTCTACTGCACGCGCGAGGCCCTCGCGATCATGGGTCCCCAGATGTCGGGCTGCATCATCAACATGGGATCGATCATGGGCACGTCCGGTGGCGCCGGCGCGCCGGCCTACTGCGCGGCCAAGGCGGGGATCCTGGGCTTCACGCGCTCGGTGGCCCGCGAGGTGGTGACCCGGAAGATCCGCGTGAACGCGATCGCGCCGGGCTGGATCGAATCGGCGATGACGGCGCCGCTCGGCGGCATGCGGCGGCTGCTCGAGCTCCAGACGCCGATGGGGCGGTTCGGCGAGCCCGACGACATCGCCTGGGCCGCGGTCTACCTGGCGAGCGACGAGGCGGGGTTCGTCACGGGGCAGGTGCTGTCGCCGAACGGCGGCTGGCACATGAGCCAGTGAGGTGACGGCCGGACGGTGGCTCGCTGCCGGCGTCGCGCTGGCCCTGGCGCTCGCCGGCCTCGGCTGCCCGCCCGCGCGCGTCGTCCCATCGGGATCGCACGACCTCGAGCCGGCGGAGCGCCGCGTCCTGGGGCGCGTGCCCGGGGTCACCCTCGTCGTCACCGGCCGTCCGTGGTCCGCCCCGCCCCAGGAGCTCCTGATGTTGCATACACCGCTCTGGGTGGAGGTGGCCAACACCTCGGATCGTCGCTTCAAGCTGTCGCCCGAGGACTTCTCACTGGTCACCCGCGACGGCCGGGAGATCGGCGCCATCTCGCTGGCCGAGGCGGTGAGTGCGCTCACCGAGTCGCCGTTCGAATCCCGCGTGCTGCAGAGCGAAGGGTTCAAGGCCTCCGTGCTCGCGCCCGGCGGCCAGGCGCACGGCTACGTGGTCTTTCACAAGAAGTTCGGATCGGACGCCGCCGGCCGATCGCTCACGCTGCGGCTCGTGGTGCGGGACGAGAGCAGCAGCGAAGAGCTCGGCACGGTCGAGGCGCCGCTCTCGCTGGTGCAGTAGGCGATCGCGCGGCGCGCGGAGCAGAAGGGAGGGCCGCCGGCGCCAGGCGCGTGGCTCGCGCTCCCGGATGCCGATCAGTGCGCGTCGGCTTCCAGAAGGCGGATGCTGGCGGTGGACGAGACCAGCTCGAGGGAGAGCCGCTGGGTCTTGGTGAGGTCGTAGGCGGCGTTTCCCTCCAGCGTCGCGACGCCCCATTCCCAGCGCTCGAGGACACCCAGGGGCTCGGTGCCGTTCTCGCTCTCGGTGGTGAGGACGTAGTGGGAGCCGCGCGGAGGCCGCGGGAGGCCGTGCACGACCAGCCGCCAGCGACCCGTCACGGTGTTGAAGTAGATCCGACCCACGCTCTGATCGAGACGCATGGGCGGCTCGGTCCGATACTCGTAGCGCGCGCTCAGCGGGGAATCGATCGCGGCGAAGAGGTTGATCACCGCGATGTCGGGCGAGTCCTCGTAGGTCCAGATCAGGGGGATCGCGCTGCGTGGCGCGGCCAGCAGGGCCAGCACCAGGGCCGCCGCGATGGCGCCGAGCCAGCGCGCGACGGCGTGCCGCGCGCCCGGCGCGCGGGCCGCTCGCACGCGGCGAAGCACGTCGATCAAGACGTCGGGCGGAGGCTCGCAGGGCTCGAGGGCCACCGGGAGCAGCGCGCCCAGGTCGCGCAGCCGTGCGGCTTCGGCCCGACAGGCCGCGCAGCGCCGGAGATGCCGCTCCATGCGCTCGGCCTCCGCCGGCTCCAGGACGTCGAGGCCGTGGAGGGGCAGGTCCTCGCGCAGCCCCGCGCACTCGGCCTGACGGAACGCTCCGAATCCGCTCCTCATCGCTTGACCGTCCCCATCGAGAGCCGCAGGCGCGCCAGGGCCGCGCGCATGCGGGACTTCACGGTCCCGAGCGGGAGCCGGTCGCGGAGCGCGATGTCGTTTCCGCTCAGGCCCTCGAAGTACGCCGACTCGAGGAGCGAGCGGTCGCGCTCGGAGAGGCGCGCGAGCACCGCGGCCGCCTCCACCCGGGACACCATCGCGTCCTCGCCGCCCTCCGCGGGCTCGCCCTCGAGCTCCGCGCGGAAGCGCTCGACCGCCGAGCCCCGTCGCAGCAGGCTTCGCCGCCGATCGAGGGCCATCCGTCGCGCCACCGTCAGGATCCACGCCAGCGCGGAGCAGTGGCCGGGATCGAAGCTCCCGGCGCGCGTCCACAGGCGCCAGAAGACCTCCGCCGTGACGTCGCCCGCCTCCTCCCGGTTCCCCAGGATCCGCACGGCCACGGCGTGCACCAGGCTCGCCGTGCGGGCGTAGAGCGCCACCAGAGCCTCCTCCTCGCCGGCCGCCATGCGGCGCAGGAGGTCGCCCTTCTCGTCCGGCAGGGTTCGGACGTCTCGCTTGGATGTCCGCGGGGCGGCGGGTGTGGCCACGGAAACGCGCTCCCCTTCTGGATTCTACGCCGCCCCGGGACGGGTCGGATCGGGGAATCCGGGCCTCCCCCCTGGGATCACGGAACGCGGGCATCACCTCCCGCGCCATCAGCTCGACGTGCTCGTCGCTCCAGGCGACCGGCAGGCCCGGCGGCAGGGTCCAGCCGTAGAAGCGCGTCACGGGCTGCTCCCGACGGTAGGCCCGGATCGCCTCCAGCGCCTGCTCGGGCGTCACGACCAGCACCCCCTGTCCTGCGAGGTCGGTCCGGGAGCTCGCGACCCGCGCCACCGCCATCCCTGCCTCCTCGAACCAGCGGGCATAGAGATTGATCTGGTACAGGAAGTGGCGCTCCGCCTCGCGCCAGCGCCGCTCGGGATCTCGCGCGACCAGCAGCCAGGCCAGGCCGGCGGCGATCTCGTGACGATCGGGGTCCTCGCCACGCGCCGCGAGCTCGCTCCGGTAGAGGCGGATCAACGGGCCCACGTTTCCGATTGCGATGTAGGCATCCCCGAGCCGCGCGGCGCGACGCACCGCGGGCTCCGAGAAGCCCCCCATCCAGAGGCGCGGCGCGGCCTGCACCGGACGCGGGTGGAGCTCGACCTCGCGGTAGCGGAAGTGGGGCCCCGGGCTCGTCACGCGCTCGCCCCGGAGCAGGCGGCGGAGCAGCGGCACGGCCTCGTCCATGCGGGCGGCGCGCTCGCGCCGCGGGATGCCGAACCCCACGAACTCCTCCCGCCGATAGCCCACGCCCACGCCGAGCTCCAGGCGACCGTCGGAGAGCACGTCCACCGTGGCGGCGTCCTCGGCCACCCGCAGTGGATCGTGGAGCGGCAGCAGGAGGACACTGGTTCCGATGCGGATGCGGGAGGTGCGCGCGGCGATGGCGGCGGCGAGCGGCAGCATCGACGGCGTGTAGCCGTCGTCCACGAAGTGGTGCTCCGAGAGCCAGACGTCGTCCCAGCCCAGGGCCTCGGCGCGCACGATCTGCTCCAGGATCTCGCGATACAGGCGCGCGGGCTCCTGGCGCCAGGCCGGCGGGTTTCGGAAGTCGTACCAGAGTCCAAAGCGCAGGGGAGCCGCAGGCATTTCCCGACCTCCGCGTCTCGCCGCGTGTCGTCGCTCCCGGGCTCCGGGGGTCCGCCGGGAACTCGACGCTCCGTCGAGGAGAGGGCGCTGGACAGCGCCGTCCCGGCTTCATAGCATCGCCCTGAACGCCGTTCTCTCCGACCGAGAACGACCACAGGGGGAAACGCCATGGCGACGGACGTAGCGGCGGAGATCGCACGCCTCCTCGACGAGGGGGTCTCCATCTTCGATGCACTGCGCACGGTGCGGAGCCGCCGCGTGGGGCTCGGCTATCGCATCGATTCCGGTGTGAGCGCGCCGCATCCGGCGACGGGCCGCATGCTCCAGCAGGAGGAAGGCCCCCTCAAGTTCGTGTCGGAGAAGGAGCCGGCGCCGCTGACGGAGGCGGAGGAGGCGGTGCTGTGCTGGGCGGCTTGCGGGCCGAACGGCATCGCCAACTGGGACATCTCGATGGACGGGGGCTTCCACGAGCTCACCCACATCTCGGGCCGCACCTCGCCCCAGGCCGGAAACTCCCTCGCCACCGATCTGCTGGTGATCAACGACAACGGCGCCTTCGTCTACAAGCCGGGTCTCGCGCGCCAGGCCAAGCTCGAGCTCGAGTCGAGCAAGGACTCGCCGAAGATCCTCGACTGGTATCGCAAGGGGATGATCCAGATCCTGGACGAGCGGCCGGACATCGACTTCTCGCTGCGCGCGCCGGGCGCGCCGCACGCCACGCTGATGGGTCCCTACCAGCACAACATGAACTGGCCGGGCACCACCTGGTTCATCCCGATCACGGACGCGGGGTGGCTCAACTCCGCGCTCATCAACTTCTTCGACTACTGGCACATGTACCCGATCGACGAGTGGAACGGCGGGCGTCCGGCCGGCGTCGAGAAGTGGGTGCGCGAGGGCATGCTCGAGCTCGGCACGCCGATCGCCGCCGAGGAGCAGCTCATCTTCCAGGTGGAGCAGTACCCGACGGGCTGCATGGTCCAGAACATCCGCCTGGCGGCGGAATCGCTCGGCCTCGGCACCTGGTGCTACTGCGGCTTCAACCCCGACGTGCTGATGGGCGCCATGCCGGAGATCGCGCGCGGCCTGGGCTTCCACGTGGAGGCGCCGAACCCGAAGGCGCCGGTGTCGACCGGCCAGGTGAAGATCTTCGGGATCGAGGGCGTGAAGGAGGCGACCTACGTCCCGTCACCCCGCTACCGGAACGCGGAGCAGCTCGTCGAGGTCTGGTGGGCGGAGAAGTACGGGCCGGGCGGGCCGTTCCACTCCGGCGACGACAACTACCTGCTGAAGGGCCGCACGCCCTGGAAGCCCGAGCCCACGAAGCAGATCGCCCGGCATCCGCGCGCGAAGGCGCCCGAGTGGGTGAAGGAGGCCCTGATCGCCTACGTGGACTACTGCGTGAAGCACTTCGGACAGTTCCCGGTGACCTACAACCCGATGCAGGCGCACTTCGGCGTGGTGGTGCACAACCTCGACGACGCGTTCTACGACCGCTACTACCGGGAGAACACGCTGACGCAGCGCCACCGCGACCGCACCGCGCGCCGCGGAGGCTGACGCGCCAGGCGAAGCGAAGGAGACGCCCCGCGGCCGGCGCACGGCTGCGGGGCGCCCTCTCCGGCGGCGATCAGCGTCCGATGCGGAGCAGCGCCTCGGGCGTGAACTCGGGAAGAGCGAGGCGGCCGGAGCTCACCTGGTAGCCGAGGCCCCACTCCGGCGGCCCGGGCGCCACGTACGTCAGGTGCTCGCCCTGGAAGTCCCAGGCCGCCGTGCCGCTCCAGACCGGGCCCGATTCGCCGCTGGCCACCTCGGTCTGCGCGTAGCCCGAGAGGAAGCCCTTCCAGTAGACGCCCGCCCGGTCGTAGACGTCCGCCCAGAGCACGTTGAAGTTCTCCTGGTCGATCCACATGCGCCGGGGGCCGTAGCAGTAGCCGTCGTCCTTCGGTGTCCCTTCCACCAGCCAGGCGTCGCGAAGCTCGAACTCCTCGTCCTGCGGCCAGGCGCCGACGGCCTCGTCGAGCCGCGGCGGCACGTGCCGCTGGTGCATCAGCGCGAGCACCTTCCCCTGCGACACCACGCGCCAGCGCTGCTCGAACACGCGCCCGTCGAACCCGAAGAAGTCGTCGGGCGCGAGATCCGAGCCGCGCACCGGAGTGCAGCGCTGACCTCCCTGCACCCGCAGCACGCGACGGGTGCTGGGGAGGTACACATAGACGTCGTCGTCGCGCGTCGGATCCAGATAGCGGTAGAACAGCGTGGTCTGATAGCGGCCCGCCTGGGGATAGGTGAAGACGATCATCGAGGCCGTGCGCAGCCGGCGACGATCGTCCGGCAGCGCCGTCGGCCCGTCCCGGTCGGTGCGGCCGGCCACCGTGAGGAGCTTGAAGACGCCTCGCGTCTCGCGATGGTTTCCGAAGCGATCGGTCTGGGTCGTGCGATAGGTGTCGAGGACGTAGTCGTCGCCGCGCCAGCGGTAGTACTGGTTCCACAGGACCTTGGCGGCGAGCTCGGGCTCCGCCGGCCGCGGAAAGGGGAGGCCCGCCACCCAGCCCTCGAGGACTCCGTCGGCGCGCAGGCGAACGCCGCCCGCGTAGCGCTCCGAGGCGGCCAGGAAGCGTGGCGGAAGCGGCGCCGCCCGCGTCGGCCCGACCCGCAGCGTGACGCGCCCCGCCGCTCCCACCCACGCGCCGTCTCGGATCCAGCGCAGCGCGCCCTCGGAGAGGAGCGCGGCGTAGCGCTTCACGTTGCTCGCGTCGATCACGGTGCCGGGCGCCGGGAGCTCGGGCTCCTCCGCCTCCGCCCCGGCCGCGAGGCCGAGCGCGATCGCGGCGAAGAGGATCGCCAGCACGCCTGCGCGTCGCACCTCAGAACCCGTAGCGCACGGAGAGCATCACGAAGTCCTTGCGCTGGAAGAGGCCGAGGCCGTCGAAGGCGCTCCGGCCGCCGATCGTCACGTAGCGGAGCTCGGCCGTGAGGTTCGAGTCGAAGGGCGCCGCGAGGCCGAGGGCCGGCACCAGCGCCCAGGCGCCCTGCTCGGGCTGCCAGATCGCGGTCACGCTCGGCTGGACGCAGTTGTAGAAGTAGGCCGTGGAGCCGCGTACGGAGAGCGTGTCGGTCACCTGGCGCAGCGGCGTCTCGTAGACGCCGGCCCGCATCCCCTGCGCGGGATCCGGCACGATGGCCTGGGTGTACTCCACGCTGAACGAAAAGTCGCTCTCGCGGTTCAGCGCGGGCCAGTAGAGGCCGGCGAAGTCGAAGGCGAGCTGCCACTGCACCTCGTTGCGGCGCACCAGCCCGTCGCCATTCGTGATCGCGCCCGTCACGCGATCGAAGCCGTCCACCTGGAAGTGCTTGTCCGGCCGGAACACCAGCTCGAAGCGCGTCACGGCCTTGAGCGCCGCCAGGTAGTAGTTGCCGGTCATGCCCAGCACGTTCTGATGCGGATACAGGAAGCGGAAGCGGTCGAGCCGCACCACGTCCTGGGCGGCCAGCGGCACGCCGAGCGCGGTGTAGACGTCGGCCAGGTCCGGGCGCTCGAGGACTCCGCGGTAGTCGGCGATGGTGAGCGAGCTCAGGCCCAGATCCTTCACCACGGGCTGGAGCTCGTAGCCGTACCAGTCGAAGAAGGCGAGGTCGAGCCCGCGGAACGCGAAGCGCAGCCGGCCGCCGAAGCTCGTCCCGTGCGGGAAGTCCTTCTTGGCGTCGTCGAGGAAGCGAAAGTCCACCGCGCCCCCCGGCGCGCCTGCGGCGCGAGCGTTCAGCACCGCCCGCTGCACCGTCCAGAGCGCCGGATCGCCGGGCGCCGTGGCGAGCGCGGGATAGCTGCTGTGTCGCGTCTCGGGAGGGATCGCCCAGCGCGCGCCCGTCGGCGCGAAGTCGTTCACGCGCCGGTGCTCGGGATCGAGGGGCGGGAGCACGATCCACTCGAACGACGGCGAGCCCGGGAGGTCCAGGAACTGGTGGATGCCCTGCACCATCCACTGCGGGATGCGCGAGTCCTGGGGATCGAGGAAGAAGAGGTTGAAGCGCGAGTCGTTCGGGTTGATCACGTCCGCCACACGGAAGGCCAGCGACTCGCCCCAGTTCACGATCTGACGCCCGACGCGGATCGAGTGGGACGGACTCGGGCTCCACTGCGCCCAGAACTCGCGGATCGGCTCGCCCCAGCTCGGCGGCTCGTCGTAGAAGTCGCGGTCGAGGACGTTGTGGCCGAAGTGCGAGCCGTCGCTCGCGAAGGCGTCGATCCGGTAGCGGGGCTCCCAGACGCCGCGGAAGACGCCGTGGAAGGCGAGCTCCGGCGAGGGCGTGTAGTCGAACTCGAGCTGGAGGGTCTCGCGCGCCACGGCGAGCCGGTTGTCGGGCGGATCCTCGCTGATCCCGGGGATGTGCAGCGGCTTCACGGGATCGCTCTGGGTCCAGATCGCGGTGCGCGTCTCCACGAAGCCCGAGACGTTGGCGGCGCCGTCCAGCAGATCCACCGCGCGGGCCGGCGCGGCGCTGAGCGCGACGAGGAGCGCGAGGACGCCTCGAGACCACGGGACGCTGGGCATGGCTCCTCTCGCGGGGCCGAGGCGTGCAACGCTCCCGGGCGCGCGCATCCTACCACGAGGCGGCGGCGGTCGATCGGGTCGCGCGCCGTCGCGATGGTATGCTGCGCCCATGGAGATCATCGCGCCCGCGGTCTATCGGGAGTCGTTCCTCGACGCGCTCGCCGGTGTCCCGATCGGGCACCTCTACGGCAGCGAGCCGCGGGATCCGAGCTTGCGCGCCAGCGCCTGGCTGCCCGAGCCCGGCAGCGACGGCCTCGAGCGCTTCGTGGCCGCGGCGGGCCGACGCGGCGTCGAGTTCCACTACGCGCTCAACGTCGCGTGTCTCGGCAACCGGGAGTTCAGCGCCGAGGGCCAACGCTGGCTGGTGGAGCGGCTCGGGAGCCTGGTGGATTCGGGTGTCGCGGGCATCGTGCTCTCCAATCCCTATCTGGTGGCCTTCGCGAAGGCGCGCTTCCCGGAGCTCGAGGTCACCGTCTCCACCGCCACGGCCATCGACAGCGTGGACAAGGCGCTCTTCTTCGAGTCGAAGGGCGCGGACCGTCTCTATCTGCCGGAGTACGTGAACCGCGACTTCCGGCTGCTGCGGGAGATCCGCCGCCGCGTGCGCTGCCGGCTGGCGTTGCTGGTGAACGTGGGCTGCCTGATCCAGTGCCCGCTGCGGCAGTACCACATCAACCTGGTGTCGCACAGCGGCGCCAGCCAGGAGCTCGGCACCTACGTCGACTACCCGCTGATGTGGTGCACCGGGGAGAAGAGCCGGGACGCGGGACAGATGTTGAAGGCGCCCTGGGTGCGACCGGAGGACCTCGGCGTCTACGAGGAGCTGGGCTACCACGAGTTCAAGCTCGCCGGGCGCGAGATGGACGGGCCCTGGATCGAGCGGGCGATCCGTGCCTACGCCGCTCGGCGTTACGACGGCGATCTCAACGATCTGGTCCTCGGCTTCGATCACCTGGAGCCCTTCGGTCGGCTCCCGCTCCGCATCCCGAACCGCGCCCTCGACGGATTCCTCGACTTCTTCCAGCGCAAGCACGACTGCCGGCTCGGTTGCCGAGACTGCAGCTACTGCGACGAGTTCGCGGCGGGCGCCGTGCAGAGGGAGTCGGACCCCGCCGCCTTCGCCGCGCGCATCGAGCGCTGGCTCCAGCGCTTCGAGGCCGGCGAGTTCCGCACGCTGGGCGGGCGGTAGCGAGGGGATCCGGCCGCGACGCTTCGTCCGCTCAGCTCGGCGACCGCCCGCGCAGGAAGTAGAGGCCGGTCGGGTCGAGGTGCACGATCACGCGGCTGCGCAGCCAGCCGTCCACGATCTCGCCGCCGGCGGGCGCGAGCGACGACTTGACGCCCATCTCCGCCTCCTCCACCGCGTCCCAGCCGATGGCGAGGCTCGCGCCGCTCGCCGGGTTGAGCGGACGGCAGTCCACGTTCGGGAGCGGGATCCCGGCGGCGGCGTCGAGCCACCAGGTGGGATGGCTCGCCACCACCGGCCCGAGGTCGTTGCGCCCGTAGACCGTGAGGACGGGCGTGCCGAGCCGCCGGGCGAGCCGGCGGCGACGCGAGATCGCGAAGGGATCCTCGACGCCGACGATCGCGCCGGCGGCGGCCCGCACGTCGCGCAGGCCCGGTGTGGCGCCGAGATAGCGTCGCTCGGCCTCCGCCATTCCCAGGACGACGTAGTCGCAGCGGCCGTGGGGCGCGGCGGCGGGCTCCCAGGCGAGGCGCAGCGTCCCGGCCTTGTGGAGCGTCGCCAGCAGCATGCCGAGGGCGAGCCAGCCCGTCGGAGCCTCGAGGAGCAGCACCTCGGCTCCGGGCTCGAGCAGGAAGAAGCTCCCGAGCGAGATCGCGCTCGCCACCAGGGTCTTGTGATTGTGCAGGACCTCGCCGCCGCCCGAGCGTCCGAGGGCGAGCACCGGCAGCCGCAGGTTCGGCCGCGGCGGCGTCGCCTCGGCGTCGCCTGCCGCGAGCTCGTCGGCGCCGAGCGTCGGCAGCGCCTGCGCGACCGGCGCTCCGAGCGCGAGCGCGGCGCCGAAGGCGGTGAGGCCCGCCGGATCGACCTCCGGTCCGGCGAGCCAGAGGCAGAGATCGGCCTCCAGCGCGCAGAGCGCGGATACCACGAGCTCGAGCGGGTCGGCGCCCGATGCCACGACCCGCGTTCCGGGCTCGCTGCGGGCGCGTAGCACGGCCCCGCCGCTCCGCACCCGGCGCGAGAGCTCGGCGTAGCTGAGCGTGCGCTCCCCGGCGCGGAGCGCCACGCGCTCGGGCTCGCCGGCGGCCTGGCGGTGAACGCAATACTGCGTTGCTCGCTCCAGAGGGACGTGGGCGTAGCGGGCCGTCCCTTCCGGCCAGTAGGCGGCGAGGAGGCCGAGCGAGCCCTTGCTCACCGATGCGCTCCGCCGCTCGTCTGGAGGTCGCGCGCCGAGAGCACGGGCGGCACGCCCTTGAACAGGAGGGGCAGGCTCTCCACGAAGCGGACCTCCGCCGGAGCGCCGAAGCGCGTGCGCAGAGCCTGCGCCAGCGCGTCGTCGAGACCCGGAGCGTAGCCCGTCTCGGGCCGGGGCATCACGAGCTCGAGCCGGCCCTCGGCCAGGCCCTCGCGCAGCACCAGGCAGGGCGTGCCCGCGAGCGCGGGCGCACTCTCCTCCACCGCGAGCTGGACGTCGTAGGGCAGGAGCTCGAGCTCGCCCAGGCGGAAGGCGTCCTCGGCGCGGCCCAGGAGCTTGATCCGCGGCGATGGCAGGCCGCAGGGACAGGGCGAGTCGTCGCGCACGCCAGCGTCGCCCCCGTCGTAGCGCAGATAGGTGGACCCCCAGGGCACGAGGCAGGTGTGGACCGCGCGGCCCCGCGTGCCCGGCGCGGCGGGCCCGCCACTCCTCGGATCGAGCACCTCCACGTAGCAGGTGTCGGGCACCACGTGCAGTCCGCGCTCGGCGCGACACTCCACCGCCAGCAGGCTCTCGGTGGAGCCCGCGATCTCGACGAAGCGCTGCACGCCCGTCTCGCGACGCAGCGCATCGCGCATGCCCGGCGTGATGGGCGCGCCCGCCACCGTGATGATCTCGACGCTCGCGAAAGCCTCGCGCGGGGCGAGCCCGCGCCGCCGCGCCTCCGACACCAGCGAGAAGACCATCGGCAGGAACATCGTGACGAAGCGTGGGCGGAACGCGAGGAGCGCCTCCACGATGCGTCCGGCGAAACGTGGCAGGTAGGTGCCGGCCACCACCACGCAGGGCAGCTCGAGGCGCTCCGCGATCCAGGTCTGCACCGCGGCGTAGCTGTGCCAGGCGGGTGCCGAGAGCAGGAAGCGCGTTCCAGGGCGGAGCCCCGCCCACCAATGCGCGCGCAGCGCCGAGCGTCCCTGCACCCGCCGCCAGCGCGGGGGATGCGCGAGGAAGGTGGTGCCGCGCGTGCCGGAGCTGGAGCTCAACACCATTCCCGGATCGCCGGATGCGCGCTCGAGCCCGACGTCGAAGCGACCGAGCCGGCGCTGCTCCGCCAGCACCGCGGTCTTGTCGAAGAGCGGCACCCTCGCGAGATCGCCCAGCGTGCGGAGCTGCGAGGGGTGGAAGCCCGCGGCCTCGAAGCGGCGGCGATGGAACGGCATCTCCTCCCAGGCGATCGCGAGGACCTCGCGCAGACGCCGGCGCCAGAAGGCCTCGAGCCCGGCCGGCGTCCGCCGGTCGAGGGCGTCGAAGGGCTCGGTGCGGAGCCGGGGATCGACCCTCGCGGCCCGCGCGCTCACGTCTCCTCCAGGGCCGCCGGCGCGTCCCGCGCCGCGCCGCGCCGCAGCTCGAGGCCGGCCGACGTCAGCCGGTGTCGGAGGGAGGGACAGGTGCGGGCGAAACGAGTGGAGACCGCCACCTCGCCCGGGCCGATCGCCTCGAGCGCGTAGAGACCGGGCTCCACCAGGAAGCGTCGGGGATCGTCGGGGTCGCTGCCCGCGAGGAAGCAGGCAGCGTCCGCCCGAAGCAGCCGGTGCACCGGGACCTGCCAGAGCTCCGCGTAGCGACGCGTCTCGCGGAGCGGCGGTGCACCGTCGGGCTCGGTGACCGCGACCCAGCGACAGCGGCCGGACAGCGCGAGACCCGCCGTCTGGAGCGCCTCGGCGAAGGGCGCCAGCACGTCGCGCCGCAGCACCAGAGCCGCCGGACGCACCCATCGCAGGATCTCCAGCATGCGGCCGGCCATGCTGGCCACGCCGTCGTTGCAGACGGTGGCGAGCCCGAGGCGATCCGCCACCCCGCTTCCCAGGTACGCGACGTAGGTGCCGGCGGCGAGGAAGACGGCGGGGCTCGAGCCGTAGTCGAAGAGCGCAACGGTGTCGTTTCGCTCCACGCCGAAGCGCCGCCAGGCGCCTTCCAGCGCGCCCGACCAGGCGCGAAGCTCGCGCGAACCGAGCCCGAGGAACACGGGCTCGTCCTCGCTGGCCTCGAGCTGGAGCGAGACCCGGGGCGCGCGATCCGGGGCGAGGCGGCCCCCGTAGGGATCGCCATGCCGCGCCGCGAACTCCTGCAGGTCCTCCAGTGCCCAGGGCTCGACGCGCCCCCGCGAGTCGAGGCGCGCGGCGTAGAAGGGGAGGGTGGCGGCGCGGCTCCGCGTCACCGCAGCGAGCGCAGGAGCGCGCCGCCGAGCGCCGCGAGCAGCGTCAAGGCGAAATTCACGTACGCCAGGCGATCCTGGATCGCCGAGACCCGCGCCTGCGCGGCGCGCCGCTCCTCCAGGTCCCGCAGCCCGGCGGAGAACGGGAGCTTCCGAGTGAGCACGGCGCGGTACCACCACGCCGAGAGCGTGCCCGTCACCATGAGCGCGCTCCAGGAGCCGATCATCAAGGCGAGACGCCAGCCGTAGGCCGAGCGCCAGAACTCGAGATGCGCGACCCCGGGCAGGATTCCGTAGAGCCAGAGACGCGCGAGCCCCGTCGCACCGAGCACCACCAGGCTGGTGGTGCCGATCCAGAGCAGCCCCTGGCCCACCTTCTCGGCCACCACCGCCGACTGGGCGGGCGGGATCTGCTTGAGCGCCCGGATCACCACCAGGGTGTTGAAGGCGACGCTTCCCACCAGCGCGATGGCCGCGAAGACGTGGAGCACCGTGACGGTCTTCAGCGCGAGGGCCGCGAGCACCTTCTCTCCCCGACGCGGCCGCGGCAAGCGGCGCGCGGCCGCCGCATTCTAGCCGCTCCCGGCCGAGGCACGGACTCCTTCGAAGAGACCGCCGCCGGCCCGCGTCGAATCCGCGGAGCCTGCTTCGCACGATCCGGAAGCGAGGCCCTCACCCGACGAGCGCGCCGGTTCGCCCGCTCGAGCTCGTGCGCGCCCGTCCCTCGGAAGGAGAGCGCATGAAGACCAGCGTCACCTACAAGCCCCGTCACTTCGATCTCTCCGGCCTGAAGGGGATCTCCGACAAGACGCTCGAGATGCATTTCGGGCTCTACGAGGGCTACGTTCGCGCCACCAACCAGCTCGGGGAGCGCATCGATGCGCTGATCCACGAGCGCGGCATCGAGAAGGAGGAGGCACCCGCGTACTCCGAGCTGAAGCGGCGCCTGGGCTTCGAGTACAACGGCATGCTGCTCCACGAGCTCTACTTCGAGAACCTGATGCGCGCGGCCCCGGGCGGCCCCGAGCCGGGCTCCGTGTTCGCCAGGGCCGTGGAGAACTCGTTCGGGAGCCAGCAGCGCTGGCGCATCGACTTCACGGGCGTGGGCAGCATGCGGGGCGTGGGCTGGGCCATCTGCTACCTCGATCCCGCCAACCAGCGGCTCTCCAACCACTGGGTCGCGCTGCACCACCTGGGCAACGTGGCGGGCTTCCGACCCATCCTGGTGATGGACGTCTGGGAGCACGCCTACCTGCTGGATCATGCGCCCTCCGAGCGCGGGCGCTACATCGACGCCTTCTTCGCGAACGTCGACTGGCGCGTGGTCGAGCGCCGACTGCAGGCGTGAGGACCCGCTAGCTCCCGAACGCCCGTCGCGCGTGACGCGTGATCTCCTCTTCGCCGCGCCGCCCGTCGTCGAGGAGGTGGGAGAGCAGGACGAAGCCGTGGATCTGGCCGTCGTAGCGAGTGAGCGTGGTGGGAACGCCCGCCTGCTGCAGCCGGCGGGCGTAGGCCTCGCCCTCGTCCCGTAGCGGATCGAACTCCGCCGTCTGCACCAGCGCCGGCGGGAGGCCGCGCAGATCGCTGGCGCGCGAGGGCGAGGCGTAGGGGCTCTCGCGGTCGCCGTCCGGGCCCAGGTAGTGCCCCCAGAAGTAGTGCATGTCCGCGAGCGTCAGCAGATAGCCCTCGGCGTTCTCCTTGCACGAGGGCGTGTCGCAGGCGGGGTCGAGCGCCGGGTAGGTGAGCACCTGGAGCGCGAGCCCGGGTCCCTTGCGGTCACGCGCCATCAGCGACACCGCCGCCGCCAGGTTCCCGCCGGCGCTGTCGCCCATCACGCCGATGCGAGCGGCGTCGGCGCCGATCTCGCCCGCGTGGGCGGCCACCCACTGGAGCGCGGCGTAGCAGTCCTCGACCGCCGCCGGGAAGCGGTGCTCCGGAGCCAGCCGATAGTCCACCGACACCACCATGCAGCTCGCCGCCAGCGCCAGGTTGCGGCAGATCGTCTGATGGGTGTCGAGGTTCAGGATCACCCAGCCGCCGCCGTGGAACTGGAGCATCACGGGGAGCGGTCGTGCGCTGGTCGGGGCGTAGAGGCGGATCGGAATCTCGCCGCGCGGCCCGGGGATGCGGCGATCCTCCACGCGCGCCACCGCGCGGATCGTCTCCGGCGGCGGCAGGAAGGCGTTGTCGAAGACCGCACGCGCCTGCTCGGGAGGGAGCGCGCCGAGGGGCGGGAGGCCGGCCTGCTGGAGCTGGGCCAGCAAGGCCTCCACCTGGGGATGCAGGGGCATGAGGAGCTCCTCTCGTCGGATCAGTCCCGTCCCACCACCCAGGCTGCGGGCTTGGGCGGGGTGGTCTGCGCGTGCTTCTTCAGCTCGAGGCGCGCCAGCTGGTTGCGGTGCACCTCGTCGGGCCCGTCGGCCAGGCGCAGCACCCGCGCCACCGCGAACATCGCGGTCAGCGGCACGTCCTCCGAGACCCCCGCGCCGCCGTGAATCTGGATCGCCGCGTCGACCACCGCTTGCAGCACGTTCGGCGCCACCACCTTGATCGCCGAGATCTCGGTCAGCGCCGCCAGCGCCCCCACCTCGTCGAGCTTCCACGCCGCGTAGAGGGTGAGCAGCCGGGCCTGGTCGATCGCCACCCGCAGGTCGGCCACCCGCTCCCGGTTGCCGCCGAGGTTGATCAGCGGCTTGCCGAACGCCACCCGCTGGATGCCGCGCTCGATCATCAACTTCAGCGCCCGCTCGGCGGCGCCGATGCAGCGCATGCAGTGGTGAATGCGCCCCGGCCCCAGGCGGCCCTGGGCGATCTCGAAGCCCATGCCCGGAGCGCCAATCCCGTTCGCTCTCGCCACGCGCACGCCGGTGAAGTGCACTTCTCCGTGCCCGCTCGGAGCGTCATAGGAGCCGAAGACCGGCATCATGCGGCGAATGTGCACGCCCTTCGCCG
>JAWOLJ010000080.1:0-68598 GCA_033853555.1 Myxococcota bacterium
GACGAAGGCGCGCGTGACCCCATCCGGCCGCTGCGCGCCGAAGATCCCTCGCAAGAGGCCGACGCTGGCGCCCGTCGCCGCGCCGACGCCGGCGCCGCGCCCGGCCTCGCCCACCACCGCGCCCCCCGCCGCCCCCACGGCGCCGCCGGCCGCGGCTCCGCCCACCGTATGGGCCGCCACCTCGCCGGTCGCCGGGGAGCCCTTCACGTAGGCCTCGGCGCGCGCCATACACTCATTCACGTCGCGCTGTGCTGCGGCCATGCCGCGCTCCTCGAGTGCGGCGTTCGGATACAGCACGGGGCGCTGCGTGGCACACCCCGCCGCCACGAGAGCGACGAGCACGAGCGCGTCCGCTCCCGCCGCGCGCCCTCTCAGGCCCGGTCGACGCGCGCCCGTGGCCTCGTGACGAGCGAGGCCCGTCGGGGAGCGCCGCGCGCCGGCGGCGGGCCTGGATCCACGCTCCATCTCCCCTCCTCGATCGGCTGGAACCCGCGCGCGGGCTCGCGGTTCCGCAGGGCGGCGGGCGACGCATGCAGGATCCGGACCGAGGGTGCCGTCGGGGAGATCCAGATCAACTGGCGCATGGGCTCCTCCCGGCGTGACGGGCGCAAGAATACGACGCCGGCGGGGCCGACCGGATTCACCGCGGCGACGGGCGCAGCGGGCGCCGGCGCGCGGCTATGCTGAGAGCATGTCCGACGCCGCTCGCGATCTCCTGAGGTTCATCGATCGCTCTCCGACGCCCTACCATGCGGTGGCCGAGGCGGGCCGGCGCCTCGCGGTGGCGGGCTTCACTCCCCTCGAGGAAGCCTCCGAGTGGGAGCTCTCGCCCGGCGATCGCCGCCTGGTGGTGCGGGGGGACGGAAGCCTCCTCGCCTTCGAGGTGGGCGCCGAGTCGCCGGTCGAGGCGGGCTTTCGCGTGATCGGCGCGCACACCGACTCGCCGAACCTGCGCTTGAAGCCGCGAGCCGACGCCATCGCCCACGGCTACCGCCAGCTCGCCGTGGAGCCCTACGGGAGCGTCCTCCTCCACACCTGGCTCGACCGCGACCTGTCGCTCGCCGGGCGCCTCACGCTGGCGAGGCCCGATGGCACACCGTGCTCGCTCGCGATCGACTTCGAGCGGCCGCTGCTGCGCGTGCCGAGCCTCGCCATCCACCTCCAGCGGGAGCTCGCGACCAAGGGGCTCGAGCTGAACCCCCAGCAGCACGCAGTGCCGGTGGCGGGCCTCGAGGACGCGCCCCCGCTGGCGGAGCTCCTGGTGGCGGAGCTGCAGGCGCGCGGCCAGGGCCGGTTCCAGGCGCGCGACGTCCTGGCCTTCGATCTCATGACCTGCGACGTCCAGCCCGGCAGCCTCGGCGGAGCGCGCGGCGAGTTCGTGCTGGCGCCCCGTCTCGACAACCTGGCCTCCTGCCACGCCGCGGTGTCGGCGCTGGCGACGGCCGGCGACGGACCGGGCGAGCTCCCGCCTTTCACCCGCGCGATCGCCCTCCACGACCACGAGGAGGTGGGGAGCCGCTCCTTCCAGGGGGCCGGCGGAAACCTCCTGGCCTCGGCCCTCGAGCGCTGCGTCGCCGGCTTCAAGGGCGGGGCGCCCCAGGGCCCGGCGCGGGCGCTCGCCCGCTCCTTCCTGGTGTCGGTCGACATGGCGCACGCGGTGCACCCGAACTTCGCGGACCGGCACGAGCCGGTTCACCGCCCGCTGATCGGACGCGGGCCGGTGCTCAAGCTGAATGCCGGACAGAGCTACGCCAGCGACGCGATGAGCGCGGGCCTGTTCACGGCGGTGTGTCGAAGCGTCGGGGTCGAGCCCCAGCACTTCGTGACGCGCTCCGATCTTCCCTGCGGCTCGACGATCGGCCCGATCAGTGCGGCCCGCGTCGGGATCCCGACGGTCGACGTGGGCAATCCGATGCTCGCCATGCACAGCTGTCGCGAGATGGCGGGGGCGGCCGACGTGGCACCGATGATCGAGGTGCTGCGCGCCTTCCTGCGCGGCGCGCCGGCTTGAGCGCTCAGGAGAGACGCGGGAACGCCCGCGCGATGCGCCACAGCAGCCGCAGCAGCCAGAACGATTCCACGCTGAAGAAGGGCTTCCCGCTGGTGAGGAGCGCCACCGCGAGGCGTCGCTCCGGGTCGGCCCAGGAGAACACGTTGGTGAAGCCCAGGTGCCCGAAGGCGCGGGGCGAGTCCGGTCCGAAGAGACTCAAGGTCTCGCCACCGAGCATGAAGCCGAGGCCGTAGCGCAAGGGCAGCCCGAGGGTGAGGTCGAGCTCCCAGTAGGTCTGCTCGGAGGTGGCGTGGCGCACCGTGCGCGGCTCGAAGACGCGCGCCCCGTGCAGCTTGCCGCCGTCCATCAGACACTGATAGAAGGCGCTGAGCTCGTCGGCCGTGGTGATCACGTTGCCCGACGGCACGATGCCGGTGCGGAAGCGCGGATCGTTGGCGAGCTGCACGACCTCCGGCAGGTCCTTGCCGAGGGCGCGCCGCAGCAGGAGCGAGAACGGTGGGGGCACTGGCAGCCCGGTGAAGGCATCCAGCGCCACCTGCGGCAGGTCCTCGGGCGCGACGCCGTAGTTCATCCAGCGCAACCCGAGGGGACGCTGGATCTGGTCGCGCATCACCGTGCGGATGTCGTCGCCGGTGGCGCGGCGCACCACCTCGGCCAGCACGAAGCCGCCCGAGATCGCGTGATACGCGAGGCGGCGCCCCGGGCGGGAGGTCGGCCGGGCGTCGCAGAGGATCTGCATCACCCGGGCGGGATCGCCCAGCAGGTCCAGATCCATGGCGCCCGGCGGGAGGTTCGGTATCCCGGCCCGGTGACCGAGGACGTGCCGGATCGTGATCCACTCCTTGGAGTGGCTGCCGAACTCCGGCACGTAGTCGCAGATGCGATCGTCGAGGTGCAGCACCCGCTCCTCGTCGAGCTTGTGTATCACCATCGCCGTGATGGCCTTCGACGCGGAGTAGATCACGAACGGGGTCTCGAGCGAGACCGGGACGCGCGGGCCATCGGGCGCGTCGTCCGGCGAGTTGCCCGAGGCGTGACCGATCGCGCGGTGGAGCACCGTGGCCCCATCGCGACGTACGCAGATCTGGATCGCTGGATAGAGCCCGGTGCGGTAGAGGCTCCGCACCGTCTCCCACACCGACTCGACGGCGTCCGGCTCGACCCCGACCTCGTCCCCCGGGAGCTCGGCGCCGCGCGCCGTCACCTCCTCCAGGTCCTCGGGCACGCGACAGGCGCGCACCAGCGGGCGCGTGGGCCAGGCGAGGAGCTCGATCAGGTCGAGCCCGGAGGCCGCGGCCGGACGTCGCGAACGGCTCCTCGCGCGCCGAACGCGGCTCACGAGGCGCCTCCGTCGCCCGGCGGCGGCGCCACGCCGAAGACGGCGTCGGCGAGATCCGGGACCAGCTCCGCGCAATCCCGCCCCGCGTCCCACGGAACGAGCGTCACCACGGAGCGTTGGCCGAGGGAGGCGAGCTGATGCGCCACGCCGAACCCGTGCTCCAGATGCCCGCTCCCGACGATCCCGACCACGAGGGCCGCCGGATGCTCGAGCGCAGCGGCCGCGAGGCCCTCGGCAAAGGCGCGGTCCCAGACCAGCTGCGCCTCGACGAAGCGGCGCAGCGCCGGATCGTCGGCGTTCGGCGCGGCGCGGCCGTGGGCTCCGTGCGCGGCGTAGACTCGAGCCAGCCAGGCCGCGTAGGCGGGAGAAGCCGGCGCGGGATCGGAGAGCCCCTCCCGCGCGAGCGGCGCGAGCGCGTCCCAGCCCTCGCGCCCGACGCGATCCACCAGGTCGTGGTCCACGTTCAGGGCCCGGGCCGGGAGGCGATTCATGCGCACGAAGTGGAAGAGCGGGAGGTAGAGCTCCGGCGAGAGGCCCCACACCTCCGACCAGTGGCTCTGCTCCAGGAAGTCGGCCACCGAGAGCTCGTCCCGGGTCCAGCGATCCAGCGCAGGCTGGGCGCGCCGCGGCAGCATCTCGAAGCCCACCACCAGCGCGGGCCTGCGTCCGAACAAGGCGGCCAGCGTCTGGAGCTGCCAGCGGTGGTCCTCCGCGGAGTCGTGGCGCTCGCCGAGGAGCACCACCCGCGCCGCGGCGGCACGGTCCAGCACCGCCGGCTCGGCCAGCCGCGCGCGCGTCGCGGGATCGACCCACGCCGCTGCCGGAACGCAGGCGGACGCCTGGGGCAGCGAGGCGCTTGGACGCGGTCCGAGGCAGCCCGCCGCAAGGGCCAGGGAGAACAGCAGCAGGACTCGACCTCGGCGCGTCACACCGGCTCCTTGCTGGGCGGCGCTGCGGAGACTAGCGATCCGGTTGCAGGAAACGCTGCTCGGCGCGCAGGAGCCGGGTCAGTCGCGATCGCGGTCCCTCTCGTGCTTTCGCTTCGGCGCCTTCCCGTACGCCTTCCAGAGGCGCGGGGGAACCTGCTCGTTGGCCACGTAGTACCAGGGACCGCGCGGGTGGCGGCTCCATTCCCAGTAGCCGTCGCCGTGCTCGCGGTAGAAGTCGCCGTCGCACCAGTAGACGCTCGGCAGGTTCACGCCAACGTAGAAATCGTAGTCCCGCTGGTACCGGAAGTCCTCCTCGTCGACGCGCCGGTATTCCTCGCGGCCGTGGTTGCCCCGCTCCACCACGAAGCAGCCGCTGCCGCCCGCCAACGCCAACGCGAGCCCGAGGGCTGCCAACCAGCCGCGGCGCGCGCCGAGCCCCGCTGCGCTCGAGATCCGATCCATCAGGTTTCCTCCCCTTCCAGGTCGCCGGTGAGAACGAGGTCCTCGGCGGCGATGCGCAAAGAGACGGGGCGGCGCGAAGGGGGATTCAGTCCCCGCGGGCCGCCCCGCGGCCTTGCCAGGCCCCGGGCGATCGGATAATAACGAAACTGACTGGTCAGTTTCATAATGACGAGCCCCGCCCGCCGCAACCTCCCCGCCCCCAAGGCGCCCCTGCGTCGCCCGGGGCGCCCGCCCACCGCCGGTCTCCGCGAGGTCATCCTGGCGGCCGCAGCCCGCGTCTTCACCGAGCGGGAGTTCCACGAGGTGAAGATGGACGACCTGGCCCGCGCCAGCGGCGTCGGGAAGGGTACGCTCTACCGCTATTTCCCGGGGAAGCGCGAGCTCTATCTGGCGCTGGTCTTCGACGGCCTGGACCGCCTCCACTCCGAAGTGGAACGCGAGATCGACCGCCCCGGGCCGCCGGCCCGCAAGGTCGAGCGCATCGTGCGCTGCATCCTGGGTCTCTTCTGGGAGCGCCATCTCTTCTTCACCCTCCTGCATCGCGGCGAGGCGCGCAGTCAGGGTGCCGACGCGGAGGAGTGGGCGCGACGGCGGGCCGGGCTGGCGCGGCTGCTGGTCCAGGTGCTGGACGAGGGCGTCGCGGCCGGTCAGATGCGCGCCCTCGACACGCGGCTCGCGGCCGAGATGCTGCTCGGAATGCTGCGGGCGGTGAATCGCTTCCGCTCGCCACAGGACCGACTGGAGCCGACGGTGCGCGCCGTGGTGGAGACCTTCGTCGGCGGCGTGGGCACCGCCGCCGGGCGTCGCAGCGTCCTGGCGGTGTCGGGGCGCCGGTCATGAGGCCCGTCGGTCGCGCCGCCGGTCTCGTCGCCGGCTTCGCCGTCCTGCTCGCCGGCCTCGCTCGCGCCGACGATCCGGCCGCGGCGCTGGCGAGCCCTCGGAAGACTCTCGCGGAGTGCATCGAGATCGCGCTGGCCCACCATCCCTCGCTCGGCGCGGCCGCGGCCGCGGTGCAGGCCGGGGACGCGCGCGTGTGGCAGGCCGGTTCGGCCTACCTGCCCCACGTCGACGCCGCGTACGCCGCCACCCGCCAGAAGACCAACCTCGCGGCCCGCACCGGCGGATCCGCCGGCGCCGGAGTGGGAGCCACGTCTCCGACCCAGTTCTTCACCTTCTACGACAGCAACGTCGGGCTCTCGCAGGTGCTCTTCGACTTCGGGCAGAACCTCTACGCCGTCCGATCGGCCCAGGCGAGCCGGCGCTCCCTCGAGGCCGACGCCACGACGCAGCGCGACGTGGTGGTGCTGGGCGTGAAGCAGGCGTACTTCAACGTGCTCGCCGCACGACGCCTCGCCGATGTGGCCGACGAGACGCTGCGACAGGCGGAGCAGCACCTGAAGCTCGCCCAGGGGCGCTTCGACGTGGGGCTCGCCGCCCGCTTCGACGTGACGCAGGCGCAGGTGCAAGTCTCGAACGCGCGGCTGAACCAGCTCACGGCCCGCAACAACGTCGCGGTGGCGCTGGAGACGCTGCGCAACGCGCTCGGCCTGAACGGTCCTCTCGACTTCGACATCGTCGATACGCTCGACGTGCATCCCACCGTGGTGGACGAGTCGACCGCGCTCGGGACGGCCTACGACCAGCGTCCGGAGCTCCGAAGCGTGCGCGAGCGGCAGGAATCCCTCCAGGCGCAGATCAAGAGCCTTCAGCGCTCGTACCTTCCGACCATCAACGGGAACGCGGGCTACGACTGGTCGGGGAACGACTATCCACTGCGCTCGGGCTGGGCCGTCGGGGCGAGCGTCAACCTCACGCTCTCGAACGGCGGCCTCACCACGGCCCAGATCGGCGAGGCCCGCGCCAACCTGCAGGGCCTGGGCTTCCAGGAGGAGTCGCTGCGCCAGAACATCGCGCTGGAGGTCCGACAGGACGTGCTGAATCTGCGTCAGGCCCAGGAAAACATCGGCGTGAGCCAGGACACGCTGCGCCAGGCCGAGGAGAACCTCGCGCTGGCGGAGGGTCGCTACTCGACGGGTGTCGGCAGCATCATCGAGCTGACCGACGCTCAGGCCTCGCGCGCCAGCGCGGCCGCCACCCACGTGCAGGCCCTCTACTCCTACCAGACGACGCTGGCGGCGCTGGAGAAGGCCATGGGGACCGAGGTCCCGCCGGCCGGGAACGGGGGGGCTCCGTGACGCTCCCGATCGGCCGCCGCGTCCTCGCGGCCGCGCTCGCGCTCGTGCTCGCGGCCGGCGGGTACGCCTACTGGCGTCACCGCCGGGATGGCGAGGCCCCGGGCTACGTCACCGACGCGGTGGATCGGGGGCGGATCGCCGCCACCGTGACCGCCACGGGGACGGTGAACCCGGTCAAGACGGTGCAGGTCGGCACCTACGTGTCGGGACCGATCATCGCGCTCGACGTGGACTACAACTCCCCGGTCAAGAAGGGCCAGCGCGTGGCGAAAATCGACCCGGCGCCGTTCCAGACCAAGGTGCTGCAGGCCGAGGCCAATCTCGCCAACGCCCAGGCCCAGGTGCAGAAGGACCGGGCGGACCTCGCGCTGAAGAAGCTCACCTACGAGCGAAACCAGGAGCTGCGCGCTCGCAACCTGATCGCCCAGGGCGACCTCGACGCGGCGCACAGCGCCTACCAGCAGGCCGTGGCGCAGCTCGCGCTCGCCGAGGCTGGCGTCAAGCAGGCGATGGCCAGCCTGCAGGATGCGCGCATCAGCCTCGGCTACACGGATATCGTGTCACCGGTCGATGGTGTGGTGGTCTCGCGCAACGTCGACGTGGGCCAGACCGTCGCGGCCAGCTTCCAGACACCCACGCTCTTCCTGATCGCACAGGATCTGACCAAGATGCAGGTGGACTCGAACGTGAGCGAGTCCGACATCGGCAGCGCACACGAAGGGCAGCCGGCGAGCTTCCTGGTCGACGCCTATCCCGGCCGTACCTTCCACGGCCGCGTCGCGCAGGTGCGCAACGCCCCCATCACCGTGCAGAACGTGGTGACCTACGACGTGGTGATCGCGGTGGACAACCAGGATCTGGCGCTCAAGCCCGGAATGACCGCGACCGTGACGATCACCACCGCGGAGCGCGACGACGCCCTGCGCGTTGCGCTGCGCGCGCTGCGCTTCGACCCCACTCACCAGGAGGCTCCGGCTGCGGCGGCGACGCCCGCGACGCCGCGCCCGCGCCGCGAGGTCTCGCCGGCGGTGTGGGTCCTCGGCTCCGACGGGAAGCTCCAACGCGTGGAGGTCCAGACCGGCCTGCGCGACGACGAGCACGTGGAGATCACCGGAGGGGATCTGCACGAGGGGGAGGCGGTCGTGGTGGCCTTCCAGCGCGGGGCGCAGCGGGAGGCCGGCCCGCGCTCGCCCTTCACCCCGCGCTACCGCTGACCATGGCGGAGCCGGTGATCCAGGTGCGCGATCTGTGGCGCATCTACAGTCTCGGGGACGTGGAGGTGGCGGCGCTGCGCGGGGTCAGCCTGGACATCGATGCGGGCGAGTGGGTGGCGATCATGGGGGCCTCCGGCTCCGGCAAGTCCACCTTCATGAACCTGCTCGGCTGCCTCGACGCGCCGAGCCGCGGAAGCTATCGGCTGCGGGGTCGGGACGTGGCGCGCATGACTTCCGACGAGCGCGCCGAGGTCCGGAACCGGGAGATCGGCTTCGTGTTCCAGAGCTTCAACCTGCTGCCGCGCACCACGGCGCTCGAGAACGTCGAGCTCCCGCTCTTCTATGGCGAGACGCCGATCGAGGAGCAGCGCGCTCGGGCCCGCGAGGCGCTGGCCGAGGTGGGCCTCGCCGGTCGCGAGGACCACGTGCCGAGCCAGCTCTCGGGCGGCCAGCAGCAGCGGGTCGCGATCGCCCGCGCGCTCGTCACCCGCCCCTCGCTGCTGCTGGCGGACGAGCCCACCGGGAATCTCGACACCCAGACGAGCCTCGAGATCCTCGGCATCCTGAGCCGGCTGCACCGCGAGCGGGGAATCACCATCGTGATGGTCACCCACGAGGTCGACGTGGCGGCCCATGCCCAGCGTGTGATCACCTTCCGCGACGGCGTCGTCGTGTCCGACGCGCCGGCGTCGAATCCTCGGCGGGCGGCGGAGGGAATGGCATGAAGCTCCTGCGCATGACGCTCCGCGCGGCGCTCCGCGCGCTGCGACGCAACAAGCTGCGCTCGGCCCTCACCATGCTCGGCATCGTGATCGGCGTCGCCGCGGTGATCACCATGGTGAGCATCGGACAGGGAGCCAACGTCTCCGTGCAGCAGCAGATCCAGAGCCTGGGGACCAACCTCCTGATGGTGATCCCGGGCGCGACCACCTCCGCCGGGGTGCGTTCGGGCTGGGGCGGCGTCTCCACGCTCAACGTCTCCGACGCCGACGCGATCGGCAAGGAGTGCCCCGCGGTGGCGGACGTGACCTACATCAAGCGCCAGATCGTGCAGGTGGTGTACGGCGACCAGAACTGGTCCACCGTCGCGCAGGGCGCGACCCCGAGCTATGGCCGGGTTCGCGACTGGAGCGTGGTGAACGGGAGCTTCTTCACCCAGCGCGACGAGGAGACGGCGAACCGGGTGGTGCTGCTGGGACAGACGGTCGTCGATCACCTCTTCGGACCCGGCGAGGATCCGGTGGGCGCCATGGTGCGAATCAAGGACGTGCCGTTCCGGGTCCTCGGCGTGCTTCAGGCCAAGGGGCAGACCACCTGGGGCCAGGACCAGGACGACGTGCTGCTGATGCCGTTCAGGACCGCGGAGCGGCGCGTCCTCGGCACGCAGCGCCTGGGCGCCGTGGACATGATCTTCGCCTCGGCCGACGGTGCCGGCCGGATCAACGAGGCGTCCGATCAGATCGCGGCGTTGCTGCGACAGCGCCACCGGATCCAGCCCGGCCAGGACGACGACTTCACGGTGCGCAGCCTGAACGAGATGGCTCAGGCCTCCGAATCGGCGAGCCGGGTAATGACCAACCTGCTGCTGAGCGTGGCCTCGATCTCGCTCCTGGTGGGAGGGATCGGGATCATGAACATCCTGCTGGTGTCGGTCACCGAGCGCACGCGGGAGATCGGGATCCGGATGTCGGTGGGCGCCAAGGGGCGCCACATCCTGCTCCAGTTCCTGGTGGAGGCGATCGTGCTCGCCATGGTGGGAGGGCTCATCGGCGCGGCGATCGGCACCTTCTCCGCCTGGGGCGTCTCGCGCGTGGCCGGCTGGCCGACGCTGCTCTCGCCGGTGGCGATCGTGGGCTCGCTGCTCTTCTCCGGCGCCGTGGGCGTGTTCTTCGGCTTCTACCCCGCGCGAAAGGCCTCGCGCCTCGATCCCATCGCCGCGCTTCGCTACGAGTGACTCACTCCGGATCGGCGAAGCGTGGCGCGCGCTTCTCCAGGTTGGCCTTCACCGCCTCCACCTGATTCGGCCGTCCGATCAGGCCGAGCTGGAGCTTCTCCTCGAGCGCGAGGCCGTCGGCGACGCTGGTCAGGCCCGACTCGTTCAGCAATCGCAGGCCAGCGCGGATGGCGTCCGGAGACTTGCTTGCGATCTCCCGCGCGAGCTCGAGGGCTTCCTCGCGCGGACGCGCGGAGACTCGCGTGGCGAGCCCGAGCGCCACCGCCTCCGTAGCCTCCACCACGCGGCCCGTGAAGGTCAGCTCCTTGGCCACGTCGAGGCGCACCAGGCGGCGCAGGGTCTGGGTACCGCTCATGTCCGGCACGAGCCCCCATTTGATCTCCATCACGGAGAGCTTCGCGTCGGGCGCCACCAGCCGCAGATCCGCGCCGAGGGCGACCTGGAGCCCTCCGCCGTAGGCCACGCCGTGCACCGCCGCGATCACCGGGACCGGGATCTCGTGCCACACCCAGGCCGCGAGCTGCGCGAAGTTCGCCGGGCTCGAGCCGTCCCGCTCGAGCAGGCCGCGCGAGTCCCGCTCGCCGGAGCGTCCGGCCATGGCGGCGAAGCTCGCCATGTCGAGCCCCGCGCAGAAGGCGCGCCCCTCGCCCGAGAGCACCACCGCGCGCAGGTCGCGCCGTGCCGCGAGGGAACGCCCGGTCGAAGCCAGCGCTTCGAACATCGGTGCGTCGAGCGCATTCAGCTTGTCGGGACGATTCAGACGCACGTCGGCGACGCCGCCCTCGAACGACACCAGGACCCGATCGGACATCGCACCTCCTTGCGCCGGCCGCTCCAGGCGGCTCAGGCGAGCAGCGGGATCTCGAGGAGGCGCTGTAGCGCAGCGAGCGCCGCCCGCGGCTCCTCCACCTTGATCGTCTCCATGCCGAGCGCTCGTGCCGGCTTCAGGTTGGCGCCAATGTCGTCCAGGAAGACGGCTTCGCCGGGCGCCACACGCAGCGCCTCGCAGGCGAGCTCGTAGATCCGGGGATCGGGCTTGCGCACGCCCACCACGCACGATTCGACGAAGGCGTCGAAGTGCGGGCGCAGGACCCCGGTCCCGTCGCGCTCCGAGCTCCAGTTGTTGGTGAGGGCGCCGGCGGCGAGCCCGGCCTCGCGGATGCGCCGGATCGCCTCGATCATCGCCGGGCGGGGGACGCTCTCTGCCGCGATGCGCTCGAAGAGCCGCCGCGCGTCGAGGCTCCCTCCGGCTCGCGCGCAGTCGCTCTCGAAGGCCGGATAGAACTCGTCCATCGGGAGCTCTCCGCGCTCGAGGCGCGACCAGGCGCCGGAAGCGCCGCTGCCTACGACGACCCGGTTCACGAAGCCCGGCGCGAGCCCCACCTCCCGCTCGTAGCGCGCGATGGTGTGGAGGGGGGACTCGAGCACCACGCCGCCGAGATCGAAGATCACCGCTCGATAGCCCATGGCCCGCCGAGCGTAGCGGAACGGCGGCCGGCTGTGGAAAGCTCGGGCCGCGTGCATCGCCGCCCGCTGCTCGACCTCCTCGACGGCTACCTGCGCCAGCATCCCGACCAGCGCGAGCGGGTGGAGGCGGTCCGCGGCTTCGTGCGCGCGCACCCCGACTGCTTCGACCGCGCCTGCCGGCCCGGCCACGTGACCGGCTCCGCCTGGATCCTCTCGCCAGATCTGCACCAGGTCCTGCTGGTTCGACACCGGAAGCTCGGACGCTGGCTCCAGCCCGGCGGACACGCCGACGGCGACCCCGACGTGCTCGCTGTGGCGCTGCGCGAGGCGCGGGAGGAGACCGGCCTCGAGCGACTCGCTCTGCTTCCGGGCGCCCTCGGCGGCGTGCCCCTCGACGTCGACGTCCACGAGATCCCGGCGCGGCGCGACGAGCCGGCGCACCTGCACCACGACGTGCGCTTCCTGCTGATCGCAGAGCCCGGGCAGACGCTCCGCTGCAGCGACGAGTCCGAGGAGCTGGCCTGGGTCGACCGGGCCGCTCTCGACGCCGTGTCGGACGAGGAGAGCCTGCTCCGCCTGGAGCGACACGCCCGGCTTCGCCTCGCCGGGACGTGAGCCGCGGTTTCCCTCCAGCACCGGCCCGCGCCCGCCGATCCACCCCGAGTCGGGGTCCGGGGAGGCGAAGCATGCCGAATCCGTCACGCGGAGGCGGGCGCCGGCCGCGTGCCGCCACCGGTGGCAGGCGCGGTCCTGCGCAGGCGCGCGAGGAAGTCGCGCAGCTGCGAAGGGTTCTTGCGGGGGCCCCGATCATCCTGACCGTCCTGGATGCGGACGGCATCTGCCGGCTCTCGGAGGGCAAGGGCCTGGAGGCCCTCGGCGTCGCCGCCGGCGAGGGCGTGGGACGCAGCTCCTTCGAGGCCCTGGCACGCTTTCCCGAGCTGATCGCCAACCTGCAGCGGGCGCTCGCCGGCGAGGCCTTCGTCGCCGTGGTCCGCATGGGCGGCCTGGTCTTCGAGACCCACCACTCGCCGAGCTTCGGCCCGGACGGCCGCGTCACCGGCGTGACGCTCGTCTCCACCGACGTCACGCTGCGCGAGCAGGCCCTCGACCGTCTGCGCGAGAGCGAGGCGCGCCTGCGCACCGTCGTCGAGAACGCCTCCGACATCATCGCCGTGGTGGATCCGAGGGGCGTCGTCTCCTACGTCAGCCCCAACGTGGCGGCGCTCACCGGCTGGCGTCCCGAGGACCTGGTCGGGCAGCCCCTCGACGCGAAGCTCCACCCCGCGGACCTGGAGAGCGCCCGCGTGGAGTTTCGCGACGCGCTTCGGCGCGGGCAGGGCCCGCCCATCCTTCTCCGCGTGCGTCACGGCGACGGCTCGTTGCGCACCTACGAGACCGCCGTCGGCTGGTATCGCGGCGCCGACGGCGGGCGCTGGGTAGTCTTGACCTCGCGCGACGTGACCGAGCGCGCGCGCTCGGAGAGCGCGCTGCGCGAGAGCGAGGCGAAGCACCGTGCGCTGGCCGAGAACGCCCACGACCTGATCTGCGAGATCGACACCGAGGGCCGCTTCATCTACGTGAGCCCGAACTACCAGGGCTTCCTCGGCTACGCGCCGGAGGAGCTGATCGGGCGCCTGGCGTCCGAGCAGGTCCACCCGGAGGACGTGCCGCTGGTGCTGGCCCTGCTGCAAGAGGGCTTCGCGCAGGGAACGGCGAAGCAGGCCGTCTACCGTTTCCGGCATCGGAGCGGCGAGTGGCGCTGGTTCGAGAGCTCGGGGAAGGCCTTCCGCACCGCCACCGGCGAGAGTCACGGCGTGGTGATCTCGCGTGACGTGACCGAGCGCCGCCGCACCGAGGAGGCGCTGCGGCGCAGCGAGGAGAGCCTGCGACGGGCCCAGAAGATGGAGGCCGTGGGTCGCCTCGCCGGCGGCATCGCCCACGACTTCAACAACATGCTGCTCGTGATCCTCGGCAACGCGGCGGCCGTGCTGGAAGGCCTGGGCGAGGACGATCCCCTGCGGCACGACGTGATCGAGATCCGCGAGGCGGCACGACACGCGGCGGACGTCACGCGCCAGCTCCTGGCCTTCGGGCGCGGGCAGGTCCTCCAGCCGCGCGTGATCGACCTGAACCAGACGGTCCGGGCCGTGCGCCGCATGCTCCGCCACAGCGTGCCGGAGGACGTGGACCTCGTGCTCGAGCTCGATCCCGCGCTCGGGCGGGTGCGGGCGGATCCCGCCCAGGTCGAGCAGGTGATCGTGAACCTGGTGCTGAACGCCTGCGACGCGATGCCGAAGGGAGGCCGGCTCACGCTGCGCACGCGCAACGGCCCGAGCGCGGCGTCCTCCTCGGGAGCGGCGCCGACGGACGACGGTGCGCCCTACGTCGAGCTCGCGGCGGTCGACACCGGCGTGGGGATGGACGAGGAGGTGTTGCAGCACGTCTTCGAGCCCTTCTTCAGCACCAAGGAGGTCGGGCGCGGGACGGGCCTCGGCCTGGCCACGGTCTACGGCATCGTGCACCAGAGCGCCGGGTCGGTGCTGGTGGAGAGCGCGAAGGGCAGGGGGACCACGTTCCGGGTGCGCCTGCCGCGCGTCGACGGGCCACTCGAGGCGCCGCCGCCCGAACCGCGTCCGCAGACCGTCGCGAGAGGAGAGCGGGCGCGCATCCTGCTGGTGGAGGACGAGCCCAGCGTGCGGCGCCACCTCCAGCGCGCGCTGGAGCGGGAGGGGCATCGCGTGCGCGCGGTGGCCGATGCGGCCCACGCGCTGGCGCTGGCGGAGCGCCCCGGAGAGGAGATCGACCTCCTGGTGACGGACGTGGTGATGCCCGGCATGAGCGGGCCCGCCCTCGCAGCGCGGCTCGCCGCGCAGCGGCCCGGCCTGCGCATCCTCTACGTCTCCGGCTACGTGGAGGACGTGCTCGCCCCGCGCGGCGCGCTGGTGTCGGGCGCGGCCTTCCTGGAGAAGCCCTTCACGCCCGAGGTGCTGGCGGCCAAGGTGCGCGAGGTGCTGGACGCGCCGCCGCTCGGCCGCCCCACTCCCTCCTGACTCGATCCTGCGTCGGATCGAATGCACGCGAGCGCGGTTGACAGCGCGGTTGACAGCGCGGGGGGCCCGGGCACCCTCCGGTCATGCCCTCCCCCCTCCGGGAGCTCTACCCCGAGATCGAGCCCCATCGCGTCGACCGGCTGCGCGTGGACGACCTGCACGAGCTCCACTATGAGGTGTCGGGAAACCCGGAGGGCAAGCCGGTCGTGTTCGTGCACGGCGGCCCCGGCGGCGGGACCGAGCCCAAGCACCGCCGCTACTTCGACCCCGCGGCCTACCGGATCGTGCTGTTCGACCAGCGGGGCTGCGGTCGGAGCACCCCCTTCGCCTCGCTGGAGCACAACACCACGCAGCACCTGATCTCCGACATGGAGCGGCTGCGCGTGGCCCTCGCCATCGAGCGCTGGCAGGTCTTCGGCGGCTCCTGGGGCAGCACGCTCGGGCTGGCCTACGCCGAGGCGCATCCGACCCGGGTGAGCGAGCTCGTGCTGCGCGGGATCTTCTTGCTGCGCCGCTGGGAGATCGACTGGTTCTACCAGGAGGGCGCGAGCCGGCTCTACCCGGACGCCTGGGAGGACTTCCTGGCGCCGATCCCGCCGGCCGAGCGCGGCGACCTGCTGCACGCCTACCACCGTCGGCTCACCGCGGACGCCCCCGGGCTGCGTCTCGCGGCGGCGCGGGCCTGGAGCACCTGGGAGGGGCGGACGAGCCGCCTGCTTCCCGATCCCGAGCTCGTGGCGAAGAGCGGCCAGGACGAGTTCGCGCTCGCCTTCGCACGGATCGAATGCCACTACTTCGTGAATCGCGGCTTCCTGGAGCGCGACGGGCAGCTGCTGGAGCAGGCGCCACGGATCCGCCACCTGCCCGGTGTGATCGTGCACGGTCGCTACGACGTGGTCTGCCCGATGCAGAACGCCTGGGACCTCAAGCACGTCTGGCCGGAGGCCGAGCTACGCATCGTTCCCGACGCCGGCCACGCCGCGAGCGAGCCCGGCATCGTGCACGAGCTCATCTCGGCCACCGATCGCTTCCGTGCTTGAGGATCTCCGCTCGCCTCCCGATCTGAGGCGCACCGGCGGCTGCGCCGCCGGGCTGCGCCCTCCGCTCGGCTTCGCCTCGCTGCGCGCTTCGCTTGCCGGCTGCGCGCCGTCGGGACGGCTGCGGCGTCCGACGGCTTGCGGGGCCATGCCTCGCGCTCGGGTGCCCGGATCGAAGCGCGGCGTCCTTCGGCCGGTACGGCGTGTCCGGCGGCTGCGCCGCCGGGCTGCGCCGTGCGCTCGGCTGCGCCTCGCTGCGCGCTTCCGGCCTTGGCGCGCCGGCGGCTGCGCCGCCGGGCTGCGCCCTTCGCTCGCCTTCGGCTCGCTGCGCGCTTCGCTTGCACTACGATGTGAGGAGCCGCGGTGCCCGCCGCGCGAGGGGAGGAGCCCGATGCCCTACGTCGAAGGCCGCGTGGTCCACGACGCCGACTCCCACGTCATGGAGACCCCCGACTGGCTCGAGCCCTTCGCCGACGCCCGGACCCGCGCCCGGCTCGCCCCGCTCTACGTGAGCACCGTGGCGCCCGGCGAGGAGTCCTTCATCGAGGAGCTGCGCCGCCGCCATCGCGATCCCGAGTACCGCCGCAGCGAGGCCGAGGAGATCCTGCTGCGCAAGAACTGGAAGGCCACGGGCTCGTTCCTGAAGGAGGACCGACCGCGTGCCCTCGATCTGCTCGGCTTCGCGAGCCAGCTCGTCTTCAACACCTTCGCCAACAAGGCGATGCTCCAGGCGGAGCACGGCGATGACCTGGACTTCGCCTACGGGATCGCCACGGCCCACAATCGGGCGATCACGGACTTCTGCTCGGTGGACCGCCGGCTCTTGCCGGTGGGCTACGTACCGCTGGCGGACTTTGCCCGCGCGGAGGCCATGGCCGGCGCGGCCCTGGCGATGGGCTGCAAAGCGCTGATGATCCCCTCGGCCTGCCCGCGCGGTCACTCGCCGAGCCACGTCGGCCTCTTTCCGGTCTGGGCGCAGGCGGAGGAGGCGGGCATTCCGGTGGTGCTGCACGTGGGGGGAGGCGGAAGGCTCCTGTCGCCGGACTACTTCCTGAACGGCCTGCCCCCGGTTCCCGACTTCCACGGCGGCGCGGAGAACTTCCGCTCGGTCGACTACATGGCGATCCCGTATCCGCCGATGCAGACGCTGGCCACGCTGATCCTCGACGGCGTGCTGGAACGTTTCCCGCGGCTCAAGATCGGTGTGATCGAGCAGGGCGCCTCCTGGCTGCCGGGCTGGATGCGCGCGCTCGACTCGGCGGCCGAGGCCTTCCGCAAGAACGAGCTTCGCTTGCAACGTCTCTCGCTCCGTCCGAGCGAGTTCGTGCGGCGGCAGATCCGTGTGACGCCCTATCCCCACGAGGACACGGGCTGGATCGTGGCCAATGCCGGCGAGGAGGTCTGCCTGTTCTCCTCCGACTACCCCCACGTGGAAGGCGGCCGCCAGCCGCTCCGGCGCTTCGAGGCGAGCCTCCAGGGGGCGAGCGAGCACGCGAAGCAGCGCTTCTACTGCGACAACTTCCTGGATCTCATGGGGCCGGCCCTCGCGTGAGCGATGCGACGTCCTCCCTCGGCGGTGAGAGCTACGTGAGCCTCGCGAGCTTCCGCCGCGACGGCCGCGAGGTTCGCACGCCGGTCTGGATCGCGGAGTCCGCCGGCCGCCTCTACGTCTTCTCCGCGGGGGATGCCGGCAAGGTGAAGCGCATCCGTGCCACCCGGGGCGTGCGCCTCGCGGGCTGCGACGCGCGCGGCCGGGTCCACGGCGCGTGGGTGGAGGGCCGGGCGCGCATCGTTGCGGAGGAGGCCACGCGCGATCGGGCCTATGCGGCGCTGCGTCGCAAGTACGGCTGGCAGATGCGGCTCCTCGACCTGGCCTCGCGCCTGGCCGGCCGCCTCGGGCGGCGTGCCCTGATCGAGATCGAGCTCGCAGCCTGAGCCCGTCGGGCGCGCCGGCCGCATTGCGGCCGCGCGCCGCGGTCGGCTCGAGCTCAGCCGAGGGCGGCCAGCACCTCGGCGGCAGCGCGCTCGCCGGACTCCAGCGCGCCATCCATGTAGCCGGACCAGCGCACCGCCGTCTCGGTGCCCGCCCAGTGGATGCGTCCGACCGGCGCACGCAGCGCCTCGCCATAGCGCGTCCAGACCCCCGGCGGGCAATGCGCGCCGTAGCAGCCCCGTGTCCACTCCTCCTCGGACCAGTCGCGCTCGGCGAGCTCGAGCGGGCGGGCGGCGCGAGGGCCGAAGAGCGCGGCCAGCTGGTCCGATACCAGATCGTGTCGATCGAGCGGCGGGAGGCGACCGAGACGCCGCGCCGCGTCGCCCTCCAGGAAGACCGTCAGCACGCCGTGTCCGGCGCCCGGCCGCGTGCCATCGAAGCCGAAGCCCGCCGGGCCGCTCTCGCTCACGAAGGCGCCCGAGAGCCCGTCGTCGCGCCAGAAGGGCTCGGGGTAGACCAGCTGCAGCTTGATCACCGAGCCCTGGGGCATGCGCTGGGTCAGCTGATCGCGCAGCCCGGGAAGCGCCGGCACGTAGTCGATGCGGCCGGCCAGGGCCGGCGGCACCGCCACGATCACGCGCTCCACCAGCGCCACCAGCGCATCGGAGTGGACGCGCGCGCCCTGGGCGTGCTGCTCGATCCGGCGCACCGGCGCCGCGAGCTGCACCGCGTCCGGCAGCCGAGCCGCGAGACGCTCGGCGAGCGCCTGCGCGCCGTGCACGAAGAGGTCCTGCTGCGCTCCCCCGCGCGTGCGCACCAGCACGTCGTAGCCGCCTCCGGAGCGCACGTAGAAGAGAGCGTGGAGGAGCGAGAGACTCGACGGCTCCGCCGCGAAGACGGCGGCCACCGAGATCCGGAGCAGCGCCCGGGCCGCCTCGCTGGCGCAGTTCTGGTCGAGCCAGGACTCGAGGGTGACGCCATCCCACTCCCGTGCGTGGGCCGATTCCCAGGGCCGCTCGGCCGGAACCTCTCCCGCCAGGGTCTCGAGCCGGGCCACCGCTTCCGCGTAGTCCTGGAGCGCGTCGAGGCCGAGCTCCGGCAGGCGGCGCCGCAGGCGGCCGCCGATCAGGAACGAGGTCTCGCCCTCGAGCGGGGTGGGGAAGGTGGGGCAGTCGAGCTCGCGCGCCAGCGCGGCGATCCGCTCTTGTGTCGGGCCGATCCACTGGGCGCCGAGATCCGCCACGCCGCCCGTGGAGAGGGGCACGCTCCAGACGCGACCCCCCACCCGCTCACGCGCTTCCAGCACCAGGACGCTCCGTCCGGCGGCCAGGAGCGCACGGGCCGCGGCCAGGCCGGCCAGCCCCGCGCCCACCACGGCCACGTCGGCGCGCTCCGTCACCGGCACGCAGCACCCGCTCGTGCCGGCATCAGGCCGGTCCTCCCGTCCCGAGCGCAGGAAAGGCGTCGCGTACCTCCGGCGGGATGCGACGCGGGCGCAGCCGCGTCGCGTCCACGAAGGCCCAGTGGGTGGTGGCCGTCACCAGCAGCGCCGCGTCGTCGCGCCGGCGGAAGCGCGCCTGCCGGAGCGAGAGCGCGCCCCGCATCTGCGCGATCCAGGTCTCCTCCAGGATCTCCTCGCCGAGAGCGGCGGGCCGGTGATAGTCCACCTCGTGGCGGTGCACGATCCAGAGGCCGCCGATCCGCTTCCGCAGGGTCGCGAGGTCGAGCCCGACCGCGGCCGAGTGTGCGCCGGCCAGCTCCACCACGAAGCGCACCCACACCACGTTGTTCACGTGGCCGAGCTCGTCGATGTGGCGCGCCTCGATCCTGCGCACGCGCCGGAACACGCCGCCGGGGTGCGGAGCCGCCGCGCTCTCAGCCATCGCCCACCTCGCCGGGAGGGTTTGCGCGCGGGGTGAAGACCGCCTCGCTGCGTGTCTCGTTGAAGTGTCGGAGGGACCAGAGCACGCTCGGGAAGGCGAGCTCCTGCCACGGGATCTCGTCCCAGCGGTAGAGCGCGACCGCCTGCGACTCGGGGCCCGCCGCCACGTCGGGCGAGAGCAGGCGGGCCCGGTAGACGAGCTGCACCTGACTGATGCGCGGGATGCTGTAGACGGCGAGGAGGGCCTCGATCACGATCCGCGCCCGCGCCTCCTCCCAGGCCTCGCGCCGCGCGCCCTCCTCGGCGGTCTCATGCAGCTCGAGGTAGCCGGCCGGCAGGGTCCAGAAGCCACGGCGCGGCTCGATCGCGCGCCGGCACATCAGCACGCGATCCTCGTGGTACACGACGGAGGCCACCACGACCTTCGGGTTCTCGTAGGCGATGTAGCCGCACGCGCCGCAGACCAGGCGCGGACGGTCGTCGCCAGCCGGCACGCGGCGCTCGAAGCCGGGCCCGTGCGAGGCGTCGGTCTGCGGAGGCATGGCGGGAAGGTGGCCGCGCCCGATGCGCGGGGCAAGGCCGCGCCCGCACACCGGCAAGCGCCCGGCGCGCGCCGCTCGGAGCACTCAGAGCAGGCCGGGGATCAGCGCGCGTCGCTCCGGCGGGTAGTCGGCGAAGCGCTCGCGGTACCAGCGATGGTGAGTCCAGGCGCGCGGTCCGAGATTCGCGCAGGTGCAGAGGGCGAAGGCGAGCGCCGGAAGCGTCCCGGCCGCCAGCGCGAAGCCCGCCCACTCCACGATCTCGCCCAGGTAGTTGGGACAACTCACCCAGCGGAAGGGACCGCCGCGCGGGATCTTGTATCCGCTCTCGCCCGGCGCGCGCAGGCGACGCAGGATCGCGTCGGACCAGAGGTTCAGCGCGAAGCCACCGGCGAAGAGCGCCACGCCCAGCTGGAAGTCCGGCCGGCCGAGCCGCTCCGGCGGGAACGCGGTTCCGGAGAGGGCGCTCGCGTTCAGCCAGGAGTTCAGCAGGTTGAAGCCGAACGCCATCGCCGCCGTGACGAGCGGCGTGCGGCCGCCCCCGTGCATCAGGAGAGGAAACACCAATGTGCGTTGGACGTAGTGGACCTCCCACAGCGCGAGCAGGACGAGCGGCACCACGTCACCGGCGTGCGGCCCGCGCACGAACACGGCCGCGAAGAGCCACACCGAGGGGGACTCCATCACGACCCAGGCGAGGCGCGCCTTCACGCCGGGGCCCCATCCCGAACGGCGATGGCGGCCGTAGGGGGCGGGAACCCGGAGCAGGACGGGGAAGGTCACGGCGGCCAGCGCGAACATCGCCACGAGCCCGATTTGATGCGCCAGCGACGGGTAGGCGAGAGATCCGTCCATGACAGCCGAGTGTAGCCTCAGGCCGGTCGGCCGCCGTGGCGGGCCAGTGCCTCCTGGAGCAGCCGGGCCAGGAGCTCGCGCAGCTCCGGGGGTGAGACCACCTCCACGTTCGCGCCCCAGGTGAAGAGGTGCCACGCCATCTCGAGGCGACCGCCGGCACGGAAGCGCACCAGGAGCGACCCGTCGGGCTCGAGCTCCATCTCCTGGCGCGGATGGAAGCGGAACTTTCGCGCCTCGGCCGCGACTTCGGGCGCGAAGCGCCACACCACGTCCACGGGCGGCTCCTGGAACACGCCGAAGGAGTTCTCCGCGAAGCGACGCAGGTCGAACCCGGGATCGGCCTCGTAGGGCTCGTCGAGGGACTCGACGCGCTCGATCGCTGGCAGCGCATAGAGCAGATGGCGGTCCGCGGGGCGGCTCCACGCCACGAGGTAGTGTCGGCTCCCGAACAGGAAGCCGTAGGGATGGACCTTGTGGACCCGCAGCTCCTGGCGGCCTCGCGCACGATGGTGCAGCCGCACCTTGCGGCGCGCCAGGATGGCACCGCGCAGCGCATGGACCACCTCGGGGCGGATCCAGGGTCGGGGCCCGGCGCGCATCGCCACGCCCTCGGCCTCCACCAGCGCCTCCACGTCCGGTGCCAGCCGCACCGCATCCTCGGGCCGCAGCGACGCCTCCAGCTTGAGGCGCAGGCTGCGGAGCAACGCCGCGTGGTCCTCGCGGCCCTCCTCGACGGCGAGCCGCGCGGTCGCCTCCAGCGCGCCGATCTCGGCGGCGGTCAGGGTCGCGAGCTGGGGCACCCGGCGGTCGCGCAGGCGCCAGCGCTTCTTGCGATCGACGGCGCTCTGCAAAGCCTCGAGCGCGAAGACGCGGTCGATCGCATCCCGCATGCGCTCGGCCTTGCGACGCGAGACCCCGTACTCCTGGGCGATCTCGTCGAGCGTGATCCCGAACGTCGAGGCCTGGAGACGCAGGACGAGGTCGAGCAGATCCTCGAGCCGCAGGTACCGCGGGCCGTCGCCCCGGCTCAACGTTCCCCGTCCTCCGGCTGCCCGATCACTTCCGTCGTTCCCCAGCCTGCTTCACGGCCTGGCCGCTCCCGGAGCGCGTGGCCCGCCCGGGAGCGCCATCAGGATACGTAGGCGCTGCGTCAGAAGCGGACGAATCTCGCCGCTCCAGGCGTTCCCGCCGCCGGACCGGGAGGAATCCCGGAGGCCGCCTTGGCGAGAGCGCCCGCGTGCTACACCGTTCCGGGCATGCCCGAAGCCCTGGTGATCGACGTCGGCGACGACGACTTCGAGCGAGAGGTCGTCGAGTTCTCGAAGCGGCTCCCGGTGGTGCTCGACCTCTGGGCCCCGTGGTGCGGGCCATGCCGTGTGCTCGGGCCCGCGCTCGAGCGGCTGGCCCGGGAGCACGCCGGTGCCTTCCGCCTGGCGAAGCTGGACGTCGACCGCGCACCGCGTACCGCGCAGGCCCTGGAGGTGCGCAGCATCCCCACCGTGCTCGGCCTGCGCGCGGGCCAGGTGGTGGCGGAGTTCGTGGGCGCGCAGCCCGATCCCGTGCTGCGACAGTTCCTGGAGCGGCTGCTGCCGAGCGAGGCCGATCGACTGGCGGAGGAGGGCGCGCGCCTCGCCGGCGCCGGGCACCTGAACGCCGCAGAGGAACGCTTCCGCGCGGCCCTCGAGCGGGACGCGAGCCACGCCGGCGCGCTGCTGGGGCTGGCGCGCCTTCACGCCGACCGCGGCGAGACCGAGCCGGGCCTCGCCCTACTCCAGCGCGTGTCGCCGGTCTCGCCCCTCGCGGCCGAGGCCGAGCGCCTGGCCGCCGCGTTGCGCGTGCGCGGCGAGGGCACGGCGGACCTGGCCGGTCTGCGCGGCCGGGTGCAGGCCGAGCCCGCGGACCTGGCGGCGCGCCTCGCCCTGGGCCGGGCGCTGGCCTCCGCAGGGCGCCACGAGGAAGCGCTGACGGAGCTCCTCGAGTGCGTGCGGCGCGACCGCGGTTTCGAGGAGGGCGCCGCGCGCAAGGCCATGCTGGACGTCTTCGCGCTGCTCGGCCCCGAGCACCCGCTCACCACGCGCTTCCGCGGCGAGCTGGCACGCATCCTCTTCCGTTGAGCTCGACACTTCCGGATGTCAGGCGCCGCGGGCTCGACCGGGCCGGCCCGCGCCGTGGCGGGCGTCGGGTGGGGGGCGTGCGCGCCACGGCGGGGGATTGACCGGAGGCCGGCGGGGCGTAGTCTGGGGAGGTGCCTGCCGTTGCGGCGCGAGGAGACCGAGGTCTCGCTCCCATCGGCGAAACGAGGCGCCGCGGCAGGTGGGCACGGCGAGCGTCGGTGGGAGTGGGCCCGCCCGCGCGCCGAGGCAGCGCCGCCGACCCTCCGCGCAGGAGGGCGTCCGCGGGCCGCGGTGCGGGGACGGTGGTGCGGGAAGCCGTTCCCGGACACGGGAGCTTCCAACAACGCGCGAAGTGCACGGAGGCCGGACGACGCCACCGTCGGCCCTCGGCTCCACGCGGAGAGCGCGGCCCCGGGTCGTGGCTCGCCGCGCAATCCAGGGGCTCCGCGAGGAGCCTCCGGAGCCGAAGCTCGCGACCGACTCGCGACCGACGGATCGGATCGAGCGACCGACCTCCCAGCATGCCGCGGAGCGGTCGAGTCCTCGCTGCGGAAGCGGGCCGAGGGCCCGTCCGGACGGGGGCGATCGAGGCCCGAGCCAGCGGGGCCGAACCGGCCCCGAGCGGAGCGGGGACGTCGCCATCCGACCTCGTGGCATCGCTTCGCCATGCCGAACACGGGCCGGCTCCGTCGGCGGCCCGGGAAGGCCCCGCCGCCTCGGCATCCTTCACGCGCCCCGGGGCGCCCCGCGCTCCGGCGCGCGGCCTTCTGGCGGCGCCCGCCAAGCCCGCCCCCGCCGACGCTCGAAGGTGTCGCCTCCACCGACGAGAAGAGCGAGACAGAACCCCCAGGATCCGTCACACTGCTCCTCCCTGCGCGCGCGATCCCGTGCCCGCGGGCGCGCGCCGGACGGAAGGGGGGACGTGTCCGATCCCATCGTCGACGAGGAGCTCGCGCTGCTCGCGGAGGTGCGCGATGCGCTGGCCGGAGCGGCGCCTCCCGTCACCACCGCGGAGGCCGAGGCGGCGCTGGTGCGCGAGCTCGCCCGTCTGCGCGATCTCCTCGTGGAGGGCAGCGAGAGCAAGGATGCGCCGGCGATCCACCAGCAGTTCGCGCAGGGCTCGGCGCTCCTGCGCCAGCTGCGCGAGGGGCGCGACTCCACCAGCGTGGACCCCGATTCCCCCTACTTCGCGCATCTGCGGCTGCGGGAGGACGGCCGCGAGCGCGATCTCTGCCTGGGTCGGGCCACCCGCATCGAGCGCGGCGTGCGCATCGTCGATTGGAGGAACGCGCCGATCAGCAAGATCTTCTATCGCTACGGCCAGGGCGACGAGTACGAGGAGGAGGTCTCCGGCCGCCTGCGGGTCGGCGAGGTGGTGGCTCGCCGCACCGTGGCGATCCGTCACGGAGCCCTCGAGCGCGTGCAGGCGCCGGAGGGGACCTTCGTGCGCGACGGCGCCGGCGGCTGGCGTCGCCTCCCGCGCGAGTCGACTCGTCTGGGTGGGGGAGAGGGCGTGGCATGGCGCGCCTGGGCCCCCGGCCAGGCCGGGGCACGGCGGCTCGGCACCGACCTCGCGGGCGCTCGCCGCCGCGCCGACAAGCGGCTGCCGGAGCTGGCGGGTCTCCTCGATCCCTCGCAGTTCGAGCTGATCGCGCGGCCCGGCGGCGGCTGCCTCGCGATCCGGGGTGCTGCGGGCTCCGGGAAGACCACGGTGGCGCTGCATCGCATCGCGTTCCTGGCCTACGACGACCCCGCGATCGACTCGGAGCGCACGCTCTTCGTGGCCTTCTCGCCGGCGCTACGGCATTACGTCGCTCACGTCCTGCCGGCGCTGGGGGTGCGCTCGGTCGGCGTCACCACCTTCCACGACTGGGCCTCCGAGCTGCGCCGCCGCAGCTTCCCCCGCCTCCCGCGCGACGTCCGCGCGGACGCCCCGGCCGCGGTCCAGCGCCTGAAGCTGCACCCGGCGCTGCTGCTCGCGCTGGAGGAGCAGGCGGCACGGGTACCGGGCCCGTCCCGCGCGGCACAAGCCCTCGACGACTGGGCCAGCGTGCTCTGCAACTCGTCGCTGCTCGAAGGACCCCTCGCGCGCACGGAGCCCGAGGCCTTCCATCCTGGCGAGCTGCGAAGTGTTACGGATTGGTGTCGGGCGCGGTTCGAGGAGCTGGTGGCCTGGCTGGAGGGCGACGCCGAGAGCCCGGCCGCGTTGGATCCGGAGGACGATGCTCTGCTGCTGCGCGCGTACCAGCTGCGGGTGGGGCCGCTGCCCGGTCTCGGTGGGCGCCCGCTCCGGTACCGGCACCTCGCGATCGACGAGCTCCAGGACCTCTCGCCGGTGGAGGTGCGGGTGCTGGTGGACTGCCTGGACGAGCGACGCAGCCTGACGCTGGCGGGGGACGGGCAGCAGCAGCTCGCCGGCGGGAGCGGCTTCGCGTCCTGGGGCGAGACCCTGAAGCGCCTGGGTCTGGAGGAGACGTCGGTGGAGACGCTGCGGGTGAGCTACCGCTCGTCGCGCGAGATCGTGCGTTTCGCCTTCGGGCTGCTCGGCCCGCTCCGGGAGGACGCCGACCTGCCGCTCGCCACCCGCTCGGGTCCGCCGGTGGAGTGCTTCCGCTTCGGCGACCCGGGGGCCTGCGTCGCCTTCCTCGCCGACGCCCTGCGCGAGCTCCAGCGCGCCGAGCCGCTGGCGTCGGTGGCGGTGCTGACGCCGTCGCCCGCCTCGAGCGCCCTCCACCATCGGGGGCTCGCGGCGGCCGAGGTGCCGCGCGTGCGTCGCGTGGAGCACCAGGACTTCCTCTTCGCGCCCGGTATCGAGGTGACCGAGGTGGCGCAGGCCAAGGGCCTGGAGTTCGACTACGTGATCCTGGTGGACGTGGATCCCGCGGCCTATCCCGACGCGCCTGCCGCGCGCCGGCTCCTCCACGTGGGCGCCACCCGCGCGGTGCACCAGCTCTGGGTCGCCACGGCCGGCGAGCTCTCGCCGGTGGTGCAGCGGGCGCTGGAGACCGACACCGATCTCCGCGGCTAGCGGCGGCGCGACGGACCCGGCGGCCGGCCCCTAGGGCGTCCCGCTGCACTCGATGCGGCCGTTCGCGCCGTCGTCCACGAAGGGCGGCTGGATCGGGTTCGGCTTCGGGTCGCCCGGGAGCAGCACGCCGCAGTCCTGGCATTCCACGTCGGTCCACGCGGGCGTCCCGTCGCGCATCGCCGTCACCCAGTCCACCAGCAGGGGAACGCCGCCCGTGGTGTCGGTGTAGACCTTGTCGCTTCCCCACATGGTGTGGCGCGAGCCGGTGCCGACGTAGTAGCGGTAGTTCGGGGCGCTGGCGGCGGCCGCGAGCGTCTGGTCGATCATCTTCTCGTGCCAGGCGCAGGTGGACTCCCACCAGTTCAGCCACGCGAAGATGTTGGTCGGGTTCTGCATGATCTGGTAGAAGCCGGTCTGCCCGCCGGTTCCACCATCGTAGGCGGTGGTGTAGGTCGCGAAGCGGTTCGTCGGGTAGAAGAGCGCCGGCGCCGACCAGAGCTGAGCCGGATCGAGCTGGCTCAGCGGCTTCGCGAGCTCGGGGATCCAGGACGGAAGCGTCTGGGTCACCCCCCAGTTCGCGATGTCGTTCTGCAGGAAGTCCTGCGTGATGACTCCGTTCCCGGCGTCCCCCAGCACGGCGAAGGGCGACGAGGGGTAGACCTTCTCCTGCAGATAGATCGAGTTCAGGAGCGCACCGTAGGCGCCCGCGCTCGATCCGGTCACGAAGACCTCGTCCGGATCCACGAAGTGCTCGCGCGCCCACTTCTCCGCCACCGAGGCGTTGACGCGTCCCGCATGGTGGATCGTCGCCGTGAGGTTGGGATTGACGGGATTCACGTACTCCACCACCGCGTCGCCCCAGTGCACGTCGCCCGTGCAGTAGGGCACGAACACCATGTTCCAGTCGCGGAAGGGATTGGCCGGGTTGTCGAGGTTCGCGAAGCCGGTTTGCGCGCTCGCCGGATTGTCCGACGCGCCGGCCGTCGTCTTGTAGACGGGAAGCGCAGCGCAGGTGGCATAGTCCCAGCACGCCCCGCCGCCCTGGTAGTAGACCAGGAGCTTGTTCGTGGTGCCGCGCTTCACGAAGTAGACCCAGGGTGTTCCCCGGGAGCAGATCGGCTCGAGGACCGTTCCCAGGTAGGGCACCTGCGCGTCGGGCGTCACCATCGTCCAATCGCTGGAGACGTCGGGCGAGACGATGGCGCCTAGCACGATGTCTCCCGCGAAGGCCACGAGCTGCTGCTGCGCCGCGGAGGGATCGGGCGCCGGGCTCCTCGGCGGCCAGTGGAAGAACCCGAAGATCGCGCGGAAGAGCGCCAGCGCACGGTCGCGGTCCTGCTCGAGGAGCGAGCGGCTCCGGTCGGTGCTGCGCTGCTCCAGGTGGGTGCTCTCGGCCGCGACCAGCCCGGCGCAGCCAAAGGCCGTGGCCTCCAGCCGGAAGAACGCCGCGACCCGGTTCTGCGGCCGCGTCAGGTCGAGGGCGCCCTCCACCGTGCTGGCCAGCGCCGCCGCTCCGCCCCGGATCTTCTGTGCCATGGCGTCGCCGGAGAGGGTGGTCTGGCTGCAATCGACGCCCGCCGTCGTCGCGGCGGCGTCGGCGTCGGAGAAGGCCTGGGCAAGCGCGGTCCCTGCTCGATCGAGCCGCCCGGCCAGGGTCGACGCGTTCGCGTGCAAGGCGTCGAGGGCGTAGGCGCCGAGGTCCGCGCGGCAGGCGTCCGCCGCCGCCGCGAGCTTCCGGGCGACACACGAGTCGGTGGGGTAGAGGTCGCTGGTTGCGGTGCCCGTCGCCAGCGCGGGCGAGGCGGCGACGAGGAGGGCGAGGAGCGAAGCGAGGATCCAGGGGGAGCGCAGCGACGGCATGGCGACCTCCGGCGCGGGTGGAATTGAACGAACCAGCCTGCGCGCCCCGCGCAGCGGGGTCAAGCCGAACCCGCGCCGGGGGGGGCGGCGAGAGGCCGGCGAGGGCGGATGCCTGCCCGTGGGGGGTCTCCAGCCGCGTCATGCCCGCGGCCGACGAAGGGACGGTGCGAGCCGGCGCAGGGGAGGCCTCCGCCCGCCGCCGCGTCGGCCCGATCAGCGCCCTTCGAAGCGAGGCGGGCGCCGCTCGATGAAGGAGGCGACGCCCTCGGCGAAGTCCTTGGAGCGGAAGAGCAGCAGGAGCTGCATCAGGACGTGATGGGTGTGGGATTCGAAGTCCTCGGAGAGACCGTGGCGGTAGAGCCGCTTCATGGCCTTGATCGCGAGCGGGGCCTGGGACGCGATCCTCTGCGCCCAGGCCTGCGCCTCGCCCGCGAGCGCGTCGTGCGGCACCACCCGGTTCACCAGGCCGAGCTCGAGGGCGCGGTCGGGTGCGATGTCCTCCGCCAGGAAGCCGATCTCGCAAGCGCGAGCCCAGCCCACCAGACGGGGCAGGTACCAGGTGCCGCCGCTCTCGGGCACGATGCCCCGCCGAGCGAAGCCCGGGATCAGCCTGGCACGATCGGACATCAGCCGGAGGTCGCAGCCGAGCGCCAGGTCGAGCCCGTACCCTGCCGCAGGTCCGTTGAGCGCGCAGATCACCGGCGTGTCGAGCTGGTGCAGCGTCACGGTCGGGATCTCGCGGGTGCCGATGTGGGTCGCGCCACCGGCCGCCGAGAGCACGCCCTCGCCGCCGATCCCGCGCCCGGCCGCCGCCTCCTTGAGATCGAGCCCGCTGCAGAAGCCGCGGCCCGCTCCCGTCAGCACGATCACGCGCACGTCCGGATCCCGCTCGGCGTCGAGCAAGGCGTCGCCGAGCAGGCGCAGCATCTCCTGCGTGATCGCGTTCATGCGCTCGGGGCGATTGAGCGCCAGCGTGGCGACGTGATCCTTCTTCTCGACCAGCAGCTCGGGCATCCGCCCCTCCCTCGGCGAGGACGCGCTCCTGCTGGGAGCGCTGCGCCGGCTTCGTCTCGAGCCGCATGCCGGGCGGATCGGCCTCGCCCGCGCAGTCTACCGCCCGCTCGAGGCCGGCGCCGGATCGCCACGCTGCGCCGCCGGGCTGCGCCCTCCGCTCGGCTTCGCCTCGCTGCGCGCTTCCGGCCTTGGCGCGCCGGCGGCTGCGCCGCCGGGCTGCGCCCTCCGCTCGGCTTCGCCTCGCTGCGCGCTTCGCTTGCTGGCTGCGCGCCGTCGGGACGCCTGCGGCGTCCGACGGCTTGCACTATCCGCCCGAGATCGAGGCCTCGGCTTCGTCGCAGGGCGGTGTCGGGTCGTCACGGTCCTGCAGGTAGCCCGGCGGGAGCGCCACGCGCTGCACGCCGCCGCGCTTGCCGCGGGGCACGCGCAGGGCCGCGGCCGGGAAGGCCAGCGCCGGATCGAAGCTCGCGCAGATCTCCCGCAGCTCCTGCAGCGACTCCAGCGTGACCAGCCTGTCGCGCAGCCGGGCGCTGTGGGGAAACCCCTTCGTGTACCAGGCGGCGTGCTTGCGGAACATGCGCATCGCCTGGGGCTCCTCCAGCCACTTCGCCAGCAGCTCGGCGTGCTCGACCATCACCTCTCCAACACCATGAAACGTCGGAGGACCCGACGGCTCGCGCCCGGCGAAGACGTCGGCCAGGTCGCGGAAGAGCCACGGCCGGCCCAGGCAGCCCCGCCCCACCACCACGCCGTCGCAGCCGGTGGAGCGCATCATGCGCAGTGCGTCGAAGGCCTCCCAGACGTCGCCATTCCCGAGCACGGGGATCGTCCGCACCGCCTGCTTCAGCTCGCCGATCGCCTCCCAGCGCGCCTCGCCGTCGTAGAGCTGCGCCGCGGTGCGGGCGTGGAGCGCCACCGCCGCGCAACCTTCGTCCTCGGCGATGCGTCCGGCATCGAGGAAGGTGTGCAGCCGCTCGTCGATCCCGATCCGGAACTTCATCGTCACCGGGACCGACCCCGCCCGTCGCACCGCCTGGCGCACGATGGCGCGCAGGAGGCCGGCCTTGAGCGGGATCGCCGCGCCGCCTCCGCGCCGCGTCACCTTGGGCACCGGGCAGCCGAAGTTCAGGTCCAGGTGGTCGATGCGTCCCGCGCCCACCAGCCAGGCCACCGCCTCTCCGATGCTGCGGGGATCGACGCCGTAGAGCTGGAGACTCCGGGGTGATTCGTCGGGGTCGAAGCCCGCGAGCTTGAGGGTCCGGGCATGGCCCTCCAGCAGGGCGCGGGCCGTGATCATCTCGCTGACATAGAGGCCGGCACCGAAGCGGCGGCAGAGGGAGCGGAAGGGCGCGTTCGTGACGCCGGCCATCGGAGCCAGCACCACCGGCGGCGAGACCGGCAGGGGCCCGATGCGCAGCGGCGCGAACTCGCCGGGCCGCGCCGCCGGGACGTCGCGGTTCTGGGGGCTCCGGAGGCTCGTCTCCACGGCCCTCTGGATACCGCATCCGCGCGGAACCGTCCGAGGCCGGTGCCCCCGGGGAGGAGATGTAACCGGATGGGGGGCTGGCGCGTCTCTAGCAAGCAGGAGGTCGAGCCGTGCCCCGGATCCGCCTCGCGGCCGCGGTCGCGTCCGCCGCCCCCCCGGCCACCGAGCCCTCCGACGCGGAGGTCGTGCGCCGCGTGCGCGCGGGCGAGGCATCGCTCTTCGAGCTGCTGATGCGCCGGCACAACCAGCGGGCCTACCGCGCCGCGCGCGCGATCCTGCGCGACGACGGCGAGGCGGAGGACGTCGTGCAGCAGGCGTGGCTGGCCGCGTATCGTCACCTGGGGGCATTCGAGGAGCGCTCGCGCTTCTCGACCTGGCTGCTGCGGATCACCGTCAACGCCGCGCTCTCGCGCGTCCGTGCGCGACCGCCCTGGCTGCGTCCGAGCGATGCGGACGTCGCGGACGAGGTCGAGCCCGCGCCCGGGCCGGAGGAGCGCACGCTCGGCCGTGAGATCGCCCAGGTGCTCGAAGCCGCGATCGACGAGCTGCCCGCGGCCTACCGCAGCGTGCTCGTGCTGCGTGAGGTGGAAGGCCTCGACACCGCGGAGACGGCGCTCTGCCTCGGCCTCGCCGAGGGAGCGGTGAAGACGCGTCTCCACCGCGCACGCTCGCTGCTGCGGCGCCGGCTCGAGGCCCGCGCGGGCGCCGCGCTCTCCGAGCTCTTCCCCTTCGGCGCCGCCCGCTGCGATCGCGTGGTGGCCGTGGTGATGGCCGAGGTGCTGCGCTCCCGGACGTAGCACTCGCGCGCGTCGTCGCGGCGGCGGCACCCCCCGCGGCGGCGCGCGCCCGGCCTGCAGCGGCGGCGCCGGAGGGCCAGGTCGAGGCCCGGATGTCGGCTCGCTACGCTGGGGCGCGATGACACGCCGCCCCCCCTCGGGAGACCCGACCCAGGAGCTGGCCCGCCACGGCCTGCGCGCGACGCGCCAACGTGTCGCAGTGCTCCGGCTGTTGCAGTCGGCTCAGGGACATCCCACGGCTCCGGAGATCCATCGCAAGCTCCTGCGCTCCCACGCGAGCTTGAGCCAGAAGACGGTCTACGAGATCCTCGACGCCCTGGTGGACGCCGGCCTCGTGACGCGCGTCTCCCATGGCGGCGCCACGACGCGCTACGAGGTCGAGCGCGAGCGTCACTACCATGCCGAGTGTCGGGTCTGCGGCCGGCTCTTCGACGTCGCGCCGAGCGCCGACGGTCCGATCCGCGGGCGCGCCGTGCTTCCCGAGGGCTTCGTGGTCGAGGACATACGCGTCCTGATCGAGGGACGCTGCCTGCACTGCCGCGACGAGATCTAGAGCGCACCATCGAAATCAGTTGACAGCGCCGACGTGCCGGACTAGACAACAATAATTGTTATCTCGGCCGGCGCGCACCTCGGCCGCGCGCCTCGGGGGGGACGATGGTGGGCCGCTTCCCGCCGCGCAACCTGCGCTGGGCCCTGCTGGCGGCGCTCTCGATCCTTGTCGCCCCGGCGACACCAGCGGCTGCCGCGGATGCGCTGCCGAAGCTTCCGGCGGGCGTCCTGCCGCCGGAGATCCCGTCCGACAACCCCGTGACGCCCGCCAAGGTGGAGCTCGGAAAGAAGCTCTACTTCGACGGCCGGCTCTCGCTCGACGATCACGTCGCCTGCGCGACGTGTCACGATCCGCGACACGGCTTCGCGGAGAACGAGCCGGTCTCGATCGGTGTGAAGGGTGCGAAGGGGGTACGCAACGCGCCCACCGTGCTGAACGCCGCCTTCCTCCGCGAGCAGTTCTGGGACGGACGCGCCGCCACCCTGGAGGCCCAGGCGCTCGGGCCCCTGGTGAACCCCGTCGAGATGGCGATGCCGAACCACGCGGCGATCGAGACCAAGCTGCGCGGGATCGCCGAGTATCCACCGCTCTTCGCCAAGGCGTTCGGGGACTCGAAGATCACCATCCAGCGCGTGGTGCAGGCGATCGCGAGCTTCGAGCGGACGCTGCTCGACGTGGAGGCGCCGATCGACCGCTTCGTCGCCGGTGATCCGAAGGCGCTCTCGGACTCCCAGAAGCGCGGCTGGGAGCTCTTCAACGGCAAGGCGCGCTGCAACACCTGCCACGGCTACGTGGGCGCCTTCCCGCTCTTCACCGACGAGCAGTATCACAACATCGGCGTGGCGGCGAAGGACGTGAACTTCGGCCAGCTCGCGGCGCAGGTCGAGCGCAATCCCGAGAAGCTGACGAACCTCGCCCACGCCGAGGGCCTGAACCAGCTCGGGCGCTTCCTGGTGACGCGAGAGCGCAAGGACATCGGGGCCTTCAAGACGCCTCAGCTCCGCAACGTCGCGCTCACCGCGCCCTACATGCACGACGGCAGCGAGAAGACCCTGGCGGAGGTGGTCGAGTTCTACGATCGGGGCGGGAGCCCGAATCCGTGGCTCGACGGCGGCATCCGTCCGTTGGGTCTCACCGCGCAGGAGAAGGCGGATCTGGTCGAGCTGATGAAGGCGTTCACCGGCGATCACCTGGAGCGGTTCGAGGCGCTCGGCGCCTTCGTGCCGGCACGATAGGGAGGTCTCGATGGGAACCCACCTCACGCCGAAGGAGCTCGAGCGGGAGCTGCGAGAGCGATCCCCCGAGTCGGAGAACCTGATCCGCTCGCTCATGAGCTGCGATCGCCGGCACTTTCTGAAGGTGACCGCGCGCTTCGCCGCGCTCGCCGCGGCCGCGGGCGTGATCCAGCCGCACGCCTTCCAGCTGGTCGAGGTGGCCTCCGCCGCCACCACGCCGGAAGCCGCTCCGGCCGTGGCCTTCAGCTTCGCCTACGTGTCCGACAGCCACCTCTACGCCCGCGGCATGACCCACCGCTTCGCCAAGGCGGCGGCGAAGGCGGTGGCGGACGTGAACGCGCTCGATCCGCAGCCGGACTTCGTGCTGTTCGGCGGAGACCTGGCGCAGCTCGGGCGGCCCGACGAGCTCGACTTCGGGCGGCAGATCCTGAAGGACCTGAAGGCCCCGCTCAAGATGATGGTCGGCGAGCACGACTGGTACTTCGATCTCGGCGAGAAGTGGCGCGAGATGTTCGGTCCCGATCGCTATTCCTTCGATCACAAGGGTGTCCACTTCGTCGTGTTGAACAGCGTGGTGGAGAAGGACTTCTGGACCGCCAACGGCTTCACGCCGGAGCAGCGCATGAACATCGTGGCGGGACTGGACGACGGTCGGCAGAGCCGCTTCGAGGTCGGCGAGGAGCAGCGCGACTGGCTGGCCAAGGACCTGGCCAAGGTGCCGAAGACGACGCCGCTGATCGTCTTCTCCCATTCCCCGCTCTACAAGTACTATCGGCCGTGGAACTTCTGGACCGACGACGCGGAGAAGGTGCAGGCGCTGCTCTTCCCCTTCAAGAACGTGACCGTGATCCACGGGCACACGCACCAGCTCCTCACCAATCGGATCCGGAACATCGCGTTCCACGGCATGCTCTCCACGGCGTGGCCCTGGCCGTACGCCCCGACGGGCCTGCCCAAGCTGACGTTGCAGATGGAGCGCGCCGACCCGTTCGACCAGTTCGATGCCTGCGGAGACGGCACCGTCGACGTGCTGGCGAAGGGCGGCGTCGACAAGCACTACAACCTGTGGGATCGCAACCCGCGCATCGTCGCCTACGCCGACGTGCTGAAGGGCATCAAGGGCGGCGGGCCGTCCTACTAGCAGCGCCGGGAAGGAGGACTCGATGACCCCGCTTCGAAGCATCGGTGTGGCCGCGCTCGTCAGCGCCGCGGCCTTGCTGTCCTCCGCCCTGTCGCATTCCGCCGGAACGCCCGGCGGCGCGCCGCTCGCCGAGCGCGCGGAGCGGGGCGCGGTCGACGGCTACGCCTCCCGCACGGTCTGGGCCTGCGACCGTCGCAAGTCCGTGGTGGTGGAGGGCGTCCGCCCGGACGAGAAGCTTCCGCCGCGGAAGGCGCAGCAGGTGGCCTCGCTGCTCGGCGACCTGATGCGTTTCTGCAACGAGGAGGTGGTGGCGCGGATCTCGACCCAGGAGCGGATCACGCTGAGCGTGAACGGGCTGCCGTACGTCGACTATGTGCCGGGCGGGCCGCTCCCGGTGGAGCTGGTACACGGAAAGGTGATCCACACCGACCGCGACCGACAGATCTGGAAGGCCGAGCTCGACAAGGTGGTGGCCGAGGGCGACCGCCTGTTCCACAGCGACGAGCTCGGCACCAACGGCATCGCCTGCGCCATGTGCCATCCCGACGCCGCGAACACCCACCCGGAGACCTATCCGAAGTTCCAGACCCAGCTCAAGAAGGTGGCCCTGCTGCGCGACATGGTGAACTGGTGCATCGAGAACCCGCTCGAGGGCAAGGTGCTGGCCGACGACGACCCGCGGATGAAGGCGCTCGAGGCCTACATCCTGGTGAAGCGCGGCCACGTGCCGCTGGAGCCGGGCAAGCACTAGCCCCGAGGTCGGGCTCAGGCTCTCGCCTTCTGGCCGAACAGGATCTTGCGCGCCTGCTCGTCGGGGCCGCTCGCGCGCACCTCGTCGCGCATCAGCGAGAAGCCCTTCTGAACCGCCGGCCGCGCCTTCATCGTGTCGTACCAGCGCTTGAGGTGAGGGAAGTCGTCGAGGTTCTGGCCCTGCCGCTCGTGCGGCACGATCCACGGCCAGGAAGCCATGTCGGCGATCGAGTACTCGCCCGCCACGAACTCGCGGTCGGCCAGCCGCCTGTCCAGGACGCCGTAGAGACGGTTGGCTTCGTTGGTGTAGCGCTCGATCGCGTACTGGATCTTCTCCGGAGCGTACTGCCGGAAGTGGTGGGCCTGGCCGAGCATCGGACCGAGCCCGCCCATCTGCCAGAACAGCCACTGCAGGGCCTCGAAGCGCCCGCGCAGGTCCTTGGGCAGGAAGCGGCCGGTCTTCTCCGCCAGGTAGACCAGGATGGCGCCGGACTCGAAGACGGAGACCGGCGCCCCGCCGCCGGCGGGATCGTGGTCCACGATCGCCGGCATCCGGTTGTTGGGGCTGATGGCGAGGAACTCGGGCTTGAACTGCTCGCCGCGCCCGATGTTGACGGGGACCACCCGGTAGGGGAGCCCCATCTCCTCGAGCGCGATGCTGATCTTCCAGCCGTTGGGCGTGGGCCAGTAATAGAGGTCGATCATGCCTCCTCCTCGTCCGCTTCGATGCCGGGGACGCTAGCAACGTCGCAGCGGCGGCGCGCACCGGTCTCCGCCGCACCGGCGGCTACGCTGCCGGGCTGCGCCTCCGCTCGGCTTCGCCTCGCTGCGCGCTTCCGGCCTTGGCGCACCGGCGGCTACGCCGCCGGGCTGCGCCTCCGCTCGGCTTCGCCTCGCTGCGCGCTTCGCTTGCCTCAAATCTTCTCGGGCGCCTCGAAGCGGCCGCGCATGTGCTCCATCCACACGCTGGCGAGCGCGCGGCGCGGGAGCCCGAGTCGCCGCAGCGCGTCGGCGATGGCGTGGTCGCCCAGCGAGAGCGTGGCCCCGCCGGGCCGGAATCCTACGCCCTCGGCCGCCGTGGTGAAGCGCGTGCGGTGCGGCACGCCGGCGATCTCGGTGTAGGTGACGAGCGGCTGCTCCGGCATCCGGCGCCGGCCCCCGCGCGGGAGCTCCAGGGTGAGGACGTGGCGGCCGTCCATCACCAGCCTGCAGCGCAGTCGGCCGGGGAGCTCCTCCCAGTCGATCCGCTGCAGCGTCTTCGGGAAGCCCCAGATCGTGCGGCCCGCCTCGCAGGTGAAGGGCTGATCCACGGGGAGGTGCAGGATGGCCGTGCCCACGCGACCCCGCAGCAGGTCGAGCGCCAGCCGCGCCCGGCCGATCCGCGGCGCGGACTGCTCGCGCACGAAGAGTGCGATCGACACCTCGTGGTAGCGGCCGAGGTCGTTGTCGCGGTAGTCGATGGCGGCCAGCGTCGCCAGCGCCCGCCCGGGCCAGGGCTCGGCCGGCTCGAGCCCCGGGATCCGCAGCAGCGAACGCGCCGCCGCCGCGTCGACCAGGAAGGTCGCGTTGGCGCTCGAGGCGTCGCGCACCTCCACCGGGAGCGTCACCCTCCGCCCCTGGATCTCGTAGCTCGCGGCCATCCGGGACTTCTCGCGCGCCGAGGCCCTCGCCGTCAAGGGCTTCGGCGGGCCGGTCGGGGATGTGGTGGCGGCGCCGGCGGGGCCTCCGGTGTCGGTGCCGGCGATCTGCGGGAGACCGGCGCCACCGGATAGCCGCGCTCGCGCCAGGCGGCGAGCCCGCCGGCGAGCGGCCTCACGCGCGTGATCCCGCGCCGCCGCAGCTGGAGCGCCACCCGGGCGCTCGAGGCCTCGTTGGGTCAAGTGCAGAAGAGCACGACCTCGCGCTCCCCGGAGATCTCGGGCCAGTGGGCGTCGAACTCCTCCACGGAGATGTGTCGCGCGCCCGGGATGCTCTCGGGCTCCGCCTCGAAGTCGAGCGAGTGGCGCACGTCCACGAGATCGATGGCCTGGCCGCCGTCGAGCCGCGCCTTGAGCTCCTCGGGCGTGATGCGGGCGATCCGCAGCGTGCGCAGGAAGCGCTGTCGCTGCACGTACTTCCAGCCGAGCCACGCCACCAGGGCTCCGGCCAGGACGAGACCGACCCGGCCGCCGAAGTGCGAGGCGCGGCCCCAGGCCGCGTCGAGCTGCTCGTGGAAGGCCAGGCCGAGCAGCAGCCAGGTCGCGCCCCAGAGCAGGGTCCCCGCCGCGTCCCAGAGCGCGAAGCGCAGCGGCCGCATGCGGAAGATCCCGGCCAGGGCCGGCGCCATCGTCGAGTAGGCGGGAAGGAGCTTCGCCACCAGGAGCGAGCGCGCGCCATGCCGGGCGAAGAGTTCCTCGGTGTTGCGCACGCAGGAGTCGGGCTCGAGGGAGATGCGGCAGAGGAGCTGGAGCACCCGCGCGCCGCGGCGGCGGCCCACCTGGTACCAGGCCAGGTCGCCCGGAACGGAGGCGACGAACACCACCCCGAGTGCCAGCGGGAACGAGAGCTGGCCGGTCCCGGCGAGGGCCCCGGCGGCCAGGAGAAGGGGCGGCGAGGGAAGCGGGAGGCCGGCCTGGTCGACGAGCACGCAGAGGAAGAGCACGAGATAGCCGTGCACCACCAGGAAGTGCGTGGCCTGGGCCATGCCTGCGTCCTCCCGACGGACGAATCCTACACGGCCGCCCGACGCTGCGTCGAGCACGGATGCACTCGGACCGGCGCGGCGCGGGCTAAGCTCGGAGCTCCAGCCCGGAGAAGGAGCTTCGATGCGACGTGAGGAAATGACCGACGTGCGGTACGAGGTGGAGCGCGGGCTCGCCTGGATCACCATCGATCGCCCCGAGCGCTACAACGCGTTCCGCGGCCGCACCGTGGACGAGCTCATCCACTGCTTCAAGACGGCCTGGGCGGATCGTGCGGTGGGGGTGATCGCGCTGACCGGCGCCGGCGACAAGGCCTTCTGCTCGGGAGGCGACCAGAAGCAGCGCAGCGAGACCGGCGACTACGGTCCCACGGAGCACGGCCTGTTCGAGATCGAGACGCTGCACCGGGTGATCCGGGACGTTCCGAAGCCGGTGATCGCCGCCGTGAACGGCGTCGCGGTGGGCGGCGGCCACGTGCTGCACGTGGTCTGCGACATCACGATCGCCGCGGAGCACGCGCGCTTCGGACAGGTCGGGCCGAAGGTCGGCTCCTTCGACGCGGGATTCGGCTCGGCCTACCTCTCGCGGATCGTGGGCGAGAAGCGCGCGCGAGAGATCTGGTACTGCTGCCGGCAGTACGACGCCGCCACCATGGAGCGCTGGGGCCTGGTGAACCAGGTGGTGCCGCTCTCCGAGCTCCGGACCACGGTACGCGCCTGGGCCGACGAGATGTTGGCCAAGAGTCCCACCGCGCTCAAGGTGCTCAAGCACAGCTTCAACGCCGACAGCGAGGCGGTGGCCGGCATCGGGAGCGTCGCCTTCGACGCGCTCGAGCTCTTCGTGAACTCTCCCGAGGCGCGCGAGGGCGTGGACGCCTTCGGCCAGAAGCGCGCGCCCGACTTCGGGCGCTTCCGATGATCCCGGGCCGTGTCGCCCTCGTGACCGGCGGCGCCGGCGCGATCGGGTCCGCCATCGTGAGGGCGCTGGCCGACGGCGGGGCACGGGTGGCGGTGGCCGACCTGCGGCGCGAGGCGGCCGCCGCCGTGGCGGCGCCGCTCGGTGGGATCGGCGTCGCGCTCGACGTCACGCGACCGGATTCGGTGTCGGCTGCCGTCGCCGAGGTGGAGGGCGTGTTGGGCCCGGTGGAGATCCTGGTGGGCTGCGCCGGCTGGGACGAGATGCGCCCGTTCGTCGAGACCGACGAGGCCTTCCGGACGAAGGTGCTGGAGATCAATCTCGCGGGTCCGATCCGCGTCACGCGCGCGGTGCTGCCGGGAATGCTGGCGCGGGGATTCGGCCGCCTGATCCAGATCGCCTCCGACGCGGGGCGCGTGGGCTCGTCCCTGGAGGTCGTGTACTCCGCGGCCAAGGGAGGGCTGATCGCCTTCGCCAAGGCCGTGGCGCGCGAGGGCGCGTCCCGCGGCGTGACCTCGAACAGCGTCTGTCCGGGGCCGACCGACACGCCGCTGCTGCGCGGCATGGGCGAGGCGGACGAGCGGGGCGCAAAGATCGTGGCCGGCCTGGCGCGCGCCATCCCGATGGGGCGCCTCGGCCGACCCGATGACGTGGCGCCCGCCGTGGCCTTCCTGGCCTCGGACGAGGCGGGATTCGTGACGGGGCAGACGCTCTCGGTGAGCGGCGGCCTCAGCATGTCGTGACCGCGCGAGTGCAGCGGGGAGGATGCGATGGACCTCGATCCGAGCTGGGCCGGTGCCTTCGAGCTGGGCGAAGCGATCGCACGCGGGAAGCTCTCGAGCCGGGAGCTCCTGGAGCATCAGCTCGCGCGAATCGAACGCGTCGATCCCCGACTGAACGCCGTGGTGACGCGCGACGTCGAGCGCGCACGGGCGGAGGCGGCGCGGGCCGACGCCGAGCTCGCCCGCGGCGAGCGGCGCGGATCGCTCCACGGCGTCGCCATCACCATCAAGGACACCCTCGAGACCGCGGGCCTGCGAACCACCGCTGGCTACCCGCCGCTCGCCGGACACGTTCCGGCCGTCGATGCGGCGGCGGTGGCGCGCCTGCGGGCCGCCGGGGCGATCATCCTCGGCAAGACCAACGTCCCGCTGCTCGCGGGCGACGCGCAGAGCTACAACGCGATCTTCGGCGTGACGCGCAATCCCTGGGACGCCGCACGCACGCCGGGCGGCTCCTCCGGCGGGGCGGCCGCCGCGCTGGCCGCCGGCTTGACACCGCTCGAGGTCGGAAGCGACATCGGAGGATCGATCCGCACGCCCTGCCACTGGTGCGGCGTGTACGGTCACAAGCCGACTCACGGCGTGGTGCCGACCCGCGGCCACATCCCCGGCCCCCCCGGCACGCTCGCCGAGCCCGACCTCGCGGTGGTCGGGCCGATGGCTCGCAAGCCGGAGGATCTCGCGCGGGCCCTCGAGCTCCTGGCGGGACCGCTTCCCGACGACGCCACCGGCTGGAAGCTCGCGTTGCCCCCGCCGCGGCGGGGGCGCCTGCGCGATTGGCGGGTGGCGGCGTGGCTCGACGATCCCTCGGGCCCGGTCGACAGCGAGGTGCGTAACTGCCTGCAGCAGGCGGTGGACGCGCTGCGTGCGGCCGGGGTGGCGGTGGACCAGAGCGCGCGCCCCGCGGTCTCGCTAGCTCGGGTGGAGGAGAAGTACCTCTGCCTCCTCTTCTCCGTGATCTTCGCCGGCGTCCCGAGCGAGGCGTTCGAGACCCTGGCGCGCGTCGCCGAGTCCCCTCCGGCCGGCGCACCCGAGGCTCTCGTGCGCGCGGCGCGCGCTGGCACCGTGCGGCATCGCGAGTGGCTCTCCGCCAACGAGGCGCGCCAGCACGTACGCGCGCGGATGGCGGACTTCTTTCAGGAGTTCGACCTGCTGCTGATGCCCGTGAATCCGGTGGCGGCGATCCCGCACGACCCCAGCGAGCCGATGCTCGGTCGGCGGATCGAGATCGACGGAGTCCAGTGCTCGTATCTCGAGCTCTTCCGCTGGATCGCGCTGCCGACGCTGGCGCTCCTCCCCGTCACGGCCGCTCCGGTCGGAACCGTGCGCGGGGGCCTCCCGGTCGGGATCCAGGTCGTCGGCCCGTATCTCGAGGACCGGAGCTGTCTCGAGTTCGCCGCCCGGCTCGCAGAGCGGGTCGGTGGCTTCGTCCCTCCGCCGACGTTCTGAGCTCGTCGCGGAGCCGGATGCAAGCGAAGCGCGCGGCCAGGCGGCGCAGCCGCCGGTGCGCCTAGTACAGGCCGAGCATGCGGCCGGCCAGCACCACCACCGCCAGCGCCAGGGCCGGCCGGATCAGGCGCTCGCCGCCTCGCACCGCGAGCCGCGCGCCGAGCGCGCCGCCCAGGGACTGCCCCGTGGCCAGCAGGGCGGCCGGCATCCACGCGACCTGACCCGCCGCCAGGAAGACGGGCACGGCCGCCGCCGTCAAGCAGCCCACCACCACCACCTTGATGCGGCTGGCACGCACCAGGTCGCTTCCGGCCTGGGAGAGCGCCACCACCAGGAGGAGCCCGACACCGGCCTGGATCGCTCCGCCATAGAGGCCGATCGCCAGGAAGACCGCGCTCGAGAGCAGGCGCGGCCAGGAACGTGCCGGCCGGACGCTGCGTGCGATCGAGCCGTGCAGAGTGGGCCAGAGCAGGAGCAGCATCACCACGCCGAAGACGCGCTGGAAGGTGGCGTCGTCCACGCGCGAGATCGCGAGGGCGCCGACGAGCGAGCCGGCCACCACGGGCAGCAGGACCGGAACCGCCTCGCCGGCCCCCGACACACCGGAGCGGCGGAAGCTCCAGATCGCCGCGGCGTTCCCCAGCAGCACCGCGATCCGGTTGGTGCCGTTCGCCAGGGTTCCGGGGAGGCCCACCAGTACCAGCAAGGGCACGGTGAGGAGCGATCCGCCGCCGGCCAGCGTGTTGACCACGCCCGCCACCAGGCCGCCCGCGAGCAGCAGCACGGCGTTCCAGGGGCCGAAGGCATCCACGATCGGGCGGGACCGCGGCTAGGCCAGGGTGTCGTAGACGGCCTTCACCGCCTGCAGCACCCGGAGGCCGGCGCGGAGCTCGTTGGCCATGCGGTTGAGCACGATGGCGAAGCCCAGCCGCAAGTCCGGATCGGCGAAGGCGACGGATCCGCCGTAGCCGGCGTGCCCGAAGGCGTTCGGGTTCGGCCCGCAGGCCGAGAGAGGCCCGCCGCGCATGTAGCCGCTGGCCCAGTCCACGGGCATGCCGATCACCAGGTCGCGTCGGCCGGGCGGCGTCTGCGAGCGAGCGGCAGCGGCGATCGTTCCCGGTGACAGCAGGCGAACGCCGTCGAGTGTGCCGCCGGCTGCGAGGCAGGCGTACAGCCGCGCCAGCCCTCGCGCCGTCGCGATCCCGCCCGAGGCGGGCAGCTCGGCGGCCCGCGCCGGTCGCGTGTTCATGAACGCCACCAGGTCGCCCTTCGGCCGAAGCAGCGTGCGCGCCATCAGACCGTCGGGCTGCCGCAGATCCTCGGGCACGGTCGCGCCGAGCTCGTCGCCCGGCGGCGGCGCCTCGAGCGGGGCGACGCTCGGCTCGAGCGCCTCGGGGAGCCCTACGTGCACGTCGTCGAGGCCGAGCGGCTCGGCCACCTCCTCCCGGAAGAAACGGCCCAGGGAGCGCCCGGAAACGCGGCGCACCAGCTCGCCCACCAGCCAGCCGAAGTTCAACGCGTGGTAGGCGTTCGCCGTGCCGGGCTCGAAGGCCGGCACCAGCTCCTCCATCTGGCCCGCCATGAACTCCCAGTCCGCGGTCTGCTCGTGGCGCGTCACCGCATCCGGAGTCTGGGGGATCCCCGCCTGGTGCGAGAGGAGCTGGCGAACGGTGGTGCTCTCCTTGCCCCGCTCGTGCCCCGCCCGGGCGAAGCCCGGCCAGTAGCGAACCACCGGCGCGTCGAGCTCCACCCGCCCGCGCTCCACGAGGAGGTGAAGACACGTGGCGGTGACGCCCTTGGTCGTCGAGAAGACGGTGACGCGGGTGTCGCGTTCCCAGGGGGGCCCCCCGGGCCGGGCGAGCCCGCCCCAGGCGTCCACGACCGGCTCGCCCTCGTGATAGACCGCGATCGCGACGCCGAGGTGTGCAGCGTCGTCGAGCTGGCGGTCCAGCAGCTCGGAGAGCCGGGCGAAGCGGGGCGAGATCTGGCCCTTCATGGGGCGGGTCCTCCGGGCGGCGAGGCTAGCGCTTGATCGGCGCCAGCGACCCGCCGATGAGCCAGGAGGCCCCGTCGCCGGGGCCGGGGAGGGACGCCCGCATGGCCGCCGGCACCACCGCGCGCTTCGTCGAGCAGGTCGACCTCCTGGTGCGCGCCCGCTACCCGCTGCTCTACGTGGTGACGTTCGAGGAGGCGCGGCTCGAGGCGCTGGTCTGCGACCTCGCCCGCCGCCAGGGAAAGCCCTTCTACACCTGGACCTCCAGCGAGGGTCTGCGCCAGCTCCCGCCGCACGAGGGCGCCGAGGGGTCGGGGCGCTTCCCCGGGGCCGCCGACGTGCTGGCCTTCGTGCGCGAGCTCCGGACCTCGGGCCTCTTCCTGCTGCGCGATTTCCACCCGCACCTGGAGGACCCGGCGATCGTGCGCCGGCTGCGCGACCTGGCGGGAGAGCTCAAGGACACCCACAAGAGCCTGATCCTCTGCTCGCCGCGGCTCGCGCTCCCGCCGGAGCTCGAGAAGGACACGACGGTCCTCGACCTTCCATTGCCGGATGGCGAGGAGCTGCGGGGACTGTTGCGATCCCTGTGCCAGGAGCTCGCGCAAGCGGATCCGCATTCGGTGTCGCTCACGCGGGCCGACGCGGACGCCTTCGTACGGGCGGCGCAGGGGCTGACTCTCGCGGAGGCGGAGAACGCCTTCGCCAAGGCCGCGGTCACCGGCGGGAAGCTGCGCGGCGAGGACGTGGCGCTGGTGCTGGCGGAGAAGCGCCAGGTGATCCGGAAGTCCGGGATCCTGGAGTTCCATCCCGCCGAGACCACGCTCGCCGAGGTGGGCGGACTGGATCGGCTGAAGGACTGGCTGCGGCGGCGCGGAAAGGCCTTCCAGCCCGGGGCGCCGGAGTTCGGTCTCGAGCCGCCGAAGGGCGTGCTGCTGCTGGGGGCGCCGGGTTGCGGGAAGAGCCTGACCGCGCGGGTGGTCGCCAACAGCTGGCGCCTTCCGCTGCTCCACCTCGATCTCGGCCGCGTGTTCTCGGGCTTGCTCGGGAGCTCGGAGGAGAACATGCGCAATGCGCTTCGGGTGGCCGAGGGCGTGGCGCCGGCAGTGCTCTGGATCGACGAGATCGAGAAGGGACTGGGCGGCGGAAGCGGGCGGGGGAGCGAGCAGGACGGAGGAACCGCGCAGCGGGTCTTCGCCACGCTGCTCACCTGGATGCAGGAGCGGCGCGCGCCGGTCTTCGTGGCCGCCACCGCCAACCGCATCGATTGCCTGCCGCCCGAGCTGCTGCGTCGTGGCCGCTTCGACGAGATCTTCTTCGTCGATCTCCCGCAGGCGGCGGTGCGCGAGGAGATCCTGCGCATCCACCTCGCCAGAAGGAAGCGGGACCCCGGCAAGTTCGACCTGCGCGCGCTCGCCGGCGCGAGCGAGGGAATGAGCGGGGCCGAGCTCGAGCACTGCGTGCTGGAGGGTCTCTTCGCGGCCTTCGACGCGGGACGAGAGCTCGCGGACGAGGACCTGGCGCGCGCCATCGCCGACACCACACCGCTCTCCGTCACCTCCGCCGAGGAGATCGAGCGCATGCGCACCTGGGCGCGCACCCGGGCGCGATCCGCCGACTCCGGGGGTCCACGGCCGGCGGCGAGGCCGTCCGGTGTCTAGCGGCCGATTCCGGCGTCTCGAGCTGGAGCCGGACGCGACGCCTCCCGCTGCGGATCCGGCGCCGCCCCCGACCGAGCGGACGCCCGCCTTCCACCGCGCGCTCGAAGTAGGAGACGGCCTCGGTCTCGACGAGAGCGGGAGTCCGCGCACGAGCTTCTGTCGCGGCTGTGGCGCCGAGAACCCGGAGGGCACGCGCGCGTGCTTCTCGTGCGGCGGGTCCGTTGGCGGACCGGATCAGGAGGCGTTCGATGCGCGCGTCCGGGAGGCGCGCAGGGCGCGGCAGAGCGCGAGCGCTCCCGAGCCGACGCCGGCGTCCGCCGCGCCGCTCCCGCGGGCGGCCCCTGCCGCTCCTCACGGCGGCGCGCACGCGCTCCCGCCTGCGACCGATGTGCTGCTGGAGGAGGTGCTGCGGGAGGCGGAGCAGCGGCACGAGCCGGGCTACGGCAGCGTGCTGGTGGCCGGCGTCCTGCTGGCGGCGCTCTTCGCGCTGGTCTGGATTCCCGTACACACAGCGCTCTCCCTTGGAAGCGGAGCGCCCGTCGGCGGCCGCGGCCTGCTGGAGCTCGGCCTCGCGGCCACCGGCGCGCTCTGGCTGCGCCGCCGGTTTCGCCGCGAGCTCGACGCGCTGTGAGGCAAGCGAAGCGCGCAGCGAGGCGAAGCCGAGCGTAGGGCGCAGCCCGGCGGCGCAGCCGCCGGTGCGCCAAGGCCGGAAGCGCGCAGCGAGGCGAAGCCGAGCGTAGGGCGCAGCCCGGCGGCGGAGCCGCCGGTGCGCCTGAGACCGGCGCGCCGGGACTCGCTATCGTGCTCTCCCATGGGCGTCGACCTGCGCTTCGTCGCGACGGGAGCGAAGCGCGTGCTCGATTCGCGTCCGATGTACGCGCAGGTCGTGGTGACCGACGACTGCAACCTCACGTGCGCCTACTGCGACGAGTATGCGCCCGGCGCGCCGGTGATCCCCTTCGACGAGCTGGCGCGGCGGGTCGATCGGCTGGACGCGCTCGGGGTCCAGGTCTACGACTTCCTGGGAGGGGAGCCGCTGATCCACCCGCGGCTCGCCGACTTGATCGCGCACGTGAAGCGCAAGCGCGGTGGATCGAACCTCGCCACCGTGATCACCAATGCGTTCCTGCTGACCGAGCAGAAGATCCACCAGCTCGATCAGGCGGGGCTCGACTTCATGCAGGTGTCGGTCGACTCCATCGAGCCAACCTCGCTGTCGCAGAAGTCGCTCAAGTCCATTCTCCCGAGGCTGCGTCTCCTGGCGCGCGAGGCGCGCTTCCACGTCGAGATCCAGACGGTGCTGAACGACGAGACCTGCGAGCGCTACGACGAGTTCCGCTCGCTCGTGAAGGATCTGCCCTTCGCGTTCGGCTTCTCGATCATGCACGGTCGGGGCGGTCGCGTCGCGATCCGCGGCGAGAAGTTCCTCCAGCTGCTCGAGCGCTACGGCGTCTTCGAGGGCGTGAACTTCTACGGGGAGCACCTGCGCGAGATGCTGCGCGGCGACTTCTCGCGGCCCTGGCGCTGCCTGGCCGGCTTCAAGTTCCTGTACGTGAACGCCGCGGGAGGCGTGCAGTGGTGCGCGCAGCAGCGCGAATGGTCGAAGCCTGTCTCCGAGATCACCCTGGCGGACCTGCGCGCCAACCGGCGCCACAAGCCCTGCGAGCCCGGCTGCTCCCTCGGCTGCGTGCGCATGGTCTCCCACACCCTGGGCGAGCCGCTCCGCACCCTCGGCGCGAGCCTGCGCCTCGCGACGGGGATGCGCGGCGGGGAGCGCGCGCAGGCGGAACGAGGCTAGCCCGCCGCCGCTCGGTCGACGGAATCGCGGGGCCTAGCTCCCGGGCTCCCAGAGCAGGGCGTCGATCAGGTTCATGCGGGAGGCCTTGCGCGCGGGATAGAGCCCGAAGAAGAGGCCCACCGCGAGCGAGACGCCGAAGGCCACGACGATGCTCGCGAGCGAGATCGGGACCGCGACGCCGTACAGCGCGCCCACGTAGAACGGGAGGCCGGCGCCGATCACGACACCGAGAAGCCCGCCCGCGAGCGTCAGGATCGCCGCCTCCAGCAGGAACTGCAGCAGGATCTCGCGGCGGCGGGCGCCCAGTGCGAGGCGGATCCCGATGTCGCGAGTCCGTTCGCTCACCGTGACCAGCATGATGTTCATGATCCCGATGCCGCCCACCAGCAACGAGATGCCCGCGATCGCGATCAGACCGAGACTGATCGCCGCGGAGATGCGGCGCACGAGCTCCAGGTAGGGTCGGAGCGACTCCACCCGGAAGCTCTCCAGGCTGCGATGGCGCGAGGCCAGCACCTCGCGGACGCCGGCCACGACCCCCGGCACGGTCTGCGGCGAGGTCGCTTGCAGATACACCACGTCGACGATGCGCAGACCCGAGACGTTTCGCAGCGTCGAGAACGGGACGATGACCGTCATCCCGGCGGCTTCGCTCTTCCCGAGCGCCGCCGCGCTCTGCACCCCTTCGCGGTAGACGCCGACGATCCGGAAGCGCAGGTCGAAGAGCCGCAGCGTCCGCTCCGGCGCCACACGGCTCCCGAAGAGTCGCGCCGCGAGCTCCTGCGAGATCACGCAGACCTTCTCCCCGCTGCTCTCCTCGTGCTGGCTCAGGAAGCGCCCGGACTCCACCAGCAGGTTCCGGACCCGGGCGTAGGACGGCGTGACGCCCAGCACGGTCACCGCGCGGGGCTGGCCTCGGACGGCGAGCGTGAGCGAGGTGTTGAGGACCGGCGCGATCGCCGCCACGCCGTGCACCCGCGTGCCCAGGAGCTCCACGTCCTCGAAGCTCACCTCCTCGGGGTTCACGCCGTCGCCGGTGCCGTACGCGATCACGAGGTTGGAGCCCACGCCCTCGATCAGGCCCACCACGTACGCCCTTCCCACCAGGCCGATCGACACCACCGCCACCACGCTGGCCGTGCCGATGGCCATGCCGAGCATGGTGAGGCTCGAGCGCCCGCGCTGCGCCGCGAGCGCCTCCCAGGCCTGCCGGAGCAGCAGGCTAAGCCACGCCCTCGTGTATCTGGCCATCTCGCAGCCGTACCACTCGCTCGGCGACCGCGGCCACCTCGCGGTCGTGGGTGACGAGGAGGAGGGTGGCGCCGCCCCGGTGCAGGCGTCCCAGGATCTCCATGATCTCGCCGGCGCTGCGGCTGTCCAGGGCGCCCGTGGGCTCGTCGGCGAGGAGGACGCGCGGCTCGTTCACCAGCGCCCGAGCGATCGCCGCGCGCTGGCGCTGGCCGATCGAGACCTCGTGTGGACGGTGTCCCAGCCGCTCGCCGAGGCCCATCTCCTCGAGGCGCGCGCGGGCGACCGCGCGGCATTCCTCGGGCGAGCGGTCGCGCGCATAGAGCGCCGGCAGGGCGACGTTGTCGAGGAGCGAGAGCCCGGGCAGCAGATGGAAGGTCTGGAACACGAAGCCGATCTCGCGGTTGCGCACCGCCGCGAGCTCGTCGGGCGTGAAGCCCGACACGCGCCGCCCGCCGAGCCGGTAGCTGCCCTCGTACTCCGAGTCGAGGAGCCCGAGGACGTGGAGCAGGGTCGACTTTCCCGAGCCCGAGCGGCCCATCACCGCCACGAACTCGCCGGCGTCGATGCGGAGATCGACCTCCCGCAGCGCCGGCACCGGCACGCCCCGCCGGCCGTAGGTCTTGCTCACCTTCTCCAGCAGGATGACCGGGATGCCGGTCGCCTCCTCAGCGCCGCCCATCGTCCCTCTCCAGGGTCACGCGGGCACCGTCCTGGAGATCGCTCACCGGCCCGAGGACCACGCGGTCTCCCTCGGCGAGCCCGTCCGCCACCTCCACCGCCTGCGCGGTGCTGCGGCCGAGATGCACCGGCACGTCCCGTACCCGCCCTTCCCCGATCCGGTACACGAACGTGCGTGCGCCGGACACGAAGATCGCCTCCGGAGGCACCTGGAGCGCGGCAGGCAGGTCCTCCACCACGATCTCGACGTCCACGCTCATCCCGGGCACGAGGCCGCCGGTCGGAGGCTCCACGTGCACCAGGCTCTCCGCCACCGCGCGGCTTTCCTTCTCCACCACGCGCGGCACCACCTCCGTCACCTTGCCGTTCCAGGTCCGATCGGGGAAGGCGTTGGAGCGAATGCGCACGGCCTGTCCCTCGTGCACCCGGCCGAGGTCCGTCTGGTCGACGTTGGCGCGCACGCGAAGATCCGTGAGATCGGCCAGCCACAGCACGGGATCGCCCGGTCGCACCATCTCGCCCTTGCGCCGATCCGCGCGGTAGATGGTTCCCGCGAAGGGAGCGGTGACGAGCGCCGCCGACTGCTGGGCCGAGAGCTCCTCGATGCGCAGATCCAGCGAATGCAGGCGCAGCGGAACCTCGCGTTCGAGGGCCGCCAACCGCGTCCGCGCATCCGCCAGAGCAGCGCGGCTCTCCGCCGCGCTCTCCGCCGTGACGGCGCCCTGCTCGAGCAGGCGTGCGTCGGCCTCGGCCCTGTGACGCGCGCGCGCGAGCTCGTCGCGGGCGACGCGCAGCGAGTCCTCCGCCGCCAGGCGCTCCGACCGGGCCGCGGCGAGCGCGGCCGACACCGGTGCAGCGTCGAGACGCAGCAGGATCCCCCCGGGCTTCACCTCGGCGCCGGCTTCCGGCGTCTCCAGGATGCGCCCCTCGAGGCGCGCCCGGACCTCGAGCTCGTGAACGGGCTCCACCGTGCCGTTGGTGGTGACCGAGACCACGAGCGGACCTCGCGTCACCCGGGCGGCGTTCACCCGCCGCGCGGGGCTCCGCAGCACGCTCCAGGCGAGCGGCACCAGGGCGAGCAGCGCGAGCAGCCAGAGCCAGCGGCGGCGAAACGACATGGGGGTGCGCTTCGCCGCGTTCAGGGCGCCGAGGCGGCCGGCGCCACCGCGTCGCCCAGGATCGACGCCGCGAGGCGCCCGCGCTCGAGCTGGAGCTGCGCCCAGAGGTCGATCCGCCCCAGCCACGCGTCGCTCGCGGAGGCGACCTCGCGCGTCGCACGCTCGCGAGCGGCGAGCGCATCCATCAAGCGCCCCCGCTGCGCGTGAAGGTTCAGGTCGGCGATGCGCTGCTCCTCCCGTGCGGCGCTGACGCGGCGCTCGGCCAGCGAGAGCCGTGCGTCGGCCGCCTCCAGCAGTCGGCGCAGCTCGTTCACCCGCCGCTGCTTCTGCTCCAGGAGCGTTCGGTACTGGAGCCGCGCGATCTCGGCGTTCTTGGTGGCCTCGGCCACCGCGTGATCGGTCTGGAAGCCGTCGAAGAGCGGGAGCTCGAGATCGATTCCGACGCGGGCTTCGTCGCCGTAGAGATCGTAGCGGTGGGGGCCGTAGTTCGAGTAGCCCGCCCGCAAACCGAGCGTCGGATAGCGCCGCGCGTTGGCGACCGACACCGCCTTCTGCTCCATCTCCTCGCGCAGCTCGAGCACCCGAAGCTCGGGCGAGCCGGCCACGTCGCTCGCCGACACTCCGTCGCTCGGAGCGTTCGGCGCTGGCAGACTCTCGGGCGCCACCAGCAGAGCGCCTTCGCCGCCGGACGCGCCCCCCATCGCGCTCCAGAGGGCGGCGCGCGCCTCCTCGATTCGTGCCGCTTGCTCGCGCGTCTCGAGCTCGCTCTGCTCGAGATGGAGCGCCGCCCGCTCGCGCTCGACCGCGAGCAGGCGCCCGGATGCGAACAGCGCGGCGGCCTCCCGGTCGAGCTTGCGCGCGTCGTCGAGCCTCTGCCGGGCGCGCTCGGCATCGCGCTGCATCTGCACCAGCGCGGCGAACTGGCGCGTCACGTCGTAGGCCACCTGATCGCGGTCGCGGCTCTCCTGCACGCGCGCGACCTCCGCCGCCAGCTCCTCGCGTTCCAGCGCACGCCAGCGGCGCACGTCGAACAGAAGCTGATCCACGTAGACGTTGAACCAGCCGCTCTCGGAGCCGAGCGAGCTCAGACCGTAGACCTTCTCGCGCCCCTGCGCATCGACCGCGCGCAGCTTCTCGTCGTAGCGGTTCGAGTAGCCGGTGCTGCTGCTGATCGACAGCTGCGGCAGATAGGCACCCTGGAGCTCGCCCACTGCCTCCTGGCTGCGCTCCGACCGGAGTCGTGCGATCCGCGACGCGCGCCCCTCCGCGAGAGCGCGCCGTACGGCGTCGGCGAGGGAGAGACCATCCCCACGTGCTCCCGCTCCGGGCGCCGTCGCGAGCAGCCCGCCGAGGACGAGCACGCCGATCGCGCGTCCCGCCGGCGGTCGCCGCTCACGCTGCAGATGATCCATCGCTGCAAGACCCTCGAGGCAGGAGCGCCGGATGCGAGCGCGAGACCCTCGCATGACGTGACGTCGAAGCCCCGTGCCGCCGGGAAGGATGCTATCACGGCGAGGCGCAGCCCTTGCAACCGGCTCCGATGGCGGCCGCGTGCCGTGCGGCTCCGGCTGCGCTACACGCGAGAGACCCGCGTGGCACCCGAATGCGTGCTCCGCTGCTCGGGCCCCCGCTGCTCCGGGGGTGAGTGGTTCGTGAACGCGATCCGCGCAGGATGGCAATCGCTCGCACTCCCGGCGCCGCTCCGCGCGCGCGGCGCGCCCGACTGCGTGGCCTGTCTCGACGCCCGTGATCCGGCCGCGTGGCGGATCGTCGCGGGGCTCACGCCCGTCCAGCGGCTCGTCCGCAGCCTCGAGCTCGAGGGGGTGCTGGAGATCCGGGTGCTCAGCGCGGTCCCGCAGGAGGAGTCGGCCCTCGGCGCCCGGCGCCCGTCGACGCGAGCGCGGATCCAGCTCCTCGCGCGGGAGGCGCCGCTCTCCGACACGCTCCGATGCCTTCCGCCGCTGGCGCCGGTCCTGGCGCTGGACGCCCGGCTGGTGGTGGACCGCCGCATCCTGCGCGCGCTGCTGGACGCCGAGAAGCCCCTCGTCGTCTGGCCCACGCCCCCCGCCGCCGGCGAGCTCGCACGCGTGCGCCTGGCGCGTCTCGACGCGCAGCGCCTCGAGCTCCTGGGGCGGCCGCTGGCGGACGTGCGCGACGGGGACCTGCTCGATCCACGGAGCCTTTCGGTGCACCTCGAGGAGATGCGAGGGCCGGTGCCGATCCTGCTCCTCGACGTCTCGACGCCGGCGGACGCGGCGCTCGCCGAGGGTACGCTCGTACGATCGACACAGAAAAACGTCATGGACGCGCCGGCGCGCTGGATCGACCCCCTGCCCGAGGACTGGCTGCTGCGCCGCCTTGCCCCGACGGCAGTGACGCCGAACCACGTCACGACCGCCGGGGTGGCGCTCGGCGCACTCGCCGCGGGGCTGCTCTGGGGCGGTTGGCTCTGGGCGGCGCTGCCGTCGATGCTCGTGGTCGGCTGGCTCGACGGAGTCGACGGAAAGCTCGCCCGGCTGAAGCTCCACTACTCGCGGCTGGGCGAGCTGGAGGCGTTGCTCGACTTCGCGGTGGAGAACGCGTGGTGGATCGCTCTGACGGCATTCGAGGCCCGCGGCCGGGGTGCAGCCGCCTACCTCGCGGGGGCCGCGCTCCTCGGAGGCAATCTGGCCGACGAGATCGCCTACACCATCGGCCACGCGCGGCTCGGTCGCGCGCTCGATCTGCTCTCGCCGGGCGACCGGGCGTTCCGGCTGGTGGCCGGGAGGCGAAACATCTACGTGTGGGTGATGTGCCTGGCCGCGTTGGCCAGCGCGCCGTGGCACGGCTTCGTGGCGTGCGGCATGTGGGCTCTCGCGACCGCCTCGGTGCACGGGATGCGCCTCGCCCGGGCCTGGCGCGGCGCCGGGCCCGCCCCGCTCCGTCCATGAGAGCGCTCCACGCCGCCTGTCTCCTGCTCGGGGCCGCCCTCCTGGTCCTCCTGGTGGGCGAGGTCGGCGCGGACGTTCTCGTGCGCGAGAGCGCGCTCCTCGGCTGGGGCGTGCTCGCGATCGTGGCGGTGGAGGGGCTGGCCGACCTGCTCCACACCGCGGCGTGGCAGCGTTGCTTCCCGGCCGAGTCGCGGCCGCGGGTATGGGAGCTCTGGGGACCTCATCTCGCCGGCGCCGCCGTGAACCTGGTCACACCGACCGCCACCCTCGGCGGCGAGCTGGTGCGAGGAAGCCTGGCTCCGCGTGCGGCCGGCGTCGAGGGCGTGACGGCCTCCCTGGCGGTGAACAAGCTCGCCGCGGCGCTCGCCGACACCGCGCTCGTGCTGTCCGGCGCGCTGGTCGCGCTGGCATGGCTACCGCTCGGCAGCGGAGCCCGGGCCGCCACACTGGGCGCCAGCGGTCTCCTGGCCGCGGGCGTCGTGGGCTTCGGCGCCGTCCAGCGGCGCGGCCGGCTGGCGGGCCTGCTGGCCGGGCGGGCGGCCCTCGGGCGCCTGCTCGGCCGCGACCGTGCCGAGCGCTGGAGCGCCAGCGCGGCGGCGATCGACCGGCGCATCGCCGCGCTCCACGGCGCGGGGGGTCGCGCCGTCCGCGAGGCGCTCGTGCTACACCTCCTCGGCAACGCAATCGGTGCGCTGCAGCTTCACCTCTTCTTCACCATGGTCGGCATTCCCTCGCGTCTCGCGGTCGTGGGCACCGTGTTCCTGCTGGCCCGCGCGATCGACGTCATCGCCTTCTTGGTGCCGGGAAGGATCGGAGCACAGGAGGGCGCCCGGATGTTCGTCCTGTCGCTGGTCGGGATCGAACCCTCCCTCGGGCTCCTCTTCTCCCTCGTGCTCCGGCTGGAGCAGCTGGTGTGGGCGGGTGTCGGGTTCATCGCCTACGGCGTGCTGGTGTGGCAGCGGCGCGGCGTCCCCGGCGCGGCGGAGGGAGCGCGATGAAGGCCCGTGTGCTGGCTGCTCCGGGCGGCGAGCTCGAGGTGGCGGGCCTCGCGGTGGCCGAGCGGACGCGACGCGCCCTCGCTCTCGCCGGGATCCGGATCGACTCCGCGGGCGACGCCGCAGGCCCGCTCCTCCTGGTCGCGGGCGACGCGCTGGTCGAGCCGACGGTGCTGAGCGCCCTCGCGGCCGCCGACGCTCCCGCCGAGGCGGCGCTCTCGGTCGCGGGCAGCGAGCGCGATCCCGCCCTGCTGCTCGTGCCGCACGGCACGACGATCCCGCGCGAGGCGGGCGGCCTCGCTCCACTCGCGGCGAGCTTTCGCGCCCGCGGCCTCCTCCACGGCGTGCTGGCGGGCGGCGGGCGCTGCGAGCGCGTGCACGGAGCGGAGGAGGCCCGCGGCGCCGCGCGCGCGCTGCGGTCGGGGCTCGTGCGCGAGAGCGACGGGTTCTTCGCGCGGCATCTGGACCGGAAGCTCTCGGGGCCGCTCTCGGTGTGGCTGCTGCGACGCGGTGTCGGCCCGAACGCGATCACGGCCCTGGCGACGGCGGTGGGTCTTGCCGGGGCTGCTGGCCTCGCCTCGGCCGGGCGGGCCGACCAGACGCTCGGGGCCCTCCTCTTCGTGGTCTCGACGGTGCTCGACGGCTGCGACGGCGAGGTGGCGCGGCTCTCGCTGCGCGAGACGCGCTTCGGCCACGCGTTGGATCTCGTGTGCGACAACGTCGTGAACGCGGCGGTCTTCGCCGCCGTGGGCTTCGCGTGTCTCCGCGCAGGCGCGACCGGGAGCTCGGGTACCGTCGTCGCGCTCGGGCTCGGCGGCCTCGCCTTCGCCACCGCGATGGGCTTCGCGTACTCGCGCTGGCTCAAGCGAAGCGGGCGGCACGAAGCGCTGCGCCAGGCCTACGAGCGGCTGGCGAGCCGCGACTTCGCCTATCTCCTGCTGGCGCTCGCCGCCGCGGGGCGCCTGGTCTGGTTCGTCCGCGCCGCGACCGTCGGAAGCTGGGCGTTCGGGCTCCTGCTGGCGGCGCTGCGCCTGGTGGGATGGCCGCGGACGAGCGGCTCCACTCCTCTTCGCAGGGCGTCGCTCGGGCGTGCTTCGTCGTCCCCTCGTGTCGCGCACGCGCCGCTGGCTGCGCCGGCGGCGCAGACGGAGGAGGCCCCGTCGTGAGCGCGGGGGGCTCGAGTGGCCTGCGCTGGACCCCGGCCGGCGAGCTCCGGCTCCAGCCGGCGCCGGGGAGCACGGAGCACCCGATCGAGGCGCTGATCTTCGATCTCGGTGGGACCCTCGACTCCGACGGTCTCTCCTGGAGCGATCGTCTCCGCCGCCTGCTCGTCGAGGAGGAGATTCGCGGCGCGGATCCGGGCCGCATCGAAGCGGCGCTGGCGGCGGGCGAGCGCGCGCTCCTCGCGCATCCCCGCGCCGCGGTCCTCGGCCTCGCGGAGATGGTCGAGATCCAGGTACGCGCTCTGCTCGTCCGGCTCCGTGCCGAGGAGCCCGCGCGGGTGAGTGCGTTGGCGGCGCGCTTCGTGTCGGAGGCGACCGGCGCGCTCCGGCACCGGCGGGGCCTTCTCGCGCGGCTCGCCGCCCGACTGCCCCTGGCACTGGTCTCGAACGGCTGCGGGAACACGCGGCGTCTGCTCGCCGAGCACGGTCTGGAGGAGAGCTTCCGTTGCGTGGTGGACTCGTCGGAGCTCGGCTGCTGGAAGCCCGACCCGCGAATCCTCGAGCCCGCGATCGCTGCGCTCGGCGTGACACGCGGGCGGATCGCGGTGGTGGGCGATCGGCTGGATCGCGACGTGGCCGCTGCGCGGGCGGGAGGGCTGCGCGCGCTCTGCGTGACGGGCGAGCGCGTGCTCGCGCCCGGGTCGCCGACGCCGCCCCAGCCGGACGCGATGCTCACGAGCGTGGATCAGCTCGATCCGGAGCTGCCGTGAGGGCCGGCATCCTGGCGGCGGGCCGCGGAGAGCGGCTCGCGTCGGCGCGCCAGGGGCAGCCGAAGGCTCTGCTCCGCGTGGGGGGGCGGCCGCTCCTGCGGCACGCGCTCGAGGCGGCGCTCGCGGCCGGGGCGCGGGAGGCGCGGATCGCGGTGAACGAGCGCGACGCCGGGATGGTGGAGCGCGTGCTGGAGGCCGATCCGCCGGCGCTCCCCGTCACGATTCTGTGTCGGTCGACGGCCTCGAGCCTGGAGACCTTCGCGCGGCTCGCGCCCTGGCTGCGCGAGGTGGGCCGGCATGCGATCGTCGCCATGGTGGACGGCGTGTTCGCGCCGGGGGCGGCGGCGGGGTTCGGCCGCGCGGTGGCCGGGCTCGCCGCCGCGCCCGAGTCCGGGAGCGAGGGTCTGATCGGCGTCACGGACCGGGCGGACGACGATGCGCCGCTGCGAGTCGCCTTCGACGCGGAGCGGCGGGTGCGGGCGATCGGGCCCGCGGCCGCCGGGAGCCTCTGGGCCAGCGCCGGCCTCTACTGCCTCCCCGCCCGGGCATTCGACCTCGCCCCTGCGCCGCACGATGCCGCCGGAGCGCGGCTGCGCGAGTTCCTGGTGGGGCTCGTGGGCGCGGGCCTGCGGCTGCGCGCCCACCTCCTGGGGACGGTGGTGGACGTGGATCGGCCGGACGACCTGGCGGAGGCGGAGGCGTTGCAGAGGCCGGAATGACACCGAGGCATGACAGTCCGCTCCTGATCGGCATCGCCCGCGAGCCCGTGTACTCGCCGGGGAAGGTCGACGCGGACCGGGCGATCCTCGAGGCCACCGCCACGGCCTGCGAGGCGCGCGGAGCGCGCGTGCGGCTGCTCCCGCCCGATGCCCCGTTCGAGGCCTTCGCCGGAGCGGAGCTGGTCTTCGCGATGTGCCAGGGACCGAAGGCCCTGCGGCTGCTGCGCCGTCTCGACGCGGCGGGTGTCCCGCTGCTGCACGTCGCGGATGCGATCGAGTCCTGCCATCGCAGCCGCATGCTGCCGCGGCTCGCGGCGGCGGGGGTGCCTCGACCGGAGGCCCGGCTGGTGGAAACCCGCGCCCCCGAGGCGGACGCGCTGGCGTGGGCGGCGGCGCGTGGCGCTGGCGTCTGGGTGAAGCGCGGGGACGTCCACGCCACCGAGCCCGGAGACGTGGCGCACGCACGCGGCCGCGGGCAGATCGCTGCGGCTCTCGCGCGGCTCGCGGCGCGCGGCGTATCGCAGGCCGTGCTGGAGGCTCACGTGGCCGGGCGCACGCTCAAGTTCTACGGCGTGCGTGGGAGCGGCTTCTTCCGCTGCTACGAGGCCGAGGGTCCCGAGGCGCCGCCGCTGCCGGCGTGCCAGGGCCTCGCGGAGAGCGCCGCGGCGGCGCTCGGCCTGGAGGCCTACGGCGGGGATCTAGTGGTGGACGAGCGCGATCGCGCCGTGGTGGTGGACGTGAACGACTGGCCCTCGTTCGGGCGCTGTCGCGAAGCGGCGGCCGCCGCGATCGCGGAACGGCTGCTCGCGCGAGTCGCGTGCCGGGCGGGAGCGGAGGAGGACGTTGGCGATGCGAGGTGAGGCGCACGACGAGCACGGCGGACGGGTCCCGGGCCCCGAGTCCCAGAAGCTCGTGGGCGAGGAGGCGCAGTGGCTCGCCCCGGGGATCCAGCGGCTGGCAACACTGGCGGGCGTCGCCATGCAGTCGGGACAGGGTTGCGTGCTTCAGGACGTCGACGGCCGGAGCTATCTCGACTTCGTGGCCGGCGTGGGGGTTGCGAGCCTAGGCCACTCGCACCCGCGCTGGGCGGCGGCGGTGGCGGCCCAGGCCGCGCAGCTCTCGATCGGCTCGTTCACCAGCCCGCCGCGTCTGGCGCTCCTCGAGCTCCTCGCCGCGATCCTGCCCGAGCCGCTGCGGCGCGTGCAGCTCTACTCCGGCGGAGCGGAGGCGGTGGAGGCGGCGCTTCGTCTGGCCAAGGCGCGCACCGGGAAGTTCGAGGTGGTGGGCTTCTGGGGCGGCTTCCACGGCAAGAGCGGCGGCGTGCTGCCGCTGATCGGCGATCCGTTCAAGCGCGGCTGGGGCCCGCTCGCGCCGGGAGCGCATCTCGTGCCCTACGCCGACTGCTACCGCTGTCCGCTCCGGCTGCGCCATCCGGCCTGCGGCCTCGCCTGCGTGGACGTCGCGCGACAGCAGCTTCGCGCGGCTTCGCTGGGTGCAATCGCCGCGGTGCTGGTGGAGCCGATCCAGGGCACGGCCGGGAACGTGGTGCCGCCGCCGGACTGGCTGCCGGCGATCCGCGAGCTGGCACGGGAGTTCGACGCGCTCCTCGTGATCGACGAGATGATCACGGGCTTCGGCCGCACCGGGACGATGTTCGCGTTCGAGCTCTCGGGAGTGGCACCGGACGTGATGACGCTGGGGAAGGGCTTCGGTGGCGGCTTTCCGGTGACGGCGGTGGTGGCGAGCGAGGAGATCGCGCGGTCCGACCCCTGGTCGAGGCCCTCCTCGTCCTCCTCCTCGGTGGGCGGGAATCCGCTCGCCGCGGCGGCGGCGCTGGCGACGGTGGAGACGATCCTCGACGAGAAGCTCGTGGAGAACTCGCGCCGGGTGGGAGCCCGGATGCTCGAGCGGCTGCGCCGCATGCAGGAGCGCTTCTCGTGCGTCGGCGACGTGCGCGGGCGCGGGCTCCTGCTGGGGATGGATCTCGTGCGTGACCGCACCACGAAGGAGCCGCTCCCGACCGCGGTGACCGAGCGGATCTATGTCCGCTGCCTCGAGCGCGGTCTCCTGGCCATGACCTACGGCGCGCGCGTGCGCATCAACCCGCCGCTGGTGATCCGCGAGGACGAGGCCGACGCCGGGCTCGACATCCTGGAGGCGGTCCTCGCGGAAGTGGTGGGGGAGCGCCCGTGAAGGAGCGCTTCGCCGGCGCCCTGGTGGGCTTCGGGGCGGTGGCGGAGCACGCGCATCTCCCGGCCTATCGCCGCGATCGCCGCTTCCGGCTGTGCGCGGCGGTCGAGCCCGATGCCCACCGCCGGGCCCTCGCGCGCGCGCGGCTGGGGCCGGAGACGCGGCTCTTCCCCGACCTCGGATCGCTCCTCGACGCCTGGCGGCCGGACTTCCTGGACGTGTCGGCGCCGCCGGCCAGCCACGCGGCTGCCATCGAGCGCGCGGCGCAGGCCGGCATCCACGTGCTGGTGGAGAAGCCGCTGGCGCGCACGCTGGCGGAGGCGGAGCGCGTGCTCGAAGCGACGCGCCGTGCGGGCACCGTCCTCGTGACGGTGCACAACTGGCACCACGCGCCGGCCTTCCGCGCCCTGCGCGCCGCCGTCGCGGCCGGGGTCGTGGGCGTTCCGCTCGAGCTTTGCTTCGTGACCGAGCGCAGCCAGCCCGCCGGGGGCGTCGGCTCCTGGCGCCTCGACGCCAAGGCCGCCGGCGGCGGGATCCTCGTCGATCACGGCTGGCATTCGCTCTATCTCGCGCGGGCGCTCTTCGGGGGCGCCGACCCTCTCGCCGTGTCCGCCCGGCTGGAGCGGCGGCGCTGGGCCGCCGCTTCCGTCGAAGACACCGCAGAGTGTCGAGTACGATTCGTCGGCGGTGCACGGGCGGAGCTCCGTCTCACCTGGGCCTCCGAGCGCCGTCGCACCGAGGTCCGGCTGCGCGGGAGCGAGGGCGAGCTTCGGCTGGCGGACGGAGGACTCTCGCTCGTGGCGCGCGGCCGCGAGGAGTCCTGGCCCGTCGGGCCCGACGCCCCCGACGACTCCTGGCATGCCCGCTGGTACCCGCCGATCCTCGACGCCTTCGCCGAGGCCCTGGCCAAGCCCGCGCGCGCCGATGCGAATCGGCGCGAGGCCGAGCTCTGCCAGCGCGTGATCGACGGCGCCTACCGCTCGAGCGCCCGGGGCGGGGCGGAGGTGGCGGTGTAGCTGCCACACGATCGAGCGGGCGCCATGGACGCGCCGGGACGCGGATTCCCGCCTCAGCTCGGCCGGGCGCGCCCGACCAGCCCGCAGAGGTGCAGGCCGAAGGCCAGGAGATCCGCCAGCGGCAGGAGCGCGAGGTCGAGCGTGCGCAGGCCGAGCAGCCCGCGGCGGCGCCAGAGCTGCGCCCCCTGGAGAGCCCACCAGGCCACCGGCACGCTCCAGCCGGGGCCCCCCGCCGGCAGCCAGACTCCGCCAAGGAGCAGCGCTGCGACGCTTCCGTGCGTCACAATCTGTCCGATGTAGCCCCCGACCCGGGAGTGGCGCGTCACCCGTGCCCAGCGGAGCTGCCGGCCGAGGGCGCGCCGCCAGCCTTCGTCCTCCAGCAGGTGGTCGACGAGGCAGGGGCTCCAGGCGAGACGCCACCCCGCGCGCTCCACGTTGCGCGCCAGCTCGAAGTCGTCGGCGGCGCGCTCGAGCAGGCGCTCGAAGCCGCCGGCGCGCTCCAGCGTCTCCGCCCGCACCGCGATCGCCGCGCCGAGCGCGAAGTGCAGGCCCTCCAGGCGCAGCGCCATGCAGACGCCCGGAAGGAAGTGGGTGTTGGTGACGAGGGCGTCGAGCCGGCTCGCGAGCGAGGTCCCGGGGACGCTGCGATACGGGCAGGTGACGAGCCCGACCTCGGCGTCCTTGAACGGCTGGAGGAGCCGCGCGACGAAGTCGCGCGGCACGCGCACGTCGGCGTCGCTCAGCAGCCAGAGGTCCGCCTCCACGCCCGCCGACATCTGGATCAGGTTCGCCATCTTGCGGTTGCGGCCCGGCGGCCCCGGAGCGATGCGGAGCTCGGCCGAGGCCTCGGGGCGCGTCGTCAGAAGCTCGCGGCAGATCGCCACCGCCGCATCATCCGCGCGGGCGACGCCGAGGATCGCCGGCACGCCGGCCCGGGAGGTGGCGCCGAGGAAGCTCGAGAGCGCGTCGGCGAGGCGGGCGCCGGCGCCGTGGAGCGGGCGCAGCGCCACCGCCGTGCCGGCCGGGGGAACGGCCTCGGTCTCGTCGGTAGTGGCGCAGGCGGCGTCGAGCGCCGAGAGCGCGAGCCAGCGATAGACCGCCGCCGCCGCGAGCCAGGCGCCCGCCCCCAGCGCGAGAGCGAGCCCCGGCGTCACGCCGCGACTCCCCGGCACGTCTGGCCCGTCTCACGCGTCCCGGCCAGACGTCGCCCCGCCGCCTCCAGGGCCGCGCGCACGGCCGGCGCACACAGGGCGTCCTCCTCCCGGCGTCCCTGTTCGGTGTCACGCCGGGGATGGGCGAAGAGCTCGACGCAATCGCCCCGCAGGCGCGGGAGCAGCCAGGCCAGGCGCGCGGCGTCCATCTGGCCGGTGGCCCGGAGGCCGTAGACGTGGTCGGCGCAGCCGACACCGGCGCGAGTCAGCGCCACGCGATGGCCGCGCGCGAGCCAGGAGAAGATCGTCGGCACCAGCTCCGCCCGGACCGGCGCGCCGGGCTCGCGGGCCACCGCGTCCTCGTCCATGAGCCGCAGCCACGGCACCCGGTACTCGGGCAGGCACCGCAGCAGGATCTCGAAGAGCACGGGGTGCATGTGCAGGTGATGGTGGCCGTCCAGGTGATCGAGCGGAAGGCCCGTCGCGAGATAGCGCTCGAGCTGCGCGCGGATCTCGCGCTCGAGCTGCGCGCGCAGGCGCCGCCGGCGAAACCAGTCGTCGAGGCCCGCGCGAAGCGGCGTGGCGGGGAGCCGGCCGTCGGCGTCGGCCAGGTCGGGGATGCTCTCCGGACGGCTCGCCGCGCGCCCGTCGCACAGCACCAGGTGGAGGCCCGTGGAGAGCCCGGGGAGCTCGCGCGCCAGCGCCACCGCCTCGTCGACGGCGTCGCCGGTCACCATCAGGCTGGTCGAGGTCAGGATTCCCTCGCGATGGGCGCGGACGATGGCGGCGTTCACACCGGGGCTCGCGCCGAAGTCGTCCCCGGTGACGATCAGCCGCGGCGCCAAGGAATCACGAGGCCTGCGCGCGGCGCCGCTGCGCCATGAAGCTGAAGAACTCCCGGCCTTCCCGCAGCCGGCGCTTCATCACCTCGCGATCCCGCAGCATGTCGCGCATGATGCGCAGGATCGGGCGCGGTCGCAGGTAGAAGGCGCGGTAGAAGCGCTCCAGCGCCTCGTGGATCTGCGCGCTCGGAAGCTCGGGGTAGCTGAGCACCGCCTCCTGGATCCCCGCGTCCTGCACCAGGGTTCCGGCGCGTTCCGCGGGCAGCCAGCCCCGGGCCTGCGCCTCGCGGTAGAGGGCCGTGCCGGGGTAGGGCGCGGCGAGCGAGACCTGGAGGCTGTAGGGATCGATCTCCTTGGCGAAGGCGATCGTGCGCTCGATCGTCTCCGGCGTCTCGCCCGGCAACCCCACGATGAAGGTCCCGTGCATCAGGATGCCGAGGCGATGGCAGTCCTCGGCGAAGCGCCGTGCGCGGTCGAGCTTGATGCCCTTTCGGATGTTGTTCAGGATCTCCTGGTTCCCCGACTCGAAGCCCACGAGCAGCAGCCGGAGCCCGTTCTCCTTCATCACCTGCAGGGTCTCGAAGGGCACGTTGGCCTTGGCGTTGCACGACCAGGTGAGCCCGATCCGTCCCAGCCCGCGCGCGATCGCCTCCGCTCGCGGCCGATCGTCGGTGAAGGTGTCGTCGTCGAAGAAGAACTCCCGTACCTGCGGGAAGATCCGCCCGGCGTGGGCCATCTCCGCCAGCACGTGGTCCACGCTGCGCACGCGGTAGGTGTGGCCGGCGATGGTCTGGGGCCAGAGGCAGAAGCTGCAACGGCTACGGCAGCCTCTCCCGGTGTAGAGCGAGACGTAGGGATGCTGGAGGTATCCGATGTAGTAGTTCTCGACCTTGAGATCCCGGGCGTAGACGTCCGTCACGAACGGGAACGAATCGAGGTCGTGGATCGGCGGCTGCGCCGCCGTGCGCTCGAGACCGCCGTCGGCCCGGCGGAAGCAGAGCCCCGGCACCTCGGCCAGGGGCCGACCCGCCGCGATGTCGCGCACGGCGTAGTCGAACTCGCCGGTGGTGACGAAGTCCGCGGCCGGCGCCGTCCGCAGCGTCTCCTCCGGGAGCACCATGGTGTGGGCGCCCACGAAGCCGATCTTGATCCGCGGGTTGGCCTCGCGCAGACGGGCCGCGGTCTTCGCGTCCTGGGCCACCGAGGGCGTCGAGGTGTGGATCACCACCAGCTCGAAGCCCTCGGCCTCCCGCACCACGTCGTCGAGGGTCAGGTCCTCGGGCGGCGCGTCGATCACGCGGCTCTCCGGCACGAGCGCCGCCGCCTGGGCGAGCCAGGTCGGATACCAGAACGAGCGCACCTCGCGGCGCGCCTGGTAGCGCGAGCCCGCGCCGCCATCGAAGCCCTCGTAGGAGGGCGGATTCAGGAACAGGGTCTTCACGCGCTCTCCATCGCAGTCGGGCTCGGCGATGAGCCGACACCCGCGCCGTGCGCCGGGTCGCCGGGGACCGGCATGGGGTTCTCGACCAGCGGCGCGTCGAGGCCGCCGGGGAAGAGCCAACGCCAGGCGAAGCTCGCGTCGATGGCGAGGCCGCCGAACCAGCGCATCCAGCCCGGGATGCCGAGCAGGCCGAAGAGGCGCCCCATGAAGGCGCGGCTCACCTGGCGGTGGGCTCGAGCCTCGGCGCGCCGCGCGGCGCGCAGCGTGCGCAGCACCTGTCTGCGACGCCCCGCGGCGGCGAGCCGCTGGAGCTCCGCCGTGGCGTACGACACGTGCCGGATCTCGTCGCCGTGGATCGTGCGGAGCACCGCGGCCGTGTCGGGGTCCGTCTCGCCGAGGCCGGAGATCAGCCCCTCCATCTCGGCGCAGGCCCGCTCCTCGCCGGCCTTGCTGCCGCAGAAGAAGAGCAGGAGGTCGTCCGGCGAGAAGGGGGCGGGGTCGTCCAGCCGCGCCTTCGGGGTGCCCATGCCGAAGCGTTGCGCGGCCCGCTCGTAGTCGAGCTCCGGCGGCAAGGGGTGCGCGCCGAAGCCGAGCTCCTCCAGCCGCTTGCGGAAGAGCCGGGCGTGGCGGTTCTCCTCGGCGTAGTGTCGGTAGACCCGGCGCGAGAGCACGGCGTCCGGGATGTGCTCCGCGATGCGATCGAGATCGAGCGCGCTGTCGGCCTCGCCCACCGCGAGCGAATTCATCAGGAGTTCACGCGCTTCGGGGTGCGCGACGATGCGGCGGAAGAAGCTGCGACGCGTGAGCACGATCATTCCCCGCTCAAGAGACGAGACTCGGTGCTACCGCGCGCTCCCCCGCGTGTCAACGAGGCGGCTTCCCGGCCGAGGCGGGCGCCGCCGAGCCCGCCGTAGGCCAGGAGGCCGAGGGCGGCCCAGGCGACCTGCTCCACGCGCAGCACCAGCGAGAAGCCGACGGCGTGGGCCGCGGCGAGACCCGCCAGCGAGAAGGCGAGAACGCGAGCGCCCTCGTAGACGCCGAGGCGCCCCGGCACGAAGAAGGAGAGGAGATCCAGCGCGGTGGAGGCGGCAAACACCACGAGGACGTCGCGCAGGCCGAGCGGCGCGCCGATCAGCGAGCAGAACCACGCGATCTGGAGCGCCGCCACCGAGGTGCCCGCCACGTGCAGGGCCAGCGCCGGAAGGAGCGTGCGGGGGCCGTCGGCGTGGAAGTCCGCGATGTGCCGGTCCGTCTCGTCGGCCGCGAGCCGAAGCCGCTGCGCCCGTTCCACGCCGGCGGCCCGCCGCACCCACGCACCGGCGCCGATCAGGCCGGCGAGGCGGCCGTCCCGCTGCAGCGAGAAGAAGAGCGCGATCCCCACGCCGAGGAGGCAGGCGCCGCCGAGCAACGCTGCGCGTGCCCAGCCCGAGAGCGGGGCCAGGGTCAGCAGCAGCAGCAGGCCCACCGCGCCGATCGAGGAGTCCGCCATCGCGAAGGCCAGGCGATCCACCACGACCGACGCCGTCGCCTGGGCGGGCGGCACACCGCGGGCGATCAGGCTGCCCCGCACCACCTCCCCGCCGAGGCTCGCCGTCGGTGTCACCAGGTTCACCGCGAAGCCCGCGAGGTAGGAGGGGTAGAGGGTGGACCAGCGCGGCCGGTCGGGCCCCGGGAAGCAGCGTTGCCACGCCATCGTGTGGAGCGCGTGCTCGAGACCGGCGACCGCCACGATCCCGAGGCCCCCGAGACCGAGCGCCCGGGCGTCGCGCCAGAGCGCCGCCGGCCCCGCGTCCACCAGAAGCCAGGCGAAGCAGGCCGCTCCGGCGATCCAGAGCGCGGCGTGGAGCCAGCGCAGTCCGGCAGGGCGCAAGCCCCCCGGTGTCTGGTCCGACTTTCGGCCCTCGACCAACCCGCCCCCTCCTCGGCCGGCCGGATCGTAGCGAGTTCCGCGGCGGGCGCGCGGGCGCACTCCCGCCGATGCGGCATGCTCCGCGGGTCCCTGCGGGTGTCGAGGAGGCCCTGTGGCAGATTTCACCTTCGATCCCTTCGATCCGGGCGTACGGCGGGAGCCCTTCGCGCTCTACGCCCGGGCGCGGCGGGAGCATCCGGTGTACGCGCATCCTGGCCTCCCGATCCATTCGCTGTTCCGACACGAGGACGTGCTCGCGGTGCTGAAGGATCCCGTGACCTGGTCCAGCGTCTTCCCGCCTCCGCCGGGGGTGGATCCCGTGGACCTGCCGCCGCCCTCGATGCTCAGCACGGATCCGCCGGACCACACGCGGCTGCGAGGCCTCGTGTCACAGGCCTTCACGCCGCGGGCCATCCGCCGCCTGGAGCCGCGCATCGAGGAGATCGCGCACGAGCTGCTCGACCACGCGCTTCGCGAGCGGCACGTGGACCTGGTGGAGGCGCTCGCCACGCCGCTGCCGGTGATCGTGATCGCCGAGATGCTGGGCGTGCCGAGCGCCGACCGGCTGCGCTTCAAGGAGTGGTCGGACGTGCTGGTGGAGAGCCTCGGCACCACGTTCTTCGCCCCGCCTCCGCCGGAGCAGGAGGCGCGCTTCCGGTGCGCCCGGACGGAGCTCGAGGCGTACCTCGAGCCGCTGGTCTCCGCCCGTCGCGAGGAGCCGCGCGAGGATCTGCTCTCCGGCCTGGTGGCCGCGGAGCTCGAGGGCTCGCGTCTCTCCTTCGCCGAGATGATCCAGACCGTGATCCTGCTGCTGGTGGCCGGGAACGAGACCACCACCACGCTGATCGGGAACGCCGTGCTCGAGCTCGTGGCGCGGCCGGAGGTCGCCGCCGAGGTCCGTGCGGAGCCGGCGCTGGTGCCGGGCCTGGTGGAGGAGGTGCTGCGCTACTCCTCGCCGGTGCAGATGGATCCGCGCTTCTCCACTCGCGACGTGGAGCTCGGCGGCGTGCGCGTGCCGAAGGGGCAGTTCGCGCTGTGCTGGATCGGGTCGGCGAACCACGACGAGGCCGTCTTCCCGGAGCCCGAGCGCTTCGACGTGCGGCGCGAGGGCGGCCGGCACGTCGCCTTCGGCTCCGGGATCCACTACTGCCTCGGCGCGAATCTCGCGCGGCTCGAGGCGCAGGTGGCGCTGCGCACTCTGCTGGCGCGCACCCGGGGCTTCGCGCGCCTCGGCTCCGAGGCCTTGCCCCTCCACCCGAGCATCGTGTTCCGCGCGGTGACGAAGCTCCCGATCGCGCTCGACGCGGCGGCCTGAGGCGCGGGTGCTGGAGGGCTTCCGCGAGACGAGCTTCGGCCATGCCGGAAGGACTCGCCCGGTGTACCGGCGCGGCCGCGGCCCCGGGGTCCTCGTGATGCACGAGATCCCGGGGATCACGCCCGAGGTGGCGAGCTTCGCGCGCAGCGTGTCGGATGCAGGCTTCGACGTGGCCCTGCCCGTGCTCTTCGGCACGCCCGGCCGTCCGTTCTCGGGATCCTACGTGATGGGGCAGATGATCCGCGCTTGTGTCAGCCGCGAGTTCACCGTGCTGGCGGCTCACCGCTCCAGCCCGATCACCGACTGGCTGCGCGCGCTGTGCCGTGCGCTGCACGCCGAGGCCGGGGGTCCCGGCGTGGGGGCCATCGGCATGTGCCTCACGGGGAACTTCGCGCTGGCTCTGATGCTCGACCCTTCGCTCCTCGCGCCCGTCCTCTCCCAGCCGTCGCTGCCGTTCCCGGTCGGCCGCGAGCGGCGGGCCGCCCTGCACGTCTGGCCGGCCGAGCTCGCCGAGGCGAAGCGGCGCGCGCGCGAGGAGGGAGCGTGCGTGCTCGGCCTGCGCTTCAGCGCCGACCCGGCGGTTCCGCCCGAGCGCTTCGCCACGTTGCGGCGCGAGCTCGGTCCGGGCTTCGAGGCGATCGAGATCGACTCCGCGCCGGGCAATCCCTGGGGCATCCCGCGCACCGCCCACAGCGTCCTCACCCGGGACCTGGTCGACGCGGAGGGCCATCCCACGCGCGCCGCTCGCGATCGGGTGCTGGCCTTCCTGGCGGAGCGGCTGCGCGGCGCCTCTCAGGCGCAGCGGCCGGCCGCGGGCTCGTAGCCGAGGTTCGGCGCCAGCCAGCGCTCCACCTCGGCCTGCGGCATGCCCTTGCGCGCGGCGTAGTCCGACACCTGGTCGGGTCCGATGCGTCCCACGGTGAAGTAGCGGGCCTCCGGATGGGCGAGGTAGATGCCGCTCACGCTCGCTCCAGGCCACATGGCGAAGGTCTCGGTGAGGCGGATCCCGCAGCCCTCGGCGCCGAGGAGCTCGAAGAGCTTGCGCTTCTCCGTGTGATCGGGGCAGGCGGGATAGCCGAAGGCGGGCCGGATCCCGCGGTACTTCTCCTCGATCAGCTCCTCGTTGCTGAGCCGCTCGTCGCGGCCGTAGCCCCACTCGCGACGCACCCGCTGGTGCAGCCACTCGGCGAAGGCCTCTGCCAGGCGGTCGGCCAGGGCCTTGACCAGGATCGCGTCGTAGTCGTCGTGCTCGCGCTGGAAGCGTTCCACCAGCTCGTCGGCGCCGAGCCCGGCCGTCACGGCGAACGCGCCCACGTAGTCGCGGAGGCCGCTCTCGCGCGGCGCCACGAAGTCCGCGAGCGAGCGGCAGGGGCCCCCGCTCCCGTCGTCGCGCTGCTGGCGCAGCATGTTGAAGCGCAGGAGCTCCCGCGAGCGGCCCTCGTCGGTGTAGAGCACGAGGTCGTCTCCCTCGCTCGCCGCCGGCCAGAAGCCGTACACGCCGCGCGCGCGCAGCCAGCCCCGGCTCGTGATCTGGCGCAGCAGCTCGAGGGCGTTCGCGTGGAGCTCCCGCGCCGCCTCGCCGTAGCGGGGATGCTCCAGGATCTTGGGGTAGCGGCCCTTCAGCTCCCAGGCGGCGAAGAAGAAGGTCCAGTCGATGTAGTGGGCCAGCTCCTCGAGCGGGACGTCGTCGAGGGCGCGCCGCCCGAGGAACTCCGGCCGCGCCAGGTCCTGCGCGCGCCAGACGATGGGCGTGCGGCGCTCGCGGGCGGTGGCGAGCGGGAGCAACGGCTTCTCCCCGCCGCCGCCGTAGACCCCACGAAGCCGCTCCTGCAGCTCCCGGTTCTCGCGCTCGAGCTCCGCGCGGCGCGCGGGATCGAGGAGCGAGGAGACCACTCCCACCGCCCGCGAGGCGTCCAGCACGTGCACCGTGGGGCCGGAGTACGCCGTGGCGATCTTCACCGCGGTGTGCTGGCGGCTGGTGGTGGCGCCGCCGATCAGGAGCGGGAGCTGGAGGCCGCGCCGCTCCATCTCCTTGGCCACGAACACCATCTCGTCGAGCGACGGCGTGATCAGGCCCGAGAGACCGACCATGTCCGCCTTCTCGGCCAGCGCGGTGTCGAGGATGCGATCGCAGGGCACCATCACCCCGAGGTCGACCACCTCGTAGCTGTTGCAGCCGAGGACCACGCCCACGATGTTCTTCCCGATGTCGTGGACGTCGCCCTTCACGGTGGCGAGCACGACCTTCCCGTTGGAGCGGGCGCGGCCCGCCCCCGCCGCCTTCTCCGCCTCCATGAAGGGCTCCAGGTAGGCCACGGCCTTCTTCATGGCGCGCGCGCTCTTGACCACCTGGGGCAGGAACATGCGGCCGGAGCCGAAGAGGTCGCCCACCACCTTCATGCCGTCCATCAGCGGCCCCTCGATCACCTCCAGCGGGCGGGCGTAGCTCCGGCGCGCCTCCTCCACGTCGGCCTCGATGAAGTCCACGATGCCGTGCACCAATGCGTGGACCAGGCGCTGGTGCACCGGCGCCTCGCGCCAGGCGAGGTCCAGCTCGCGCTTCTGGCCCTTGCCCTTCACGTGCTCGGCGAACTCCACCATGCGCTCGGTGGCGTCGGGCCGGCGGTCGAAGATCAGGTCCTCGACGCGCTCCAGCAGCTCCTTCGGGACGTCCTCGTAGACCGCGAGCTGACCGGCGTTCACGATGCCCATGTCGAGGCCGGCCCGCACGGCGTGCAGCAGGAACGCGGAGTGCATGGCCTCGCGCACCACGTCGTTGCCGCGGAAGGAGAAGGACAGGTTCGAGATGCCCCCGCTCGTACGGGCACCCGGGCAGCGCTGCTTGATCAGCGGCAGCGCGTCGATGAACGCCTTCGCGTACCCGTTGTGCTCCTCGATCCCGGTCGCGACCGCGAGTACGTTCGGGTCGAAGACGATGTCCTCCGGACGGAATCCCTCGGCGAGCAGGAGCCCGTACGCGCGCTCGCAG
>JAWOLJ010000081.1:0-18528 GCA_033853555.1 Myxococcota bacterium
CTGAGCAATCCGTTCGGCTATTTTAATAGTTTTCTCATAGTCGGCCTTAGGTACCGTAAAAGATATATTTGCTCGCCCGGGAATACTCCCGCTTCCCTGCACAATGAGATCGACATTTACATTAGCATCCGATATGGGGCGAAAGAGCTGCGCTGCCATACCGGGAATGTCCGGCACGTTGGGAACTGTTATTCGCGCTTCACCTCTGTTGTAGGTGATTCCTGAAACGACCACCTTTTCCATTTCTTCATCCTCCTTGGTGACCAGCGTGCCGGGGGCATCAGTAAAAGACGAAAGAACCATTATAGGCACGTGGTATTTCATACCAAACTCTACAGAGCGGAGATGGAGCACTTTGGCACCCATGCTGGCCATCTCCAGCATTTCTTCATAGCTAATTTTATCGAGCTTTCGAGCTTTGGAATAAATATTGGGATCAGCTGTAAATACACCCTCGACATCGGTGTAGATTTCGCAAACCTCGGCTCCAAGCGCCGCAGCCAGCGCCACACCGGTCGTATCCGACCCGCCGCGGCCGAGGGTCGTGATGTTCCCCTCGTCGTCCACGCCCTGGAAGCCCGCGATCACCGCCACGGTCCCGTCGGCGAGGACGCCGAGGAGGCGCCGGCTGTCCACCGACTGGATGCGCGCGCGGGTGTGCGAGGCGTCGGTGCGCATGCCGATCTGGCCGCCGGTGAACGAGCGCGCCCGGTGGCCGAGCCGCTGGATCGCCATGGCCAGGAGCGCGATCGTCTTCTGCTCTCCGGTCGAGACCAGCGCATCGTATTCGCGCGGATCGGGCTCCTCCCCCCCCGCGGCGTGCGCCAGCGCCACCAGGGCGTCGGTCTCGCCGGCCATCGCCGAGACCACGACCGCCACCCGATGGCCCGCCTGCACCGTCCGCACCACGCGCCGGGCGACGTTCTGGATCCGCTCCACGTTGGCCACGCTGGTGCCGCCGTACTTCTGGACGATCAGGCCCATCGCATCCTCTCCAGCGTCTCGAGCACCCGCGCCGCGAGCGGCCCGTGCGCCTCCATCTCGATCTCGCGCTCGTCTTCGTCGGGCGCGCCCGCCGGCCGGCGCAGCCGGATCCAGAGCACGTCGCGCGGCAACGCCTCCGGAAAGCGATCCGCCCACTCGATGGCCACGAGGCCGCTGCCGGCCAGGAGGTCGGGGAAGCCCGCCGACTCGAGCTCGTCCGCGCGCTCCACCCGGTAGAGGTCGAGATGCGCGAGCCGCGAGCCGCCCCGCGCGCTCCGACCGTACTCGCTCGCGATCACGAAGGTCGGGCTCGCGACGCGACCCGGATCGAGGCCGAGCCCCGCGGCGAGGCCCTTCACGAAGAGCGTCTTCCCCGCACCGAGGGCGCCCACCAGGGCCACCACGAGGCCGGTCTCGTTGCCGGCGCGGGCCAGCGCCGCCGCCAGGGAGCGGGTGGACTCAGGGCTCGGGGAACGGAAGCGAGAGACGGCTCCAGCCGGCCCGGCGCGCCCCGCCCTTTCCTCCACCGCCCCCTGCATCGTCCTCCGCCTCCGCCGCGCGCCGCAGCGCCCGAAGCGACGCCGGCAGCTCGGCCGCCACGTCCCCGGCGAGAAGCCCCGCCGCGCCCCGCCGCGCCGCCAGCCGATCCGCCGCCAGGCCGTGCACGAAGGCCCCGAGCGCAGCGGCGTGACAGGCCTCCAGCCCCTGGGCGAGGAGCCCTGCCACCACGCCCGTCAGCACGTCCCCCGTGCCTCCGGTCGCCAGGGCCGGACCTCCCGTCGGGTTCAGCACCACGCGCCCGTCGGGCGCCGCGATCACCGAGGCCGCGCCCTTGAGCAGCACCACCCCGCCGCTCGCCTCCGCCAGGCGCCGTGCGGCGCCGACGCGGTCGCGATTCACCTCCTGGGTGGAGATGCCGAGGAGACGGCTCGCCTCGCCGGGGTGCGGGGTCAGGATAGAAGGCGCCCTGCGGGCCTTCAACACGCCGGCAGCGCTTCCGAGGGCGTTGAGACCGTCGGCGTCGAGCACCAGCGGCCGCTCGAGGCGGGCCACGAGGGATCGCACCAGCGACACCGTCTCGGGGTGGGTGCCGATCCCGGGTCCGAGGGCCACCACGTCGCGGGCCTCGGCCAGGGCGAGGAGCGCGTCCTCGGCCGACGCCGCGAGGCAACGCTCCTTGGTGTCGGGGACGGGCGCCGTCATGGCCTCGGTGCAGAGGCCCTCCAGAACGTCGTTCAGGCCCGCCGGACACGCGACGGTGACGAGGCCCGCACCCGCGCGCCCCGCACCGGCGGCGGCGAGCGCCGCCGCGCCGGTCTTCCCCACCGAGCCCGCCACCACGAGGGCGTGCCCGAAGGTCCCCTTGTGCCCGGCCCGAGGACGCGGCGGGAGGCGCCGCCCGGCACCGGCGCGCGTCCAGAGCTCGGCCTCGGGACGCGCCCCCGGCGCCGCATCGGCGATCCCGATGCGCGCCACGCGCACTCGCCCGGCGAGCGAGCGGCCGGGCTCCTGGGCGAGCCCGAGCTTCGGGAGCCCGAGCGTCACGGTCGCGTCCGCGGCCACCGCCTTCCCGAGCGGCTGCCCGGTGTCGGCGTCGAGGCCCGAGGGGAGATCCACCGCCAGGACGAGGCTGCCGGCCGCGCGCGCCGCCTGGATCCATCCGATGGCGCGGGCGGCCTCGCCGTCTACCGCGCGGGCGAGGCCGGTGCCGAAGATCGCGTCCACGAGGAGCGCGGCCGGCGCGAGCTCCGGTGCGAAGCGCTCGAACGCCACGCCCGCCGCCCGCGCCCGAGCGGCGTTGGCCGCGGCCTCGCCGTGCAGCGCCGCGGGCTCGACCAGGCAGAGCGCGCGCACCGCGACACCGAGGAGATGCAGGTGGCGCGCCGCCACGAGCCCGTCGCCCCCGTTGCTGCCCGGGCCCACCAGCACGTCCACCGGGGCGTCGCGCCGCCGGAGCTCGAGCGCGGCCTCGGCCACGGCCCGGCCGGCGCTCTCCATCAGGAGCTCGGCCGGAACGCCCAGCGTCTCGATCGTGTGTCGATCGAGCGCGCGCATCCCGGCGGCGCCAACCAGCGGCCAATGCTCCTCGCCGATCATGCGTCCGACTCCAGCACGACCTGGCCGATGCAGCAAGCGGGGTCGTGCGTGAGGGTGAGCGCGACCCGGCTGACTCCGAGGCGTCGCGCCGCGCGCGCCGCCGCGCCGTGGAGCGCGAGCGTGGGCGCGCTCCCGCGCCGGCGCACCACCTCGATCTCCCTCCAGCGCAGACCGCCCGAGCCGAGCGCGCGCCGGGCGGCGAGCTTCGCGGCGAAGCGCACGGCCAGGCTCTCGACGCCGTTGGCGCGCCGCGCGGCGTAGGCGCGCTCGCTGTCGGTGAAGAGGCGCGCCCGTCCGCGCTCGCCCCAGCGCGCATCGGCCGCCTGGAAGCGGGGCACCTCGAGCCGCTCGATCCCGATGCCGACGATCATGCGTTCCGAGCATGGGGAGGGCCGAGGGCGCGCGCCAGGGTCACGCCAGGAGGGCGCGGAGGTCGCGGACCGCGCGGTCGAGGCCGGCCAGGGCGGCGCGCGCGGCCAGGCCGCGGCCCACCGCCACGCCGTCCGCGCTCGGGGCGGCCGCCAGGACCGCCGGGAGGCTCCGGAAGCCCAGGCCTCCGCCGAGGGTGGCCTCCATCCGGAGCTTCGCGGCGAGCCGGCAGGCGTCGGCCAGGCGCTCCAGGAGCGGTCCTCGCTCGGCCACCGGGAGATCGACCACCAGCCCGGTGTGAAGCTCCACGGCCTGCGCGCCGGCGGCGTGGGCCGCCTTCACGGCCTCGAGCTCCGGGCTCACCAGGACGGCCCCGGCGATCCCGGCCTCGCGAAGCGCACGCAACACGGGGCCCGTCGCGCTCGCGAGCTCGCGGGGATTGAGCGCTCCGGCCCCGCGCTCGCGCCCCTCGCCGCCGAGGAGCACGCGCTCCGGCCGCACCTCGAGCGCGAGCTTGAGCAGCGCCTGGCTCGGCGCGATGCGCAGCTCGAGCTCGCGCCCCGCGCGACGGAGCTCGCGGGCGTCGCTCTCGCGCACGGGACGGAGCTCCTCGCACAGGCCGAGGCGGATCGCGTCGGCTCCCGCGAGCTCGGCCAGCGCGGCCGCGGCGGCGAGGTCCGGCTCCTGCGTCCCGCTCGCCTCGCGCAGCGCGCAAAAGGCGTCGAGCGACACCGTCAAGCGTCGCATCTCAGCCGGCTCCGAGGGCGCGGCGCAGCTCGTCCGCCAGCTCGTGGGCGAGCTCGTTCACGCGATCCTCGTTCTCGCCCTCCACCATCACCCGGGCCTTCGGCTCGGTGCCGCTGTAGCGGATCAGGACCCGGCCGCGGCCGTCCAGCTCCGCCTCCACCTTGCGGATCTTCTCCGCGAGGGAGGGGATCTCCTCGAGCGGCCGCTTGGAGGCCACCCGCAGGTTCAAGAGGACCTGCGGGAAGCGCGTGAAGGAGGTGACGAGCTCCGAGAGCGGCTTTCCGCTCCGGCGCAGGATCGCCAGCACCTGGAGCGCCGTGATCAGACCGTCGCCGGTGGTGTTGTGATCGAGGAAGATCACGTGGCCGCTCTGCTCGCCGCCCAGGTTGTAGCCGCCGCTGCGCATGGCCTCGACCACGTAGCGATCGCCCACCTGGGTGCGCACGAGGCGCAGCCCGAGCGTCTCCAGGCGCTTCTCCAGGCCGAGGTTGCTCATCACGGTCGCCACCACGGCGCCCCCGCGCAGGAGCCCGCGCCGCTGCTGGTCCTCGGCGCACAGCGCGAGCACGGCATCGCCGTCCACCACCTGGCCCTTCTCGCAGACGAGCACGCAGCGGTCCGCGTCGCCGTCCAGGGCGATCCCGACGTCGGCGCGCAGCTCCTTCACGCGCGCCGCGAGCTTCTCCGGGTAGAGCGAGCCACAGCCGTCGTTGATGTTGCGGCCGTTCGGCTCCACCGCGAGCTTGAAGAGCTCGGCGCCGAGCTCTTCGAGCACGGTCGGACCCACGCGATACGCGGCTCCGTTGGCGCAATCGAGCACCACGCGCAGCCCGTCGAGCGTGAGGTCGATCGGGAAGGTCTTCTTCAAGAACACCACGTAGCGGCCGTCGGCGTCGTCGATGCGGCGCGCCTGGCCCACGTCCTCGGCGGGAGCCCGCACGTCGTCGAGGGCGCCCGTCGCGATCATCTCCTCGATCTGGCGCTCCACCTCGTCGGGCAGCTTGAAGCCGTCGCGGCTGAAGAACTTGATGCCGTTGTCCTGGTAGGGATTGTGGCTGGCGGAGATCATCACGCCGGCGTCGCAGCGCATGTCGACGGTCAAGAACGCCATGCCGGGCGTCGGCATCGGCCCCACCTGGAGCACGTCCACGCCCATGGAGCAGATGCCCGCCGCGAGGGCGTCCTCGAACAGGTAGCCCGAGAGGCGGGTGTCCTTGCCGATGATGATGCGGTGCTTCTCGCCGCGCCCGCGGTGCAGCACGTGCGCCACCGCGCGGCCGAGAAGGAGCGCCATCTCCGCGGTCATAGGATGGACGTTCGCCGTGCCGCGCACGCCGTCGGTGCCGAAGAGCCGTGCGCGCTTGCCCTGGCTCACGCTCCCCTCCGTTTGCCGGCGGGCCGCCGGACGGGCCGCGCCGGCGGGGCGGGAGGCGGCGCCACCACCACGGCTGCCACGCGCAGGTGTACCTTCACCGGCGACTGGGTGTCGAGCGTCAGATGCCGCCCCCCGAGGAGCAGCCGAGCGTCCCGCACGGTGTCCTCCGTCAGGCCGGCCACGTCGATCGTTTCGGTCGGAACCTCGCTCAGCCGTAGCACCTCCGAGGCGGGCCCGCTCACCCGTACGCGCGGCGGCTCGACGTCCGCCCCCTTGAGCTCGAAGCCGGGAGCCACCTCACCGTCCAGCTCCGGCCGCACCCGCACCGTCTTCGAGGCCTTGCGCTCGAAGGTGACCTCGATGCGTGACGGGGAACGGGAGACCAGGCGGGCGCCGCGCGGCAGGTCGAGCTTCGAAACGTCCACCTCGAACTCCGAGACGCCCGGCCGGGACTCGGAGACGTCCACGCTGTAGCGCATGCGTTCGGGCTGCAGGTTGCGCAGCGCCGCTCGGCTGCCCAGGACGCGGACGTTGATCATGTCGGCGCTGTCCTCGGTCAGGACCAGGCCGTCCGGGATCCCGCTGAACTCCACGGGAATGTCGAAGCCGCGCTCGATCGACGAGGAGCCCTGGGCGATCACCCAGAGCAGGACCGCGATTACCAGGGCCAGGATCTTGTAGCCGAGGTTCGTGGTGAGCCGCACGCCGGCCTATCCCGCCCGCCGCACGTCGGCGGCCCGCTCGGGCGTGGCGGGCGCCAGCTCGGAGGGCTCGGCGGCCGACGCGCCCTCGGGCACTCTCGGCGTGCCTCGGGTCCCGGCCATGATGTCGCGCAGCACCACGCGCAGGTGCGGCGCGTCGAGGTCGCGCACCATCTCGCCGCCCGCCACCACGCTGATGCTGGCCGTCTCCTCCGAGACCACGACCACCACGGCGTCGGTCTCCTCGGTGATCCCGACGGCGGCGCGGTGTCGCGTCCCGAGGCCCTCGGGCAGCTCGCCGCGCAAGGTGAGCGGCAGGATGCAGCCGGCGTGGGCCAGGCGGCCGTTCTGGATCACGACCGCGCCGTCGTGGAGCGGCGAGTAGGGCAGGAAGATCGAGGTCAGGAGCTCCTTGGAGACCGCCGCGTCGAGCGCCACCCCGGGCTCGATCTGGTCGTCGAGACCGGTCTCCCGCTCGAGGACGATCAGCGCGCCCACCCGTTTCTGCGCGAGCGTCTGCGCTGCGCGCACCACCTCCTCCAGGATCTGCGACTCCTGCCGCCGTGAGACGCTCGGGAAGACGCCGCGCCCGACACGCGCGAGCGCGCGGCGGATGTCGTGCTGGAAGAGCACGATGACGATCAGCACGGCCGAGGCGAGGAAGTGGTCGAGGATCCAGCCGACCGTCGAGAGCTGCAAGAGCTGCGAGAGCACGCTCGCCGCGAGGAGCAGCAGGAGACCGACCAGGATCTGCACCGCGCGCGTGCCCTTGATCAGGAGCAGGAGCCAGTAGACGCCGAGCGCCACCACCAGGATGTCGATCGTGTCCTTGATGGGATCGAAGTTGGTGGCGAAGAAGCCCCAGACGTCCGTCACCAGGAAGCGCCAGAGGTGCTCGATCACGCCCCGGCCTCCCGGCGCGCGGCGCGCAGCGCAAATCCCACCGCCACCGCAGCCCGCGCGCCGGCCACGTCGTGCACGCGCACGGCGTCGGCGCCGGCGAAGACCGCCACCGCCGCCGCGGCGTGGCTCGCGCCGTCGCGCCGATCGGGGGCCTCGCCGGTGAGGCGCCCGAGGAAGGACTTGCGGGAGGCGCCCACCAGGACCGGGAGCCCGAGGCGTCGCCGCAGCTCGCCCAGGTTTGCGAGCAGCACCAGGTTCTCCTCCAGGCGCTTTCCGAAGCCGATCCCCGGATCCACCACCAGGCGCTCCCGCGGCACCCCCGCCGCCCGGGCCTCCTCCACCGAGGCCGCGAGCTCGCGGGCGACGTCCTCCAGCACGTCGTCGAAGCGCGGATCGTCCTGCATCGTCGCGGGCTCGCCGCGCAGGTGGCCGAGCACCAGGGTCGCACCGCCGCGGGCCGCCACCCCGCCGAGGGCGGGGTCGAAGCGCAGGCCGGAGACGTCGTTCACGACCGAGGCGCCGGTGGCCAGGGCCGCCTCGGCCACGCCGGCCTTCCGGGTGTCGATCGCGAGCGGGACCGGGCTCGCCTTGGCGAGGCCCTCCAGCACCGGGATCACCCGGGCCAGCTCCTCATCGGCGCCCACCGCGTGGGCGCCCGGCCGCGTGGACTCGCCCCCCACGTCCAGCACATCGGCGCCCGCGGCCACGAGCGCGAGCCCCTCCGCGACGGCGGCCTCCACGTCCACGCTGCCGCCGGCGTGGACGAAGCGACCCCCGTCCGAGAAGGAATCCGGCGTCACGTTCAGGACGCCGACGATCGTCACCCCGCCGCGCGAGAAGAGCGGCGCTTCGGCCACGGTCGGCCCCCCAGCGATCCCCTACCCCGGGATCGGCTCCGGCTCCGGCACCTTGTCGCCCGGGAAGTCCTTGGCCCGCTCCGGCCGGCTGCGGCGCGGCGGCTCCTCGCGGCGCGGCGCAACCGGCGCCCCCTGCGGCGGCAGCGGCGGCAGGGGCATGCCCGCCACCAGGAGCTTCAGATCCGCCGTGTCCAGGGTCTCCCGCTCGAGCAGCGCCTGGGCGACCCGGTCCAACACCTCGCGGTTCTGGCGCAGCATCGCCTCGGCCTCGTCGTAGAGCTTGCGCAGCAGCGTCGAGACCTCCTCGTCGATCTCCTCCGCCTTGCGCTCGCTGTAGTCCTTGCGCATCACGAAGTCGCGTCCGAGGAAGACGTCCTGGTCCTCGTCGCCGAACGACACCGGCCCGAGGCGGTCGCTCATGCCGTACTTGCAGATCATGCGCCGCGCCCAGTCCGTGGCCTGCTTGAGGTCGTTGGCGGCCCCGGTCGAGAGGTGCCCGAAGACCAGCCACTCCGCGGCGCGGCCCCCCATGGCGTGCTTGATCATCGCCAGGATCTGGTCCCGCGTCAGGTTGTAGCGGTCCTCGGCGGGGAGCGTCTGCGTCACGCCGAGCGCCATCCCGCGCGGGATGATCGTGACCTTGTGCACGGGGTCCGAGCCCGGCGTGAGCATCGCCACCAGCGCGTGTCCCGCCTCGTGGTAGGCGGTGGTGCGCTTGTCCTCGTCGCTCATGATCATGCTCTTGCGCTCGGCGCCGAGCAGCACCTTGTCCTTGGCGCGCTCGAAGTCGATCATGGCGACGCGCGGCGCGTCGCGCCGCGCCGCCAGCAGCGCCGCCTCGTTCACCAGGTTCTGGAGGTCCGCGCCCACGAACCCGGGCGTCCCGCGCGCGATCACGTCGAGGTCGACGTCGTCGGCCAGCGGCACGCGGCGGGTGTGGACCTTCAGGATGGCGTTGCGCCCGCGCAGGTCGGGACGCGGCACCACCACGCGGCGATCGAAGCGCCCGGGGCGCAGCAGCGCCGGATCGAGGACGTCGGGCCGGTTGGTGGCGGCGATCAGGATCACGCCCTCGTTCGACTCGAAGCCGTCCATCTCCACCAGGAGCTGGTTCAGCGTCTGCTCGCGCTCGTCGTGACCCCCGCCGAGGCCGGCTCCGCGGTGGCGGCCCACCGCATCGATCTCGTCGATGAAGATGATGCAGGGCGCGTTCTTCTTGCCCTGCAGGAAGAGGTCGCGCACCCGCGAGGCGCCCACCCCGACGAACATCTCGACGAAGTCGGAGCCCGAGATCGAGAAGAAGGGAACGCCCGCCTCCCCCGCCACCGCCCGGGCGAGCAGGGTCTTTCCCGTGCCGGGCGGCCCCACCAGGAGGACGCCCTTCGGGATGCGGCCGCCCAGGCGGGTAAACTTCTTGGGCTCGCGCAGGAAGGCGATGATCTCCTCGAGCTCGCCCTTCGACTCCTCGACGCCCGCCACGTCCTCGAAGGTGATGCGCTGCTGGTTCTCGGTGAGGAGCCGCGCACGCGCCTTGCCGAAGCTCATGGCCTTGCCGCCGCCGGCCTGCATCTGGCGCACGAAGAAGACCCAGAGGCCGATGAAGAGCAGGAAGGGGAACCAGTAGATCAGGAGGGTCTGCCAGACCGGCGACTCGCGTGCCGGCCGGGCGGTCACCTCCACGCCCTCGCTGCCGAGCTTGGCCAGCAGGCCCTCGGTCACCGCCGGGGCGTAGGTCGCGAACTCGCCCCCGGCCTTGAGCTTCCCGGAGATGTGGGAGTCCTCGATCGTGACGGACTGCACCTCACCGCCGTCCACCTTGGACAGGAAGTCGCTGTAGGGGATCTCGGTCGGCGCGGTCTGGCTCTGGCGCATGACGGTGACGGCCAGGAGCACCACCAGGAGAACGACCACCCAGAGGGCCATGTTCCGGTAGAACTGCTGATTCACGCGTCCTCCCGTTCTCCACCGATCATCCGCCGATCACCCACCGGTCATCCGGCCGGCAGCCGCCGGGCAAGCCACGCCGGCGCGCGGATTTCCGTCCACGAACCTCGAAGTTAGCACGAGCCTTGCAGCCGCACCCCGCGCGGCTCCAGGCGGAACCGCTTGCGCTCGCAGGCGAGCCGCAGGCCGCCCGGCAGCTCGATCGCCGTGCCGGTTCGAGCTCCACGCAGGAAGCGGAGCGCCCGCTCCAGGTGCACGCGCGAGACGTCGCGACCGCCACCCGCCCGCGCCAGCGCGTGGCGCACCAGGCGCCGGGCCAGCGCCTCGGGCACCCGCTCCCAGCCGTCCCGTGCGATCGACAGCGCGCCCTCCTCGTCCGCGAAGCGCCGCGCGGCCTCGTCCGCTACCGCCGCGGCCATCCACTCCGCATCCCTGCGTTGTGCTTCGGCGAGAGCGGCGAGCCGCCTGAGCAGCCGGGGATTGAAGTCGGCGGCGAGGCCGGGAAGCCAGCGCGCGCGGAGCCGGCTGCGCGCATAGGCCGGGTTGGCGTTGGAAGGGTCCTCGCGCCAGGCGAGGCCGCGGGCCCGCGCGAAGGCCTCGATCGCGGCCCGCGAGACCCCGAGCAGGGGTCGCACCACGCGCCCGTCGGGAGAGCGCTCCGGGATCCCGCCGAGCCCGTCCGGGCCGGAGCCCCGCAGCAGGCGCAGGAGGACCGTCTCCGCCTGGTCGTCCTCCGTATGGGCGGTGGCGATCCGCTCGCAGCCGGCGGCGCGAGCCAGCTCCTCCAGCGCCGCGTAGCGCAGGCGCCGCGCGGCCTCCTGGAGCGTGGGCCGGCTGCGGCTCGGCCCCCCGGCCCGCAGCGCCCGCGGATCCACCCGCACCGCCGCGCCGGGCCAGCCGAGGCGGGCTGCGGTCGCGAGCACCAGCTCCTGGTCCGCGTCGGCGGCCTCGCCGCGCAGACCGTGGTGGACGTGCCCCACCGCGAGCCCGAGGCCGAGCGGCCCGGCGAGCTCGTGCAGGGCGTGCAGGAGCACCATCGAGTCGACCCCGCCCGAGACCGCCACCAGCACCCGGTGGCCGGGGAGACCGAGCGAGCGGGCCGCGGCTTCGAGCGCGCGGAGCAGCACGCGGCGAGTCTACCGGGGAGCCGCGCCGGCCGCCCCCTGCACGGCGCTCGCCTCGCCGACCAGGATGCGCGTCCCGTCGTCCTTCTCCACCCACACGTCGCACGCGACACGAATGAGTGTTCCCTCCGGCAGCTCCTCGCGGATCCGGCCGTGCGCCGTCACCCGCTCGTCCACCCACAGCACGTTCACGAGCTTCAGGTCCATCTTGCCGCCGGCGAGCCAGCCCATGCCGAAGCGCTCCTGCATGAGCTGCGACACGAAGCACGTCGACATCATCCCCTGCACCACGATGTTCGGGAAGCCGAGCTGCCGCGCCGCCTCGGCGTCGGTGTGGTAGTTCTTGCCCGGGCCCGAGAACATCCAGCAGCGGCGCGCGTCCACCGTCTTCACGAGCGGCGGCAGATCGGGCCCGGTGGCGGTCGGGAACGGCGCGCGCGGCTCCTTCTGCTGCGCCGTGCGCTCGTCCACCACGAAGCCCTCGCGCGGCGCGGCCTCGCGCCCGGGAAGGAAGCTCTGGTGGGTGCGGCCGCGCACCAGCAGGCGGCCATCCTCGGCGTCGACGAGATCGGTCTCGTTCACCACGTAGTCGCGGCCGCGCTTGGCGTAGCGCGCCACGATGGTGGAGCGCGAGCGCACGCGCGATCCCACGCGGAGCGGCTGGAAGAGCTCCCACTCCTGGCGCGCGTGCAGGTTTCCGAACAGGTTCTTCAGGTACCACTCGCCGAGGTGCTTGTAGCACTCGGAGTGATGGAGGAGGGGCGGCGCCCAGCGCCCGTGGAGCGGATGGCGATCGTCGAGCGCCTCCTGGTAGAACGCCACGACCTCCGGCGTGATCTCGTAGAGACTGGAGCCGCAGTGCCGGCCCACCACGGCCGGCTCCCCCTTCAGGTTCATGGACGCCTCCCGCGCGCAGCCTCCACTCCTACCACTTCGCCGCCGGCTGCGCCGCGCGACCGCATGGCGGGGCTCCGGGGCCTCGGGTATCCACCCCCGCCGTGCGCTGCCCCACCCACAACGTGGGCGGCTGGACCGCCCGGCGCGCCCGCCTCGGCCCCGACCGCCCCGCCCTGCGCGACGCCGAGCGGAGCCTCGACTACGCCGCGCTCGAGGCGCGCTGCGCGCGGCTCGCCAGCTGGCTGCGCGGGGCCGGGGTCGCGCCGGGGGAGCGGGTGGCGCTCCTCCTCGGGAACCGCTCCGCCACCCTGGAGGCGGTGCTCGCGGGGGCCCGGATCGGCGCCCTCGCCGTCCCGGTGAACGCCCGGCTCGCGCCGCCCGAGATCCGCCGGCTCCTCGACGACTGCACGCCGTGCCTGCTGCTGCACGAGGCCGCGCTCGCCGGCACCGCCGAGGCCGCCTGCGCGGGCGCGATGCGACCGCCGCGACGCCTCGCCGTCGGCGGGTCGCCCGACGCCTACGAGGCGGCGCTCGCCGCCGCTGAGCCCTGGCGCGACGTCGCTGCGGTGTCCCCGGACGACGCGATGATGATCATGTACACCTCCGGCACCACCGGGACGCCGAAGGGCGCCGTCCTCCCCCACCGCAAGACCCTCTTCAACTCGTTGAACGCCGCGCTCTTCTTCGAGCTCACGGCCCACGACCGCATGCTCGTGGTGGTGCCGCTCTTCCATTCCTTCGGCCTGAGCATCCTCTCGCTCCCCACGCTCTACGTGGGCGGCGCACTCGTGCTCCAGCCGCGCTTCGAGGCCGAGAACGTCTGGAGCGCGGTCGAGGAGCACCGCATCACCGCGCTCGGGGCGGTGCCGACCATGTTCCGCGCGCTCGACCAGGCCCTCGCCGCCGACCCCGACCGCTTCGACCTTCGCTCGCTGCGCTTCCTCTTCAGCGCCGGCGCCGCGATCCCGGTCGAGCTGATCCGCGCCTTCCACCAGCGCGGCCTGGTGCTGAAGCAGGGCTTCGGCCAGACCGAGACCTCGATCCTCTGCTGCCTCGACGCACGCGACGCGGTCCGCAAGGCCGGAAGCGTGGGGCGGCCGGTGTTCCACGCCGAGGTGCGGCTGGTGGCGCGGGAGAGCCTCGAGCGACCCACCCCCGAGTGGCGCGACGTGGCGCCCGGCGAGACCGGCGAGATCGTGGTGCGCGGGCCCATCACGATGATCGGCTACTGGAACCGGCCCGAGGCCACGGCGGAGACCCTGCGCGACGGCTGGCTCCGCACCGGCGACCTCGGCACCGTCGACGAGGAGGGCTTCGTCACGCTCGTGGGTCGCGCCCGCGACCTCATCATCTCGGGCGGCGAGAACGTCTACCCCGCGGAGGTGGAGGCCGCCTATCGCGAGCATCCGTCGGTGGCGGAGATCGCGGTGGTGGGGGTGCCCGATCCCCGCTGGGGCGAGGTGGGCTGCGCCTACGTCGTCCTCACCCCCGGGGCACGGCTCGACCCCGAGGCGCTGCGGGCCTGGGGCAGCGAGCGTCTCGCCCGCTACAAGCTCCCGCGCCACTTCGTCGCGGTGTCGGGTCTGCCCCGCACCGAGACCGGGAAGGTCCAGAAGCACCGCCTGCCGCTCCTCCCCGCCGCCTCCTCCGACACCGCTCCCGCAGACGACGCTTGACACCGATTCGCGTTCCGTCCTAGAGACGGATGGGGACCGGCCGCCACCGCGGCCGGGGAATGCCGGGACGGGTCCGCTGCCGCGGACCCGGCAGGGGGAGTGCCACCGATGCGCCATCGATCCGCCCGCTCGCGCAGGCTCGTCGTCGGGTTTGCGCTCGTCGCGACATTCGTCCTGGGAGCCACGCTCTCCTGCGGCTCGCCGCCTCCCAAGCTGGTGGTGAGCGCGCCCGACCACGGCCTCTTCAGCACCGCGGCCACGGTCGCGGTGGCCGGCCACGTGGAGAACGTGGCGCCCGCGGACGCGGTGGTCACCGTGAACGGCTCTCCCGTCACGCTCGCGACCGACGGCAGCTTCTCCGTCAACGTCACGCTGGTCTCCGCCGACGTGCTGAACCCGATCCTGGTCGAGCTCGTCGTGCCCGCCACCAACTTCCACCAGACCGACCGGCGGGTGGTGATCGCGGGCCCCGCCGTGCCCGACGGCCTCTTCTCCCCCGATGGCATCGGCATGCGGGTCAACAACACCGGTCTCGCCCAGCTCCAGCCGACGATCCAGAACCTGGTGGGCTCCTCCCTCGACATCAATGCGCTGGTGCTGGCGGCGAATCCGATCGTCTCCCATTACTGCGTACGGGTGCTGATCTGCATCGGCTACGTGGACGTGAACGCCACCAGCGCGAGCTTCTCGAGCTTCGGCATCCAGCTCGCGGCGCAGAGCGGCTCGACCAACACGACCGTCACCTTGAACAACTTCCGCGTGAACTACCACGTGAGCGGCTACGTGAGCTGCGACGGAAACATCCAGACCACGGCTACCGTGATCTCCGGCAACTACGACCAGCAGCCCGCCGTGCCGGCGAACTACCTGGACGTGAACCAGATCGGGAACGTCGCGGTCTCCTTCAGCGGCTTCAGCAACAACTTCACCAGCGGGATCTGCGACTTCCCCCTGATCGGCGATCTGATCCAGCTCGTGATCGGCAACGTGCAGCCCCTGGTGCACGACGGCTTCGTGAACGGCCTGGCCGATCCCGACGGCAGCGGGCCCGCGGACGCTCCGATCGCCGCCGCGATCCAGTCCACGCTGGCAAGCCTGAACATCGCCGGCCCGGTGGGACAGGGGCTCGGCGTCCAGCTCGACGCCGACTTCAGCGCGATCGCCGAGGACCCGGACGGCCTGACCTATCACGTGGACGCGCGCGTCACGCAGCCGAACCCGACCCCCGGCACGCCCGATCTCCTGGCCTCCTACCACGTGATCCAGCCCTTCCCTGCGCTCGGCGCCAACGCACCGGTGTCGGGCCAGCCCTATGGTCTCGGGCTCGCGATCTCGGCGTCGGCCTTCAATCAGCTGCTGAAGGCCGAGGTGGAGAGCGGGCTGCTCCAGCTCGACCTCACGGAGTTCGCGGGGCTCCCGCTCACCGCCGCCGCGCTCTCGATCTTCGTTCCGGAGTTCGCGGCGCTGCCGCCGGACCTGCCGCTCGTCCTGCGCGTGCGCCCGACGCTCGCACCGCTCGTCACCGGAAATCCGGGCCCGGGGGGAGAGCTCGCCGAGATGCGGGTGGGACAGCTCATCGGCAGCGTGATCGGCCACGATCCCCTGGGAAACGAGATCCACTTCCTGGATGTGGCCTTCGACGTGCGGCTCGGGGTGAACTTCGCCTTCGCGAATGGCGCGCTGGTGCCGTCCTTCGGCACGGTGAATCCGGCGGACATCACCGTCGCCGTCACGCAGAACCCGTACCACGTGACCACCAGCACGCTGGTGGCCTTCCTGCCGCAGGTCCTCGCGCTCCAGCTCCCCGACCTGGCCTCGGCGCTCGGCACCTTCCCGATCCCGAGCTTCCTCGGCCTGCAGCTCAGCCCGGTCGAGATCTCGAGCTCGAGCGGCTACCTGACGCTGTACGTCAACCTGACGGCGGGCCCTTAGCAGAAGCAGCCCGGCGGCGCGCGCCGCCGGGCTGCGCCCTAGAGCTCCTCGTCCATGCCGTGGTCGTGGTCGTGGCCCCCGGCCGCAGCGGCCTTCTTGGCGGGCTTCTCCACCACCAGCGCCTCGGTGGTGAGGAGCAGCCCCGCCACGCTGGCCGCGTTCTGGAGCGCCGCACGCACCACCTTGGTGGGATCGACGACGCCCTGCTTCACCAGGTCGCCGAACTCCTCGGTGGCGGCGTTGAAGCCGAAGGCGCCCTTGCCCTCGAGCACCTTCTCCACCACGACGCTGCCGTCGACGCCCGCGTTGTTGGCGATCCGCCGCAGCGGCTCGCGCGTGGCGCGGCGCACGATCTCGAGGCCCTGCTCCTCGTCGTGCGTCAGCCCTTCGAGCTTCCCGAGCACCGCGCTCGCCCGCAGCAGCGCCACCCCGCCGCCCGGCACGATCCCCTCCTCCACCGCGGCGCGGGTCGCGTGGAGCGCGTCCTCGACGCGCGCCTTCTTCTCCTTCATCTCCGCCTCGGTGGTCGCGCCGACCCGCAGCACCGCGACACCGCCGGCGAGCTTCGCCAGCCGCTCCTGCAGCTTCTCGCGATCGTAGTCGGAGGTCGTGTCCTCGATCTCGGCGCGGATCTGCGTCTTGCGCCCCTCGATCGCGGCCTTCTTGCCGCGTCCCTCGACGATCGTGGTGTTGTCGCGATCGATCACCACCTTGCGGGCGGAGCCCAGGTCCTGGAGCGTCACGGCCTCGAGCTTTCGGCCGAGATCCTCGGTGACGGCCACGCCGCCGGTCAGGATCGCGATGTCCTGGAGCATCGCCTTGCGCCGGTCGCCGAAGCCCGGCGCCTTCACCGCGGCCACCTTGAGGATGCCGCGCATCTTGTTCACCACCAGCGTGGCGAGGGCCTCGCCCTCGACCTCCTCCGCGACCACGACGAGGCTCTTGCCCGCTCGCGCCACGGCCTCGAGGAGCGGCAGCAGGTCCTTCATGCTCGAGATCTTCTTCTCGTGGATCAGGATCACCGGATCCTCGAGCACGGCCTCCATGCGCTCGGGGTCGGTCACGAAGTAGGGTGAGAGGTAGCCGCGGTCGAAGCGCATGCCCTCCACCACGTCGAGCTCGGTCTCGCGGCTCTTGCCCTCCTCGACCGTGATCACGCCCTCCTTGCCGACCTTCTCCATCGCCTCGGCCAGCATCTCGCCGATCTCGGAGTCGCCGTTGGCGGAGACGGTGCCGACCTGCGCGATCTCGGTCCGGCCGCGCACGGCCTGGCTCTGCTTCTGGAGCGCCTCCACCACCGCGGCGACGCCCTGGTCGATCCCGCGCTTGAGCTCCATGGGGTTGGCGCCGCTCGCGATCCGCCGGTGCCCGTCGTGCAGGATGGCCTGGGCCAGCACGGTCGCGGTGGTGGTGCCGTCGCCGGCCACATCGGAGGTCTTGCTCGAGACCTCCCGGACGAGCCGCGCGCCCACGTTCTCGAGCTTGTCCTCGACGTCCACCTCCTTGGCCACGGTGACGCCGTCCTTGGTCGAGAGGGGCGCCCCCCAGCTCTTCTCGATCAGCACGTTGCGGCCCCGCGGGCCGAGGGTCACGGCGACGGCGTTGGCCAGGGTGTCGACCCCGTGCAGCAAGCGCTGGCGGGCGGTCTCCCCGAACACGATCTGCTTGGCGGGCATGAGCGAGGCTCCTCCTGAGGATGGCTCGTATGGGATCTCGGGCGCCGGCCGCGAGCCGGCGCGCGCGGGGGGGAAGTAAGGCCGCCGGGGCGGCCGGTCAAGGGGTGGGCCGGGCGGCGCGGACCCGGCGCTGGCGGGACGCGCCCGCCGGGCTACGAATCGGGACACGGGGAGGAGAGCGGACACCCGCTGCGGCCGCGCAGCCCGGGGTCGAACGTGAACGACGTCCTCCTGCTCTCGCGCCTCCAGTTCGCCCTGACCGTGATGTTCCACTACCTCTTCCCGCCCCTCACGATCGGGCTCGGAGTCGTCCTGGTCCACCTGGACTGGAGGCGGCTTCGCACCGGCGAGCCCGTCTACGATCGCGCCGCACGCTTCTGGACGCGGCTCTTCGCGCTGAACTTCGCCCTCGGCGTGGCGACCGGGATCGTGATGGAGTTCCAGTTCGGCACGAACTGGTCGGTGTACGCGCGCTTCGTGGGCGACGTCTTCGGCTCGGCGCTCGCGGCGGAGGGCATCTTCGCCTTCTTCCTCGAGTCGGGCTTTCTCGCCGTGCTGGTCTTCGGCTGGGATCGCGTGAGCCCACGGCTGCACTTCGTCGCCACGCTGCTGGTGGCCCTGGGCTCGATCTTCTCCGCGGTCTGGATCGTGATCGCGAACTCCTGGCAGCAGACGCCCGCCGGCCATCGCGTGGTGCCGGTGCTGCGGGATGGCGCGCCCTGGATCGTGCACGGTGCGCCCGTAATGCGCGCGGAGATCGTCGATTTCCAGGCCATGGCGCTGAACCCCTCGACGCTGGAGCGCCTGGTCCACGTCTGGCTCGGCTGCCTGGTGATGGGCGCCTTCTTCGTGACGAGCGTCTCGGCCTGGTACCTGCTCCACGGTCGGCACCGGGAGTTCGCCGAGCGCTCCTTCCGGGGCGCCCTCGTCCTCGGCGCGCTGGCCTCGCTGGCGCTCCTGGTCTCGGGCGATTTCCAGGCCCGCAACGTCTACGCGACGCAGCCCGAGAAGCTCGCGGCCTTCGAGGGCCACTTCCGGAGCGGTCGTGGCGACCTGACACTCCTCGGGATCCCCGACACCGGAGAGCAGCGCGTGGATCACGCCCTCGTCGTGCCGGGTGGGCTCTCGTTCCTGCTCTCCGGGCACTTCGACACGCCGGTCGTCGGGCTCGACCGGTTCCGGGCCGAGGACCGTCCACCGGTCGCGATTCCCTTCGTCGCCTGGCGCCTCATGGTGGGCCTCGATC
>JAWOLJ010000082.1:0-51858 GCA_033853555.1 Myxococcota bacterium
CGTCAATTCCTTTGAGTTTTAGTCTTGCGACCGTACTTCCCAGGCGGGGTGCTTAACGCGTTAGCTACGGCACCGCGGGGGTCAATACCCGCGACGCCTAGCACCCAACGTTTACGGCGTGGACTACCAGGGTATCTAATCCTGTTTGCTCCCCACGCTTTCGCGTCTCAGCGTCAGTCACTGTCCAGGTGGCCGCCTTCGCCGCTGATGTTCCTCCCGATATCTACGAATTTCACCTCTACACCGGGAATTCCACCACCCTCTCCAGGACTCGAGCGAGGCAGTTTCGAATGCAATTCCGGGGTTGAGCCCCGGGCTTTCACACCCGACTTACCAAGCCGCCTACACGCGCTTTACGCCCAGTGATTCCGAACAACGCTTGCGCCCTCCGTATTACCGCGGCTGCTGGCACGGAGTTAGCCGGCGCTTCCTTTGGAGGTACCGTCAAGCACCCTGGATTGTTCACCCAGAGCACCTTCTTCCCTCCCGACAGAGCTTTACGACCCGAAGGCCTTCATCGCTCACGCGGCGTTGCTGGGTCAGGGTTTCCCCCATTGCCCAAAATTCCCGACTGCTGCCTCCCGTAGGAGTCTGGACCGTGTCTCAGTTCCAGTGTGGCTGATCGTCCTCTCAGACCAGCTACCCATCACAGCCTTGGTGAGCCATTACCTCACCAACTAGCTAATGGGACGCGGGCTCATCCTCAGGCGATAGCTTGCAAGCAGAGGCCATCCTTTTGCCGCAGGGTCCGAAGACCCCGTGGTCTCGCCCGGTATTAGCCCAGGTTTCCCCGGGTTGTCCCAGTCCTGAGGGCAGATTACCCACGCGTTACTCACCCGTGCGCCGCTGTACTCGGAGCCGAAGCCCCTTTCTCGCGCGACTTGCATGTCTTAAGCACGCCGCCAGCGTTCGTTCTGAGCCAGGATCAAACTCTCCAGTTTGAACCTTGCCGAGAACGACGTGTGCTTTCGCACTCGTCCTCTCGTTGTCCGGAAAACGACGACGCCCGGCCGCCGGAGCGACCACGCGCCGTCCATTGTCTCTGACGGGCCCGTCACCGTCTCTCCGAGCCCGAAGGCTCGAGAGACCGCGCGCTATTCCGTTTTCAAAGAGCGAGACGAGTTCCCTCGGGAGCCTGTCCCGGGCTCCTGGGAAGTTCGACGCTTTCGAGATTTCAGTGGCGAGCGGAGAGTCCCGCCCGCGAGGACCGGAACTTAGAAGACGCCTCCGTCCGAGTCAAGGGCCGGGGCCGCTCCGTCGGCGGCCCATCATCCGCCGGAAATCAGATGGATCCGGGCGAACTTGCGCCGCCCCACCTGGAGCACGTAGGAGCCGGGGCCCACCTGGGTTGCGAGGTCCTGGATCCGCCGGCCATCCAGGTAGACCCCACCGGAGGCCACCAGGTTGCGAGCCTCGGTCCCGGAGGCGACCAGCCGGGCCGCCTCCACGACCTTGGTGATCCGGAGCCAGCCGTCCGGCCCGACGGGGATCCTCAGCTCGGGGATCTCCTCCGGCAAGCCGCGCTCCTGGATCGTGCGGCGGAAGTGATCGGCGGCCTGCGCGGCGGCCTCGGCCCCGTGGAACCGCACCACCAGCCGGCGCGCCAGCTCCTGCTTCAGGGCCAGGGGATCGCCGCCGCCCTGCGCCACCTGGCTCCGTGCCTCCCGCAGGTCGTCCCACTCGCCGGCCGAGAGCAGCTCCACCCAGTCGAGCATCAGCGGATCGGAGATCCGCATCGTCTTCCCGTACATCTCCTCCGGGGGGTCCGTGATCCCGACGGTATTCCCCAGGGACTTCGACATCTTGTCCCTTCCGTCCGTCCCGATCAGCAACGGGTGCACCACCACCGCCTGGGCGGGCTGGCCGTAGCTGCGCTGGATCTCGCGGGCCATCAGCAGGTTGAAGCGCTGGTCGGAGCCGCCAAGCTCGACGTCGGCGCGCAGGGCGACCGAGTCGTAGGCCTGCACGAAGGGGTAGAGGAACTCGTGGACGGCGATCGGCTCGCCGGCGGCATGGCGCTTGGCGAAGTCGTCGCGCTCGAGGATACGCGCTACGGTGTAATGCGAGCAGAGGCGGACCATGTCCGAGCTCGTCATGGCGTCCATCCACTCGCCGTTGAAGCGGATCTCGGCGCGCTGCACGTCCAGGATCAGCTTCACCTGGTCGAGGTAGGTGGCCGCGTTGCGCTTCACGGTCTCGGGATCGAGCGCGGGGCGGGTCTTCTTCTTGCCCGAGGGATCGCCGATCCGCGCGGTGAAATCCCCGATCAGGAAGATCGGGACGTGGCCGAGCTCCTGGAAGCGGCGCAGCTTGTTCAGCACCACCGTGTGGCCGAGGTGGAGGTCCGGCGCCGACGGGTCGACGCCGAGCTTCACGCGCAGCGGCGGCCCGCCGCGAACCGCCCCGGCGAGCCGCGCGCGCAGATCGTCCTCGCCCAGGATCTCCTCGGCGCCCTCGCGGATGCAGGCGAGCTGCCGCTCCACCTCGCGCTCGATGGCGTCTCCCGTCATTCCCCGCGCCTCGCCTCCCCCATCCGCCGGACCGCCTGCTCCGTCACCAGCAGGTCCATCGGCCGGTCGCCCGCTCCGTGCGGGACCTCGTCCACGAGCTGCAGCTCGAGCGCCACCCCGCAGAGCAGGGGGCGTGGGGCCGACGCCTCGAAGGTCCGGTCGTAGTAGCCCCCACCCCGTCCCAGCCGGTTGCCTCGGGCATCGAAGGCGACGCCCGGCACCACCACCAGGTCCGCCGCCTCGAGCGCGAGGCTCGCGCGCCCGGCCGGCGGCTCCGGCACACCGTAGCGTCCCGGATGGAGCTCCTCCCAGCGCTCGAGGGCGGCGAACTCCAGCCGCTCGCCCACGATGCGGGGCAACAGCACGCGCTGGCCCTGCTCGCGCAGGAGATCGAAGAGCGGCCGGGTCGGCAGCTCGTCCACGAGCGACGCGTACAGCGCCACACGACCGGCCTGCCGGCACTCGGGCAGGGCCGCGACGCTCGCAGCCATGGCGCGGCCCGCCTCGAGCCAGCGTTCGTGGGTTACGGCCCGCCGCCGCGCCGACATCTCGCGGCGCAGCGCGCGCTTGCGCGCTTCGAGCTCGCCCACCGGCGCGTTCAGCGTCGCGCGGAGGACGCGGTCGCCGCCTCGACCCGCTCGATCAGCGCGCGCAGGCGCCCCGCATCCAGCGACTCGCCCGCCGCTGGCCGGCTCTCGCGCAGCGCGAGCAGATCGTTCGCCAGATTGAGCGCCGCCAGCACCGCGAGGTCCAGCGTGTCCACGGTCTGCGTGCGCTCGCGGATCTTCGCCATGGTTTCGTCGACGAAGGCGGCCACCCGCTGCACCGAACGCTCGTCGGCCTCGCTGCGGATCCGGTACTCGTGCCCGAGGATGCGGACGGAGATCGAGCGCTTCGCGGCCATCACTCCCCCGAGGCGCCGAGCTGGGCCTCGAGGTGGTCGAGCTGCGCGATCAGATCGTCGATGCGCTTGGTGACGTCGCTCCGGCGCTGGTTCAGCTCGAGGACCTGCTCGTCGAGGCGGCGCACCCGATGCTCCCGCTCCTCGAGCTCGCGGCGCAGGGCCGCATTCTCGTCGGCCAGCCGGCGGTGCTTCTCGAGCAACGCGGCGACCGAGCGCTCCAGCCGCTCGAAGTCGGATGAGCCTTGGAGCTGGTCCGGAATGGGGCACCCCCGCGCCGAGCCGATCCTACCGACGGCGCGGGAAACGCGTCAAGCCGGTTCCTTCGGAAGTCCTGAGGATCTCGCTCGCCTGCGGCTCGCTGCGCGCCGTCGGGACGCCTGCGGCGTCCGACGGCTTGCGGACCGTCCGTCCGGCGTGGTTTCGACGCGGACGGGGTCGACCTTCGCTCGGGGACCGGTGGCATTCGCCGCGCGCTTCGCTTGCCTCAGACGTGCGCGTCGCGCGACGGGAGGCGCGAGGCGCCGCTCAGGTACGCGTCGACCGCGCGCGCCGCCTCGCGGCCCTCCCAGATCGCCCAGACCACGAGCGACTGGCCCCGCCGCGTGTCCCCTGCCGCGAAGATCCCGGGCTCCGACGTCGAAAACGCGCGCGTGTCGGCCGACACGTTCCCGCGCGGATCGAGGCGCACGCCGAGATCGCGCAGCAGACCCTCGGGAACCGGCTGCACGAATCCGAGCGCGAGCAGCACGAGGTCGCAGTCCAGCGTCGTGTCGGAGCCCGGGACCTCCTCGATCGGGCGGCGACCCGACGCGTCGGGCGCTCCGAAGCGCACGCGCGCCGCGCGCAGCCTCCGGACGCGGCCGCCCTCGCCGAGGAACTCCTTGGTGAGGAGCGCGAACTCGCGGGCTCCGCCCTCCTCGTGGGAGCTCGAGGTGCGGAACATGAGCGGCCACATCGGCCACGGCGTCGATGCGTCTCGCTGGTCGGGAGGACGCTCGAGCAGCTCGATCGAGGTGACCGAGCGCGCGCCCTGGCGGTGCGAGGTGCCGACGCAGTCCGAACCCGTGTCGCCGCCGCCCAGGATCACCACGCGATGGCCGGTGGCCACGATCGCCTCGGCCGGATCCTCGACGTCGCCGGCATTGCGGCGGTTCTGCTGGGTCAGGAAGTCCATCGCGAAGTGGATCCCCCCGAGCTCGCGGCCGGGCACCGGCAGGTCGCGCGGCTTCTCGCAGCCCATGGCGAGCAAGATCGCATCGAAGCTCTTGCGCAGTTCGGCCGCTGAGAGATCCACTCCCACGTGCACGCCGGTCTGGAACAGCACGCCCTCCTCGCGCATCTGCTCCACGCGCCGGTCCACGATCCACTTCTCGAGCTTGAAATCCGGGATGCCGTAGCGCAGGAGCCCGCCGACCCGGTCGCTCTTCTCGAACACGGTGACGGTATGGCCGGCGCGATTGAGCTGCTGGGCTGCAGCGAGGCCCGCCGGTCCCGAGCCGACCACCGCGACCGAGCGGCCCGTCCGCCGCGCGGGCTTCACCGCGCGCAGGAAGCCCTCGTCCCAGCCCTTGCGGATGATCTCCCACTCCATCTGCTTGATCGTCACGGGATCGCTGTTGATCCCGAGCACGCACGCGGCCTCGCAGGGCGCGGGACAGACCAGCCCCGTGAACTCCGGGAAGTTGTTGGTGGAGTGGAGGCGCAGCAGCGCGTCCTCCCACTTCCCGCGGTAGACGAGATCGTTCCAGTCGGGGATCACGTTGCCGAGGGGGCAGCCCACGTTGCAGAACGGCACGCCGCAATCCATGCAGCGCGAGGCCTGGACGCGCGCCCGCTCCTCCGGCAGGTCCTCCTGCACCTCGTGCCAGTCGCGCACGCGCTCGGCCACCGGCCGCAGCTTCGCCGTCTCCCGCGCGTGCTCCAGGAATCCCGTCGGCTTACCCATTGCCGCTCCCGGCGCGGATGCGATCCGCCAGCGCCCGCTTGTAGTCCAGCGGGAAGACCTTCACGAACCTCCCGGCCAGGTCGTCCCACTTGCGCAGCACCTGGTCCGCGCGCTTGCTGCGCGTGTACTGGAAGTGCCGGCGCAGCAGGCGCAGGACCGTCTGCTCGTCCTCGGCGCCGAGCGCCTCGAGCTCGACCATCGTGGGATTGCAGAGCTTCGGGAAGTCGCCGCTCTCGTCCAGCACGTAGGCGATGCCGCCGCTCATGCCCGCGCCGAAGTTGCGCCCGGTGCGCCCGAGGATCACCACCCGGCCGCCCGTCATGTACTCGCAGCCGTGGTCGCCCACGCCCTCCACCACGGCCAGCGCGCCACTGTTGCGCACGGCGAAGCGCTCGCCGGCCACCCCGTTGAAGTAGGCCTCGCCTCCCGTGGCGCCGTAGAGCACGACGTTGCCGACGATGATGTTCTCGGCGGCGTCGAAGGTGGCAGCAGCGGGCGTTCGCACCACGATCTTCCCGCCCGAGAGCCCCTTGCCGCAGTAGTCGTTGGCCTCGCCCTCGAGCATCAGCGTGATGCCGCTCGGCAGGAAGGCCCCGAAGCTCTGACCCGCGGAGCCGGTGAAGCTCACGCGGATGGTGTCCTCCGGGAGCCCCTCCCCGCCATGGCGCCGCGAGACCTCGGAGCCGAGGATGGTGCCCACGGTGCGGTTCACGTTCCGGATCGGGAGCTGGAGCTCGACGGCCTCGCGCCGCTCCAGGGCCGGGCGCGCCAGCTCGATCAGCCGGTGATCGAGCGCCCTCTCGAGGCCGTGGTCCTGACCCGTGACGTTGCGGCGCGCATGGGGAACGTCGGGCTGGAACAGGAGAGCCGAGTAGTCGAGGCCTCGCGCCTTCCAGTGATCGATGGCCGGCTGCACCTCGAGCCGATCGGAGCGCCCGATCAGGTCGTCGAGCCGGCGGAAGCCGAGCTTCGCCATCAGCTCGCGCACCTGCTCCGCCACGAAGAAGAAGTACTGCACCACGTGCTCGGGGAGCCCCGTGAAGCGGCGGCGCAGCTCCGGGTTCTGGGTGGCGATCCCCACCGGACAGGTGTTCAGGTGGCAGACCCGCATCAGGATGCAGCCGAGAGCCACCAGCGGCGCCGTCGAGAAGCCGAACTCGTCCGCTCCCAGGAGAGCAGCCACCACCACGTCCCGCCCGGTCTTCAGTCCGCCGTCGGTCTGCACCCGGATGCGCCCGCGCAGGTCGTTCAGCACCAGGGTCTGCTGCGTCTCGGCGAGACCGATCTCCCACGGCGCGCCCGCGGACTTGATCGAGGTCTGGGGCGAGGCACCGGTGCCGCCGTCGTGGCCGCTGATCAGCACGCCGTCGGCCTTGGCCTTGGAGACGCCCGCGGCCACCGTGCCCACGCCCGTCTCGGCCACCAGCTTGACGCTCACCCGCGCCCGCGGATTGGCGTTCTTGAGATCGTGGATCAGCTGCGCCAGGTCCTCGATCGAGTAGATGTCGTGATGCGGCGGCGGCGAGATCAGGCCCACGCCCGGGGTCGAGTGCCGGATGCGCGCGATGTAGTCGTCCACCTTGTGACCCGGGAGCTGCCCGCCCTCTCCGGGCTTCGCGCCCTGCGCCATCTTGATCTGGAGCTCGTCGGCGTTCACCAGGTACCAGCTCGTCACGCCGAACCGGCCCGAGGCCACCTGCTTGATGGCGCTGCGGCGCGAGTCGCCGCTCGGGTCCGGCGTGAAGCGCTCGGGGTCCTCGCCGCCTTCGCCGGTGTTGCTCTTCCCGCCGAGCCGGTTCATCGCGATGGCCAGCGCCTCGTGGGCCTCGCGCGAGATCGAGCCCAGCGACATGGCCCCCGTGCAGAAGCGCTTCACGACCTCGCTCGCCGGCTCCACCTCCTCCAGCGCCAGCGGAGTCTCGGCGAAGCGGAAGCGGAAGAGGCCGCGCAGCGTGCACAGGCGCTCAGCATCGTCGTCCGCGGCCCGCGCGAACTCCCTGAAGGTCTCGAAGCTCTGGCTGCGCACGGCGTGCTGGAGCTTCGACACCGAGTCCGGATTGAAGGTGTGGCGCTCGCCGCGGCGCCGCCACTGGTAGAGCCCGCCCGGGTCCAGCTCGGGATAGGTCCAGGCGTCGCCCGGGAACGCTCGCTCGTGTCGGAGTGCCGTCTCGCGGGCGATTACGTCCAGGTCCACGCCCGAGACCTTCGACGAGGTGCCGCTGAAGTAGCGCTCCACCAGGTCGCGCGAGAGCCCGACCGCCTCGAAGATCTGAGCGCCGCGGTAGCTCTGGAGCGTCGAGATCCCCATCTTGGCGAAGATCTTGAGCAGCCCCTTGTCCACCGCCTTCACGTAGCTGGCGATCGCCTTCTCGAGCGAGATTCCCTCGGGCAGGTAGGCGCCGTCGCGCACCAGCTCGGCCACGCTCTCGAACGCGAGGTACGGGTTGACCGCGCCCGCCCCGTAGCCCACCAGCAGGGCGAAGTGGCCGACCTCGCGCGCCTCGCCGGTCTCCACCACGAGGCCACACTTGGTGCGGGTCTCCTCCCGAACCAGATGGTGGTGCACGGCGCCCGTGGCCAGGAGCGCCGCGATCGGCGCCAGCTCGGGCGTCACGCCGCGGTCCGAGAGGATCAGGACGTTCACGCCTTCGGCGATGGCCTGCGACGCCTCCCGGCACAGCCGGTCCAGGGCCGCGCGCAGCCCCTCGCCCCCCTCGGACGGCTTGAACAGGATCGGCAGCGTGCGGGCCCGGAAGCCGGGGAGCGAGATCTGGCGGATCCGCTCCAGCTCCTCGTCGGTCAGGATCGGATGCGCGAGCTCGAGCAGCCGTGCGTGCTCCGGCGTCTCGTCGAGCAGGTTCCGCTCCTCGCCGAGCGTCGAGACGGTGGACATCACCAGCCGCTCAAGGAGCGAGTCGATGGGCGGGTTCGTGACCTGGGCGAAGAGCTGCTTGAAGTACTGGTAGAGCAGCCGCGGCCGGTCCGACAGACAGGCCAGCGCCGCATCGTCGCCCATCGAGCCGAGCGCCTCCTGCCCGTTCGCCACCATCGGCGGCAGCAGGATGCGGAGATCCTCGAGCGTGTAGCCGAAGACCTGCTGGTGCTGCAGCAGGGTCTCCGGGTTGGGCCGGTGCACCGGCTCGACGCGCGGCAGCCGCTCCAGCTTGACGCGGTTCGCCTCGACCCATCGGCGGTAGGGGTGCCGCCGCACCAGCTCGCCTTTGATCTCCTCGTCGTCGATGATGCGACCCTGCTCGGTGTCGATCAGGAACATGCGGCCGGGCTGCAGCCGCCCCTTCTTCAGCACGTTCTCCGGCGCGATCGGCAGCACGCCGGCCTCCGACGCCATCACCACCAGTCCGTCCTTGGTCACGGTGTAGCGCGAGGGCCGCAGACCGTTGCGGTCCAGGATGGCGCCGATCCGCCGCCCGTCGGTGAAGGCCATGGAGGCCGGGCCATCCCAGGGCTCCAGCAGGCAGGAGTGATACTCGTAGAAGGCGCGCCGCTCCTCGTCCATCCCGTCGTTCCCGTCCCAGGCCTCGGGAACCATCATCATCATGGCGTGGGGGAGCGAGCGACCCGCCAGCACCAGGAGCTCGAGCGCGTTGTCGAACTGTGCGGTGTCGCTGCCGCCCGGCTTGATCACCGGGAAGATCTTGCGCAGCTCGTCGCCGAAGAGATCCGAGCGCAGCGTACCCTCCCGCGCGTGCATCCAGTTCACGTTGCCACGCAACGTGTTGATCTCGCCGTTGTGGGCCACGTACCGGAAGGGCTGCGCCAGGTCCCAGGTGGGGAAGGTGTTGGTGCTGTAGCGCTGGTGCACCAGCGCGAGCGCGCTGCCGAGCGAGCGCTCCGCCAGGTCGGGATAGAAGCCCTCGATCTGGTGCGCCAGCAGGAGCCCCTTGTACACCAGCGTGCGCGCCGAGAGGCTCGGCACGTGGAAGGCGCTTGCGCTCGCTCCGCCGCGGGCGCGCACCCGGTTCTCCGCCACCGCGCGCAGCAGGTAGAGCCGGCGCTCGAAGGCGTCGGCCGCGAGGCCGTCGGCGGCGCCGACGAAGATCTGGCGGATCACGGGCATCGCCTCGCGCGCGATGCGACCGATGCGCGCCGGATCCACCGGCACGTCGCGCCAGCCGAGGAGGCGCTGGCCGTGCTCGGCCACCGAGCGCTCCAGGGTCTCCACCTGCCAGGCGCGCTCCGCCACGTCCCGGGCCAGGAACACCAGGCCGCTCGCGTAGGCGCCGGGCGCCGGCAGCGCCAGCCCGAGCCGCTCCGCCTCGCGGCGCAGGAAGTCGTCGGGCATCTGGATCAGGAGGCCGGCGCCGTCGCCGGTGTCGGGGTCCGCACCGGTGGCCCCGCGATGCGTGAGGTTCACCAGCACCTCGATGCCCCGGCGCACCACGTCGTGCGACTTCTCGCCGTGCACGTCCACCACGAAGCCGACGCCGCAGGCATCGTGCTCCTGGCGCGGGTCGTACAGGCCCTGCTGCGGCGGCAGTCCGGGGGGTCGGGTCATGGCTCCTCCTCGCGGCACCCCTGCGGTCCGGGTGCGCCCCTCACGCGCGCGACGGTCGCTTCGTCCTCGTCCCCGCGGCGGCCCGCGCGCGCCGCGGCTCGGTCAGGCCCGCCGGCTGCAGCGGGATGCGCGGTCGCTCCGTCTGGGTGGACAGGACGATCATGGTCTCCGTGCGCGTCACGCCGTCGATGGACCGGATGCGGCCGATCAGCGCCTCGAGCGTCTCCGTGCTCTCGGTCCTGACCTTGAGGAGCAGCGTGTGGCCGCCCGTCACGTGGTGACACTCGAGAACGTCGTCGATGCGCGACACCTCGCGCTCGAAGCCGTCGATCATCCGCGGGTGTCCGATCGAGACCCCGATGAAGGCGGTGACGTCGAGGCCGAGCAGGCGTGCGTCGAGCAGCGCCACGTAGCCCGTGATCACGCCGGCCTGCTCGAGCTTGTGGATCCGCTCCATCACCGCGGGAGCCGAGAGATCGACCTTCTCGCCGATGGCGGCGAGCGGTCGCTTGCAGTTCTCCTGCAGCAGATCGAGGATCTGCAGGTCCGTGGCGTCGAGCTCGAAGTCTCGCGCGAGCTTCATGCCGCCCCGCCTCCGCCGACACCGACGCGCCGTCTCGCGTGGCCGCGCTCTCAGGTCCAAAAAAAATTAGGCGCAATCCGGCTGATGACCAAATGAATAGAGGATGCTGGCGCCCTGCGTCAAGCGGATTCTGGGGGCCCCGCGGGGAACGGGAAGGTCAGCGCCGCTCGCGGTCGACCAGGGCGCGCAGGCGGTCGGGAACGTTGGTGAAGATCCCGTCCACGCCGAGCTGGAGCAGCCGCCGGAGCTCCTCCTCCGCGTCGACGGTGTAGACGTTCAGCGCCAGCCCCGCCCGCCTGGCCTCCGCCACGAACTGCGGGCTCGCGAGCGAGCGCTCGGGGTGCAGGGCCTCGGCGCCGAGCGCGCGGGCCCGCTCGAGGGCGTGGTCCGGGAAGCGGCGGGAGAGCAGGAGCCCGATGCGAGCCGCCGGCGAGAGGGTCCGGAGCCGCGCCAGCACGGAGTCGTGGAAGGACGAGAAGAGGGTCTGCTCGAGCAGGCCTCGCCGCTCGAGCGCCTCCAGGGCCAGTCCCTCCAGGCCCGGATAGTCGCCCCGGCTCCCGCGCTTGAGCTCCAGGTTGAAGGCGATGCGCTCCCCGAAGCGATCGAGCACCTCATCGAGCGTCGGCACCCGCTGCCCACCCCCGGCGTCCAGCGTCCGGACCTCTGCGAGGGTGGCGTCGGCGATCTCCCCGCGACCGCCGAGAGCCGCGAGCCCTTCGTCGTGGGTCACCACCACGGCGCCGTCCCGGGTGCGGTGGAGGTCGATCTCGATCATGTCGGCACCCTGGGCGCAGGCCAGCTCGTATGCCGCGAGGGTGTTCTCCGGTCGGTACGCCGAGGCGCCGCGGTGGGCGATCACCAGCGGCAGTGTCACGCCGACGACCAGCCTCGCGAACGCTCGACGGCCCGGCGCCAGCCGGCGTAGAGCGCCTCGCGCCGCTCCGGGGCCATGCCGGGATCGAAGACGGTGCCTCCTCGCCCGGCGGGCGCCTCGAGCTCCCGCCGATCCCGCCAGAAGCCGACCGCCAGGCCCGCCAGGGCTGCCGCACCGAGGGCCGTCACCTCGAGCATGGCCGGTCGCAGCACCGGCACGCCGAGCAGATCCGCCTGGAACTGCATCAGGAAGTCGTTGCTGCAGGCCCCGCCGTCCACCCGCAGCGCCGGTGGCCGTAGGCCCGCGTCCTGCGCCAGACACTCCATCACGTCGAGGGTCTGGTAGGCGATCGACTCGAGCGTCGCGCGCACCAGGTGCTCGCGCTGGGTGCCCCGCGTGATCCCGACCAGGACGCCCCGTGCGCGCTCGTCCCAGTAGGGGGCACCGAGCCCCACGAACGCCGGCACCAGGTACACGCCACCGCTGTCGGGGACGCGCCGGGCCAGGGTCTCGGTCTCTGACGCGCTGCCCACCAGGCGGAGCCCGTCGCGCAGCCATTGCACGGCCGCTCCGGCGACGAAGACGCTGCCCTCGAGCGCGTACTCCACGCGGCCGCCGAGCCCCCAGGCGACGGTCGTGACGAGACCGTTGCGGCTGAGCGGCGCCTTCGCGCCGGTGTTCATCAGCAGGAAGCAGCCGGTGCCGTAGGTGTTCTTGGCGGCGCCGGACGCGAAGCAGCCCTGCCCGAAGAGCGCCGCCTGCTGGTCGCCGGCGGCCCCCGCGATCGGGATCTCGGCGCCGAGCCATTCGGGGTCGGCCACGCCGAAGACCCCGCTCGAGTCCCGCACCTCGGGCAGCATCGCGCGCGGGATGCGGAGCACCGCCAGCAGGCCCTCGTCCCAGTGGCGACGGTGGATGTCGTAGAGCATGGTGCGCGAGGCGTTCGAGGGCTCGGTGGCGTGGACGCGCCCGCGGGTCAGCTTGTGCAGGAGCCAGGAGTCGACGGTGCCGAACGCGAGCTCGCCGCGCTCGGCGCGGGCCTGCGCGCCCGGCACCGCGTCCAGGATGAAGCGCACCTTGGTGGCGGAGAAGTAGGCGTCGATCACGAGGCCGGTCCGCGCCCGCACCTCCTGCTCCAGCCCGCGGGCCCGGAGCTCGTCGCAGATCGGTGTCGTCTGGCGGGACTGCCAGACGATCGCGGGATGGATGGCGCGACCACTGGCTCGCTCCCACACCACGGTGGTCTCGCGCTGGTTCGTGATGCCGATGGCGGCGACGTCGCGCGCCGCCACGCCCGCCTGGCCGAGGGCCCCCTGGGCCGCGCGGAGCTGGCTGCGCCAGATCTCCTCGGGGTCGTGCTCCACCCAGCCCGGCTGGCGGTAGTGCTGGGCGAACTCGTGCTGGTCGACGGCCACCACCGCGCCCTCGCGATCGAAGAGGAGCGCGCGCGAGGAGGTGGTGCCCTGGTCCAGGGCGAGCACGTAGCTCATGGCGCCTCCTCGCCGAAGAGCGCCGCCACGAACTCCGCGGCCCGGAACTCGCGCAGGTCCTCCACGCCCTCTCCTACCCCCACGTAGCGCACCGGGATCCCGAATTCGTCGGCCAGCCCGACGATCACGCCGCCCTTGGCGGTGCCGTCGAGCTTGGTGAGGACGAGGCCCGTCACGCGAGCGGCCTCGGTGAAGACGCGCGCCTGCGAGATCGCGTTCTGCCCGGTGTTGGCGTCCAGCACCAGCAGGCTCTCGTGGGGCGCGCCCTCCATCTCGCGACCGATCACGCGCAGGATCTTCTTCAGCTCCTCGATCAGGGGGAGCTTGGTCTGGAGACGCCCGGCGGTGTCGATCAGGACGACGTCGGCGCCGCGGGCGCGCGCCGCCTTCAAGGCGTCGAAGGCCACCGCCGAGGGGTCGCCACCCGCCGGGCCGGCGATCACCTCGCAGCCCGCGCGCTCGCCCCACGCCTGGAGCTGCTCGATCGCGGCGGCGCGGAAGGTGTCGCCGGCGCCGAGCACCACCTTGCGACCGGCGGCGGCATGGCGCGCGGCGAGCTTGCCGATGGTGGTGGTCTTGCCCGAGCCGTTCACGCCGAGGACCAGGATCACGTGGGGCTTCGCGCCGCCCACCAGCGCATCCCCCGGCGGGGGCTCCACGCGGCGGAGCTTCTCCAGGATGAGCTCCTGTAGCAGGCTCCGGACGGCGGTCGCGTCCCCGCCGGCGGCCTTGCGGCGAACCCCGTCGAGGAGGCTCTCGGCGGTCTTCACGCCGAGATCCGCGGTGAAGAGCAGCGTCTCGAGCTCCTCGAGCAGCGCGGCGTCCACCGTACGGCCCCGCGCGAACGCGGAGAGACGACCGACCAGCGCCTCGCTGGTGCGGGCCAGGCGATCGCGGAGGCGGAGCGGACGCGGTGCCGGAGGGGCGGCCGGAGCGGCCGCGACAGCAGGAGGCGCCGGGAGCGAAGGAGCGGCCGGCGGCGGCGGCGCGACGACCGCAGGCGCCGCGTGCGACGGTGCGGCGGCGGAGGCGGCCGGGACCTCGGCCTCGAGCGCGGGCGCCGCCTCCTCCCGCGGCGCCTCGAGCTCCGGCGCCGCGCGCCGCGCGCGCCGCCGGAGCCACGGCACTCCCACCGCCAGCACCAGGAGCGCCGCTGCGCCCAGGGTGATCACGAGCGCGGGCGCGCGCTCGAGCCACGCGAGGAGCTGCTGGATCCAGGTGGCGTCTGCGGCCTGCATCGAGCCGGAACATAACAGGCCGGCGCGGGTCCGCGGCCGGCCGCTGGCCCGGCCCCCTAGTGCAGCTCCACCGATACGAGCTTCGAGACGCCCTTCTCCTCCATGGTGACGCCGTAGAGGATGTCGGCGATCTCGATCGTGCGCTTGTTGTGGGTGATGAGCAGGAACTGCGATCCCTTCGAGAGCTCGCGCACGATCTCGTTGAAGCGTCCGACGTTGGCGTCGTCGAGCGCGGCATCCACCTCGTCCAGCAGGAAGAAGGGCGCGGGATGCACCTGGAACACCGAGACCAGCAGCGCCACCGCGGTCAGCGTCTTCTCGCCGCCCGAGAGCAGGTTCACGTTCTGGAGCCGCTTGCCCGGCGGCTGCGCCACGATCTCGATCCCGGCGTCGAGGACGTCCTCCTCCTCGGTGAGCTGGAGCATCGCCTTTCCTCCGCGGAAGAGCCGCGGGAAGTTCTGCTGGAAGCGCTCGTTCACCGCCTCGAAGGTCTCGCGGAAGCGCTTGCGGCTGGCGCGGTTGATGCGCTGGATGGCCTCGCGCAGCGAGGTCAGCGTGCTCTCGAGATCGTTCTTCTGCTCGGAGAGGAAGCGGAAGCGCTCCGACAGCTCCTCGTGCTCCTCGATCGCACCGAGGTTCACCTCGCCGAGCGCCTCGATGCGCCGACGCACGTCGTCGAGGCGCTGCTGCCGCTCCTCGCGCGGGCGCGCCACCAGCTCGACGGCGGCGCGCGGCGTCAGGGCCGGCTCCTCGTCGGGCGCGGTCTCGCCTCCCGTCGCGGCCTCCTCGCCCGGCGCGGCCTGCGCCGTCTCCTCGAGCGCGGCTGCGTCGCTCGCCGCGGAAGCCGCAGGGGGAGGCTCCTCGGGGGCGCCCTCAAGGGCGGGCGGCGTCCAGGCGGCCAGGTCCACGCCCCAGCGCTCGCGCACCGCCTGCTCCAGGTGCTGGAGGTTGAGCTCGCGCTCGCGGGCCGCCAGCTCGAGCTGGCCCGCCTCCTCCCGACACGCATTCGCGTCGGATCGGAGCGAGCGCACCTCCCCCTCGGCGCCGCGCAGCGACTCGGCCGCACGCTCGTAGGCCTCGCGACGGGAATCGTTGCTGGCGCGCGCCGCCTCCTCCTCGGCCAGGTGCCGGGCGAGCTGCGCCTCGGCCTCGCGGATGCTGTCGGCGAGCGCCTCCCGGCGCCCGTCGGCCGTCGCGATCTCCGTCTGACGGCGCTCGATCCAGGCCGCGGTCTCGGCGAGCTGCCCTCCGGCGCTCCGCCGCGCCTGCTGCAGCCGATCGCGCTGAGCCACGCGGCCGGCGTGCTCCACGTGCCGCGCCGAGAGCGCCGCCTCCAGGCGCGCCAGCTCGCGCCCGGCGCTGCCGGCGCGCCCGACCAGGGACTCCAGGGCCACCTGGCGCTCGCCGCGCTCGCGCAGCGCCTCCGCGAGCTGCTGCTGCAGACGCTCGCCCTCGGCCGCCAGGGCGTCGGCCTCCGCCAGGAGATGGGAGCGCTCGGCGCGACGGCCCTCCTGGGCCACGCCGAGCACCTTCACCCGCTCGCGCATCCGCTCCAGGTCCTTCTCGTGGCTCGCCACCGCGAGAAGCGAGGTCTGCTGCCGGCTGCGCGCGTTCTCCACCTCGTCGCTCGCGGTGGCCAGGGCCACCTCGGCCGCCCGCGACGCCGCCTCGCGCGCCACGACCTCCGAGTCCAGCCGCGCCACCTCCTCCTCGAGCTCGCGCATCTCCCGGACCCGCGAGAGCAGCCCGCTCCCCGCCGCCTCGCCGCCGCCGCGCAGCACGCCGTCGGGCGAGAGGATGTCACCGATCGGTGTCACAAAGACGCAAGGGGGGCGCGCACCGTACACCCGCAGCACCTCCCGCAGGTCCGACACCAGGTTCACGCCGGCGAGCAGCGTGCGCGCCACCCCCTCGAAGCCCGGCCGGGCTCGCACGCGACCGAGGAGAGGCTCGCCCAGGGGAACGAAGCCCGTCGGCCCCTCCTCCGTCGAGGGAGCCACGAAGACGCCGCGCCCCGCGGCGGCGGCGCGGAGCGCCTCGAGCGCGGCCAGCGCCCCCTCCGCGCGATCCACCACCAACGCCTCGGTGCGCTCGGCCAGCACGGCCTCCACCGAGCCCTCCACCGCCGGGTCCGCCTCCAGCACGTCGCGCACCAGGGCGCGCAGGCCGAAGCCCGCACGCTCGCCGGGGTCGAGCTCCAGCAGGTGGCGGGACGCGGCACCGAGGTCCTCGCGACGATCGACCACCTCGCGCAGGGAGGCCAGCCGCGCGCGGCGTCGCTCCCGCAGGTCGCGCGCGGCGTGCAGCCGCTCCTGGGCCGCGCGGGCCTCGGCCTGGGACGCCTCGAAGCGCGCCTGGGCCGCCCGCAGCCGCTCCATCGCCCGGTCCCGCTCGGCCAGGAGATTTCGCAGGCCGGTCGCGATCTGATCCTCTTCGGTGCGGGCCGCGGCGCTCTCGCTCCGGCCGATCTCGAGACCCTCGTCCGCCGAGCGCAGCCGGCGGTCGATCTCCGCGCGCCGCTCGGCCCGCGCCGCCAGGCGATCCTCGAGGCGCGCGACCCGGGTGGCCACCTCCACCAGCGCGGCGCTCGCGGACTCGCGCTCCCGCTCCAGGCGGCGCACCGCCTCGGCGGCGGCCTGCGCCTCCGCCTGCGCCGCCGCGATCCCGGAGGCCTCCGCCGCGAGCGCGGCCTCCAGCCGCTCGAGCTCCGCCGCCGCGTCGTTCGCCGCCGCCTCCGCCGCCTCACGCTGCTCGCGCAGGCGCACGAGCTCCTCGCCGCGGGCGGCGTTCATCTCGGCGAGCGCCTCGCGCTCGCGGCGCTCGTAGCCGATGCGGCTCTCGAACTCCTTGATCTCGCCGCGCAGGCGCACCAGCACCTCGCTGCCCTGGCCGAGCGCGCGCTCGCGCTCGACCAGCTCCAGCCGCGCCTGCTCCAGGGCGAGCTCGCGCTCGGCCAGCCGTGTCTCCAGCGCGGTGACGCGCTCGCGACGCTCCACCAGCCGCGCCTGCGCCTGCGTCACGCCCTCCAGCAGGTCTCGGCGCTCGTCGGCGGCCAGCGAGAGATCGAGCAGGCGCTGCGTCTCCCGCAGGCGCTTGTAGCGGGCGGCCTTGCGCGCCTGGCGCTCGATCGAGCCGATCTGGCGCCGGATCTCCGTCAGCACGTCGTTCACGCGCAGGAGGTTGCCCTCGGTGGCCTCGATCTTGGACTCGGCCTCGCGGCGGCGGGCCTTGTACTTGCTGATGCCCGCCGCCTCCTCGATCAGGTAGCGGCGCTCCTCGGGCTTGGCCGAGACGATGCCGGCGATCTGGCCCTGCTCGACGATGGTGTAGCCCTTGGTGCCGATGCCGGTGTCCCGGAAGAAGTCCTGCACGTCGCGCAGGCGGCACGGCACCTTGTTGATCAGGTACTCGCTCTCGCCGCTCCGGTAGATGCGACGCGCGACCTGGATCTCCGAGTAGGCGGCGAAGGCCGGCGGCGCGGCGCCATCGGAGTTGTCGAAGGACAGCACCACCTCGGCCATGCCAACGGGCGCGCGGCCCTCGGCGCCGGCGAAGATCACGTCCTCCATGCCCTTGCCCCGGAGCCGCCGCGGCGACTGCTCGCCCATGCACCAGCGCATGGCGTCCACCACGTTCGACTTGCCGCAGCCGTTCGGGCCGACGATCCCGGTGATCCCCGGCTCGAAGGCGAAGACCGTCTTCTCGACGAAGGACTTGAAGCCGTGGATCTGCAGTGATTTGATGCGCACGGGACCTCGACGTCGCCCGCCCGCGGCTGCGCCCGCGGGCGACCGCGTGATCCGGAAGGTCACGAAGGAACGGGGGGGACGGGGCTTAGGTACCACCCTCGACGGGGGCTTGGCAAGGCGGAAGGGATCGCGCTGGCGCCGGGGGCGGCCCGGGCCTCGGGCGCAGGGCGTCGACCGCTGCTCGCGAGCAGGGAGGCCCCCCCGCGGCGCGCTTCGCCGGCCTCAGCTCGCGGTCCGGCGCTGCTCGGCCTGGTACTGCAGGCGGTAGAGACGGTGGTACACGCCGCGGCGAGCGAGGAGCTCGTCGTGGCGACCCACCTCGACGATCCGGCCCTTGTGCAGCACGTAGATCCGGTCCACGTCCTGGATCGTGGAGAGCCGGTGCGCGATCACCAGCGCCGTCTTGCCCTGCCAGAGCACGCGCAGCGCCTTCTGGATCAAGGCCTCGGTCTCGGTGTCGATGGAGCTCGTGGCCTCGTCCAGCACCAGCACGTCGGCCCCGTGGAGAAGCGCCCGCGCGAAGGAGAGGAGCTGGCGCTGGCCGGCCGAGAGGTTGGTGCCGCGCTCGCGGACCTCCGTGGCGTAGCCCTGGGGCAGACGCGAGAGGAAGCGGTGCGCCTCCACCGCGCGGGCGGCGCGCTCGAGCGCCGCGTCGTCGAGATCGGAGCGGCCGAGGCGGAGGTTGTCGCCGACGGAGCCCGCGAAGAGGAAGACGTCCTGCAGCACCAGCGCCACGCGCCGGCGCAGCTCGGCCTGGGGCAGCTCCCGCAGGTCCTGGCCATCGAGCAGGATGCGCCCGCTGCGCGGGTCGTAGAAGCGCTCCAGCAGCTTGATCACCGAGCTCTTGCCGGCGCCGGTGGCGCCCACGAAGGCCACCTTCTCCCCGGGCTCGACCCGGAACGAGAGGTCGCGCAGCACGAGGTCGCCATCGCCGTAGCCGAACGAGACGCGATCGAACTCCACGGCGCCGCGCCGGGCCGGCGCCGCCAGGCGGGCGGTCGCCGCGGGCCGCGGCGGATCCAGCACCGCGGGCGCCGTGTCGAGGAGCTGGAAGATCCGCTCGCAGCTCGCCATCGACGACTGCATCACCGAGTACTTGGCCGAGAGATCGCGCAGCGGCTGGAAGAAGCGGCGCATCCAGTCGATGAAGACGTAGAGCGTGCCCGCCGCCACGAGCCCGCTCCCCACCCACAGGATGATGCCGACGCAGATCCCCTGCGCCATCTCCACCACCGAGAAGAGCGCGGCGTCGTAACGGATCGAGAGGAACCAGGCGTCGCGGTGGTCGGCGTTGAGGCGGGCGAAGTCCCGCAGGTTGCGTTCCTCTCGCGTGAAGAGCTGCACCACCTTCATCCCGGTCACGGTCTCCTGGAGCGTGGCGTTGATGCGGGCGATGCGGACCCGCACCGCGCGGAACGCATCGCGCACCCTCAGGCGGAAGACCACGGCGCAGACCGCGAGGAAGGGCACCACGAGGAACGCCACGGCGGCGAGCTTCGGCTGCACCAGGAAGAGCACGACGGCGAAGCCGAGCATCTTCAGCACGTCGGTGACGAGCGCCACGATCCCGGCCGAGAACATCTCGGCGACGTTCTCCACGTCGTTGGTGGCGCGGGTGACGAGGCGTCCCACGGGATAGCGATCGAAGAATCCGAGGTGCAGGCGTTGCACCTGGGCGTACACGTCCTTGCGGAGATCGCGCATCGCGGCCTGACCGGTCTTCGACATCACCACCGACTGCGCGTACTGGAGGGCGGCGCCCGCGCTCACGGCGACGAGATACAGCAGGCCCAGCCAGACGAGCGGCGGGAGCCCGCCCGGCGGCACGAAGAGTCGGTTGATCCAGCCGGCGGGCGCCGCCGGGGCGACGCCGCGCAGCGCGGGGGCGATCACCCGATCGATCCCGGTCTTCACGATCCACGCTGGAGCGATCTCGCACACGAACATCGGAGCGACCAGGAGGAGCGTCAGCGCCACCTGCCCGTGGTACGGCGCCACCCAGCCCCAGAGGCGCCGCAACAGCCGCGCGTCGTAGGCCTTCCCGAGCGCCTCCTCCTCGTGGAGGGCCTCCAGCGCGGAGGGGCGCGGCGCGGGTGCCGCCGCCGCGCTCACGCCACCGCCTCCGCCCGGCCCTCGGCCTCCTCGAGCTCCTCTTCCAGCGCCTGCTGCCGCGCCAGCCGCGCGTACGCCCCACCGGCCGCCACGAGCTCGGAATGGCTCCCGCGCTCGATCACCCGGCCGTCCTCCAGCACCACGATCTGATCGCAGCTCCGCACCGTGCTCACGCGGTGCGCCACCACCAGCAGCGTGCGCCCGCGGCCCGCCTCCTCGAGCCGCGCCTGGATCGCGGCCTCCGTCTCGGCGTCGACGCTCGAGAGCACGTCGTCGAGGATCAGGATGGTGGGATCGAGAGCGAGCGCCCGGGCGAGCGCCGTGCGCTGGCGCTGGCCGCCCGAGAGCATGACGCCTCGTTCGCCCACGATCGTGTCCCAGCCGTGGGGGAGATCCGCCACGTCCTTGGCGAGCTGCGCCCGCTCGGCGGCCTCCTGCACCTGTCGCGAATCGGTGTCGGGAAGGCCGTAGGCCACGTTGTCCGCGATCGACATCGAGAACAGGAACGAGTCCTGGGGCACCATGGCGATGCAGCGGCGCAGCGTGCCGAGGGGGATCCGGTTCACGTCCACGCCGTCGATCCAGACCTTCCCGTCGGGCACCTCGAAGAGGCGCGGGATCACCGAGACCAGCGCGGTCTTGCCCGCGCCCACCGCACCCACGATCCCGACGCTGCTGCCCGCCGGGATGCGCAGGGAGACGTCGCGCAACGCCGGCTCCCGCTCGTGGCCGGGGAAGTGGAACGTGAGATCGCGGAACTCGATCTCCCCCCGCAGCCGGTCCATCGCAACGGTGTCCGGCCGATCCGCGATCGAGGGCTGCTCCGTGAGCACCTGGTCGATGCGCTCCATCGAGGCGAGCCCGCGCTGCACCAGCGTCGCCACCCAGCCCAGGAAGAAGGTCGGCATCGAGAGCTCGTAGACGTACATCGCGAAGCTGAAGAACGCGGACAGGAGCATTCGCCCGCTCATCACCTCGCGGCCGCCCACGAAGAACACGATCACCATGGACGCCGCCGGCAGCAGGCTCAGGATCGGCACCATGCCCGAATTGACCCGCACCAGGTGGAGCTGCCGACGGAAGAGCTCGTCGCTCGCGCGCCCGAACGCCTCGGCGGAGGCCGATTCCATGGCGTAGGCCTTCACCACCGCGATCCCCGAGACCCGCTCCTGGAGGAAGTTCGAGAGGTCCGCCAGGCCCTCCTGCACGCGCAGGTTCGCCCGGTAGAGCGAGCGGCCGAAGGCACGCGCCACCAGCAGGAAGGCGGGGTAGGGGATCAGCACGCACAGCGCGAGGCGCACGTCGAGGACCAGCATCGAGACCAGGACCGAGGTCAGCAGGATCGGGGTCTGGAGCAGGTTCAGGAGGCCCGGCCCGAGGAGCAGGCGCACCGAGTTCAGATCGTTCGTGCAGCGGCTCATCAGGTCGCCGGTGCGCCAGCGGAAATAGAAGGACTGGGGGAGGCGCTGGAGGTGCGCGAAGAGGTCGTTGCGCAGCTCGTACTCGACCTCGCGCGCGGCGTTGAAGACGATGGTGCGCGTCCAGTAGCGAAGCGCACCGCGGGCGAGGGTGACGCCGATCAGGATCGAGCAGCGCCGCGCCACCTCGGCCGGACCCAGGCCCTGCTCCAGCGCGGCGAAGGCCCAACCCACCAGCAGCGGCACCGACACCACCAGCGCCACGTAGCCGAGGGTGACGACCGACCAGGCGGTGTAGCGCCGGCGGTTGTGGGCGAGGTAGGGCCAGAGGCGGCGCAGGCCCGCCCGGGCCCCGCCGCTCGCTGCGGGCGTGGCCCCGGCGGCGCTCATCGCCGGTACCAGGCCGCGACCCGCTCGCGGTCGAGGCCGAGGCTCCAGGCGACGGCGGCGAGCGCGTTGCGCAGCCACGTCGCCAGGAGGCCCCGCTCCTCGTAGCGACGCGCCGAGGTGACGGCCGACGCCCGCACGCGCGCCAGACGCCCGTGGCGCTTGATCCCCGCCACCAGGTCGAGGTCCTCCATCAGCGGGACCTGCGGCACGCCACCCAGGGCCTGGAGGACGCTGCGTCGCACGAAGAGCGCCTGGTCGCCGTAGGGGAGTCCGAAGAGCGCCACGCGCAGCCGGGCCCCCCACTCCACCACCCGCAGCCCGAAGGAGCGGCGGTCGAAGCGCAGCCGGAAGGCGCCGCCCGCCGCCGCCGGATCGGCCAGGGCCTCGCGCACGGCCTGCGGCCAGCCCCGCGGCAGCCGGGTGTCGGCGTGCAGGAACAGCAGGATCTCGGCCTCCACGGCAGCGGCGCCGGCGGCGAGCTGGCGCGCGCGGCCCGGGGCGCTCGCCACCACCCGCGCGCCGGCGGCCTCCGCCCGCGGTCGGGTCGCGTCGCGGCTCCCGCCGTCCGCCACCACCACCTCCACGTCCTCGGCGCGGGCGCTCGCGATCGCACCCTCGATGCGGCTCTCCTCGTCGAGCGCGGGGATCACCACGGCGATCCGCACGGCGCGACGATAGCCGATTGACAGGGCTCTCCCCCCTCCCGTATTGATCCCGCGTGGCCACCCCCCGACGCCCGAAGACGCCGGCTTCCGACGCTCCCCGCGAGCCGAGCGCACCGAGCTACGCACGCGCGGGCGTGGACCTGGATCACGACGAGGGGTTCGTCGACGAGATCAAGGAGATCGCGCGCTCCACGTTCCGGCCCGAGATCCTGTCCTCGATCGGCGGCTTCGCCGGGCTCTTCAAGACTCCCGACCGCTACAAGGACCCGGTGCTGGTGGCGAGCGCCGACGGCGTCGGCACCAAGCTCAAGCTGGCGGCGCGCCTCGGGCGCTTCGACACCGTCGGGATCGACTGCGTGGCGATGGTCGTGAACGACCTCGTGGTGCAGGGCGCCGAGCCCCTGGTCTTCCTGGACTACGTGGCGATGGGGAGGCTCGACCGCGCGCGCGCTGCCGAGGCGCTGCGCGGCGTCGCCGAAGGGTGTAAGCGGGCGGGCTGCGCGCTCCTCGGCGGCGAGACGGCCACCATGCCGGGCGTCTACCGGGAGGGCGATCTCGAGCTCGTCGGCTTCGGGGTGGGCGTGGTGGAGCGCGACCGCGTGATCGACGGCTCCACGGTGGCCGAGGGCGACGTGCTGCTCGGCCTGGCCTCCAACGGCTGCCACAGCAACGGCTACTCCCTGGTGCGCGCGCTGGTGGAGGCCGGGGAGAAGGCCGGGAAGGTCGATCTCCTGGCGGAGGCCCCGGAGCTGAACGGGACGCTCGGGAGCGCGCTGCTCGCTCCCACGCGCATCTACGTGAAGCCCATCCTGAACGTGCTCAGGGACTTCACGGTGAACGGCATCGTCCACATCACGGGCGGGGGCTTCGACGGCAACGTGCCGCGCGTGCTGCCGAAGGGCGTGCGGGCGCGGATCGATCCCTCCTCCTGGCCGCGGCCGCCAGTCTTCGGCCTGTTGCAGCGCCTGGGAGAGCTCGACGAGCGCGAGATGCTGCGGGTCTTCAACTGCGGGATCGGGATGATCCTGATCGTGCCGCGCGCCCAGGCGGAGGACGTGGCGGAGCGGCTGCAGGGCACGGGCGAGCGCGTCTACCGGATCGGTGAGATCGAGCGCAAGCCGCCCGAGGACCCGCCGCTCCTGCTGCAGTCCTCCTCGCGCGCGGCGCGCTGAGCGCGCGGAGGGGTCGCGTTGCGAGGGCTCCAGACCGCACGCGCGTCCGCGGGGCTGCGCGCCCGCCGCTGGGACGCGGTGGTGCTCGGCGGCGCGCTCCCCGGCCTGGTGGCGGCGGCGCGGCTCGGGATGGAGGGGCTGCGCGTCCTGGTGGTGGAGGAGGAGGCGGCGGCGCGGGGCTTCGCCGGCCTGCGCGAGCCCTTCTTCCTGCCGGGCACCGCCACCGGCGGCGTGCTCGACGCCTGTCTGCGCGCGCTCACCGTGCCGCTCATCGATCGCAAGAAGCTCGAGACGGATCCGGTGGCCTTCCAGGTGGTCCTGCCGGAGGCCCGGATCGACGTGGGCGAGCCCCACCTGACGGCCGAGGAGTGGGTGGCCTGGGGGCTCGCGAAGCCCGAGGAGGCACGCCACGCGGTGCGGGCGCTCCAGGAGGCGGCCGCGGCGGAGCGCGGCGCGATGCTGGAGGCGCCGGTGGTACGGAGCGGCGGCCTGCGCGGCCTCGCACGGGGCGCGGCCACCCGGCCCACGCGGCACGGGCGGGGCCTCCCGATCGAGCTGGCCTCGCCGCCGCCGGCGCTGGCGCCGGTGCTCGAGGCCCAGGTGCGCGCGCTCTCGAACCTCGCTGCCAGCGCGCCGCCTCCGGAGGCGCGGGCACGGCTGCTCGGCTCCGCGCTCGAGGGCGGAGCGGGCTTCGGCTCCGCGGAGGGCTTCTTGCGGGGCCTGCTGCGCCGCCGCATCCAGGCGCTCTTCGGCGAGTTCCGGCTGCTTCCGGGCCGCTTCGACCTGGTGGCGGTGGGCGAGCATCCGGGCATCGCGCCCCAGGGCGGAAGCGACGTGTGGCTCGGTCGCGCGCTGATCCTGAACGCGCCACGCGCCCTGATGGCGCGCGCCCTGCCCCAGGAGGGCGCCGCGCCCCCCGAGTTCCTGGAGGTGTCGCCTCCGACGCATCGACGTGTCGGCCTGCATCTACGGGCGCATCGCGCGGTGCTGCCCGAGGCGATGGCCCGTCGCGTGATCCGCGTGGCCGACCCCTCCCTCTCCCTGGAGGGCACGAACCTGGTCTCGATCGGCGTGTTCCCGGCGGGCGGCGCCTCGGATGCGGTGGATCTCGCGGTCGCGGCGGTGGTGCCGGCGCCGCAGGACGCGGCCGAGAGCGCCCGGGTGGAGGCGGAGCTCGAGGCTGCGGCGCGAGCGCTGCTCCCGTTCTCCGAGGGCCGAATCTCGCGCGGCGCGCCCTCGCAGGCGCGCTGGGACGACGAGACCTGGCTGAGCGATCCCGCTCTCGGCGAGGGCTGGCCGGGGGAGGTGGAGATCCGGGTCTCCTCCCGCCCGCTGGTCTACGCCCTCTCCCGGGACGGCGTGGCCGCCCTCGGGAGCGAGGGGGACCTCCTGCTGGGCTGGCGAGCGGGCGATGCGATCCGTGTGGAGCTCGGCGGCGGCAAGGGCGTCTAGGGCCGACGAGGGCCGTAGCGCTTCGCTTGCCGCGACCGTGGCCCTTCGCTAAACCCGGACGTCCGCGAGGAGATTTCCATGGCCCAGGAGTGCGAGATCTGCCACAAGCGCCCGTCGGCGGGCCACAACGTGAGCCACTCCAACCGCAAGACCCCCCGGCGGTGGAACGTGAATCTCCAGACCGTGCGCGCGCTGGTGAACGGCGCCGCGCGGCGGATCCGCGTCTGCACGCGCTGCATCCGCGCGGGTCGCGTCACGAAGGCCGCCTGAGCGCGTCCCGACCGGAGCGCGCCCCCGAGACCGCGCGCCGCGCCTTCCTCCGGCTCGCCCGCTACGCCCGGCCCTACGCGTGGGTGATCGTGCTCGCGATGAGCTGCGGGCTCGTCCAGGCCGGGGCCTTGAGCACCCGCGCCTGGCTCCTCAAGCCCATCCTGGACGAGGTGCTGGTCGCGACGCGGACCGAGCCTGCCGGGGGCTCTGGCCTGGTCGGCCACTGGATGAAGCGCCTCGGGCTGGCACACCACCGGCGACACGCGGAGCTCGCTCCCGCCCCCACGACGCCGCCCTCGGCAGCGGAGAGCGCCGCGCCGCCCCAGGGCTCCCCCGCCCCCACCAGCCCGCTGGCCGCGCTTGCGTCGGACGATGCGCTGCGTGGCGTCTTCCTGCTGGCCCTGCTCGTCACGCTGATCTCGCCGGCCGCCGAGTTCGGCAAGAACTACTCCGTCGAGTGGACGCTCGGCCGGGTGCTGATCGACATCCAGCGCGAGGTCTGCGCGAAGCTCCTCGTGCTCCCCTTGAGGTTCCATCACGGAACCACCCGGGGCGACACCCTCTCCCGCACCTTGAACGACGTCGGGCGCGCCCATCGATCGCTGGATCTGCTCTTCGGCGAGGTGCTGACGGCGCTCCTCGGCGTGCTGGTCGGCGCCGCGGTGCTGGTCGCGATCTCCTGGCAGCTCGCGCTCTGCGCTGCGCTGATCACGCCGGTGGTGATGACGCTGATCGGCTTCTTCGGCCTCCGCATCCGCCGTACCGCGCGGCGGCGGCAGGAGAAGATCGGCGACGTGACGCAGCGGCTGATGGAGATCCTGGCAGGCATCAAGGTGATCAAGGCCTTCCGGGCGATGCGTGTGGAGGAGGAGGCCTTCGCCCGCGAGATCACGGCGCTCTTCCGCCGCAGCATGCGGGTGGTGAAGAACCGGGTGATGGCACGCAGCCTGACCGACTTCCTGAACAATGCCGTCGGAACGATCCTGCTCCTGCTCGGCGTGCTGGTGGTGAAGGCCCACTACTGGGGCCTCACGCAGGGCGACCTGGCGGCCTTCTTCGGCGTGATGGGGACCACCTATCCCTCGGTAAAGGCGCTGGCGAAGGGTTGGACGGAGCTGATGGACGCGATTCCCGCGGCCGAGCGCTTCTACGAGCTCCTGGACGCCGAGGGCGAGGCGGCGGATGCGCCGGACGCGGTGCGGATCGAGGGCGTGAAGGAGGGCGTGCGCTTCGAGCGCGTGGCGTTCTCGTACGGCCGCGAGCCGGTGCTGCGCGACGTTTCGCTGGAGGTGAAGACCGGCGAGATGGTGGCGATCGTGGGACGCACCGGCGCCGGGAAAACCACGATGATGGATCTGCTCCTCCGCTTCTACGACCCGGACGGGGGCCGGATCACGATCGACGGCGTCGACCTGCGCCGGATCGCACGCGACTCGTGGCTGGACCACGTCGCCGTCGTCACGCAGGAGCCCTTCCTCTTCGCGGGCAGCATCCGCGAGAACATCCGCTACGGCCGCCCCGCGGCGAGCGACGCCGAGATCGAGGCCGCCGCCCGGGCAGCCCACGTGGACGAGTTCGTGGCGCAGCTCCCGGAGGGGTTCGACACCCAGGTGGGCGAGGTGGGCGTGAAGCTCTCGGGGGGGCAGCGGCAGCGCCTGACCATCGCGAGAGCCATCCTGAAGAACCCCGCGGTCCTGATCTTCGACGAGGCCACGAGCTCCCTGGATGCCCGCAGCGAGCGCTACGTGCAGCAAGCGATCGACGCGCTCCTCGGCGGGCGCACGGTCTTCGTGATCGCCCATCGCCTCTCGACCGTGCGGAACGCCGACAAGATCGTGGTGCTCGAGCACGGAGCGGTGGAGCGCGTGGGCAGCCACGAAGAGCTCATGGCCGGAAACGGCCTCTACCGCGATCTCGTCACCCTGCAGTCCGAGCTCCGCTAGTCCTCCGGCGGGGAATCCGCCGCTCCCCCGCCGCGCTCCAGGGCCAGGAGCTTCGCGTACTTGATCCGCACGTAGTGCGACGTCATGGCCGCGAGCAGGAGGCCCCGCCAGCCGTCCAGGAAGCCGCCGCGCAGCAGGTAGGAGTGCAGGAAGCGCGCCGGCGGCCGTAGCCAGAGGTCCGAGGCTCGGGCCCGTCGGCCGCGCCGCTGCAGGCCCTGCGCCGTGATCGTGGTGTAGCGGTCGATCGTGGCGAGATGGTCCGAGAGCGTGCGATAGGGGTGATGCAGCAGGCGGCCCCGCAGCCGGCCCGGCCGGCCGTCGAGCCGGACCCGGTCGTGGGGGTCCTCGCCGGCCCAGCGCCCGCGCCGGCGATCGAAGAGCCGGAGCTGACGGTTCGGATACCAGCTGCCGTGGCGGATCCAGCGCCCGAGGTAGGAGGAGAGTCGCGGCATGGTGTAGCCCGGCGGGCCCGCGAAGCCCGCGTCGCGCAGCCGCTCGATCTCCGCGCGCAGCTCCGGCGACACGCGCTCGTCCGCGTCCACGCAGAGCACCCAGTCGTGGGAGGCGGCGGCCACGGCGAAGGCCTTCTGGGCGACGTGGCCGGGCCAGTCGCGCTCGATCACCCGCGCTCCGGCGGCCGCCGCGATCGCGCGCGTGGCGTCGCTCGAATGGGAATCCACCACCAGCACCTCGTCGCAGAACGCCAACGAGGCCAGGCAATCGCCGATCCGGTCCGCCTCCTGGAACGCGATCACGCAGGCGGAGAGCGGCACCCGCCGCGAAGGGATGCCGCTCACGAGCGCCGGGCCTCCGTCAGGAGCTCGCGGTAGAGCTTCTCATAGGCCTCGACCATGCCCTCGGCGCCGAAGTCCGCCGCCACCCGTGCCGGCCCCGCGGCGCCGAGGCGGGCGCGCAGCGCACCGTCGCCGAGGAGTGTCGAGAGGGCCTCGGCCAGCGCCGCGGGATCCTCCGGCGGCACCAGCAGACCCGTGCGCGCGTCGAGCACGGCGGTCGCGAGGCCCCCCACGCGGCTCGCCACAACCGGCCGCCCCGCCGCCATGGCCTCGAGGGCCGCGACACCGAGACCCTCGCGACGCGAGGGCATCACGAAGACGTCGCAGGCCGCGAGGAGATCGGCGGCGTCCTCCCGGCGGCCGAGGAAGCGCACCCTCTCCGCGAGGCTCGCAGCGGAGGCCTGCCGCTCGAGCGCCGCACGCTCCGGGCCGTCGCCCGCGATCCAGAGCCGGGGCGCTCGGCCCTCCGCCGCCAAGCGCTCGAGCGCCTCCAGCAAGACGTCGATCCCCTTGCGCCGCACCAGCGCCGCCAGCGCGAGGAGGAGCGGCTCCTCCGGGGCCACGCCCTCCGCGGCGCGCACGGCCGCGCGCGAGCGCCGGGGTCGGAGGGACGCGGGATCCACCGCGCTCGGGATGGTGCGGACACGCAGGGGCTCGACCCCGCCCTCGAGCAGCGCTTCGGCCACCGCCGGAGAGATCGCGACCGCTCGGCGCACACCCGCGCGGTAGAGCCAGCGGTTGCGAGCGTTGCGCTTCACCGTGCGGTCCATGCGGCGGGTGGTCAGCACGGGGATCCCGAGGCCGCGCGCCGCCAGGGCACCGAGCCAGGTGGCGCGTCCGGTGTGGAGGTGCAGGAGATCCGGGGCGACCTCGCGGAGGACACGTCGCAGCCGCCACACCGCCGGCAGGTCGGCGTCGTTGCGCATGGGCACTGTGCGCGTCGCCAGGCCGCAGGCCCGTGCCCGGGCTTCGGCGCGGCTCGCCGGGGGACACACGAGAAGGTTGTGGTGTCCTCGCCGGCGCAGACCCTCCAGCAGCAGGAAGACCTGGACCTCGCCTCCCGAGAACCCGCGCTCGGCGTCCACGTGGACGATGCTCAGGCTGCGCAGCGGATCCGACATCGCGCGCAGGGTATCCCAAGCCGGGCGCCGCGGGGCCTGCCGCGTCCTGCGCCCCGGGTGCCGGTCGCGTACCCTCGGCGCCGCATGAAGCTCGCCCTCGTGCATTTGCGCCAGGCCGGGACCGGCGGCACCGAGCGCTACCTGAACCAGCTCGCGTCGCACCTGGCCGCGACGGGCCATGACGTCACGATCGTGTGCCGGAGACACGAGGCGACGCCACACCCGGCGGTCCGCTTCGCCGTGCTGCACGGCTTCGCACTGGGAGGCGTCTGGCGCGTCTGGCGCTTCGTGCGCGACGTCGAACGCCATCTGCGGGAGACGCGGTACGACGTGGTGATGGCACTCGGTCGCAGCGTCGGCCACGACGTGGTGAGGCTCGGCGGTGGCTGCCATGCAACCTACCTGGAGCTGGCCCACGCCGCAGCCGGAAGCGCCTGGGAGCGCTGACTCGGCCCGGGCCCCAAGCATCGTCTGACGCTCGCGCTGGAGCGGCGCGCCCTCGCCCCGGGCGCCTACCGGCGCGTCGTCGTGAACTCGGAGATGGTGAAGCGGGACGTGATGACACGTCATGATGTGCCCGATGCGGCGTTGCGCGTGATCTACAACGGGGTCGACCTCGAGCGTTTCCATCCGTGCCGCCGCGAGACCGAAGGACGTCGGGTGCGCCGGGAGGCCGGCCTCGAGGACGGTCAGCGGGTGGCCTTGTTCCTGGGCACGGGCTACGCGCGCAAGGGGCTGGATCGCGCCCTGCGGGCCTTCGCGGTGGCGGCCGCCTCGCGACCGGAGCTCCGCCTCCTGGTGGTGGGCTACGACTCCGGACGCGCGACCTTCGAGCGCGAGGCGACACGCCTGGGCGTTGCCCCGCGCGTGCGCTTCCTGGGCGGACGCCGGGATGCCGAGGCCTGCTACGCCGCCGCGGACCTGTACGTCCTCCCCACGCGCTACGATCCCTTCGCGAGCTCTACGCTGGAGGCGCTCGCCAGCGGCCTCCCCGTGGTCACGACGGCCACGAACGGCGCGAGTGAGCTCCTCTCCCTCGCCGCGGGGAGCGTGCTCGCCGATCCCGACGATCCCGCGGAGCTGGCCGCCGCGCTCCTGCGCTGGAGCGAGCCCTCTCGCGCCCGTGACTCCGCCAGCGCCGCTCGCGCTCTGGCGGAGCGGCACCCCGAGTCGCGCACCGTGGGCGAGAGCGCAGCGTTGCTCGAGGAGGTGGGCGCGGAGACGCGTGCGGCGGGAGCGGCGCGATGAGCACGGCCTCGGCTCTCGCACCGGGCCCCGCGCCCGCCGAGCCCTCGCGTCTCTGGCTCCCGCTGCTCCTGCTCGCGGCACTCCTCTGCTACGGCCTCGGCATCGAGGCGCCAGGCCGCTTCAAGGGCGACGAGCTCTACTACATGCGCTCGGGCGCCGAGATGCTCTGGACCGGCGACTGGCGCGTGCCGGTGTACGAAGGCGAGGTGCGCTACCAGAAGCCTCCCGCCGCGTACTGGCTGGTGGCGGCGTCCTACCGCCTGTTCGGAGTCGACCTGTGGCCGGCGCGGCTGCCCTCGGTGCTCCTCGCCGCCGCCGGGATCGCCCTCGCCCACCGGCTGGGCCGCCTGCTCTACGGCTCGCGTCGCGCCGGCCTCTACTCCGCGGCGGCGCTGCTGTCGAGCTACGGCTTCTACCGGCACGGGCGCTGGGCGCTCACGGATACACTCCTTAGCGTCGCAATGCTCGGGGCCTTCCTTGGCTTCGCCGAGGCCTTCCTCCGCGGACGCAGGGCCGGCGCCGTCGCCGGCTGGATCGCGCTGGCCGTGGCCACCCTCACCAAGGGACCGATCGCGCTCCTCGTGGGCGGTGGCGGCCTCCTGCTCTTCGCCGCTCTGGCGCCCGGCGAGGCGCGGCGGCGGCTCCGCCGCGTGATCGACCCCGTGGGTCTCCTGCTCTACGCCGCGCTCGTCGGCGGCTGCCTGGCCCTCGTGCTGCACACCGTCGGTGTCGACGCCGCCGGCTCGGGAAGCGGACGGGAGCTCGCGAAGCACTTCCGGCCGAATCCCTTCCGTTTCGTCTCGGGCGGCCTCTACTACGTGGACGCGGCGCTGCGAGGCCTCTTCCCCTGGACCCTGCTGCTCCTCTTCTTCGCGCGGCGCGAGGAGCGCGACCTGGCCTTCCGCTATCTCGCCGCGTGGTCGTTGGCCGTGATCACCCCGTTTGCGCTCTTCGTGCGGATGCTGCGCCTGCGCTACCTGCTGGTCGGGATCCCGGCGCTGGCGGTGCTGGCCGGCGGGGCCCTGGCGCGCGTCGAGGAGCGAGCGGGCCTGCGTTCGCGGCTGGTGCGACTGGTGCTCGCGGCATTCGTGGCGGGCTATGCGTTCGCGCTCGGTCTCGCCGTGTTCGCGCTCCTGCCCCTCGCGTGGCAGCTCTCCAGCCCGGTCCTCGCCGGCGCCGCGGCGGCGCTCGGCCTGGCCGCCACCGGCCTCCTGGTCGGAAGCGCGGCGCTGCGCCGGAGCGCGCCCTTCGAGGCCCGGATCCTCGGCAGCGCGCTCGGCACCACCCTGCTCTTCGGGATCTACTACGGCTCGTGGTACCCGCACGCTCGCACGGTGCCAGCCTACGAGCTCGGGCGACGACTGCGACCGGCTCTCGCGGGCGGGGCGACGCTCGGAACGCTGGGCCTGCGCGCCGAGGACCGCTCGTTCCTCTCGGTGGGAGCCGCCGTGCCCGTGCGGAACCCGAGCCCACCCCGCGATCCCGCCCGCGCGCTCGCGGCGCTCGAGGCCGCGCCGCCCGACGTCCTGGTGGCCACCGAGCCGGCGCTGGCCAGGCTCCCGGACGCGCTCCGCGCGACCTACACCGAGGAGCTTCGCGTCGACGGGGCCGGGCTGAGCCTCACCCCCGCGGCCGGGCTCCGCGTGCTGCGCGGCCGCCCCGCCCACCTGCGCACCCCCGATCCGGATCTGGTGGTGCTGCGACACCGCTCGGGGACGTAGGGCCGCGAGCTCCCCTCCTGGCGGCCACGGGACTCGCGCCGCCGACCCTTCCAGCGCCCGCCATCCGTTCGGCCCACCGTTCGTGTCGTGGCCGCGTCGGAGCCTCCCGCTACCGCCTCTTCGGCTCGATCCGATGCTCCCGGCGCGGCTGCCGCTCGGGAGGCGCCTGGCTGTAGTCGCCGAAGGCGCCATCGCGCCGTCGCACGGCCTCGCCCACGCCGTGCTGCTCCGCGAGCTCGACGAAGCGGTGCGCCTCGGGCGTGTTGCGCATGAAGCCGTCGAGGAGCGGCCCCAGGAGCTGCGTCGAGGCGAGACCCATGTTCTCGTAGGCCTGGTTCACCACCAGCTTCATGGCCGCGAGCTGAGAGAGCGGGATGCGCGCCAGCTCGAGCGCGTGCTCGCGCACCTCCGCCTCCAGGCGCGCGAACGGAACCGCCCGGTTCACGAGACCGATCTCGGCCGCTTCGCGGCCGGAGACCGGGCGGCCGGTGAGCGCCAGCTCCTTGGCGCGCGTGAGTCCCAGGCGATAGATCCACATGCCGCTCAGGTAGCAGCCCCAGATCCGCGAATACGGGGTGCCGATCTGCGCGTCCTCCGCCGCGATCACGAGATCCGCGCAGAGCGCGAGGTCCGAAGCCCCGCCCACGCACCAGCCGTGTACCTGCGCGATCACGGGCTTCGGGCTGCGCCACAGGCTCATGAACTTCGGCACCGGCCCGTCGAAGGCGCTGGTGTTGCCGATCATGTCCTTGCCCGGGTCCCAGCGGCCGTCCGTGGTGAGAGCGGAGTCGTAGTGGTGGAAGCCGCCCGAGAAGTCGAAGCCGCCGCTGAAGCCGCGGCCGGCCCCGCGCAGCACGATCACCTTGAGCGCCGGATCGCGGTTCGCCTCCACCACCGCCCGCTCGATCTCCGCGGGCATGGGCGGGACGATCGTGTTCAAGCGCTCCGGCCGATTCAAGGTGAGGGTGGCGACGGGGCCATCGGTCTCGTAGAGCAGGGTCTCGTAGGGCATGGGCAGCCTCCTGCCGGCCGGGGAGCGGCGGCCCGGGAGGCGTAGCGGGGTCGCTCGATCTCCCGCAACCTCGGCGGCGGAGGCCTGCGCAGGGCGCGCGCGGGCGCGGACCCGCGCCGGCTTCCCTCCACCGGGAGGACGCGATGAGCGAGCGATGCACCGCCTCGGGGATCCCGCTCCAGCCCTGCTACGGGCCCGCCGACACCGCCGGCGCCGACCCCGGCGCGCGGCTCGGCGAGCCGGGTCGCTACCCCTTCACGCGCGGCGTGCGCGCAGCCGAAGATCGCCACGCGGGCTGGATCCAGCGCGAGCTCTCCGGCGAGGGCGACCCGCGTCGCTCCAACGCCCAGCTCCGGATGCTCCTCGCCAAGGGCCAGACCGGCATCGACGTGATCGGCGATACGCCGACCGTCGCCTGCATGGATCCCGACCATCCCTTCGCGCGGCACGCCATCGGCACCCAGGGCGTCTCCCTGTGCTGTCTCCCCGACTACCTGGAGCTGTATCGCGACCTGCCCCTCGACCGGATCACCCTCTCCCACTCCTTGCCGCCCCTCTTCACGGTGGCGGCGCTCCACTGCGTGGCGCGTCGGCGCGGGATCTCGCCGAGCGTGCTCCGCGGCTCCGTGGTGCAGGCGCCCTACTACTGCGAGGACACGGGCTACGCGCTGCACCTTCCCTTCGAGCTGCGCGAGCGCATGAGCGTGGACTCGATCGAGTTCGCGGCCGCGGAGATGCCGCGCTTCCACGCGTTCCTGGAGGACACCTACTACATCAGCGACGGCGGCCTCGACGCGGTGGAGGAGATGGCGCTCGGCTTCGTGGAGATCCGCGGCCTGGTGCGACGGCTCCTCGAGCGCGGCCTTCCGGTGGATCGCTTCGCCCCCCGCATCGCCATCCTGGTGAATTGCCGGATGGACTTCTTCGAGGAGATCGCGAAGATTCGCGCCACCCGACGGCTCTACGCGCGGATGATGCGCGACGAGTTCGCCGCCCGCGATCCGCGCTCGCTCGCGGTGAACGTCGCGGCGCACACCTCGGGCATGTCGCTCACGGCGCAGCAGCCGGTGAACAACGTGGTGCGCGGCACGGTGCAGGCGCTCGCCCTGGTGCTGGCTGGCGTGCAGGCGATCGAGATCTCGGCGTTCGACGAAGCGTTCCGCACCCCGAGCCCCGAGGCCCACGAGGTGGCGCTGCGCACCCAGCAGGTGATCCACCTCGAATCCAACGTCACCCGGGTGGCCGACCCGCTCGGCGGCTCGTACTTCGTCGAGTGGCTGACCGACGAGATGGAGCGGCGGATCGAGGCGCGGCTGCGCGAGATCGAAGCGCGGGGCGAGCCCGCCGCGCTGGCGGAGAGCGGCTACTTCCGCCGCATCTTCCAGGACGCGATGGAGCGGCACGCACGCTCGCTCGCCTCGGGCGAGCTGTGTCAGGTGGGCGTGAACCGCTTCCGCGTCGAGGAATCGGAGGACGTGCTGCTTCGCCAGGTGGCGGAGACGAAGATCGAGCCCTGCCACGAGCGCATCGAGGAGGTCCGCCGGCATCGCGAGGCGCGGGACCCGGCGCGCCTGCGCGCCTGCCTGATCGCGCTGCGCGAGCGCGCCCCGGATCGCGCGGCCAACCTGACGCCCGCCGTGATCGAGGCCTTCGAGGCGGGAGCCACGGTGGGGGAGATGACGGGCGTCCTGCGCATGGCCCACGGGCAGCCGGCCGATCCCTTCGGCCGGGTCCCGGATCCGCTGTGAGGGAGGGAGCATGCGTCCGATGCGGGTCCTGATCGGGATGCTCGGCATGGACCAGCACGAGGTCGGCGCCGTCGCCGTGGCGCGCGCCCTGCGCGACGCCGGAATGGAAGTGATCTACCTGGGACGCTTCAACCTGCCGGCGGACGTCGTGCGGGCCGCCCTCGACGAGGGCGTGGACGTGGTGGGGCTGAGCTGCCACTCCTGGGAGTACCTCCACTACCTGGACGAGCTCCTGGGGCTCCTGCGTGCGGAGGGCGCGGCCGTACCGGTGGTGCTCGGCGGCTCGGTGATCACCGCCGAGGACGCGCGCCGCGTGACTGCCAAGGGCGTGGCAGCCGCCTTCGGGCCCGGCGCCGAGCTGACGGAGGTGGTGACGACCGTGGAGCGGCTGGCGCGCGCGTCGCGTGCGGCCTGAAGCGGCCACGGTCGGTCCCGTCGGGCCGGCGCCCGGCCCGACGCCTTCTAGCGTGACGAGCTCGGTGCCGGCGAGTCCGCGCGGCCGAGCAGGATCAGGTCCTTGTCCAGGGGTCGACGCCACTCGAGGAGCTCCACCATGCCCCGCGGCACGCCCCGCCGTGCGAGGTCTGGGCGGTCCGCCACCAGGAAGACCGGGCTGCCCGCGTGCTCCGCCACGAAGCGCTCCGCCGCCGCGCGGTCCTTCAGGATCGGCACGACCTCTCGCGCGAGGACCCAGTTCAGGGCGAAGTCGGCGCCACCGGCGTAGTCACCGAGCGGCGCATCGCCCACGATCGGCGCGATGCGCCGCACGAAGCGCCGCCCGCCCAGCGCGGGATCCGCCAGCGGCAGGGCCACCGCGCCCGAGAGGAGCGCGAATCCGAGCGCCGCCATGCCGAGCCCGCCCGCGACGGCGCGCGGGGAAGCGAGCCGCAGCGCACCGAGGCCTCCGACTGCGATCGCCACGCCGAGGAGTGCCGCGAGCAGCAAGCGGTCTGGCGTGGCCTCGGGTCGCATCACCTCCCACGCGGGGAACGCGCGGGCCGCCGCCCCGCCAGCGAGCGGCGCGACCAACGCGGCGGCCAGCGTTGCCACGCCGATCGCGAGCATCGTCACGGCGAGTGCGCGCACGCCCCACTTCACCGATGGGTGTTGCAGACGCTCCGCGTCCTCCGGCTGCTCCAGGAGATCCCGAGCGAGCCTCCCGATCCAGAGCGCCAGAGCGGGATATACGGGCGTCAGATAGAGGTCGCGCTTGGCAGGAGAGAGCGAGAAGACGGCGAGCGGGGCCAGCAGCCAGCAGAGCGCGAAGCGGTCCGCCGCCAGCTCTCCGGCGCGACGCCAATGGATGAACGCGAGGGCAGCGGCCGGGAGCAGGAAGGTCCAGGGCAGGGCCCCGACCGGGAAGACGCGGAGGTAGAACCAGAAGGGGCGCAGCTTGTCCTGGTGGCCGAGCGGGTGGCCGATTCCTCGTCCCAGCACGATGGCGTCGACGTAGTCCCACCCGACGTCCGCGGTCGCCGCCGCGAGCCAGAGCGCCACCGGGACCAGCGAGAGGAGTGGCGCGGCGAGGAGCCAGGGCGAGCGCAGCGCCCGCGGCCCGCCCTGCCAGAGTCGCTGGGCCAGGATCGCCACGCCTGGCACCATCAGCGCCACCGGGCCCTTCACCAGCACGCCGAGGCCCGCGAGGCAACACGCTGCCGCGTAGCAGGCGCGCCGTGCGGCGGCGCGCGGGGCAAGCGCCCCCTCGGCCCAGGCCCAGACCGCGAGGGTGGTGAAGCCCGTGAGGAAGGCGTCGAGCTGCGCCCGTCCGGCCAGATCGTCGATCGCCACGGTGCCGGCCAGGGCGAGCGCCGCCGCGAGGCCGGTACGCGGGCCATAGAGCCGGCCGCCCACCTCGAAGACCGCGAGCACCGCCAACGCGGCGCCGAGCACCGAGGGCAGCTTCGCCGCCAGCGGGAGGTCGAGCCCGAAGGCGCCATGCAGCAGCGCGACGGCCCAGAAGAAGCCCGGTGGCTTCTCGAGATAGATCTCGCCGTTCAGGTGCGGAACCATCCGATCGGCGCCCCGCAGCGTCATCACGCGCGCCACCTCGGCGTAGCGGTTCTCGTCCACGTGCCAGAGATCGCGGTAGGGAAGGCATGCCGCGAAGAAGATCACGGCCCCGGCGAAGACGGCGGCGCCGAGACGGCGCGAGGCGCGGAGCGTCACGCGCCCCCCTCGTCGTCGGGAGCGGGCGCGCGCGGCGGGGCGGCGCGTCGCAATCGCTCGATCAGGGCGCTGCTCGCGTGGCGCTTGGGATCGCCAGCGATCGCCAGCCGTCCGCCGTATGCCAGCACCACCTGGCGCTCGGGGACCGTGTCGGGCGTCCAGTCGGTCCCCTTCACGTGTACGTCGGGGCGCAGCGCCTGCAGCAGATTCGCGGCGGTGGGCTCGCCGAAGCTCGTCACGTAGTCCACTCCCTCCAGCGCCGCCACCAGCTCCATCCGCTCGGCGAGGGGCACCCAGGGTCGATCCGGCCCCTTGTTCGCGCGCACCGAGGCGTCGTCGTTGAGCGCCACCACGAGCACGTCGCCGTGGGAGCGCGCCCCGGCCAGCAGGCGTACGTGGCCCACGTGCAGCACGTCGAAGCAGCCGTTGGTGAGGGCGACGCGTTTCCCGCGCGCTCGCTCCTGGGCGAGGAGCGGTGCGAGATCCCGGTAGTCCGGCACGATGCGACCGCTCACGCCAGGAGCTCCACCGCTGCGGCCAGGACGCGCGCCGGCGCGAGCCGCGTCATGCAGCGGTGATCGGTGGGGCAGCGCTTCAGGTGGCACGGGCTGCAGCCCACGTCCTCTCGCAGCACGCGCTGCCGCTCCAGGTTCACCTCCGTGTGTCGCGGATCGGTGGGCCCCATCAGCACCACCGCGGGCGTTCCCAGAGCCACCGCGAGCTGACGGGGCCCGGTGTCGTTGGTCACGATCAGCGCGGAGCGCGCCACCAGCGCCGCCAGCTCCTCCAGCGAGGTGGGCGGCTCGTCCAGCACCAGGGCGCTCCGTCGCATCGACGCCGCCACGCGGCGCGCGAGGGCGACCTCGGCGGGCCCCGGCGCCAGCACCGGCGCCAGGCCGAGGCGGTCCACCAGGGAGTCGCAGGCCTCGGCGAAGGCCGCAGGCGGCCAGAGCTTGCTCGCGCCGAAGCTCGCGCCCGGCGTCACCGCGGCCAGGCGCGCGCCGGCGAGGCCGCTCGCCGCAAGCCGCTGCTCCAGTCGCGCGGCGGCGGCCGGCGTCACCGCCAGCGAGAGCGCCGTGCCCCGCGCGGGGCAGCCGAGCGCCGCCACGAGCCGCAGGTAGCGCTGCACCATCGGCACGGGACGCCGCCGCGCGCCGGCGCGTGGCGGCGCCAGGGGATGGGTGAGCAACGCACGGCGCAGCGGATCGCGGGCATAGCCCACGCGCCGCGGGATGCGAGCCAGCCACGGCCCGAGGGCGGCGCGCGCGGAGTCGGCCAGGAGCACCGCCCAGTCGAAGTGTCCCGCGCGCAGGCGACGCGCCCGCTCACGGAGTGGCGTGCGCCTTCCGGCGTCCGGCAGATACGCATCGAAGCCCGGGCCTCCGCGCAGCAGGGCCTCGAAGGCCGGCGGCCCCTCCAGCGCGAGCTCGGCCTGGGGGTTCGCCTCCCGCAGCGCGCGCAGCGCCGGCGTCGCCATCAGCGCGTCACCGAGCCAGTTGGGCAGCCGCACCACGATGCGGCGCGGCCGCTCGGGTCCTCCGCCCATCAGAGGAAGAAGTCGAGCCGCTCGTCACCGGGCTCGATCACCAGATCCTCCCGCGGGTCCTCGATCATCTTCTCGAGCCACCAGTTCACGGGATTGTAGAGACAGGTGACCTCCCGGCACTCGGCGCTGGCGTCGAAGCGGTCGAGGAGGCCGGCCAGCGCGGCGCCGGCCTGGTCGGCGGCGCGCGCGTCGCGCCAGGCGTCGGCTCCCGCGATGCGCGCCTTCTCGACGCCGCGATGGGCGGGGCAGTTGAAGAGACCCATCGGCGTCAGCACCTGTCGGAGCGCCTGCATGTGGCAGGTGCGGGGCTGGCGCGTGAAGTCCTTCCAGTTGCCCTGCTCCAGCACCCGCAGGTTCGTGCTCTCGTAGACCTCGAAGCCCTCCCGGGCCAGCGCCTTGGCCTGGTCCACCGCCTCGCGGATCCGTGCCACCACGCGGTCGAAGGCCTCGCGCGCCCGGGTCGGATCCATCACCTCGGCGCCGTCCGGCGCGCGCTCGAGCACGGGCTTGAGCGCGATGTAGTCGAAGCCGTAGCGGCGCGCGCGCTCCGTGGCGAGCACCACCTCGTGAACGTTCTCGTGGAGCCCGATCTCGTCGCGCGAGGCGCCGCTCCACACGATGATGTAGGAGAAGCCGATTCGCAGCCCGGGATGGCGCGCCTTGATCTTCTGCACGCACTCGCAGATCGAGTCGAGCGTGAGGTCCTTCGACACGGGCTTGTGCATGGCGCGGAAGAGCTCGTTGCTCCCGGAGTCCAGCGAGAGCCGGATCCAGTCGCCGTGGCCCAGGTGGGGAGCCGCCGCCATCAGGCGGTCGCCTCGGCTGCCGTTGGAGACGATCGCCACCTGGAGCCCGAGGCCCTTCAGGAAGCCCACGAAGTCGGCGAACCCGGGATAGAGCGTGGGCTCTCCGCCGCCGATCAGGATCACCGAGCGGAGGCCGCGGGCGGCCATCTGGTCCAGCGAAGCGCGCAGCGTGGCGTCGGCGTGGCGGTGCTTCGTGTTCAGGATGTCCCAGTCGATGCAATGGTCGCAGCGGTAGTTGCAGGCGGTCGTCAGGTCCAGGTTGATCGAGATCGGGGCGATCGCGGGCGGCGGCGGATCGGGACGGCCCGACGCCCGTGCGCGGGCCAGCGCGCGGCGCCACTCGACGTAGGCGGTCACGCTGGGGAGCACGCTCGGCTGGCGGAGCTTCGCGCTGAAGTCGTGGATGGCGTGGGTCACGCGGCCCCCCCTGCGTGCGTGCGATCCGGCTCGGGCCTCGGCGCCAGGCGCCGGTGGCCCCTCCCGGCCCTCACCCGGCGTCCCAGGCACGGAGGAGAGCGTCCAGCAGCTCCACCCGTTGCACGATCTCCGCCGTGCGCGATGCGGAGCGGCGGGCCGGCGGCGACGCCACCTCCTCCACGAAGCGCGCCACCAGCCGCCCGAGCGGGTCCGGGACGGCCACCTCCCGGCCGTCGGCGACGAAGCATATCCGGTAGTCCGGAGGGCGCACCTCGCGCCGCACCGCGCGGCCGTTCACCGCGTAGCCCGCCTCCCGCGGCACCGCGTCGCTCCGCACCAGGTGGACCCGGGCCTCGATCGCCGCGGGCGGCGCGGCGTAGACGAAGCTCACCTCGAGCTCCCCGGCCGAGGCCTCGCGCGTGGAGAAGCGGACGTCCTCGAGACGGGTCTGCTCGGCCGGAGACAGCGCCTGGAGGAGGCTCAGCGCATGGGGCAATGCGTCGCCCAGCATGCGCCGGCCGGTCGAGGAGGGCGAGAGGCGCATGGCGAAGCGCTCCGGGCGCTCGAGCGCACCGGGATGCAGCGCCGCGAAGTCCGGCAAGGTGAAGGGCCACTGGCAGTTCTCGTGGAGCACGAGCCCCGCCGCGTCGAAGCCGCGCGCCAGTCGGCGCGCGTGGCCCGGCGCGTCGGGCTCGTCCCAGAGCAGCGGCTTCTCGCACAGGACGTGGAGCCCGGCGGCCAGGGCGGCGTCGAGCCAGCGCCCGTGGCTCTCGGCCGGAGAGAGGATGGCCAGGGCGTCGGGAGCTTCGGCCGCGCGCAGGGTGTCCAGGTCCAGGTAGCCGCGGGCCTCGATCCCGAAGCCCTCGGCCAGCGCGCGGCGCGCGGCCTCGAGCGAGGCCGGGCTCGTGCCGACGAACCCCGCGAGCCACGCCCCGGCCGCCACGAGATCGCGCGCCACGAAGGGACCGAGGCCCTGGCGCACGCGTCTCGCGCCGATCAGCGCAACACGCGGCGGCGTCACCTGCCTGCCGGACGCGAGGCGCCCACCGGCGGCAGGGAGGCCACGCCGAGCCCCCGGTGCCGGGCCGCCAGCTCGGGCGGCAGCTCGTCGACGAAGCAGTCGAGCTGGGGCAGGTAGCCCAGGTGATCGGCCAGCCGCAGCAGGCCCACCTCCGTCTTCATGTCGGGGATCTCCCCGCGCCGGCAGGCCTCGATCGCCTCGCGGAGCTCGAGCGAGACCAGCTCCCCGCCCTGCTCCATCACCGAGCCGTCGCCCGGCGGAAGCTCCGCCCGGTCCAGCGCGGCGGGGCCGGCGCAGAAGAAGACCTTCTCGTCGCTCGTCCCGGGGCTCGCGAAGAGCGCGTCGCCGATCACGTGGAAGACCTGCGGCGCCAGCGCGAGGCCCGCCTCCTCGTGGGCCTCCTGGGCGGCGCGTCGACACAGCCCGGCGTCGCCCGCCCCGTCGGACGGCTCCACGAGCCCCGCCACCAGCTCCCGCAGCGAGCGATAGACGCCCGGGTCGGGGTGCACGAAGCGCTTCAGGCTGCGCAGGTAGATCGCCGGGCGCGGCGCCTCGCGCAGCAGCACGCGCACCCGTCGCGCGCCGTCCAGCTCGTAGAGCACCGCCACCACGGCGTCGCTCCCGGGCCGCGACACCACGTCGCAGGGATAGGTCTCGGAGCGCGAGCCGTCCTCGTAGACGTTGCGCAGCCGGAGTCGCGCCAGCGTGAGGAAGCCCTCGTCGCAACGGCTCCGCGCCGTGCGGTCCTCCACGATCTCGATCGCCCGGAGCCTCATGCGCGCGCAGGGTAGACGAGGCGGGTAGCGGGCCGCGAGGCGCTGCGCGCCCCGGGGCCTCCGGGGCACCGGCGGCTGCGGCGGCGGGCTGCGCGCTTCCGGCCTTGGCGCAGCGGCGGCTGTCGCCGCCGGGCTGCGCCCTTCGCTCGCCTCCGGCTCGCTGCGCGCTTCCGGCCTTGGCGCACCGGCGGCTACGCCGTCGGGCTGCGCCCTTCGCTCGCCTCCGGCTCGCTGCGCGCTTCCGGCCTTGGCGCACCGGCGGCTGTCGCCGCCGGGCTGCGCCCTCCGCTCGCCTCCGGCTCGCTGCGCGCTTCGCTTGCGCTAGCGTCGTGTGTCACGCAGGAGGAGCGGGGATGGAGATCCAGGGCGTCGGCGCGGTGGTGACGGGTGGGGGATCGGGGCTCGGCGAGGCGACGGCACGCGCGCTCGCGGCGCGCGGCGCACGCGTCGCGATCCTCGACCTCGGCCGCTCGCGCGGCGCGGAGGTGGCGGCGGGGATCGGCGGCGGAGCGCTCTTCGCCGAGGCCGATGTCAGCAGCGAGGAGCAGGTCCAGGCGGCGCTCGACCGTGCGCTCTCCGCGTTCGGCGGGATCCACGTCGCCGTGAACTGCGCGGGAATCGGCGTCGCCGGCCGGACCGTGGACAAGGAGGGCAAGCCCTTCGACCTCGGCTGGTTCACGCGCTGCATCCAGGTGAACCTGATCGGCACCTTCAACGTGATCCGGCTCGCCGCGGCGCGCATGCTCAAGAACCCGCCGAGCCCGGGTGGCGAGCGCGGCGTGATCGTGAACACCGCGTCGATCGCCGCCTTCGACGGACAGATCGGCCAGGCGGCCTACTCCGCCTCGAAAGGGGGCGTGGTCGGCATGACGCTCCCGATCGCGCGCGATCTCTCCACGAGCGGGATCCGCGTCTGCACCATCGCCCCTGGAATCTTCGCCACGCCGATGATGATGGGAGCGCCGGAGCCGGTGCGGGCGGCGCTGGCCGCGACCGTGCCGTTCCCCAAGCGCTTCGGGGATCCGACCGAGTACGCGGCCCTCGCCTGCCACATCGTGGAGAACGCGATGTTGAACGGCGAGACCATCCGGCTCGACGGCGCGCTGCGGATGGCTCCGAAGTAGCGCATGCGCCTGGGCCGCCTCGCCATCAGCCTTCCGCTGCCCGGGCTCTCCGCGCGCGACTGCGTCGCGCTCGCCCGCCGCGCCGAGCGCGAGTGGGGCTATCACGCGGTCTGGCTGGCCGAGACCAGCGGTCCCGACGCCTTCGCGCTGGCTGCCGCGATCGCCGGCGCGACCGAGCGCCTGACCATCGGAACCGCCGTGGTGCCGGTCTACAGCCGCACTCCGGCGGTGCTGGCGATGGCCGCGGGCACGCTGGCGCAGCTCTCGGGCGACCGCTTCGTGCTGGGCCTCGGCTCCTCGAGCCACGCCATCGTTCAGGACTGGAACGGCGTGGCCTTCGAGCGCCCGCTGGCCCACGTGCGGGAGAGCGTCGCCATCCTGCGCCAGGCGTTCGCCGGAAAGCGCACGGACTTCACCGGCGAGGTGCTGCGCTCGCGGGGCTTCCGGCTGGGAAGCCCGCCGGACCGGGAGGTGCCGATCTACCTGGCGGCGTTGCGCGAGCGCATGCTCGCGCTGGCCGGCGAGATCGGGGACGGTCTGGTACTGAATCTCTTTCCGGTGTCGGCGCTGCCGAAGATGCTGGCCGCGCACCGGGCCGGGGGCGCCGCGGTGGGCCGCGACGTCTCCCGTCACGAGGTGGTGGTGCGCTTCCAGGTCGCCGTGGGCGGCGACGTGGAGCGCGCGCGCAATCGGGTGCGGCTCGCGTTCGGACCCTACGTGGCCGCGCCGGTCTACAACCGCTTCTTCGCCTGGTGCGGCTTCGAGTCGGAGGCGCGCGCCGTGGCGGAGGCCTTCGCCCGAGGCGACCGGGCCGCCCTGGCCCGGGCGCTCAGCGACGACCTGGTGGACCGGGTGACGATCCTGGGTCCTGCGGAGCGCTGCCGCGAGCAGCTCGCGGAGTTCGTGGCGACGGGCGTGACCACGCCCGTGCTCTCGCCGCTCAGCGCCGACCGCGCCGAGATCGAGCGAACCTTCGAGGCGTTCGCGCCGGCGCGCAGCGGCGGCTAGCGGCTCGCCGAAGGCGAGCGGAGACTCCACGGGCGAGACCCGGAAGGGGACGGATGGCAGAGCGCGGAGCCCTGCTGCTCTCCGGTGCGACCGGCCTGGTGGGCCGCCGTCTCCTGCCGCACCTGCTCCGGGATGGCTACGCCGTTCGGTGTCTCTCGCGCGACCCGGCGCGGGCGGGACGAGGGCTTCCCGCCGGCGCTCGCGCGATCGGCTGGGACGGTCTGCAGGTGCCCGCGGACGCCGTGCGCGGCTGCGTGGCCGCGGTCCACCTGGCGGGCGAGCCGGTCTTCGGCGGGCTTCCGAGCGCGGCGCGCCGGGCGCGGATCCGCGAGAGCCGGGTCGCCTCGACCACTTCGCTCGCCGCCGCGCTCGGCGCCCTCCCGCCCTCGGAGCGCCCGCGCGTGCTCCTCTGCGCCTCCGCCGTCGGCTATTACGGCTCGCGCGGCGAGGAGGTGCTGGACGAGGGCTCCTCCCCCGGCGACGGCTTCCTCGCCGCGGTCTGCAGGGCCTGGGAGGACGCGGCACGCGGCGCCGAGCGACACGGCGTGCGGGCGGTGCGGCTGCGGATCGGGATCGTGCTGGCGCGCGAAGGGGGTGCGCTGCCGCCCCTGGCGCTTCCCTTCCGGCTGGGCCTCGGAGGGCCGCTCGGCGACGGACGCCAATGGGTGCCCTGGATCCACGCCGACGACCTGATCGCGCTGCTCCGCCTCTGCCTCGAGGATCCGAGAGCCGAGGGCGCGGTGAATGCCGTCTCCCCCGCGCCGGTGCGAAACGGCGAGCTCGCGGCCGCGCTCGGGCGCGTGCTGCGGCGTCCGGTCCTGCTGCGCGTGCCGGCCTTCGCGATCCGCGCCGCGCTGGGCGAGCTCGCCGGCGAGCTCCTCGGCAGCCGGCGGGTGATCCCCCGCCGCGCGCAGGCGCTCGGCATGCGCTTTCGCTTCCACGACCTCGAGGCGGCCCTCGCCGCCGAGCTTCGGCCGCAGGGGGAGCCCACGTCGGGCGGCTGACGCTCGGCCGGGCTAGTGGGTGGTCCGGCCCTCGCCGCCGAAGACCGCGGGCAGGACCTCCTTCAGCGTGAGGTTCGCGTCCCGCGGCGAGATCTCGAAGAAGCCGAGGGTCAGCTCGGGGGGCGCGGCGGTCGGGAAGCGTTCCCGAAAGCCCACCAGCAGCCGCTCCATCACGACGTCCGCCTGCTGGCGGTCGACGTCCGCCAGGAAGATCACCGCACGCTCGCGGGTCATGCGGAAGATCGAATCCTCGACGCGAAGCGCGCTCTCCACGAAGTCCACGAGCTCGGGGAACAGGAGGTCGCCCTCCCCCGCCGCGAGACCCACCACCACCGAGCAAACCGATTGCTCGACCGCCAGGAGACACGTGCGGGCGAGGAGCTCGCGGAGCCTCCGAGGGTCGTCGCTGGTACCGCGCCGCTGTGCCATGCCCATGCGCTTTCCATCGGCGGGCCGCACCCCCGGCTTGAAGCGGGGCGCTGCGGCGGCGCACGGGAAAGCATCTCCGACGCGCGAGATCGCGTCGAGGGGCGCGCGACGCCAGGCGCAGCGAGAGGGTCAGCCGCGCGAGCCGCGGTCGAAGGCCACCACCGCGATCACCAGCGCAGCCAGCGTGAGCACGAGCAGGAAGGCGGCGCTCGCACCCACCGCGAACTCGTGCACGTCGAGCAATCCGTAGCGCAGCAGATCCACGCCGTACGTGAGCGGGTTCAGCCTTGCCAGCCAACGGGACGGAGCCGGCAGCGTGGCGACGGGATAGAAGATCCCGGAGAGGAGATAGAGCGGGACGGTGACCAGGCCCGCCAGCAGGCGGAAGGATTCGAGGCTGCGCAGCCGCGAGGCGAGCGCGATCCCGAGCGCCACGAAGGCGGCGGTCACCGCAGCGATCGCGAGGAGCGCGGCTCCCGGGTGGGGCAGCCGCAGCGGGGTGAAGCCCGCCAGGATCGCCACCAGCACGAGCACCAGCGCCACCGAGGCTCCGGTGCGGGAGAGGATCTTCCCGAGCACGATCGCGGTGCGCGAGACCGGCGCTACCAGGAGCGCACGCAGGAAGCCGCTCTCCCGGTCCTGGATCAAGGTCATCCCGCCACCGACGCCGCCGGAGCCCACCAGCAGCGCCAGGATCCCGCTCGCCAGGTGCCCGAGATAGTTGGTGCCGTCCCCCGGCAGCCGCACCACGCCGTTCAGCCCGAAGCCGATGAAGCCCACCACCACCAGCGGGAACACGAGCTGCCCCACCCAGTAGGCGCGGTCGCGCCGGTAGCGCAGCCACTCTCGGCGCACGATCGTGGCGAGGTCGCCGAAGAAGCTCACGCCGCCGCTTCCGCCGGCCGGGGCTCGAACGCGTGACCGGTGTGGTGCAGGAACACGTCCTCCAGGCTCGGCCGATGGAGCTCCACCTCCAGCACCTCGAAGGGCCGCGCCACCTCGAGGAGCTGGGCCAGGCGCCGCGGGCCCTCGGCGACGGTGATCAGGAGACGCTCCGGCGTGTCGCCCGGCTCGCGCTCGACGCGCGCCACCCCCGGCACGCGCGCCAGCGCGTCGGCGGCGCCGTCCGGCCGGGCCAGCGCGATCCGCACCACGTCGCCCCCGAGCGCCGCCTTCAGTGCGGAGGGCGCGCCTCGCGCCACGAGCCGGCCATGGTCCACGATGGCGATCTCCTCGCAGAGCGCGTCGGCCTCCTCCATCGAGTGGGTGGTGAGAAAGAGCGTGACCTCCCCGCTGGCGTGCAGCGCGCGCAAACGCTCCCAGACCGCCGCACGCGCGGCCACGTCGAGCCCGAGCGTGGGCTCGTCGAGGAAGAGCACGCGCGGCTTGTGCAGGAGCCCCCGCGCGAGCTCGAGTCGTCGCTTCATGCCCCCGGAGAAGCCGCGCACCGGGCGGTCGGCATCGCGCTCGAGGCCGACCCCGGCCAGCGCCTCGCGCACCCGGCGCGGGCGCTCGTCCAGATGGTAGAGGCGAGCGTGGAGGTCGAGCTGCTCGCGGGCGGTGAGCTCGCGATCGAGCGTGGTCTCCTGGAACACGAGGCCGACGTCGCGACGCACGGCCGCGCGCTCGGTCACCACGTCGTGGCCGAGGAGGCGCGCGTGGCCGGCGCTCGGCGTGGTGAGGGTGGCCAGGATCGAGACGGTGGTGCTCTTGCCCGCGCCGTTCGGGCCGAGCAGGCCGAAGAAGCCGCCGCGGCGCACGGAGAGATCGAGGCCGTCCAGCGCCACCACGTCGCCGTAGCGCTTCACCAGGCCGACGGCCTCCACCGCGAGCTCCGGGCGGGGGGCGACGCGGCCTGCGGGGTTCGTTGTCGCCTCGGGATGCATCCTCTAAGGTCCGGCCCGTGCAGCAGGGGAACGGGAGCGTAGGCGAAGGCGCCGCCGGGCGCGACGCGCGGTACGCGCGCGGCCTGGCGCGCGGCTTCGCCACGCTGCTGGGTCTCACCTGGGGCCTGATCACGCTCGGCGCGCTGGTGCGCGCCCACGGCGCGGGCCTCGCCTGCCCCGACTGGCCGCTCTGCTTCGGCAAGCTCGTGCCTCGCTTCAACTTCCAGGTGGCCTTCGAGGTGGGGCACCGCTACCTGGCCGGCAGCGTGTCGGTCCTCTTCCTCGGGCTCTCCGCCCTCGCTCTGCTGCGGCCTCGCACGCGACGCGCGGTGAGCGGGCTCGTGGCGGTGGGGCTCGGCATGCTCGGGCTCCAGGTCGTGCTGGGGGGCCTGACGGTGCTGCACCTCCTGGCCTCGTGGACGGTGACGGCGCATCTCGTCACCGGGAACGCCTTTGCAGCGACACTTCTTCTTGTCGCCCGCGGTCTCGGCGAGGCGTCGCGCCCCCGGACGCCGGGCTCGGCGCTGCCGCCGGGGCTGCGGCCTGCCCTTGGCGTCGCCGCCGCGCTGCTCGTGCTGCAGGTGGTGCTGGGCGGCCTGGTCTCCTCCAGCTACGCGGGGCTCGTCTGCCCGGACTGGCCCGCCTGCCAGGCGGGCGTCTGGCTGCCGAGCCTCTCGGGGCGCGTGGGCCTCCAGCTCGCACACCGCTGGAACGCGGTCCTGTTGCTGGCGGCGCTGGCGGCCACGGCGGTGGCCGCGCGGAACGACCCTACGCTCTCTCGCGTCACGCGTGGCGCGCTCCTCCTCGGGCTCGGGCAGCTCGCGCTCGGCGTGGCCAACGTGCGCCTCGGCATCCCGGTCGAGATCACGGCGCTCCACTCCGCCGTGGGCGCCGGGCTGGTCCTCACGCTGACCTGGGGCCTGCACGAGGCCTGGCGGCGGCCGGTCTCCCGGCGGGAGGCGCTGGCGGCGCCGGGTCTGGCGAGCGCCCGCTAGTGCGAGCCGGCCGGGCGGCGCGCCTCGCCAGCGGCCTCGCGCTGGCGGCGGCCCTGGCCCTCGCCGGCTGCCGCGCCCCGGCGCGCAGCGCCTGCGATCCCAGGCCTCGGCCGGGGGAGGTCGGCTCGATCTGCGGCTTCCACGCCCCCGAGGACGTCGAGCTGGTGTCGGGCGCCGACCTCCTGGTGGTGAGCGAGATGCACGGTTCCGGCGGCGGGCCCGGGGCGCTGGCCGGGATCTCGCTCGAGGCCGCCGCCCGGGGCACGGCCACCCCGCGTCGCCTCTGGCCGCTCGACGCAGCCGACGGCGAGGGCCCGGGCCCGGGGGTGCCGCTCGCCGGGGATCCCGCCTGCGACACGCCGCCCGCACCGGACGCGTTCTCGCCTCACGGTCTTGCCTCCGTCCTGCTGCCGCGCGGACCCTGGCGACTCGCCGTGGTGTCACACTCGCCGCGCGAGGCGATCGAGCTCTTCGATCTCTCGGGCCGCGGCGCGGATGCGATCGTTCGCTGGCGGGGCTGCGTGCCGCTTCCGCCGGGCACCGCGGGCAACGACGTGGCGTTCACCCGCGAGCGCGGCCTCGTGGTATCGAACTTCGTTCCCAGCGCGCACGGCGTCCGCGGACTGCTCTGGACGCTGGCGGCCGGAGCTGGGATGCCGTCCGGCGACCTCCTGGTGTGGAGTCGTGACGAGGGCTGGAGCCACGTGCGAGGAACCCGGGCCGCCGGGCCCAACGGAGTCGCGGCGGCCCCGGACGGCCGATTCCTCTTCTACGCCGAGACCGGACGCGGTCGCGTCGTCCGCGTCCCGCGGGCGGGCCTCGCGCCCGGCGAGGCGCCTGCGGTGGCGCGGATCGGCGGCCGACCGGACAACCTCTCCTGGACCTCCAGCGGGACGCTGCTCGCGGTGACCCACACCGACGCGCCCGCGTTCTTGGCCTGCGCGTTCGGCCGCTCCCCCTGCCGCTCGGGCTGGGCCCTCGTCGAGGTGGACCCGACCACGCTCCACGTCACGCCCTACCTGCGGCACGACGGGAGCGCCGTGGGCGCGGTTTCCTCGGCCGCCCAGTGGGGGCGGAGCTTCTTCTTCGGTGCGGTGTTCGACGACCGCATCGGCCTCTGGACGCCGGCTCCCTGACAGCTCGGCGCGGCGGGTGCTACAAAAGCCTCGGTCGCGGAGGAAGCCATGCGTTCGTACCAGGTCTTCGCCGCCATGACGCCCGAGCGCGCGACGGCGTTCCTGCGCGTGCTGCAGGAGAAGTCCCCGGCCGCCTTCGCGAGCCTGCTGCATGCGGCGAGCGTCGCGCTGCGGGCGCGGCCGGTCTACCTCCAGCGCCAACCCTTCGAGAAGCGGGCCGCCGCGGTGCGGCAGGCGCTCTCGCGCGTACAGGCGAACACCCTCGCCGAGGAGATGCTCGCGCTCTACTTCCTGGAGTGTCGCAAGGAGCTCCTGGTGGAGTGGCTCGACGCAGCGGGCATCGCGCACGAGGACGGCGTGCTGAAGGAGGCGGCGCCGGCCGAGCCCCCCGCGCAGAAGCTCCACGACGCCGTGACCGCCTTCCGCAAGGGCGAGGGCCCGGAGGAACGCGAGCTCCTGCTGCAGGCCTTCGCCGCCCAGAGCGTCGTGGACTGGCCGGCGCTCGAGCGGCTGGTGGCCCCCGCTTCGACGGCGGCGTCCGGCCGGAGCTGAGCGCGGGCGCGGAGCCCGCTCGTGGCCGCGGCGCGGGCCCGGCCTCCCGCCAACGCCCGACCTTCGCCCGCTTCGAGCACGCCGGAGGCGAGGATCGCGTGCGCGCACTCCACTGGTTCCGCAACGATCTGCGCCTGCGGGACAACACCGCCCTCGCCGCCGCCGCCACCCGCGCGAGCCTCCTCCTCCCCGTGTTCGTGCTGGACGACCGGCTGTTGCGCGCGCCCTGGACGGGCGCGGCGCGCGTGCGCTTCCTGCTCGACGGCCTCGCGCGGCTGGCCCGCGAGCTGGAGACGCGGGGCTCGCGGCTCCTCCTGTTGCGGGGCATTCCCGAGCGCGTGATTCCCCGCCTGGCCGCAGAAGGCCGCTTCGAGCTCGTGAGCTGGAACCGCAGCCACGGCCCGTTCGCGTCGCGCCGCGACGCCGCGGTGCGTGCCACCCTGTCGCGATGCGGTGTCGCGTCCCTCGAGTGCAAGGATGCCGTCCTCTTCGCCGCGGAGGAGATCCGCAGCCGCGCCGGTCGAGCCTACGGCGTCTACGCGCCCTACCGCCGCGCCTGGGAGGCGGCCCGCGCGCGAGATCCCCAGCCTCCCGCCGGGCTGCCGCGGCTTCCCCCGGCGCCGAGCCGACCCGCCGGCGTGGCGCTTCCCGGCGCGCAGGCCCTCGCTCCAGCGGCCGGCGGAGCGCGGCTTCCCGCGGCCGGCGAGGCCCCCGCCGCCCGCCGGCTGGAGCGCTTCCTCGACTCGCAGCTCCGTGGCTACGCGCGCCGCCGCGATCTCCCCGCAGAGGACGGCACCTCGCGGCTCTCGCCCTACCTGCGCTTCGGGATGATCTCGGTGCGGAGCTGCCTGCACGGTGCGCTCGAGGCGGCGCGGCAGGAGCCGGCCGTCGGCGGCGGGGCCCGGCGCTGGATCGATCAGCTCGCCTGGCGCGACTTCTACGCGGCGCGGCTGGACGAGCAGCCTCGGGTCCGCCGGCGCAGCCAGCGACCGGAGCTCGCCACCATCGAGTGGGACGACGACCCTGTGGCCTTCTCCGCCTGGTGCGCGGGCCGCACCGGCCATCCCATCGTGGACGCCGGAATGCGTCAGCTCGCAGCGGAGGGCTGGATGCACAATCGCGTGCGCATGATCGCGGCGAGCTTCCTGGTGAAGGACCTGCTCCTCGACTGGCGCCTCGGCGAGCGCTTCTTCTTCCGCAGCCTGGTGGACGGCGATCCGGCCTCGAACGATGGCGGCTGGCAGTGGGTCGCCTCCACGGGAAGCGATGCCCAGCCCTGGTTCCGGATCTTCAACCCCGTGCTCCAGGGCGAGCGCTTCGATCCGGGCGGGCGCTACGTGAAGCGCTACGTGCCCGAGCTCGCGGCGCTGCCGGCGCGGATCGTGCACCGGCCATGGGAGGCGACGACGCCGCCCGCTCGGTATCCGGGGCCGATCGTGAGCCACGCGGAACGGCGCCGGCTCGCCCTGGAGCGCTTCCGCGCCGCGCGCGCGCGGGCGCGCTGACGCCGCGTCGCGCCCTTGTCGCGATCGCTTCCGTCGGCGGCCGATCCGTGACATCCTCGCGCCGGCGGCGGGAGGGGCCGCCCCTCTCGCGCCGAGCCGCTTCGGTGGGGCGAACCCTTCCTTCGCTTGCGGCATCGAATGCGCCGTGACCCGGCCGCTGCCGCATCCCGCGGCCTCCGGCCGCCACTCCTCTGGAGGATCCACGAGATGACGCGCAACGCGAGCTGGAAGAGGATCGCACTGGCCTCCGCCGTCGCCGGCCTGTTCGCCGCCGGCGCCCAGACCGCCCTGGCCGCCGGCGGCGCCGACGAAGCCAGCAAGGTCAAATGCGAGGGCGTGAACTCCTGCAAGGGCCAGGGTTCGTGCAAGAGCGCCCACAACTCCTGCGCCGGGAAGAACGGCTGCAAGGGGCAGGGCTTCCTCATGATGACGCCCGAGGAGTGCGCGGCGGCGAAGGCCAAGGCGGCGGAGAAGAAGTGAGCCGCGGGGGGGGGGGGCGCGCGGGGCCCCCCCCCCCCCCCGCGACCAGGATGGCGGCGAAGCCGCCCCACCACAGCAGCGGGTTTCCACCGCCCCAGACGCCGACGACGTGCGAGGAGTCACCGGGAACGT
>JAWOLJ010000083.1:0-19356 GCA_033853555.1 Myxococcota bacterium
TCGAAGAGGGAGGCCGCGCTCGAGGCGGCGCCGCTCGCCGCGAAGCCCGTGGACGATCGCGCCGGCGAGCTGGTGGCCCTGCTGCGCGAGCTCGACGAATGCCGCGAGGACGCGGCCCACCGCGGGCTGGTGGGCAAGGTGGTGGAGCACGCCGGCGCCCTCTCCGACGAGGGCCTCGCCGACGAGGGATACCGCGCGATCCTGGTGCTCTCGGCGCAGGCCGGGGATCGGGCGCGCGCCGCTGCGCAGCGCGAGGCCGCAGCGGAGGGGTTGCGCCAGCTCGCCCGGGGTCCGCGCTACCGCGATCTGGTGTCGCGCGGCTGCGCGCCGGGTGCGGCGGCCAGCATTCGTGCGGCGCAGGTGCTGCTCCAGCTCGGCGCCGCGGTGGTGCCGACGCTCCTGCAGGACATCGAGCGCGAGAGCGATCCCGACCGGCGCGGTCAGATGAGCGGGATCCTGATCGCCATGGGCGAGAAGGCGACGCCGGAGATCGTCGCGGCCATCGAGAGCGGGGAGCCGCGACGGATGCGGCTGGCGGTGCGCTTCGCCGGCGAGATCCAGAACCCCGCCGCGGTGCCGGCGCTCCAGCGCGTGCTCCGCGGATCCGACGCAGAGATGCGTCGCGAAGCCGCCAAGTCGCTGGTGAAGATCGGGGATGGCACGGCGCTCGAGTGCCTGGTGGACGCGCTGGCGAGCCCGCTCGGCGACGTGCCGAGCCTCGCCGCCTTCTGCCTGGGCGTCTCGGGCAGCCCGCGGGCCCTGGAGGCGCTGCTGGCGGCCCTGCGGCGCGCCGGCCGCACCGGCGAGTTCGAGCTGGCGCGCGAATCGATCCGCGCCCTCGGGCGCCTGGGCCGTCCGGAGGCGGCGCCCGAGCTGGCGGCGGTGCTGAATCGCGTGAGCTTCTTCCAGCGCCGCAAGCTGCGCGAGCTCAAGCTCGCCGCCGCGGCGGCGCTGGCGCGCCTGCCGGGGGCGCAGGCGCAGCAGGCGCTGGCCGTCGCCTCCCGCAGCCGCGATCCGCGCGTGCGCGAGGCGGCGTCGCGTGCGCTCGGGCGCGGCAAGGCCGAGGCCGCGTCGGCATGAGCGAGACGCGGGACCACCTGGGGCGCGTGCTGCAGCAGCTCGCCGGCGCGCTGCGCAGCGCGGAGCTCTATCCCGACGGGCACCCGGCGGTGCACACGCCGTTGCGTCACGTGGCCTCCGGGCTGGCGATGCTGCTGCGCGAGCGCGATCGGATCGTGCTCGGCGTGGTGGACGACGTGCTGGTCTTCGACGAGATGCCCTTCTACGACGCCAACACGCGCTTCCGGGCGGTCTACGGCGGCCTGACCGGTCACGGCCTGGAGGCGGTGGTGTTCCACCCCGGCGTCTCGCTCTCGGAGCTCGAGCACCTGACGCGGCTGCTCTCGCCGCGCGGCGTGCCGGAGGGCAAGTCCTTCCTGGAGGCGGCCAAGGCGCTGCCGCTGCCGCACCTCTCGTTTCGCGAGCGCGTGGACGACGACGCCGATCCGCGCGCTCGCGCCCAGGCCACCTACCACGAGTCGCTGGCGGTGGTGGTGGACCTGATGTCCGAGCTCCGGCTCGGGCGCGTGCCGTCCTCGCAGCGCGCGTCGGCGGTGATCGACGGCATGCGCGACCTGATCCTGACTGACGAGAGCGCGCTCCTGGGGCTCACGCTCCTCAAGAACTACGACGACTACACCTTCAATCACTCGGTGAACGTGGCGATCTTCTGTCTGGCCTTCGCCCGACACTGCGGCGTGGAGGGCGACGCCCTGCGCCGGGTGGGCCTGGCGGGGCTGCTGCACGACCTCGGCAAGGTTCGCACGGCCGAGGACATCATCAAGAAGCCCGGAGCGCTCACGGACGAGGAGATGCGCGTGATGCAGCGCCATCCCGAGCTCGGCGCCGAGATCATGGGCCAGATGAAGGGGATCGACGGCGAGACCGCCGAGATCGTGCTGCACCACCACGTGCGCTTCGACGGCAGCGGCTATCCGCACCTGGCCCAGGGCAAGGAGCCGCACCCCCACGGCAGCATCGTGGCGATCGCCGACTGCTACGACGCCCTCACCACCACGCGGCCCTACCAGAAGTCTCGCCACCCGAGCGAGGCCGTGCGCCTGATGCGGCGCCTGGCGGGGAAGGCCTACGCGCCGCAGGTGGTGTCGAGCTTCGTGGACATGGTGGGCGCCTATCCGGTGGGCGAGCTGGTGCGGCTGAGCTCGAACGAGCTCGCGGTCGTGACCTCGCTCAACCACCTGGACGCCACCAGCCCGAGGCTGAGGATCGTGACCAGCGCCGAGGGGCTCCTGCTGCCGCAGCCCGTCGAGTGCGACCTCGCCATGGAGCGCACGCAGTCGCGCCAGATCGTGGCCTCCGTCGACCCCCTCACCAAGGGCATCGACGTGGCGAAGGTGCTCGGGATCGAGGAGTGAGCCCAGCGCCGCTCCGCGAGCTCGGGTCGATCGAGCGGAGCTCAGTCGATCTGGCCCAGGGCCTCCACCGCGGCCGCGCGCACACCGGCGTCGGGGTGCTGGAGGTAACGCTCGACGTCGGCCTCGGCGCTGGGATCGCCGCAGGCCCCGAGCGCTCGCAGCGCCTCGCGCAGCAGCTCGGCCTCGGCCTCGGGCAGCAGCGCGCGCAGGATCGGTGCCAGGCGCCGGTCGCCGAAGCGACCGAGTGACTCTATCGCGTGTCGACGCACCAGAGGGCTCGCGTCGTCCAGGCACTCCACGATGGGGTTCAGGGTGCTCGGGTCGCGCAGCTCGCCGAGGGTGCGCACGGCGGCGGCGCGGATGTCCTCCACCGGATCGCGCAGCGCGGCCACCAGGGCCGGCACGCCCTCGGGGTCGCCCAGGGCTCCGAGGCCGTAGATCGCGTTCAGCCGCGCCACCAGGTTGCCCTCGCGCAGGCGCTGCAGCAGCACGCCCACGTCCTGGCGTCGCTCCAGGCGCTCCAGGGCCCGTGCGGCGCTGCCCCGGACCCCGGCGTCCGGGTCCTGCAGGGCCGCGCGCAGTCGGCGCAGGCGGGCGTCGCGCCGCTTGGCCACGGCGTCCGGGAGCGGCAGAGCGGCTTCCGAGCTCATGCCCAGGCGGTATCGGCGCGAGCGCCCGCGGGCTTGAAGGCCGCGCCGTGCCAGGGGTTACGGCCCTCGGCTACGCTCCGCCGGGATGCGAGACCCTCGCCGCCGGATCCTCGGCCTCGACCTCGGGACGCGCCGCATCGGCCTCGCGCTCTCCGACGAGGAGGCCCGGATCGCCTTCCCGGAGGGAACCCTCGAGCGACGCAGCCTCGACGCGGACCTCACGGCCCTGCGGCGGTTGATCGAAGAGCGGGGGGTGGGGCGAATCGTGGTGGGTCTGCCGAAGCACCTGAACGGCCGGGTAGGGCCGGAGGCCGAGGCCGCGCGGACATTCGCCGCGCGCCTCGCCGAGGCGACGGGCCTTCCCGTCGACACGCTCGACGAGCGCTGGACCACGCGGGAGGCGGAGCGCACGCTCCGGGCCTCCGGCCGCAAGGGTGCCCGGCGGCGCGCGGTGATCGACGCGGTCGCCGCCTCGCTGATCCTCGACACCTACCTCGCGCGCCGGCGCCGGCTCGAGGACGAGGCCGGCTCTCCGCGATGAGCGCCGGCGCCAAGCCCCCCGGCGGGCTGCGCATCCTGCTGGCGCTGCTCGCGGCGACGAGCCTGGCCGGAGCGGCCGTGGCCGGCGCCCTGCTCTACCTGACGTCGCCCGCGGATCCGGCGGCTCCGACGCGAGTCTTCGTGGTGTCGCCCGGAAGCGGCCTCGGCCAGGTGGCGCGCGAGCTCGAGGACGAGGGCGTCGTGCGCAGCCATCGGATCCTCACCGTCCTCGGCCGTTATCGCGGCGTGGATCGTCATCTGCGCGCCGGCGAGTACGAGCTCTCGCCGGCCATGAGCCCCTTCGAGATCCTGGCGATGTTCGCCGAGGGACGCGTCAAGACCTACGAGGTGGTGCTGCCCGAGGGCATCACCTCGGTCGAGATCGCGCGCCGGCTGGCAGCGCAGGGTCTGGTGGACCCGGACGCATTCCTGGCCTTCGTCCACGCCCCGGACTCCGCGCAGGCGCTCGGCGTCGAGGGGCCGGGCCTCGAGGGCTACCTCTTTCCCGAGACCTATCGCCTGCCCCGCGGCCTGCCGCCGCGGGAGATCGCGCGCACCCTGGTGGCGCAGTTCCAGCGGGTGTGGGACTCGCTCGCGCCGGAGGCGGCGGCGCGCGGGTTCTCGCAGCGCGAGGCGGTGACGATCGCCTCGATCGTGGAGAAGGAGACGGCGCTACCGACCGAGCGTCCTCGCGTGGCGTCGGTCTACTGGAACCGGTTGGCGCGGCACATGCGCCTCGAGGCGGATCCCACCGTGATCTACGGCATTCCGGACTTCGACGGCAATCTGCGGCGAGCCGACCTGGAGGACGAGCACAATCCGTACAACACCTACCGCATCCAGGGGCTGCCCCCGGGTCCGATCGCAAACCCCGGCGCCGCGTCGCTCCGGGCGGCGGTGGAACCGGAGCAGAGCGACTATCTCTTCTTCGTGTCGCGAAACGACGGCAGCCACGTCTTCACGCGCCGCTACGAGGACCACGTGCGCGAGGTGAATCGCCTGCAGAGGGGAAGGAGCCGATGAGCGAGCGGCCGGATCCGCGGACGTACTACACCAGCGTGCTTCCGGCGCAGTTCAACCGGGCGCTCACGGAGCAGGAGCGGGCGGTGGAGGCCGCGCAGCGCGTGCTCGACGGGATGCGCGGCGTGGACGCCACGATCCGCGTGGAGGTCACGGGCCCGGGCGGCGGCGTCTTCTTCCTGAACCTGGAGCGCGGCCGCATGACGGCCGGCGACGCTCCGGCGCGCCCGCCCTTCCTGACGCTGGTGCAGGATCGCGAGGCCTTCGAGCGCGTGGTGGCGGAGGCCGGCGACTCGGCGCTCGGCATGCTGGGAGGCCTCTCGGGCCTGGCCGGCGAGATGAAGCTCACGCGGGCGCGGCTCGAGAACCTCGACGGCGTGCGAGGCTCCCTGCGCTTCGAGGTCACCGGGTCCGAGGGCTTCGTGTTGCTCACGCACTTCGGCCCGGATCCGCGGCCCGAGACGCCGGACACCACGCTGCGGGTGGCGCCGGACACCTACCGCGAGCTGCGGGCCGGGCTGATCGACCCCCAGGCGGCCTTCCTCTCGGGTCGGATCCAGGTGACGGGCAACTTGCAGCTCGCGATGCAGCTCGCCCTGGCGGCGCTCTCGCCCGACTGACGCGCCCCGCGGCTGCGCCGCCGGGCTGCGCCCTTCGCTCGCCTTCGGCTCGCTGCGCGCTTCGCTTGCCCGGGCCCTCTAGGTCAGGTGATGGCGACGTCTCTCAGCAGCGCCAGGTTGTCGAGGAGCTTCCCGGCGCCGTGGGCCACCGCGACGAAGGGATCGTCGCTGCGCAGGATCGGAAGCTTCGTCTCCTGGCGCAGCAGGTGGTCGAGGTTCTTGAGGAGCGATCCGCCTCCGACCAGCATGATGCCGCGGTCCACGATGTCCGCGGCCAGCTCGGGCGGCGTGCGCTCGAGCGTCAAGTGCACCGTCTCCACGATGGCGTGGATCGGCTCCAGCAGGGCCTCGCGCACCTCGTCGCTCGTGGTCACCACGACCTTGGGGATGCCCGAGACGAGGTCGCGGCCCTTGATCTCCATGCTGGCCGTCTTGGCGTGGGCGGAGGCGGTGCCGATCGTCATCTTCACCTGCTCCGCCGTGCGCTCGCCGATCAGCATGTTGTACTTGCGCTTCACGTAGTTGATGATCGCCTCGTCCATCTTGTCGCCGCCCACCCGGATCGAGCGGGAGGTGACGATCCCCGAGAGCGAGATCACCGCCACGTCGGTCGTCCCCCCGCCGATGTCCACCACCATGCTTCCGGTGGGGGCCGTGACGTCCAGGCCGGCACCGATGGCGGCGGCCATCGGCTCCTCGATCAGGTAGACCTCGCGCGCGCCGGCCGAGAGCGCCGACTCGCGCACCGCCCGCTTCTCCACGCTGGTGATGCAGGGGGGCACGCAGATCACGACGCGCGGGCGCACCAGGCGGGTGCGGCCGTGGGCGCGGCGGATGAAGTGCCGGAGCATCGCCTCGGTGATCTCGAAGTCCGCGATCACGCCCTCCTTGATCGGGCGGACGGCGCGGATCGAGTCCGGGGTGCGGCCCAGCATCTCCTTGGCCTCGTGGCCCACCGCGAGCACGCGGTCACCGCGCCCGTCGGAGCGGTTCGCGACCGCCACCACGCTCGGCTCCGAGCACACGACGCCTTTGCCGCGAGCGAAGACCAGGGTGTTGGCGGTCCCGAGATCGATGGCGAGGTCGTTCGAGAACATCGCGGCGAAGGCGTCGAAGAGCATCTGGATCCCTTCCCGGATCTGTGCGGGGTCTTGGGGGCGTATCGGCAAGAAGGCGCAGGAGTTGAGCGGACGGAGCGGGTTGGCGACGGAATGAAGAGCCGCTGCTCGCCCCCCGCCCTCCGCGGGCCATGGCGGGCGGGGGGAGCGCCCGGGCCTGTGAGCGCCCTCACCTCCCGCCCGGGGGGCGGCGGCCGGGCGGCCTGCTCCGCGCGGGTCCACCCGTCGGCGGCGGGCGGGTCCCCGCCTGGACGTCCGGGTTTCGCAGGCGCCGCGGCGTGCCCGAGACGATCGCCTTCGGGCGGTCGTTGCTGCGCCGGGGGATCGGCCACCGCCAGCGCGTGGACTCGCCCGGCCCCCTACACCGAATCGAGTGGGCTCGAACGATCTCGGCCGCACCGGACGCCCGGCCCTCCACGAGGGCGTGGCAGAGGCCACGGCCGAGCGCGCCCCCGTCGCGAATCGAGCCGGGGTGGTGCGCCTGCGGTGGCTGCCGATCCCGCTGGGGAGGGGTCGAGGCGACGGTTCCACGTCCGCCAGCAGACAGCCCCGGGGTGGCGGTCCGTGTCAGAAGCGGGATCTTGGCAAGGTCGCGCCCGAAGGAGACCGCATGAGCCCGTCGCCTCACCGCCTCGGTGTCGCGTTCGTGATCGGCGCATGCCTCGTTGCCGCCGCGCCCGCGCGGCCGGCGCGCGCCGACACCGCCGCGTCAATCAACCGCAAGGTGAGCGCCGCCTTGAAGACCCTCTACGCCAAGAACCCTGCCGCGAAGATGCTCGGATCCGAGGCGAAGGGCATCCTGGTCTTTCCGGACATCGTGAAGGGCGCCTTCGTCGTCGGGGGCCAGTACGGACAGGGCGCGCTCCGCAAGAAGGGACGCACCGTCGCGTACTACAGCTCGCTGGCCGCCTCCTACGGCCTCCAGGCCGGCGGCCACAAGTTCGGCTACGCGCTCTTCTTCATGAGCGATTCGGCGCTCCAGTACCTGGACAAGACCGAGGGCTGGGAGATCGGGGTCGGCCCCTCCGTCACCCTGGTCGACGAGGGCGTGGCGAAGTCGCTCACCACCACCACGGCACGCAGCGACGTGTATGCCTTCGTGTTCGACCAGAAGGGCCTGATGGCCGGGATGGGCATCCAGGGCTCGAAGATCAGCCGCATCCACCCGAAGTAGAGATGAGCGAGCGTCCGTTCCTGGCACGTGCGCTCGAGGCCACGATCCACGTGGGCCTCGTGCTGGGGCTGGTCGCGTGGTGCTTCGTGATCGTGCGGCCGTTCGCGACGCTGATCGTGTGGGGGATCATCATCGCGATCGCGTCCTATCCCGGCTACCGGCGCCTGGAGGCCTTGGTCGGCGGCCGGCGCTGGCTGGCTGCGACGCTCTTCACCGGCGTGCTCCTGCTCGTGCTCGTGGTGCCGATCGCGCTCCTCGCCCAGACGCTGGTCCAGGGCGTGAGATCCCTCTCCACGGCGCTCAGCGAGGGGACCCTGGTGATCCCGGCGCCGCCGGAGACGATCGCCGGATGGCCGCTGGCGGGGACCTGGCTGGAGCGCACGTGGCTCCTCGCCTCGACCAACCTGCGGGAGGCGGTGCGCCAGGCCGGGCCCGAGCTCCGGCCCGTCGCCCTCTGGCTGCTCTCCGGTGCGGCGGGCGTGGGGCTGGCCACGCTCCAGCTCATGGGAGCCATCGCAGTCGCGGGCGCGCTCCTCGCCCACGCGGGTGAGGAGGAACGCAGGGCCTACCGCATCGCCCGGCGCCTCGGGGGCGAGCGGGGCACCGAGCTGGCGCGCATCGCCCAGGCCACGGTGCGGAGCGTCGCGCGCGGCATCCTCGGAGTCGCCCTGATCCAGTCGCTGCTGGCGGGGCTCGGCTTTCTCGCGGTGGGGCTTCCGGGAGCCGGGCTGCTGGCGCTCCTCTGCCTCGCTCTCGCCCTGTTCCAGATCGGCCCGGGCCCGGTCCTGATCGCGTGCGTGATCTACGTCTTCTCCGTGCGTGACACCCCGGTGGCGCTGGCGTTCCTCGGCTGGTCCATCTTCGTGGGGGTGATCGACAACGTGCTCAAGCCCGTGATGCTGGGACGTGGGGTGGATCTGCCGATGCTCGTGGTGGCCATCGGCGCCGTGGGAGGGCTCCTGGCCCAGGGATTCATCGGGCTCTTCGTCGGGCCGGTGGTGCTGGCCGTCGGCTACACGTTGGCGGTGAACTGGGTCGCGGAGGAGCCGGCTACCCCTCCGCGGTGAGCTGACGCCGGGCGGCGGCGAGGTCGCGCCGGGCGGCCTTCGAGACCTTCGGATAGCGGAGGACCATCCCCTCGAGCGCGTCGATCAGGACGGCCGCCACCACCAGGCGCGTGAACCACTTGTTGTCCGCCGGCACCACGTACCACGGCGCGTGCTTGGTGGCGGTGGCGCGGATCGCCTCCTGGTAGGCGTGCTGGTAGTCCTTCCAGTAGCCGCGCTCCCGCACGTCGGCCGCCGAGAACTTCCAGTTCTTCTCGGGCTCGTCGAGGCGATCCAGGAAGCGTCGCTTCTGCTCCCGCTTCGAGACGTGCAGGTAGATCTTGCGGATCGCGATCCCGTTGCGCGTGAGATAGCGCTCGAACGCGTTCACGTCCTCGAAGCGCTCCTCCCAGATGTTCTTGCTCACCAGGCCGGGCGGGAGCTTCTGCGAGGCCAGGAGCTCCGGGTGCACCCGCACCACCAGGACGTCCTCGTAGTACGAGCGGTTGAAGATGCCGATCCGTCCGCGCTCGGGCAGGCAGCGCATGGCTCGCCACAGGAAGTCGTGATCGAGCTCCTCCGCCGAGGGCGCCTTGAACGAGTAGACCTGGACGCCCTGGGGGTTCACGCCCGACATCACGTGCTTGATGGCACCGTCCTTGCCCGCGGCGTCCAGGGCCTGGAAGATCACCAGCAGGCCCCAGCGGTCCTGCGCATAGAGCATGTCCTGGAGCTCGGCCAGGCGCTCGATGCCGAGCCGCAGGTATTCCTGGGCCTCCTCCTCGCGGCCTCCGAGGCCGCCGACGTGGCCGGGATCGAAGTCCTTCAGCCGGAAGCCCCGGCTCGAATCGACGCGATAGGGTGCGATGAAGCGCTCGAGCCTCTTCTGGCCCGGGAGCCTCGGCACTCTCAGGACTGGATCACGAGCTTGGAGAGGCTCGTCTTGCGCAGGTTGGTGCGCTGGATGGTGCGCACCAGCTCCGCCACCTTCTCGGTGTCGGTCTCGAACGGATTGTTGCAGATCACCCGCACGTTCAGGAGGTTGCCGAGCCGGATGTTCGACCAGTCGAGGTCGTACTGGATGGCGTTCTGCCGAGCCAGCTTGATGAACTCGCCGCGCATCTTGGCGCGGGTGTCGGGCGGCGGCTCGGTCTTCGCCTTCATCACCTCGTCGTCGTCGAGGATGCGCTCCACCGCGCCACGCCGCTCGAGCAGGTAGAACAAGCCGCGGTTCAGGCGGATGTCGTGGTACTGGAGGTCCAGCATGAACACGCGCGGGTCGTTCCAGCTCGTGCCCCGCTTCTCCAGGAACGACTCGATCATGCGGCGCTTGATCAGCCAGTCCACCTCGCGCGACAGCCGGTCCGGGTCGTCGTCCAGGCAGTCCAGCACGTACTGCCACTTCCCCACCACGTCGCGGAGCTGGTCGCTCACGGGGTAGTGCTCGATGTACTTCTGCGCCATCTCGCAGTACTCGCGCTGGATCTCGATCGGCGAGTACTCGCGGCCGTTGTCGAGCCGCAGCTTCCGCTTGCAGGTGGTGTCGTAGGAGATGTCCTTGATGGCCTTCACCGGGTTGCGCAGGGTGAAGTCCTTGTTGATGTAGTTGTCCTCGATCATCTGGAGCACCACCGCGCACGTCCCGATCTTCAGGAAGTTGGTGTACTCCGACATGTTCGAGTCGCCGACGATCACGTGCAGCCGGCGGTACTTCTCGCGGTCGGCGTGGGGCTCGTCGCGGGTGTTGATGATCGAGCGGTCGTTGGTCGTGGTGCCCGAGATCTTCTGATAGATGTGCTGGGCGCGCTGGCTCACGCAGTAGTGCACGCCGTCCTGGGTCTGGAACACCTTGCCGGCGCCCGTGTAGATCTGCCGGGTCACCAGGAACGGGATCAGCTGCTCGGCCAGGTAGTAGAAGTCGACGTCGCGATCCACGAGGTAGTTCTCGTGGCAGCCGTAGCTGTTTCCGACGAAATCGGTGTTGTTCTTGAAGATCGAGAGCTTCCCGGAGATGCGCTCCTCGCGGATCTTCTCCTCCGCGTAGTCCTGCAGGTCCTCCAGGATGCGCTCGCCGGCCCGGTCGTAGACGATCAGCTGGCGGGGCGAGGCGCACTCCGGGGTGGCGTACTCCGGATGGCACCCGGTGTCCTGGTAGAAACGGGCGCCGTTCTCCAGGAACACGTTCAGGAAGTGCTCGGTGGTGATCAGCTTCTCGAAGAGGAAGCGGATCGCCTTCTCCACCGGCAAGGTCTTCCGCCCGTCGGGCGTGAAGATGATCCCGTACTCCGTCTCGACGCCGAAGATTCGCTTCTGCACTGCGCCGTCCGTTGCAGCCGGCGGCTCGCCGCGGCTACGGAGCGAGGATACCTCTCAGCTCATCGGCGGACAGCCGGCGGAACTTGCGGCCCTGCCGCTGCCGCTCCAGCACGCCCACCTCGAGGTTCTGCACCTCGATCCGGAAGTCGCCGTTCACCGCCCGCTCCAGGGCGGCCTTGCCCAGGCGGATCGCATCCCCCAGGGGCAGATTGGCCTTGTAGTTGGTGCTGAGGTAGGAGAGCAGGCTGTCGACGCTGCCACCGATCACGCAGTAGCCCGTGTGGTCGGAGATGCTGCCGTCGAACTGCACCTTGTAGATCGCGTTCTTCTCGTGCCCGGCCAGCCGGTCGTCGCCCACCTCGGCCACGATCAGCTCCACCTCGAGCGGCTTGAGCTCGCGCGTGAAGATCTCGCCGATGGCCTGCGAGTAGGCGTTGGCCAGCGCCTTCCCGCGCACGTCGTCGCGGCTGTACTGGTAGCCCTTCACGTCGGCGTAGCGGACGCCGACCTTCCGCAGCTGGTCGAACTCGCTGAACTTGCCCACGCCCGCGAAGGCGAGCCGATCGTAGATCTCGCCGATCTTCGACAGGCTGGAGGACGGGTTCTCCGCCATCAGCAGGATGCCGTCTGCGTACTCCAGTGTGACGATGGACTTGCCCCGAGCGATGCCCTTGCGGGCGTACTCGGCCTTGTCCTGCATCAGCTGTTCGGGCGAGACGTAGAACGGCATCGACATGGCTAGCCCCGGCTCCGACGCCGCTCGATCAGCTCGCGGTGGATCTCGGCGATGCGCTCCGGCGCAACGATCTCGATCCCCCCTTCCGAGCAGACGTTCACGGTGGGATAGATGTTGCGCAGCGTGTCGACGCCGCCGGTGCCGCGGTCCTCGTCGGCGGCGTCGGTGAGCGCCTCCACCGCTGCGCGCACCGCCTCCTCCCGGGACAGGTCCGGCCGGTAGCTCTTCTTGAGCGACTCGCGGGCGAAGAGCCCGCCCGAGCCGGTGGCCTCGAACTCCGTCTCCTCGTAGCGCCCACCGGTGACATCGTACTTCCAGAGGCGCCCCATGCGACGGCGCTTGTCGTAGCCCGCGAAGATCGGCACCACCACCAGCCCCTGCATGGCGGCCGGCAGATTCGCCCGGATCATCTGGGAGAGCTTGTTGGCCTTGCCCTCGAGCTCGAGGGGCTCGCCCTCGATCTTCTCGTAGTGCTCGAGCTCGATGCGCAGGAGCTTCGCCATCTCGATGCAGGGGCCGGCCGCGCCCGCGATGGCGATCAGCGAGTGTTCGTCGGTCGGATACACCTTCTGGACGTCGCGAGACGCGACCCGGTAGCCCTCGGTCGCCAGCCGGTCGCCGGCCACCACGACCGCGTTCGCGCAGCGCAGGGCCAGCACCGTGGTGCCGTGGGGCACCGAGAGCGGGGCGGCCCCCGTCGGCGGCACGGCGACCGTGGTGGCGGAGAGCTGCGGGAACTCCTGCTGCAGCAGCTCGAAGAAGCTCGACCCGAGATAGCCGGAGGACGTCCCCGGAAACAACCCGCGCACGCGCAACCCTGCCCCCCCCTCGCAGCCGGCCTGCGCGGACGCCGCTCACTCGCCCCCGCGCTGGACGTAGTTCTTCACGAACTCCTCGGCGTTCTCCTCGAGGACCTCGTCGATCTCGTCGACCAGGGCGTCCATGTCTTCCTTGAGCTTCTCACCCTTCTTGGCCAGCTTCTGCGCGCCTTCGCCGCCGCCGCCCTCGTCCTCGTCTCCACCCTTGCGCGGGCGTTGCTTCTGCTGCTGGTCGGCCGCGCGGAAGATCGGCAGGAGCGCGGCGTCCGCGTCGCCGTACGCCTGGATCCGAACTCGCTGCATGGCGACCTCCTCGAGGCGGGCGGCTCAGGCCCGCAGGTTCCGCACCAGGTCGGCGGCGGTCGGCGACGCATCGAGCAGGTCCTGCACGTGCGCCTTCGATCCCTTCAGCGGCTCGCCCATCAGGACGCGCTTGATCGGCTCGTCGCCGATGCCGAACGAGATCGAGTCCCAGTTCACCCCGAACACCTCCCCAGCATAGCGCTTGAGGCACTCGCCTCGAAAGTATGCCCGGGTGTCCTCGGGCGGCTCGTGGATGGCCCGGTGGATCTCGGCGTCGGCCACGATCCGGGCGACCTTCCCCTGCCGCTCCAGCAGGTTGTAGAGCCCCTTGTCCGGCCGCACGTCGTGGTACTGGAGGTCGAGCATCTGGACCTGGGGCGACTCCCAGTCGAGCCCCTTGCGCTCGATGAAGCTCTCGATCATGGCCTTCTTGATCACCCAGTCGATCTCGCCCGAGAGCTCCATCGGGTCGCGCTCCAGGCACTCGATCACGTGCTGCCACTTGACCAGCACGTCCCGCGTCCAGGGATCCAGCGTGCGGGAGGAGGCGTACTGGAGCGCCAGGTCGAGGAACTCGCGCTGGATCTGCACCGCGCTCAGCTTCTTGCCGTTCTCGAGCTGGATCTCGCGCTTGCAGGTCGGGTCGTGGGAGACCTCCTTGATCGCACGCACGGGATCGCGCAGCGAGAGATCGCGGCGGACCGCGCCGTCCTCGATCATCGAGAGCACCAGCGCGGTGGCTCCGTTGCGCAGGTAGATCGTGTACTCGCTCATGTTCGAATCGCCGACGATCACGTGCAGCCGACGGTACTTGTCCCGATCGGCGTGGGGCTCGTCGCGGGTATTGATGATCGGGCGCTTCACCATGGTGTCGAGCGCCACCTCGGTCTCGAAGAAGTCCGCGCGCTGCGAGAGCTGGTACAGGCAGGGCTGCGCCCGGTTCTCGCTGCCCACCTTGCCGGCGCCGGTGTAGATCTGCCGCGTCACCAGGAAGGACATCAGGTGCTCGACGATCTGCTTGAAGGACGTCCGGCGGTCCATCAGGTAGTTCTCGTGCGAGCCGTAGCTGTTGCCCTTGCGATCGCTGTTGTTCTTGTAGACCAGCACCTCGGCGTCCTTGGGCAGCAACGCCGTGGCCTCGCGCCGGCTGATCTCCACGATCCGCTCCCCCGCCTTCTCGTGCAGGACCAGATCCCGCACGTTGGTCACCTCGGGGCAGGAGTACTCGGGGTGGGCGTGGTCGACGTAGTAGCGCGCGCCGTTCACCAGCGTCTTGTTGCGCGCGATGTTCTCCTGCTGGTTCGGGGTGTACTTCTCCCCGTCGACCTGGAACCCGCGAGCGTCGGCCAGCGGGTTCTCCTGGTCGTAGTCCCAGAGGATGCGGCCGGCGTGGTCCTCCCGGTAGGCATTCACCAGCAGCACGCAGCTCGAGATGGGATCGAAGTCGCGGTCGTTCTTGACGGTGATCCCGTACTCGATCTCCGTACCCATCACCTTCGGAATCGCCATCCGCTCTCCGTGCGCGAGCCGGTCCTCCTCGCGAGCTAGAGGTACTGGCCCGAGGTGATGTTCTCGATCGAGCGCTCGTTGCGACTGATGCCCGTCATCAGCGTGCGCACGTTGATGATGCGCTCGCCCTTGCGGCCGGAGATCCGCGCCCAGTCGTCGGGGTTGGTGGTGTTCGGGAGATCCTCGTTCTCCTTGAACTCCTCGCGCACCGCCTCCAGCAGGTCGCCGAGCTTGAGGCCCCGCTCCTGCTGGTCGATCAGGCGCTTCACCGCCTTCTTCTTGGCGCGCGCGACGATGTTCTCGATCATGGCGCCGCTCGAGAAGTCCTTGAAGTAGAAGATCTCGCGCTCGCCCTTGGCATAGGTCACCTCGAGGAACTTGTTCTCCTCGGTGGTGGCGTACATCTGCGAGATCGTATCCTCGATCAGGCCGACCACCAGCTGCGCCGGCGACGCGCCGTACTTCTCCCGCGTAGAGGCGTGGAACGGCAGGTCGGCGGTCAGGTACTTGGCGAAGATCTCGCGCGCCGCCGTGGCGTCGGGCCGGTTCACCTTGACCTTGAGGTCGAGCCGGCCGGGCCGCAGCACGGCGGGGTCGATCAGGTCCTGGCGGTTGCTGGCGCCGATCACGATCACGTTCTTGAGCGACTCGACGCCGTCGATCTCGGACAGGAACTGCGCGACGACCGTGGCCTCCATGTCGGAGGAGATCCCCGAGCCGCGCATGCGGAAGAGCGAGTCCATCTCGTCGAAGAAGATCACGACCGGGACGTCTTCGTTGGCCTTCTCGCGCGCCTTCTTGAAGACCTCGCGGATCTTGTACTCGGTCTCGCCGACGTACTTGTTCAGGAGCTCCGGGCCCTTCACGTTCAGGAAGTACGCGGTGGTCGCCTTCCCGGTGCGGGCCTCGATGCTCTTGGCCAGGCTGTTGGCCACCGCCTTCGCGATCAGCGTCTTGCCGCAGCCCGGCGGGCCGTAGAGCAGGATGCCCTTGGGCGGAGAGAGCTTGTGCTCCTGGAAGATCTCCGGGTGCAGGTAGGGCAGCTCGATCGAATCGCGCAGGATCTGGATCTGCTCCCCGAGCCCGCCGATCTTCTCGTAGGTGACGTCCGGAATCTCCTCGAGGACCACCTCCTCGACCGCCGACTTCGGCAGCTTCTCGAAGGCGTAGTTGGTCCGTGTGTCGACCAGGATGTTGTCGCCGACCTTGAGCTTCTCGCGGCGCAGCGGCGCGGCGAGGGTCACCACCTTCTCCTCGTCGGTGTGGCCGAGGACGATCGCCCGGTTGTCGCCGAGGAAGTCCACGATGTGGGAGATGTCGCCGCGGCCGACGTAGCCCGAGGGCTCGATCAGGTTGAAGGCTTCGTTCAGCACGACGAGCTGCCCCTCCTCGAGCGCGAAGGCGTCGAGGTTCGGGTGGCAGTTCACCCGCATCGGCTTGCCGTCGACCAGGATCTCGGCGGTGCCGTCCTTGTTGGCCCGGGAGAAGATCCCGTAGGTGTTGGGCGGAGCGCAGAGCTTGTCGACCTCCTCCTTCAGGAGCTCGATCTGCTGCTTGGCCTCCTGCAGCATCGCCACGAGCTTCTCGTTCTGGCGCTCGGCGTCGGAGAGCTGCTCGCGGCCGAGCTCGTAGCGCCGGCGAACCGCGTCGAAATCGGCGAGGAAGCGATCGAGGCGGCGGCGGAACTCGGGCGAGTCGGCTCCGAAGAAGCGCATGGCGTCTCGCAGGTCCTCGAACTCGTCCTGGAGCGAGGGCGTCGCCTCGCGCTCGGGATCGGGCTCGCCGCCGCTGCGCGGTCCGGAGGCCGAGATCCTGCGCATCACGTCTCGAACGAAGCCCCTGCGGCCGGACCCGGAGTCGAACTCGCTCATGCCCTCTCCTCAACCCGCGGCGACACGCGGAATCGGAACGCTCCTGTGGCACGGGACTGCAAGCCGTGTGCCGCGAATCCGCGATCCCCTCGACTGGGGAATTCCACGTGGCTGGCCCGGGTGGTCGCCCGAGCTGCCAGCGCACGAAGGCCCCCGGCCGGCTCGGGAGCGGAGGCCCGGGAGCCGGGCGCCAGGTCCGGGCGCGTCACCCTCGGGGCGGCGAGCCTCGGGGCCACCCGTCGGACGGGGTTTGCGTCCGGGACCGATCGGCGCAGGGATCGCCGGGGGGGAGCGGCCACGACGGCTGCCGTGCTCGATGTCCTCAACGAGATGGAACCCCTGGGATTTGCGCCATTTTTTCCGTTTCCGAGGATACCAGTCGGGACCCGGGTGTCAAGCGCGATGCTCCCCGCCGGCCCGCCGCCGCCCGGCCCGCGCGACAACCTGTCACGGCCGAGTGTCGACCCCGGCGTTCGCGGTCGGAGCTCGCTTCGCATGCCGTCCCCCGGGGCCCGCTCGCCGTTCGGCGCCTCGCCGCCCCTGCCGCGCTCTTGCGCGCGGGGTGCCGCCTCGCGTTGCGAGGCTGCCGCCGAGTTGCCGCATTTTTGACGGCGCCGTCGGGGCTCCAGCACCCGGCGACGCGCATTGCGTACTCCGCCGAAGTTTGCGGCACGCCCGCCGAGCGGCAGTCGCTTCACCTTCTTGGGCAGTGCAGCACCCCACGCGCTCATGGGCTCGGCGGGAGCTCGAGGATCTGCACGCCGGGCGGCGGCTGGAAGCGGAACAGCGAGGCCGGCGGATGGCGGTTCGTCTCCACCTGGCTGAACGAGACGCGCGTCACGTTGCCGACCAGGTCGAAGACTGCCGTCTCCCGGATCTCGCCCGAGGCGGGATCGGCGAGGAGCTGCAGCCGCTCGTAGGTCGCGGGCTCCCGCGGCACGAGGTCGAGCAGCGCCTCGTCCGGCCCGCAACGCTCCGCGCCGACCCGGAAGGTCTCGAGGAGCCGTCCCTTGCCCAGCAGGAACTGGATCGCCGCGCCCGAGAGGAAGGTCTCAGCGTTGGGGAAGCGCTGCGCCTCGCGCTTCTGGGGATCGAAGAGCCAGACGGTATGCCCGTCGCTCACCACGAGGCTCGGCTCCGGCTTCTCGTAGGACCAGCGCATGCGTCCGGGCTTGGCGAAGACCACCTGTCCCGAGGAGCGCTCGCTTCCGGCGGCGTCGCTGCCGAAGCTCGCCACCCGCGTGGTCTGCTCGAAGCGGGCCGAGAGGTCCTCCACGCGGTCGTAGCGCTGCTGCACCTTGCGAGCGACCGCCTCGGCACAGCCGGCGGCCCCGTCGGAGGATCCGGCTGGCGCATCGGCGGGAGGGCCGCCGAGCGCGGGCAGCGCTGCGGCCAGCGCGACGGCCGCCGCGGCGGCCAGCAGGGTGCGGCGGGCTCGCATCGCCTCGTTGGATGCGCGCCGGGCCCGGCTATTCGAGCTCCAGGGGGCGCGCGAAGACCTCCCGCGGCTTCGTTCCGTCCTGCGGTCCGACGATCCCATCGGCCTCCATCTGCTCGATCATGCGAGCCGCACGGTTGTAGCCCACCTTGAGCCGGCGCTGGAGGTAGGAGATCGAGGCGTTGCGCGTCTCGGCCACGATCGCGATCGCGCGGTCGTACATGTCGTCCACGTCCTCGCCGCGCTCCTCCTTCGCCTCGCTCTCCTCCTTCATGCGCAGCAGCGTCTCGTCGAAGCGAGGCGCGCCCTGGCTGCGCAGGAACGAGACCAGCGCCGCCACCTCCTTCTCCGACACGTACGCTCCGTGGATGCGCTGCAGCTTCGAGGTCCCGGGCGGCAGGAAGAGCATGTCGCCCTGGCCGAGCAGGTGCTCGGCGCCGTTCTGGTCGAGGATGGTACGGGAGTCGGTGCGCGAGGAGACCTGGAACGAGATGCGCGCCGGGAAGTTCGCCTTGATGACCCCGGTGAGCACGTCGACGCTCGGGCGCTGGGTGGCCAGCACCAGGTGGATCCCGGCCGCGCGCGCCATCTGCGCCAGGCGCTGCAGCGCTTCTTCCACGTCCCGGGCGGAGACGACCATCAGGTCCGCCAGCTCGTCGATCACCACCACGATGTAGGGAAGGCGGTGGAACTCGACCTCGCGGCCCTCGCTCTCGCCGGGTCGCGGCCGGAGCCGGAAGGTGCGGTTTCCCGTGGCGAGCTCGTCGGCCACGCGCGCGTTGAACTGGTCGATGCTGCGCACCCCGAGCGCCGACATCATCTGGTAGCGCTCCTCCATCTTGTGGACGATGCCCGCCAGCGCGGCGGCGGCGCGCTTGGGATTCGTGACGACGTCGGCGATGAGATGGGGGATCCCCTCGTACACCGACAGCTCGAGGAGCTTGGGATCGACCAGCAGGAGCTTGAGCTCGTCGGGAGTGGCGCGGAAGAGGATCGAGCAGAGCAGCGAGTTCAGGAACACGCTCTTGCCGGTGCCGGTCGCGCCCGCCACCAGCAGGTGCGGCATGCGCGCGAGGTCCGCCTCCACCGCGTTGCCGAAGATGTCCTTGCCCAGCGCGAGCGTGAGCTTGGAGGCGCTGGCACGGAAGCTCTCCGACTCGAGGAGGTCGCGGATGTAGACGATCTCCCGCTCGGGGTTCGGCACCTCGATCCCCACCACGGACTTGCCGGGGATCGGCGCGATGATGCGCACGGAGAGCGCGCGCAGCGCCAGCGCGAGGTCGTCCGAGAGGTTCGTGATGCGATTGACCTTGACGCCGGAGGCGGGCTCGAACTCGTACATCGTGATCACGGGCCCCGGATGGACCGTCACCACGCGGCCGTTCACTCCGAAGTCGCGGAGCTTCTTCTCGAGGATCCGCGAGTTCATGATCAGGCTCTCGCGGTCGTAGCTCCGGGCGGTGGTGGGCGGGCGCTGGAAGAGCTCGAGATCGGGACGCTCGAAGGGTCCGCTCGGCCCGCTTTCGGAGAAGGTGAACGACTCCTGGCGAGGCGCGGCCCGGGCGTGTCGCTCGGCGCGATGATCCACGATCGAGGGCTCGCGCCCGCGCGCCGGTCGCGGCACGGCGGAGTCCTCGCGCGGGGCCGGCGCCTCCTCCTCGGGCGCCGCCTCGGCGGCGACCTCGGGCTCCCGCGCCGCCGCCACACGGGCGTGTCGGGCGCGCCGCTCGCGGCGGATGCGGACCCAGGTGAGGGCGTCGCG
>JAWOLJ010000084.1:0-48368 GCA_033853555.1 Myxococcota bacterium
AGCTCGCGCTGGGAGTACGGCGCCCCCGGCTGCACCGTGAGCTCGCCGCGAACCAGCGTCTCGCTCCGGCCGTCGAGCCCTTCGATCCGCACCGGACCGAAGCGCACCATGGCGCCGGGATGCACGCGCCACCACACCACCGCCTGGTGCGTCGCCAGGTCCACGTCGGCGCCGCCGCTCAACGTGGCGTCGGGAAAGCCGTGGTCCGCCAGGCCGTCGAGGAGCATCTGCCGTGACTTCGTGTAGGACTCCAGGCCGAAGGTCGTCCCGTCGCGCAGCGGGAGGCGCTCCAGCAGGATGCGCCGCCACTCGCCCTCCTCTCCCGGGAGCTCCGAGAGATCCGCGCCCCAGGACTCGAGCGCCACCGGGGGGCCCTCCTCCACCCGGATCTCCACGCGCGCCTGGTCGTGCGACTCGTTCCACTCGAGCGTGTAGGAGGAGCGAGCCTCGTAGTAGCCGTGCTCGCGATAGAACGCGACGATGCGCTGCATGTCCGAGTCGAGGGCCGTCGGATCGAGCGGGGGTCGCTCGGCCCAGAGCTTCCAGGCCGGCCGCGCGCGCGTGAACAGGACGGGCTCGATCTCGGCCGGCGTGAGCGCGTGCGTGCCCTCGAATCGGATCTGCCGCACCCGGGCCTCCTGGGGCGCCGCCGCAGGAGCGCCGGGCGGCGCGGCGGAGGCCTCCGCGGCTGGCGCGGGCTCGGCGCCAGCGGCGCGGGCGCTCGCCAGGTGCAGCGCGAGCGCCAGCACCAGGCTGCCCCAGCGGGTCACCCGCCGGGCGGCGCCTCGCCGCGGAGCCGAGCCCACGGCGCCCGGACCCGTCAGCCGAGGAGACCGCCCTCGCACCTCGAGATGGTAGCCGCCGGCGCAGTCGGCTCTGTCGGCGCCGCGACCCCGGAGACGCTCTCGACTCAGCCGCCGATGGGCTCGAGGAGGCACTCCAGAGCGGAGGCCGGAGGGCGGGCCTCTTCGAGCTGGTGCGCGAAGTCCCCTGCGCGGAGCGCGGTGGTCTCGCTCTCGAGGGTGGCCACCAGGAGCGCAGCCAGTCGCTCCGCCCGCAGGCGGGGGCGGGGCAGCGGCGGGGGACCGAGGCCCAGCCGGTGGACACGATGGGCCCAGTAGAACTGATCCAGCAGGTGAGGGACCACGATCTGCGGCACGCCGGCGCGCGCCGCCGTGGTGGTGGTGCCCGCGCCGCCATGGTGCACCACCGCCGCGACGCGCGGGAAGAGCGCCAGGTGATCGACCGATCCCACCACGGTCACGCCCTCGGGCAACGGTCCGTCGCCGAGCCCCGCCCAGCCGCGCGACACCACGGCACGACAGCCGGCGATGCGCACGGCCTCGAGCAGACAACGCGTGGTGTCGGCTGGCCGGGGATCGGTCATGCTGCCGAAGCCCAGGTAGACCGCAGGCGGCCCCTGCTCCAGGAAGGCCTCGAGCTTCGGCGGGAGCGGCGCCGCGACGGCGGGCTGGAGCGCCCCCACCTGCTGCACCGGGAGGGAGACGTCGCGCGGGACCTCGGCCAGCAACGGATCGGCCGCCAGCACGGGCCGCGCGGTGAGCAGGTAGGCGTAGGGATCCGCCAGCGGGCGGAGCCCGAGCTCCGCTCGCATGGGCGCGAGCGGGCCCCGGACGCCGAAGCCCACGAGGCGCAGCATCAGCCACCACAGGAGCCGGTGCATCGCCGGAGAGCGGTCCTGGCGCTTCACCACGAAGGGTGGATGCGCGCTCGAAGGCAGGATCGCTGGGCAGTAGATCACGTAGCGGTAGGGGATGCCGAGGGCTTCGCAGACGGAGGGCGCCACGAGCTGCGCACCGCCGCCGATCACGAGCTCGCAGCCCTCGAGCTCGCGGCGGAGCGCGTGGACGTGCTCGCCCAGGACCAGGCGCAGCATGCGCTCGCTCGCGCGCCAGAGCGCGAGGCCGCCGCCCACCACGGCCTCCGCGTCGCGTGCGAGCTCCCGTCGCACGGAAGGGCCCACGTCGCGATGCTCGAAGCCGTGGGCGCGCACGGCCTCCGCGAAGTCCGGTCCGCTGCAGACGCGGACCTCGTGGCCGCGGGCGCGCAGCCAGTCGCCGAGAACGAGCAGCGGCTGCACGTCCCCCCGTGAGCCGTCGGGCGCGAGTCCGATCCGCAGGGCCGGGGTCCTCCCGGCCCTCTGATCGGCCGCCCGTCTGCAGGGGCTGAGCGCCGGCCGACTCGGCCGGACCGTCAGCGCGCCAAGCGGCGCGCCACCTGGGGCAGCGAATCGGGGCTCAACGAGATGGTGTCGATCCGCTGCTCGGCCAGGAACTCGGCGAAGTCCGGGTGATCGCTCGGAGCCTGGCCGCAGATCCCGACCTTGCGTCCCTTGCGATGCGCCGCCTCGATCACCTGCACCACGAGCTTCTTCACCGCGGGATCGCGCTCGTCGAAGAGGCCGGAGAGCAGCGCCGAGTCGCGATCGATCCCGAGCGTGAGCTGCGTCAGATCGTTCGACCCGATCGAGAAGCCGTCGAAGATCTCGGCGAAGTCCTCGGCCAGGAGCGCGTTGCTCGGGATCTCGCACATCACGTACACCTCGAGCCCGTTCTCGCCCCGGCGCAGCCCGTTCTTGTCCAGCTCCTGGAGCACGCGGCGGCCCTCCCCCACGGTGCGGCAGAAGGGAATCATCACCTGGAGGTTGCGCAGGCCCATCTCGTCGCGCACCCGGCGCACCGCCTGACACTCCAGGGCGAAGCCCTCGCGATAGCGCTCGGAGGTGTAGCGGGAGGCGCCCCGGAAGCCGAGCATCGGGTTCGCCTCCTCCGGCTCGAAGGCGGACCCGCCCACCAGCTCGCGATACTCGTTGGTCTTGAAGTCCGAGAAGCGCAGGATCACCGGCCGCGGATGGAAGGCGGCCGCGATCTGCGCGACCCCGGTGGCGAGCTGCCGCACGAAGAACTCGGGCCCCGAGGGCTGGCCCGCGATGCGCCGCTGGATCTCGGCCCGCGCGGCCGGGTCCTCCACGCGCTCGGGGTGCACCAGCGCCATCGGATGCACACCGATCGCGTTCAACACGATCAGCTCCATCCGCGCGAGGCCGACGCCACCGCTCGGGAGCTGGCCCAGCAGGAACGCGCGGTCCGGCGCGCCCACGTTCAGGAGCAGCGGCACCCGGGGAACGGGGAGCGTCGCGGGGTCGATCTCCTCGCGCGCGTAGTCGAGGCGTCCCTCGTAGACGCGACCCACGTCGCCCTCGGCGCACGAGACCGTGACCTCGGCGCCGGTCGCGAGATCGGTCGTCGCCCGCTCGGTGCCCACCACGCAGGGGATGCCGAGCTCCCGCGAGACGATGGCCGCGTGACAGGTGCGCCCTCCTTTGTCGGTCACCACCGCGGCGGCGTGGCGCAGCACGGGCTCCCAGTCCGGGCCCGTCTCCGAGGTGACGAGCACCTCTCCGGGCGCGAAGGACGAGAGCTCGGAGAGCGCGTGCAGCACCCGCACCCGGCCCACACCGACCTTCCCTCCCACGCTCTTGCCGCGCGCCAGCACCCGGCCGCGACCGCGCAGGCGGTAGATCTCGATGCGCGCGCCCTGGCGCTGGGAGTGAACGGTCTCGGGGCGAGCCTGGAGCACGTGGAGGAGACCGCTGGGCCCGTCCTTTGCCCACTCGATGTCCATCGGAGTCGGCCGCCCGGCGCGGGCGGAGTAATGGTCCTCGATGGCGAGCGCCCAGCGCGCGAGCTCGAGCACCTCGTCGTCGGAGAGCACGAAGCGCCGGCGCTCCGGCTCGCGCACGGCCACGGTGCGCGTGCCCTTTCCACCGGCGCGCTCGTCGTGGATCAGGCGCAGGGCCTTCTCGCCGAGCTCGCGGCGCAGGATCGGCCGGAAGCCCGCTCGAAGCGTCGGCTTGTGCACCCAGAACTCGTCGGGGTTCACGCTGCCCTGCACCACGGTCTCGCCGAGACCCCAGGCGCCGGTCACCATCACCACGTCGCGGAAGCCCGTCTCGGTGTCGAGCGTGAAGATCACGCCCGCGCACTCGCTCCGGACCATCTTCTGGACGCCCACCGAGAGCGCCACGCCGCGATGCTCGAAGCCGCGCTCCGAGCGGTACACGATCGCGCGATCGGTGAAGAGGGAGGCCATGCAGTCGCGGACCGCCCCGAGCAGCCGGCTCGCGCCGGAGACGTGGAGATAGGTCTCCTGCTGTCCGGCGAAGGACGCGGTGGGCAGGTCCTCGGCGGTGGCGCTCGAGCGCACGGCCACGTCGATCGCGGGAGCCCCGTCGCGCCGGGAGAGCTCGGCGTAGGCGGCAGCGATCTCCTCGGCGACCGGGCCGGGCAGCGGAGCCGAGCGGATCTTCTCGCGCACGCGCCGCCCGACCGCTGCCAGCGCCACCACGTCCTGCGGATCGAGCTTCTCCAGCTCGCCGTAGATCTCCTCCTCGATCCCGGCCTCGCGCAGATGCAGGCGGAAGGCCTCGGCGGTCACCGCGAAGCCGCCGGGCACGCGCACCCCGGCCGCGCCGAGGCTCCGGATCATCTCGCCGAGCGAGGCGTTCTTGCCGCCCACGCGGGGGAGATCGTCGAGGGTGATCTCCTCGAAGGGGACCACGACGCGGAGCGGGGCTGCGCTCACGGGGCTCTCCTCTCGGGCAGCGCGGAGAGAGTAGCCCCTGGAGCCCCGGCCCCCTGTCGGCCTGCTTCCTCCGGCGAGGCGGCGCTGGCAGCCGGGCCGGCCGGCGGCGTATCGTTCAGGCTCGGAGGAGCCGATGGAGCCGCGCGAGATCCGCCTGCATGGCCACCGCCTGCGCTACCGCGTCGGCGGGCGGGGTCCGCTGCTCCTCCTGGTGCACGGGATCGCCGGACGCTCCGCGACCTGGGAGGACGTGGCGCCCGCCCTCGGCCAGCGCTTCACCGTGCTGGCCCCGGACCTCCCCGGGCACGGGGAGAGCGCGAAGCCCCGCGGAGACTACTCGATCGGCGCCTACGCCAACACGCTGCGCGACCTGGCCGGCGCCCTCGGCTTCGAGCGCGGGAGCGTGGTCGGCCACTCGCTCGGCGGCGGCATCGCGATGCAGTTCGCCTACCAGTTCCCCGAGCGCTGCGAGCGACTCGTCCTGGTGTCGAGCGGCGGGCTCGGGCGCGAGGTCCACCCGCTGCTGCGCTCGGCGACGCTCCCCGGGGCCGAGGTGGTGCTGCCGCTGCTCTTCAACGAGGGTACGCGCAGGAGCGTCGATTCCGTGACGCGCTGGATCGGGCGCCTCGGCCTGCGGCCGGCGGCGGACCTGGAGGAGCTGCGTCAGGCGTTCGCTTCGCTGCGCGATCCCGCCACGCGCCGGGCCTTCCTGGCCACCGCCCGCAGCGTGATCGATGCCGGCGGACAACGCGTCGACGCCACCAACCGGCTGTATCTCGCCGGGGAGCTCCCGACCCTGATCGTGTGGGGCGCGCGGGACCCGCTGATCCCCGTGCATCACGCCCGCGAGGCGCATCGCCGGATCCCCGGCAGTCGCCTCGCCATCTTCCCCGGCGCCGGGCACTTCCCGCATCGCAGCCACGCGGGGCGCTTCGCCGAGGTGGTGCTCGACTTCCTGAAGACGACGCCTGCGGCTCGCATGAGCGAGGCTCGGCTGCGCGAGCGGCTGCTGGAGGGCGAGCCCCACGCCGGCGCCGCTTCCGAGGCGCTCTTCCAGTCCGTCCACCCGGCCTGAGGCGCCGGCATGCGCCTCGGCCTGGTGCTGCGCAACATGGGCCCCGTCTCCACGCCGGAGATCCTGCGCGCCTGCGCGCGCGGAGCCGAGGCGGCGGGCCTCGACGATCTCTGGGTGACGGACCACCTGGCGATCCCGCCCGACGACGCCGAGGGCTCGGGCGGTCGCTACCTCGATCCGCTCGCCACGCTCGCCTGGGTGGCGGCGGCGACCTCGCGGATCGGCCTCGGCACCGGCGTGCTGATCCTGCCCTACCGGCCGGCGCTCCCGACGGCCAAGTGGGTGGCGACGATCCAGGAGCTCTCGGACGGGCGGCTGCGCCTGGGCGTGGGGGTCGGCTGGATGGAGGCCGAGTTCCGGGCGCTCGGCGTGGAGCGTGCGCGGCGGGGAGCGCTCGCCGACGAGACCCTGGCCTTCCTCGTGCGCTGCTTCGCCGAGGACCCGGTCGAGGCCAACGGCCAGCGCTTCCTCTTCCTGCCCCGACCGCCGCGGCCGCCGATCCTGGTGGGGGGTGCGCCGCCCCATGCCCTCGAGCGCGCCGCGCGCCTCGGCGATGGCTGGATGCCGATGTCTGCCGACCCCGCTCGCCTGGCCGCGCCGGTGGCCGAGCTACGCCATCGCTTCGAGGCGGTGCGCCGCCCCCCGCCCCAGGTGGTGGTGCTCGGGAGCCTTCCCCTCGCCGAGCCCGAGCGGGCGGCCGAGCGGCTAGCCGAGCTGACCCGGATCGGTGTCACCGGCTTCGTGCACGGCGAGCGCTATGCCGACGCCTCCGGGTTCCTGCGCGCGGCGGAGGGGCTCGCGGCGCTGCGCGGGACGGCGCGATAGTCCGCGAGGTTCGCGCGCCGGGTCTGCCACCAGTAGGAGGCCGTGGTCCCCGGCCAGTTGTTGGTGATGCGGCCGGAGCGCGTCTTGTACCAGCTGTGGTCCGTGCGCGCCCAGACGGTCCGGGCCAGCTCGCGCTCGATCCGCGCCTGGAAGGCCTGCATCGCCTCCCCCCGCAGCTCGATCCAGGCGAGATCGCGCTCCTCCATCTGGCGCAACGCGTCCAGGACGTAGCGGGTCTGGCACTCGATCATGAAGACGATCGAGTTGTGACCGAGATTGGTGTTGGGCCCGTACATCAGGAAGAAGTTCGGGAATCCGGGCACGGCGAGGCCGAGATAGGCCTCGGCGCCCTCGCTCCAGGCCTGGTCGAGCCGCCGCCCGCCCTGCCCCTCGATCTTGATCGGCGCGAGGAAGCTCGTGGACTCGAAGCCGGTGGCGAGGATCACCACGTCCGCCGGGTGTCGCCGGCCGTCGCGCGTGAGCACGCCGTCGGCCACGATGCGCTCGATGGGCGAGGTCACGAGCTCCACGTTCTCGCGCTGGAGCGCGGGGTAGTAGTCGTCCGAGATCAGGGCGCGCCGGGCCCCGACCGGGTAGTCCGGAACCAGGGCCCGCCGGAGCTCCGGATCCGCCACCTGGGCCTCGATGTGCCCGCGCGCCACCTTCTCCACTGCGCGTGCGATCCAGTTGCCCCCGCGCATCACGGGGTAGAACCAGAGCTCGTGGGTCAGCCAGATGCGCCAGCGCTCGAGCCGCGCCGCCAGCGGAACGTGCCCGAAGATCCACTTCTCGAGCGAGCGGAACGCGCGGTCGCCCTTGGGCAGCATCCAGTTCGCGCTGCGTTGCAGCACGGTCAGGTGTCGCACGCGGGGCGCGATCTCCGGGATGAACTGGATCGCGGAGGCCGCGTTGCCGATCACCGCCACGTCCTTGCCGGCGAGGTCCACGTCGTGGCGCCAGCGCGCCGAGTGGAACGACACGCCGCGGAAATCGCCGAGGCCCGGGAGGTCGGGCACGTGGGGGCGGTGGAGCTGGCCCACGCCGCTCACCAGCACCTCGGCCTCGAGCTCCTCCCCGCTCGCGAGCCGCACCCGCCAGACGCCGGCCTCGGCGTCGAAGCGCGCGGCCTCCACCTCGGCCCCGGTTCGCAGGTGGGGCCCGAGGCCGTACTTGCGCACGCAGTGCTCGAGGTAGGTCAGGATCTCGGGCTGGGGCGACCAGCGCCGCGACCAGTCGGTCTTCTGCTCGAAGGAGAAGCAGTAGGCGAAGGACTGGAGGTCGCAGGCGGCGCCGGGATAGGTGTTGTCGCGCCAGGTGCCGCCGGGGCCGTCCGCTTTCTCCAGGATCGTGAAGTCGTGAAAGCCCACCTTCCGCAGCTGGATACCGAGGCAGATGCCGGAGAAGCCGGCGCCGATGATGGCGATGCGGGGACGGGGCCGCCGCGTGTCGGATCGCAAGGGGGAGCTCTCCTGTGGCCCGACCCGCCGGGGCAGGACCGGCCGGCAGCATAGGACAGGCCCGAGCGGCGTCACGCGGCGAGGGGTGCGTCGCGCGAGGCCGGGCGCCGGCGTAGCCTTGCAGCGGGATGTCGACGACCGGCGGAGGAGAGAGCCCATGAAGCTCGAGGATCGCGTGGCGGTGGTGACGGGGGGAGCGAGCGGGATCGGAGCCGCCTGCTGCCGGCGCTTCGTGCGCGAGGGCGCGCGCGTGGTGGTGGCGGATCTGGATGGCGCGGGCGCGGAGGCGGTGGCGCGGGAGGTGGACGGCCTCGCCGTCGCGACCGACGTCGGCCGCGAGGACTCCGTGCGCGCGCTCGTGGCCCGCGCGCGCGAGCGCTTCGGCCGCGTCGATCTCTTCTTCTCGAACGCGGGCATCGCGCGCGGCGCCGGCCTGGCCGATGGGCGGGAGGGCCCGGGCGGGCCCTTCGCTCCGGACGCGGACTGGGCGGAGAGCTGGAGCGTGAACCTGATGGCCCACGTCTACGCCGCCCGCGCCGTGCTGCCCGAGATGCTGGAGCGGGGCGAGGGCTACCTCGTGAGCACCGCCTCGGCCGCGGGCCTGCTGCTCGACCTCTCGAGCCTCGCCTACACCGTGACGAAGCACGCCGCCGTGGCCTTCGCCGAGTGGCTCGCCGTCACCTACGGCGGGCGCGGCATCCGGGTCTCCTGCCTGTGTCCCCTCGGCGTGCGCACGCCCATGCTCATGGGCGCGAGCGACACCGGCCTCGGCGCCCATCTCATGCAGAACGTGAAGGAGCCCGAGGAGGTGGCGGCCGAGGTGGTGCGCGCCATCGAGGCCGAGGAGTTCCTGATCCTGCCCCACCCCGAGACCCGCGAGTACCTGCGCCGCAAGGCCACCGACGAGGACCGCTGGCTCGCCGGCATGCGCCGCCTGCGGGGGCGGACCTACGAGGGCTCGTCGCGGGAGTAGGATGGAGCGGCCCGCAGTGGCGCGGGCGGAGGAGGGCCCATGGCGATCAGCGTGCAGCGCATCGAGTACTACGCGCTCGGCGTCCCCGACAGCGCGGGAGAGGGACACCGCATCCTCTCCGGCCTGGCGGCGGAGGGGGTGAACCTCCGCGCCTTCAGCGGCTTTCCGCTCGGCGAGGGGAAGGCGCAGATCGACCTGGTGCCGGAGGACGCCCAGCGCTTCCTCGCTGCCGCCACCAAGCTGAAGCTCCGCCCGCGCAAGGCCAAGCAGGCCTTCCTGGTGCAGGGGGACGTGGACCGGCCGGGCGCGATCGACGAGGTGGTGGCGAAGCTCGCCGCGCAGAAGATCCAGGTGACGGCGGCGCAGGCGCTCGTCGCCGGTGGCGGGCGCTGGGCGATGATCCTCTGGGTCAAGCCCGGCGCCGTGGAGAAGGCAGCGAAGGCGCTCGGGGCCTAGCGAGCCGCGGCTAACGGAGCTGCTTCAGGACGCGCCCGTGTGTCAGCACGGCGTTGAACGAGCCGTAGACGCAGGACGTCACCTCGCGCACGGCGATCCGGTGCCAGGGGTCCACGGCCGACGGCGCGTCGAAGCAGAGCGAGCCCGGCCCGCTCCAGATCTCCGCGACCCCGTCGCTGCCGATCAGCGGCTGCATGCGGAGCTCGCTCCCCACGAGCTGCGCCAGCGCGGGCTCCCGCGCGTCCGTGGCGTCGGGGATCACCTTGAGCGAGACGCTCGGCGTGAGCGCGAACTCCTCGGGGCGCACGTTGTCGACCGCGCGCATCACCGCCGTCAGCAGACGGTTGCCCTTCGGTCGCTCCACGGTGCCCATGATGACCTCGCTCTCGTGAGCCAGCGCCACGTGCGCGAGCTTCTTCGCGAAGCCCCAGATCTCGCGCCCGCCGATCAGCGGCGCCTCCTGGTCCGTGAACAGCACCGGGTAGTAGCTCACCAGCTGCCCCTGCCAGCGGGCGCGGATCGCCAGCATGGCCTCGTGGTAGGGACCGAAGGTGGAGAAGTGATAGTGCGCGAGGATCACCGTGGCGGTCGCCGGCTCGTCGAGCTCGAGCGCGTCCGGCAGCCAGTCCAGCGCCGCCTCCGGGTCCGTCCGGTAGCTGACGAACATCATCTCCATGTTGCGATAGTGGAAGGGCGGCTTCTGCACCGCGGGCCCGGTCACGGGCATGGTGGCGCCGTAGCGATCGAGCGTGAGACGTCCTTGCCGAGCCATGGGCCTCCTCCTGCGGCGCTTCGCGCCGTCACACGGTGGATCGTTTCGCCACCTCCTCCAGCATCACCTCGGTGGCTCCGCCGCCGATCGGCAGCACGCGCGCGTCACGCACCATGCGCTCGATCGTGCTCTCGCGCATGTAGCCGAGTCCGCCGTGAAATTGCAGGCAGTCGTAGAGCACGCGGTTCGCGAGCTCGCAGGCGAAGGCCTTGACGCCGGAGATGGCCTTGGTGGCGTCGGCGCCCTGCTCCATCAGCCAGGCGGCGTGGTAGAGGCCGGCGCGCACGGCGTCCACCTGCGCCTGGTCCATGGCGAGGCGCTGGCGGATCGCCTCGCGATCGTAGAGGGTCTCGCCGAAGGCCTTACGCTGCTGCGTCCAGGCGAGGGTGAGCTCGATCCCCTTCTGGGCGGCGCCCACCGCCATGGCGGAGAGCACCATCCGCTCGTTCTGGAAGTTCTTCATGATCTCGTAAAAGCCCCGGTGCTCGACACCGAGGAGGTTCTCCTCGGGCACCCAGCAGCCCTGGAACGCGAGCTCCGCGGTGTCGGAGGAGAGCCAGCCGTGCTTCTCGAGCTTGCGGCTCACCGAGAAGCCCTCGCGGTCCTTCTCCACCAGGAAGGTGGAGATGCCGTAGCGATCCTCGGCACGGGTGCGAGCGGCGACGATCACGAGATCGCCGTGGACGGCGTTGGTGATGAAGAGCTTGCTGCCGTCGATCCGCCAGCCCTTCCCGTCCCGCACCGCGCTGGTGCGCAGGCCGGCCACGTCGGAGCCGGCGCCGGGTTCGGTCACCGCGATCGCGGTGATGATCTCTCCGGAGAGGACGCCGGGCAGGAAGCGGCGGAGCTGCGCCGGGCTGCCGGAGCGCCAGAGGTGCGGCGACGCCATGTCGGTGTGGACCAGCACCGTCACCTCGAAGCCCGCGAAGGTGGAGCGGCCGAGCTCCTCGGCGAACACGCACGACGCGATCGGACCGAGGCCCAGGCCACCCCACTCCTTCGGCGCGCGCAGCGAGAAGAAGCCGAGCTCTCCCATCCGGCGGAGCACGTCCCGCGGCACGCGCCCCTCGCGCTCCCAGGACTCGCCGTGGGGCAGCACCTCCTGCACCACGAAGCGCTCCACCTGCTGCCGGATGGCCTCGAGCTCTTCCGTCATGTAGACGTTCCGCAGCACGGCGGCCTCACTCCCCCTCGGCAAAGGTGATCAGCACCGCGCCGGTCTCGACCGTCATCCCCGGCTGCACCCGCACCTGGTCCACCACGCCGGCGCCCTCCGCCACCAGGTTGTGGAGCATCTTCATGGCCTCGAGCACGACCAGCACCTCGCCCGCGGCGACGCGCTGCCCGGGCTCGGCTCTCACCTCCGACACCAGCGCCGGGAAGGGAGCCTCGAGCGCGCGGGCGCTCCCGCCGGTCACGCTCTCGCCGCGGCGCCACAGCTCCTCGCGCGGAACCACGCGATAGGCCTCGGTGCGGCCGCGGCGCCGCACCGTCCAGCGGTCACCGCTCCGATGCGCGTGGTGCCGCTCCAGCGTCCCGGCGTGCTCCACCAGGAGGTGGTCGCCCTCCCACCACGCCTGCACCTCGCGCCGCTCGCCGTCCAGCGCGACCTCGAGGCGCGGCCCCGCGCCCTGGACCAGCACCGCGTGCAGCGAGCCGTCCTGGGCCGCGAGGGTCACGGGCTGCGAGGGGCGGTGCGGCGTCACGCGCCGCGGGCCGAGGCGCTGCCACGGATTGGTGTGGTCCTCCGTAGGGTGGTCGAGGACCACCGCCAACGCGGCCACCCACGCGCCCTCGTGGGGCGCGGGGGGCACCGCCAGCTCGGCGGCGTGCTCCTCCAGGAAGCGCGTGGTGAGGCGGCCCGAGGCGAAGACCGGGTGCTCCACGATGCGGGCCAGGAAGTCGAGGTTCGTGGGCAGGCCCACCAGCAGCATGCCGCGCAGCGCCGCCGCCAGGCGCTTGCGGGCGGCCTCGCGATCGCGACCCGCCGCGATCACCTTGGCGAGCATCGAGTCGTAGTACGGGCTCACCTCGGAGCCCGGCCGGATGCCGGTGTCCACCCGCACGCCGGCCGGCTCCGCGATCCAGGAGACGAGGCCCGTGCGCGGCGCGAAGTCCGCCGCCGGGTCCTCGGCAGCGACCCGCGCCTCGATGGCCCAGCCACGCGCCGCCACGTCCTCCTGCCGGATCGGCAGCGGCTCGCCGGCGGCGGCGCGGAGCTGGAGCTCCACCAGGTCGAGCCCCGTCACCATCTCCGTCACCGGATGCTCCACCTGGAGCCGCGTGTTCACCTCCAGGAAGAAGAACTCGCCGCTCTCCGCGTCCAGCACGAACTCCACGGTCCCGGCGTTGTCGTAGCCGATCGCCCGGGCGAGACGCAGCGCGGCCTCGCGCAGCCCGGTCCGCTGCGCGTCCGAGAGGTTCGGCGCCGGCGCCTCCTCGATCACCTTCTGGTGTCGCCGTTGGATCGAGCATTCGCGCTCGAGCAGGTGGACGAGGCCGCCCCGGCGATCGCCCATCACCTGCACCTCGACGTGCCGCGGGCGCTCCACGTAGCGCTCCACGATCACGGCCCCATCGCCGAAGGCGCGCTCGGCCTCGCGGCGCGCCAGGCCGAGCTGCTCGGCGAAGGCAGGCGCCTCGCGCACGATGCGGATGCCCTTCCCGCCGCCACCGGCGGAGGCCTTGATCAGCACCGGGAATCCGATGCGCTTGGCGGCGTCGGCCAGCGCCGCGTCGTCCTGGGAGGCGTCGAAGCCCGGCACCACCGCGACTCCGGCCTCCGCGGCGATGCGCCGCGAGGCGATCTTCGAGCCCATGCGCTCGATCGCGTCGGGATGGGGCCCCACCCAGGCGATGCCGTCGCCCAGCACCGCGCGCGCGAAGCCCGCGTTCTCCGAGAGGAAGCCGTAGCCCGGGTGCAGGGCGTCGGCGCCGGTCTCCCGCGCCGCGGCCAGCAGCCGCGGAACGTTCAGGTAGCTCGCCGCGGCCTCGGAGCCGCCCAGATGCACGGCGCGGTCGCACACCGTCACGTGCATGGCGCGGCGGTCGGCGTCGGAGTAGACGGCCACCGTCTCGATGCCGAGCCGGCTCGCGGTTCGCGCGATGCGCACGGCGATCTCTCCGCGGTTGGCGATCAGCAGGCGTCGGAACATGGCTCGGCGGGGCTCACATGCGGAACACGCGGGCGTGGCTCGGCGCCGCCGGCTGCCGCGCCGCCAGCGCCAGGCACAGGCCGAGCGCGTCCCGGGTGTCGAGAGGGTCGATCAGCCCATCGTCCCACAGCCGGGAGGTCGCGTAGTAGGGGTCCGACTCGGTCTCGTACTGCCGACGCACCTCGGCGCGCAGTCGCGCGATCTCCTGCTCGGTGACCTCCTCGGCGCGCAGGCCCGCCAGCCGGATGTCGACCAGCACGGTCTCCGCCGTCTCGGCCGACATGGTGGCGATGCGGGAGTTCGGCCACGCGAAGAGGAAGCGCGGCGCGAAGCCCCGCCCGCACATCCCGTAGTTCCCCGCGCCGTAGGAGCCGCCGATCAGCACGGTGTACTTGGGCACGGTGCAGTTCGCGACGGCGTTCACCATCTTGGCTCCGTCCTTCGCGATGCCCCGCGCCTCGGCGTCCTTCCCCACCATGTAGCCCGAGGTGTTCTGGAGGAACAGCAGCGGCACGCCGCGCTGGTTGCACATCTCGATGAAGTGCGCGGCCTTGAGCGCTCCGGCCGAGAAGATGATCCCGTTGTTGCCGACGATCCCGACCGGGTGCCCGTGCAGGTGGGCAAAGCCGCAGACCACCGTCTCGCCGTAGCGGGGCTTGAACTCCTGGAGCTCCGAGGCGTCGACCATCCGCGCGACGATCTCGCGCACGTCGAAGGGAACGCGCGCGTCGGCGTTCACGATGCCGTAGAGCTCGGAGGGGTCGTAGCGCGGCGGCCGCGGCTCGTGCGGCGCCGGTCGCAGGCCGGGGCCGTTCAGGTGCGCCACGATGTCGCGCAGCTGTGCGTAGGCATCGGCCTCGTCGTAGGCGATGGTGTCCGCCACGCCCGACTCGCGCGTGTGCACCTCCGCGCCGCCCAGGGTCTCCGGGTCGACGATCTCGTTCAACGCGGCCTTCACGATCGGCGGGCCGCCGAGGAAGATCCGCCCGATCCCCTTCACGATCACCACCTCGTCGGAGAGCGCGGGCACGTAGGCTCCGCCGGCGGTGCAGCCGCCGAGCACGACCGAGAGCTGGGGCAGGCCCGCCGCCGACATCCGCGCCTGCTGGTAGAAGGTGCCGCCGAAGTGCTCCTTGTCCGGGAAGACCTCGCCCTGGAGGGGCAGATACGCGCCTCCCGAGTCCACCAGGTAGAGCGTGGGAAGACCGTTCTGCGCGGCGATCTCCTGGGCCCGGAAGTGCTTCTTGATCGACACCGGAAACAGGCTGCCGCCCTTCACGGTCGCATCGTTGGCGATGAACATGCAGGGCGTGCCGTGCACCAGGCCGATCCCGGTCACGATCCCGCCACCCGGGGCCTGGTCGTCGTACTGCCCGAAGCCCGCGAGCGTCGAGAGCTCGAGGAAGGGCGAACGATCGTCGAGAACCATGTCGATCCGGTCCCGCACCATCACCTTGCCCCGCTCGAGGTGGCGACGGATCAGCTTCTCTCGGTCGCCGTCGATGACGCGCTGCATCCGCTCGCGTAGCAGGGCGACGCGCTCGCCATAGGCGCGCTGGTTCTCGCGAAAGAGCGCGGAGCCGGGGTCGATCCTGGACTGGATCACGGGCATGGGTCCGGGAGCCTACCGAAGCGCAGCGCCGGCGTCGCCGGGCGCTCGCTCGGACCGGCGCGCCGAGAGCGGCGTCGCGATCTCCTCCAGCGAGCGCCGCTCGGCCGGCACCGCGAAGCGGAACGCCACCCCGGCGCCGAGCAGCATCAGGCCCGCGCCGAGCAGGTAGCCCAGGAACACGCTGGTGGCCGAGGTCTGGATCAGCCACCCGAAGACCCAGGGCGCCAGCGTCCCCGCGCCCTGCGCCACCACGAAGAAGCAGGCGATCGCCATGGCGCGGATCTCCAGCGGGAAGACCTCGCTCACCGTGAGGTAGGCGGAGCTCGCGCCGGCGGAGGCGAAGAAGAAGACCGCCGACCAGGCGAGGGTCTGGGTCGTCGCGTCCAGGTGGCCCGCCCAGAAGAGCCAGCCCGTGAGCGCGAGCAACGCGCCCGAGCTGCCGTAGCTGAACGTGATCATCACCCGACGCCCGAGCGTGTCGAAGAGCCGACCGAGAAGGAGGGGCCCGCAGAAGTTCACCAGCGCGAAGGGAAGCAGGTAGAGGCCGATCCGGCCCGACGGCACCCCGTAGAAGCGGCCCAGCACGAGCGCATAGGTGAAGAAGATGGCGTTGTAGAGGAAGGACTGACTCACCATCAGCGTGATCCCGAGCAGGCTGCGGCGGGGATGCGTGCGCAAGAGCTCGCGTGCCACGGTTCCGAAGTGGAAGCCTGGATGCGGATGCACGCGCAGCGTGCCGTGGACCTCGGGCAGGGGCTCCCCGCCGCGCGACCGGCGCACCTCCGCCTCGATCCTCGCCACGATGCGCTCGGCCTCCTCGGTGCGGCCGTGCAGCACGAGCCAGCGCGGGCTCTCCGGCACGAAGCGGCGCACCAGAAGGATCCCGAGCCCGAGGGCCGCTCCCAGGCCGAAGCAGAGCCGCCAGCCGAGCGCTTCGGGAACGCGCCGCGGATCCAGGAGAGGCAGGCTCAGCAGCGCGCCCGCGAGCGTGCCGAGCCACCAGCTCCCGTTGATCGCGAGATCCGTGTGCCCGCGCGCGCGAGCCGGTATCAGCTCGTCGATGGCGGAGTTGATGGCGGCGTACTCGCCGCCGATCCCCGCGCCGGTCAGGAAGCGGAACAGCATGAAGCTCGGCAGGTCCCAGGAGAAGGCGGTGGCCGTGGTGGCCACGAGGTAGAGCGAGAGCGTGAGCATGAACCAGCGCTTCCGGCCCTGTCGATCGGTCAGGAGGGAGAAGAGGAGCGCGCCGGCGATGGTTCCCGCGAGGTACGCCGAGGCGGTGAGGCCGACCTCCGCCTCGCTGAGCGCCAGGGTGCCCGGGCGGGTGAGCACGCCGCCCATGGCGCCCACGATCGTCACCTCGAGGCCGTCCAGGATCCAGGTGACACCCAATGCGGTCACGATCCACCAGTGCCAGCGGGACCAGGGCAGACGATCGATGCGCTGGGGGACGTCGGTCTCGACGGCGTGGGCTGCGCTCACCCCACGTCGGCGCTCCGGCCTCCGGCGCGCGCGGCGTGGGAGGCCAGGACCTGCGCGACGCAGGCGGTGAGACGCCGGGCGGTGTCGAGATCGAGGAACTCGTTCGGGCCGTGGGCGTTCGCGCCGGGGCCGAGGACCCCGGTGATCAGGAACTGCGCCGCGGGGAAGCGCGCGCCGAGGAACGCCATGAAGGGAATCGAGCCACCCTCGCCCATGAAGACGGCGGGCCGGCCGAAGTGCGCGCGGGAGGCGGCGTCGAGCGCCTCGCGCAGCCAGGATGCGGTGGGAGGCGCCGACCAGCCGTCGGCGCCCGGAGCCGGCTCGAAGCGCACGTTGGCACCGTGCGGGGGATCCGCTTCCAGCAGCTTGCGCAGGCGCCGGGTCGCGGGGTCTGCCGCGACCGGAGGCGGCAGCCGCAACGAGAGCTGGAGCCGCGTGCGCGGGCGCAGCACGTTTCCCGCCTCGCGCGCCGGCGGCAGACCGTCGGCTCCCACCACCTCGAGGGCCGGGCGCCAGGTCCGCGCCAGCACCGCCTCCACGGGATCGGCGACCGCCGGACGCGTGGCGCCGGCCAATGGGAAGCGACGCCACACGGTGTCGCCGAGGCGCTGCGCGGCCTCGCGGGCCTGGGCCAGCCGCTCGGGCGGAATCGCGGCGTGGAGCTCCGGCGGCAGGATGCGCCCGCTCTCCGCGTCCTCGAGCCGCTCCAGCAGCCGCCGCGCGATGCGGAACGAGGAGGGCACGATGCCGCCGCCATCGCCGGAGTGCACGCCTTCGCTCAGCACCTCCACGTCGAGCGTGCCCGCCGCGATCCCGCGCAACGAGGTCGTGACCCAGAGCGCATCGTAGCTGCCGCAGCCGGAGTCGAGCCCCACCACCAGATCCACGGCGCCGAGGCGCGGCGCCAGCGCCTCGAGATAGGCCGGGAGATCGGGGCTTCCGCTCTCCTCGGAGCATTCGACGAGGCCGACGCAGCGGGCGTGGGGCGTGCCCTCGGCGTGGAGGGCGAGGAGCGCGGTCACGGCGGCGAAGACCGCGTAGCCGTCGTCGGCGGCGCCACGGCCGTAGAGGCGCCCGTGCTCCAGGACCGGCGTCCACGGACCGAGACCCTCCCGCCAGCCCGTCATCTCGGGCTGCTTGTCGAGGTGGCCGTAGAGCAGCACCGTGCCCGGCGCGCTGCCGGGCCACTCGAACACCAGGAGCGGCGTGCGTCCGGGAAGGCGCAGCACCTCGATCGAGAGCCCGGGGAGCGACTGCTTGCGGCACCAGCCCTCGGCCAGCCGCACCGCGGACTCGAGCGCGCCATGCGCCTGCCAGGCGGGATCGAAGTGGGGGCTGCGCGCGGGGATGCGCACGTACTCGAGCAGGGTCGGCACGATCTCCGTCTCCCAGCGTGCGGCGACGAAGCCCTCGAGCGTCCGCGGATCCATGCGTCCTCCCGCCTCGGGTTCTAGCAGGCTCGTGCGCGAGGGTGAAGCTCGCGCACACGGAGCCGCGCGCGCTCCGCGGGGCGCAGCGCGCGCCAGCCGCCGGGCTCGAGACCGAGCTCGGCCAGGCGGAGGCCGTCGATCGCGACGCGCACCAGCCGCAGCGTCGGGTGCCCGACCGCCGCCGTCATGCGACGCACCTGACGGTTGCGCCCTTCGCGCAGCACGAGCTCGATCCAGGCATCCGGGACGCGCAGGCGGCGGCGGATCGGCGGCTCGCGGGGCGGGAGCGCCGGAGGCTCCGGGAGGCGCCGCGCGCGACACGGCCGGGTGCGCCGGCCCTGCACCCTCACGCCGCGCGCCAGCCGATCGAGCGCACCCGCCTCCGGCAGGCCCTCCACCTGGACCCAGTACGTCCTCGGGTGTCCGCCGGGTGCAAGGAGCTCGCGCACCAGCGCGGGCTCGTCGCCGAGGAGGAGGAGCCCCTCGGAGTCGGCGTCGAGCCGGCCGATGGCGTGGACCCGGGGCGGGAGGCCGAACTCCGACAATGATTGGTGTCGGCTCCCGTCCGGCGTGAAGCGGGAGAGGACACCGAAGGGCTTCCAGAACGCGATCAGCACGCTAGCGCGCCAGGAGGAATTCGTAGGCGAGCGCGCCCAACAGGCTCGTCACGCCCACGGCGAGCGCGATCCCGCCGAGTGTCCCGAGCCGGCGCCGGCGCACGGCACCGCCCAGGCCGTGGAGCGCGAGCACGACCAGCAGCGCCACGCCGGCGAGCGCGGCCGGGTTTCGGTCCTCGAAGGCCAGCACCAGGAGCGCGGCGCCGAAGGAGGCGAAGATCCCGACCGCGACCGCCAGCACCGGCCAGAGGGCGGAGTCCTCCACGAAGACACGGACCCAGCGCTCCACCGGGTCGCGCCGCGAGGTCTCTCCCGGCCCGGCGTCGACCCCTCGCCTGTCTCCCTTCACCGGGCCCTCCTTCTCGATGCGAGCGGTCCGCTCGAGCGCTTGCCTGCCAGGGTAGGGCCTGGTGGCGCCCGGCGGAGCCCAGGCGACCCGAATCCGCAACTCTCGTTTCCCCTCGGGATCGCGTACCATTCGTGCCCTGATGGTGCTCGCGCGGCCCTTGGCCGAGGACCAGGCCGACTTCATCGAGAGCGGCGTCTCCATGCTCGTGGGCACGCGCGATGCGGCGCTCCGGCCGAGCTGCACCCGGGCTCTCGGCGCCAGGGTCCACCCCGAGCGGAGCTCCCTCACGGTCTACCTCCCGGCCTGGGCGGCGCCGCGCCTGGTCGCGGACCTCGAGCAGAACGGGCGCATCGCCATCGCGTTCTCGCGTCCGATCAGCCACCAGACGATCCAGGTGAAGGGCCGGGCCGGGAGCTGGCGCGCGAGCGGCGAGGCGGACCGGGCGGTGCAGGAGCGCTACCTGGCCGCGCTGCTGGAGCAGCTCCACGCGGTGGGGCTCCCCCGCAGCCTCGGCCGTCGCCTCCACTGGTGGCCGAGCGTCGCGGTGGACGTGGAGATCGAGGCCATCTTCCTCCAGACGCCCGGCCCCGACGCGGGCCGGCGCCTCGACCCCTGAGCCGTCGTCCGTGACGATCCCCTCCAGAGCCTCGCGCGCTGCTTCCAGGGCGTCGTGCCGTCCTTCGTCGCGACCTGCTCCGCCGATGGGACGCCGAACGTCGCGTACTTGAGCCAGGTCCATCGGGTGGACGAGCGGCACGTCGCCCTCTCGCGTCAGTTCTTCAACACGACACGAAAGAACGTCGCCGAGAATCCCTACGCGTGCGTCCAGGTCCACGATCCCCTGACCTTGGAGGCGTGGCGGCTCGACCTCCACTTCGCGCGCTCCGAGGAGAGCGGACCCCTCTTCGACGCGATGGCGCTCCGCATCGAGGCGATCGCCTCCCACACCGGGATGAAGGGGATCTTCCGTCTGGTTGCGGCCGACGTGTACGAGGTGATCGGCGTGGAGGCGCTCACGGCCGCGCTGGAGCCCGCCGACTCCGGCGAGGTGGAGCGCGCGGGCGCGGAGCCCGCCGGTGCCTTTCGCTCCGAGCTGCGCGCGCTCCAGCTCGTCTCCCAGCGCATCCAGCGCGCGAGCGGCCTGGAAGAGCTCCTCTCCTCGCTCCTGGCGGCCCTGCACGAGGGCTTCGGCTTCGAGCACGCGATGCTCCTGCTGCCGGACGAGAGCGGCGAGCGGCTCTTCACGGTGGCGAGCCTCGGCTACGGGGAGAGCGGCGTCGGCGCCGAGGTGGCCCTCGGCGAGGGCCTGATCGGCACCGTCGCGCGGGAACGGCGCATGCTGCGCATCTCCGACGTGGGGGGCGAGCTGCGCTACGGCCGCGCCGTCCGGCAGAGCGTGCAGCGCGCCGGCGGCGCGGCGGCGCTGCGTCCCGAGATCCCCCTTCCCGGCCTGCCGGACGCCCGGAGCCAGCTCGTCCTCCCCCTCGAGATCCAGGGCCGTCTGATCGGCGTGCTCGCGCTCGAGAGCCTCGATCCGTTCGGCTTCGACGACTGGCACGAGGCCTTGCTGGGCGTGCTCTGCAACCAGCTGGCGGCGGCGATCGAGAACGCGATCCTGCGCGAGGACGCCGACGAGGGCGCCGTCGCACCTTCCTTCGGAGGCCGCGGACCGGCGCCTCGCAGCGAGATGCAGCGCCCGCGCGTCTTCACGTTCTACGCCAACGACGACTGCGTCTTCGTCGACGGCGAGTACCTGATCCGCAACGTCCCGGGTCGCATCCTGTGGCGGATCCTTTCGAGCTACACGAATGAACGTCGGGTGGAGTTCACCAATCGCGAGCTCCGGCTGGACGCCTCCCTCGGGCTCCCTCCGATCAAGGACAACCTGGAGAGCCGGCTGATCCTGCTGCGCCGCCGCTTGGAGCAGAAGTGCCCGGACGTGCGGATGGTGCCGACGGGTCGCGGCCGCTTCCGGCTGGAGGTGGATTCGCGGCTTCAGCTGGTGGAGAAGGCGGCGCCGGAGCCCGCCCGGCCGGTCTAGGCGCTTAGGAACCTTTTAGGGTGCCCGCAAGAGGGATTTAGCAACGGGGCGCCGCGGGCGGACCGATCCTTCCGGCGATGGCGGAGGCCACTCTCGGGCCGACCGCCCTGGAAGGAAGGTGCCATGTCGAAGAACCGCTACCTCGCCCTCGCGCGACTCTCCCGACTCGCTCCGTTCGTTCCCCCCGCGCTCCTGGGCCTGGCCATGGCCGGCTCCGCCTGCGCTCCCGGGGAGGGCCCCTCGGAGCGCGCCGCCGCGGTGAGCCGCGGCGCGCACCTGGTGCAGGTGAGCGGCTGCGGAGATTGTCACACGCCGGTGTCGATCGATCCCGCGCTGGGCGTGCCCCTGCCGCAGCCGGGCCGGGAGCTCTCCGGCCATCCGGAGGGTGCGCCGGCCCCGGCGCCCGGTGCCGACGCCGGCAACGCCATGGTGGTGGGGCCCACCGGCACGAGCTTCCGCCTGGCCTTCGGCGCGGTCTACGCGGCGAACCTCACCCCGGACCTGGAGACCGGGATCGGGAGCTGGACCGAGGAGGAGTTCGTGCGAGCGATGCGCACGGGGCTCCATCGCGGGAGGAGCGGCCGGCCGATCCTCCCGCCCATGCCGTGGCAGTCCGCGGCGGCGCACAGCGACCAGGACTTGAAGGCGATCCTCGCCTATCTCCGCTCGCTACCGCCGGTCCACAACCGGGTGCCCGACCCCGAGGTGCCGCCTCCGGTGCTGCGGGCCTTCGAGCAGGGCTACGCGAAGCTCCTGGCCGGCGCCTCGCGCTGAGGAGCCGGAGCGGCGAGCCGGCGCAGCACCGCCGCCAGCACGGCCTCCACGTTCCGCCCGTCGCGGTCGAGGACGGCCTCGCCGCCGGGCGGCCGCGGGCCCCACTTCGCCGGGTCCGAGTCGCAGAAGATCGCCACCGTCGGCGCGCCCACCGCGATCGCCAGGTGCATGGGTCCCGAGTCGGGCGTCACCACGGCGTGACAGCAGGCGAGGAGCGCCGCCACGCGCCGCAGCTCCTCGTTCTCCACGTAGAGGGCGTCCCCGAGCTCGCGCCGGATCTCGGCGGCGTGCCGCCGCTCCTCCGGCCCGAGGAAGACCGCGAGCGCGAGACCCCGCGAGCGCAGCTCCTCCGCCAGCGCGCGGAAGCTCGAGAGCGGCCAGCGCTTTCCCTTCCGCGCCCGTGCGCCGACGAAGATCCCCACCACCCGCTCCGCCGTGGGCCCGAAGGCCTCGGCGAGCCGCCGCCGGGCGGCCTGTCGCTCCTCGGGGGAGAGCACGAGCGTGCGTTCGCCCTGGGGCTTCGCGCCCAGGGACCCGGCGTACTCGAGGATCGCGTCCACGCGATGCCGCGCGCGCGGGCGCTCGACCACCGAGGTGAAGAGCGCGTTCGCGTGGCCGCCCGGACAGCCGATCCGATGCTGCGCGCCGGAGAGTGCCGTCAGGAGCGCACCCATCGAGTGCCCGGAGAGGCCGAGATGGATCGTCGCCTCGTAGCGCTCGCGGCGAAGCGCACGAAACAGGCGGAACGCATGGAGCGGCGACGCCAGGCGCCAGCGCGGCACCGTGTGCACGCGTCGCAGGCCGAGCCCGGCCAGCACCGGCGCCGCGACGGGCGCGCCCAGGAAGTCCACCTCGGCACCAGCCAGCCGGGCGCGCAGCGAAGCCACGGCCGGCGTCACGAGCAGCGTATTGCCGAGGCGGTGGTTCAAGTGCACGAGCAGGACCTTGCGTAGATCCTCGAGCGGCGGCAGGGGCCGCTCGCGCCCGCGCAGCACCGGATGGAGCAGGCGAAAGGCCGCATCCCGAGCGATCCGCCGCGTCCAGCGCAGCAGGTCGTAGGTCGTGGCGTGGAGGCGCAGGCGGGCGGGTCGGCGCCGGGGGCGCAATTGCGGCGACGCGACCATCGGTCATAGCAAAGCACAACTGGATGTAGCCGCCATGAAGCGCGGTCCGCGGCGCGGAGTCGGGCTCGGGGTTTCCTCCCGAGTCCCTATTGCGCCGCCTCCGCGGCGGTCACCTCGCCCTCTGCGGCGGGGCGCCACAGCCGGGCCGAGAGCGCCAGAACCGTCTCCACGTAGGGCTCGGAGTGGTTGTAGCTCCAGACCACCTGCCGCTCCTCCGCCGGCAGCAGCCCGGCGCGCCAGCCACGCGAGGCCAGGTAGCGCGCGACCGAGGCGGCGGCATCGGCGGGATCGAAGAGGTCCACCCGGCCGTCGCCGTCGCCGTCCTCGCCGTCCTTCAGGTAGCTCGTGGGCAGGAACTGGGGCAGCCCGAAGGCGCCGGAGGGCGAGCCCAGGAGCTCCAGGGGATCGACGCCGAGCCGGTCGGCGACCTCGAAGCTCGCGCGCACCTCGGGATAGAAGGTTTCGGTGAGCCAGCGCGCCCGCTCGCGCACGCGGGCGGCGAGCTCTGGATCTTCGACGCCACCTTGTGTCGCCTGGCGCACGACGTTGCGATCCACGTTCGACGGCTCGCCGGCCATCGCCAGGCGGGCCAGCGCGGGCAGCACCCGGCTGCGCCCGGTGTTGGCGCCACAGCGCGTCTCCACCCAGAGGATCGCTGCCACGAGGCCGGCGGGGACGCCGTGGGACCGCTCCGCCGCCTCGAACGCTCCGGCGTGCTCGCTGCGGCAGGCTGCGGCGCCGGCCAGGCTGCGCTCGCGCAACAGGCTGCCGTAGAGCTCGCGCGGCTCGCGGGGCTCGACCGAGAAGACGAGGCCCTCGAAGGCGGGGACGCGCGGATCGGCGAACGCGCGGGCCACTCGATCCCGCGCGACGCCGTCGCTGGCGAGCCGCTCGACCAGCGGCGCCCAGCCCTTGGCGGCGGCGACGCGCTGCGCGAGCTCCGCGTCGTCCGGGAACGGCGGCGCGAGCGGAGCGGTGGAAACGGCCGGTGCCGGCGCCGGACGCGCCGCGCACGCCGCGATCAGGCCGCCCAGGAGCAGTATCGGGAGCCATCCGCACCGCCTCCCCGTCCCGTTCATCGACCCGTCTCCCCGTGGCTTCCGGAGCCCGCCGCCGCTGCCACGCTCGCGGAACCTCCCGAGCTTGCGCCGACCGGCGCCTCGCGTCGAGCCCCTTCTGCGCCGCCCGCGAGGTGCTCCAGCGGGTCGATCCGCAGCCAGCAGACCGCCGCCAGGAGGTAGCCGACGGCGACCGTCACCAGCGGCGCGTTCCACGAGCCCAGGCGATCCAGGCAGACGCCGACCACGATCGGCGAGAGGAAGCCGCCCAGATTGCCGAAGCTGTTCATGGCGCCGCTCACCACTCCCGCGTGGCGCCCGCCGATCTCGAGGCAGACGGCCCAGGCCGGCGCCACGCCGAGGGCGGCCAGGCCGGCGGTCGCCGCCAGCAGCACGGCCGCCCGCTCGGGCAGCGGCGTGCGGAGCGCGCCCAGCAGGGCCAGGGCGGCGAGCGGAAGGCCCACCAGCCCCGGCGCGCGCCGTCCCGCCCGGGGTCCCATCCGACACACCAGCGCGTCGGAGAGCCAGCCTCCGAGCAGGACGCCGAGTGCGATCGCGAGGAGGGGCAGCATCGCGAACCAGCCCACCGAGGCCAGCTCGAGGCCTCGTGCCCGCAGCAGGTAGGTGGGGAGCCAGGTCAGGAAGAAGTACCAGCCGTAGATCGCGCCGGCGTACATCCCGCATAGGGCCAGGAGGCCGCGATGACGGAGCACCGCGCGCCAGGGGACCGGCGGATGGGGTGAGGGCAACGGACTCCCGATCAGCCGCAGCTCCGCCGGGTTCACCGAGCGATGCTCGTGCGGATCGTCGCGGAACCAGAGCGCCCAGCCGAGCGCCCACACCAGGCCCACCGCGCCAAAGAGCAGGAAGGCCGCCCGCCACGAGGCACGACCGAGGATCCAGACCACCAGCGGCTGGGTGACGGCGCCGCCGAGGGCGCCAGCCATGATGGTGAGGCCGAAGGCACGTCCCTGCTCGTTCGGGGGCAGCCAGCGGCCGAAGGCGCGCGCCATGCTGGGGAAGGTGCCCGCCTCGCCGGCGCCGAAGAGCACGCGCAGCCCGAGGAGCGAGCCGAAGCCGCGCGCGGCACCGGTGGCGGCCGTCATGGCCGACCACCAGAGCACGATTCGCGTCAGCATCCAACGCGCCCCGAAGCGGTCGGCGAGCCAGCCGCTCGGCACCTCGCAGAGCGCATAGGCCAGGGTGAAGGCGCTGAAGACCAGGCCCATGCGGGAATCCGAGAGCACGAGATCGCGCTGGATCGCCGGCGCGGCCGTGGAGATGCAGACGCGATCGAGGTAGGCGATCGCCGTCAGCGCCAGCGCGAAGGCCAGGACCCGGTGGCGCGCCCGGGTCGCGGACGCCGGGGCCGGGGAAGCGATCCGCTGCGGTGTCACCCGCGCGGCTTCGCCTTGAAGGTCCGTGCGACGTAGCGGCGCGCCGCTTCCACCGACTCCGGGTCGAAGACCGCCGCGATCAGGCCGTCCCCGTCGGCGAAGGCCGTGCTCCCGGAGCCCATGGCGCGCGCCACCGAGTTCACGTGCTCCTTGGTGACGGCCACCGGTACCGACGGCTTCTCCAGGAGCTCGCGCGCCAGCGCCTCCACCTCCGCCTCGAGGGCGGCGGCCGGCACCACCCGGTTCACGAAGCCCGCGGCCCTGGCCTCGGCGGGCGTGAAGCGCCGGCACGTCATCACCAGCTCCTTGGTGAGGGCCGGCCCGATCTCGCGGACCAGGCGGGGGATCCCGCCCCAGGCCAGCGGGATGCCGATATCGATCTCGGGGATCGAGAACACCGCGTCCTCCGCCGCCACCCGCAGGTCGCAGGCCGCCATCAGCACCAGGCCTCCGCCCACCGCGAACCCCTGCACCTGCGCGATCGTCACCGCGTGCATGGACTCGATGGCGTCGGCCATGCGCAGGCCGAGCTGGCCCGCCTCCCGCCGCAGGTGCCAGGGAAGGCCGGACTTCGGCGACGCGCCCGAGACCGGCGTATCGCGCAGATCGGCGCCGGCGCTGAAGGCGCGGCCCCTGCCGCTCACGATCACCACGCGCACCTCCGGCCGCTCGTCGAAGAAGCGCGCGGCCCGGGCGAGCTCGCGCAGGCTGGTGGCGCCGAGCGCGTTCAGCCGCTCCGGCCGGTTCAGGGTGAGGCGTCCGAGGGCGCCCTCCACCCGCAGCTCCAGGGTCTCGAAGTCCATGACGGGCGCCCCCCTCCCACGAGCGGCTGGCGGCCGCTCCGGCTCACTCGACCTCGACCAGGCAGACGGCGCGACGCACGCGCTCCACCACCGCGTCGCGGCCGCGGGGCGGGGCGGACCGAGGCGGCGGCGGCTCGAACAGAAGCTCGGCGAGCTCCGACTTCACCGCCCAGTTCACGTTCTGGGGCATGGTGCCGGACTCGCGCTTGAACTCGTCGTTCTCCGCCATGCTGGTGACGATCCCCACCACTCGACCGTCGGGATCCACCAGCGGGCCGCCGCTGCTCCCCGGCTGGATCGGCACCGAGATCTGGAGCTCGCTCACGCGCCCCTCGAGACCGGAGAGCGAGCTGATGGCGCCGTCGGTGTACTTGGGATCCTCTCCCAGCATGTCCGTGACCGGGAAGCCCAGGGTGAAGACCGCCTCGCCGAGACGCGCGGAGTGCGGCGGCGCGAGCGGAAGCCAGTGAGGTGTCGGCCGGGCCACGCGCAGCAGCGCGAGATCGTGCTCGGGGTCGTCGCGCTCGAGGTGCGCGGGAATCGCGTCCGAGCCCACGAACTGCACCGTGATCTTGTTGGCCCGGTCGACCACGTGGTGCGCGGTCAGGATGGCGCCGTCGGGCGCGACGGCAAAGCAGGTGCCGGAGCCGGTGTCCTCCGCCAGCGCCGCATCGCCGGAGAACGAGACCCGCTGCCAGGCATAGCGGCAGGGCTCCACGCTGCAGCGTCGCATCGAGACCTCGAGGGTGACGGGCCCGTCCGCGTCGGCGCGCCAGGCGACCACGGGTCGCGCGTCGGACTCCTCGTCGGCGGTGAGCTCCTCCCCGTCGGCGTCGAGCAGCCGGAGATCGAGGTCGCTGCAGTCGGCGTCGCAGACCGCCAGCGCCCCGACGAGCTCTCCCTGCTGGGCCTCCAGCGGAATGCGCTCGATCGCTCCCGAAGCGAGGCTCCCGCTGCCGGACTCCCCGCTCGGCTTCACGCTCGCGCCGCGTGCAGCGACGTCCTGTGACACCTCCTTGAGGCGTGCGGCGAGAGCCCGCTCGAGGACCTGCTCCTCGCGCCAGTACGCGACCGCGCTCCCCAGGACCACCGCGCAGGCCACCACTGCGAGTGCCGCGGCGAGCCGCGACGAGCCGAACGACTCGTGGGAGACCTGGAAGCCGCCGTCCCGGTCCCAGCTCGTGACGCCCTCGTGACGCATCCGCTGGTAGGCGAAGAGCAGCGTCAGGAGCGAGATCACGGGGAGGCCGGCCCCCATGCCGCGCCACCACACGGAGACGCTCCGGCTCATGGCCGCGGCGAGGCCGAGGCGCCGGCCCTCCGCGTCGCGCACCCGGATCTGGAGCAGCCACTTCCCGGGCGTCGTTCCGAGGCCCGAGAGCAGGAGCGCTTCGATCGGCACGAAGAGCGCGAGCGCCGTCACCACGACCAGCAGCTCGGTCGAGTCGCGGAGATCGGGGCGCAGCCGCACGGCCACGAGCCCGGCGGCGACACCCGCCAGCGCGTAATCGAGCTGCCGCGCGATGAAGCGGAGCCAGGCCCGGGCCGCCGGGCCAGGCCCGCGGGCCGGGGCCGCCGGCAGGGTCGCGGCCGGGAGGAGGGCCTCGGGCGGGAGCGGAGGCGGCTGCTCCGACAGGGGCGGAAGCGCCGCCGCGAGGGACGGCACCTCGCGGGCCGGGACCCAGGCGTCGAAGCCGCGGGTCCAGACCAGCGTGCTGCGCCCGAGGGCGTTCCGCGCCGCCAGGGCGAGGATCTCCTCCTCGCAGAGGGGTCCCACGGCGCGGCCCTCGCGGGCGTAGTACCAGGCGGCCTCGTCCATGGGAGCGTCGGCATCCTCCCGGCGGCCTCGCGCCGGAAAGGAGAGTCTAAGCGGTGGCGCGGGCTGCAAAAACCCCCGCGCGGCGAGGCGGTGGAGAGTCCCCCGCCCGGCCGCCGCCCGCTACAGCCTGGTTACCACGCCGCAGGCGATGCGCGCCCCCGCGTTCCCGGCCGGGTCGGTCTTGTAGTCGTCGGCGTTCTCGTGGATCACCAGCGCAGAGCCGTCGGCGTCGAGAAGGCTCGTCTTCCCCGGCTTCAGCGACACGGAAGGCACGAAGAGGTCGACCTTGAGCTTCCCGTCGGTCGGGACCTCCAGGTTCGGCAGATCGCCGGAGTGCATCCCTGCCGGGTTCTGGATCCCGTGCTGGTGACCCGCGGGGTTGAAGTGGCCGCCCGCCGAGGCGAAGTCGGGCGGATCGCACTTCCCGACGGCGTGCACGTGGATGGCATGGGTTCCCGGCGGGAGCGCCTGGATGTCGAGATGGATCACGACGCCGTGGGCCGCCTGCTCGAGCCGGGCCTCCCCGACGGTCTTCCCGTCCTTGTTCGCCAGGACCGCTCGCGCGCCCTGCGCCCGGGCCGGCCCCGCCGCGACGAGGCTCAGGCAAGATGCTGCGATCCCGATCGTGATCCCGGTCCAGGCACGCATCGCTCACCTCCTCGGCCCGGCTCTCCTCGTCCGGGCCCGTTCTCGCCCCCACGCTCCACGGTGCGACGGGCCGGCGACGCGCGGGCTTCACGCGCACGCTAGCGTGAGGGCGTCACATTGCGCCGCCGGAGGACCCCGTGCCGCCCTCGCCGCTCCGCCGCGCGACCTGGCTCCTCCTCGCCCTGGCGCTGGCTGCACCCCCGGCCCGGGCCGAGACGCGGCTCCTCCAGCTCGACCCTGGAGCGACCCGGATCGGCTTCACCCTGAAGGCGACGCTCCACACCGTGGAGGGAACGGCGAAGCTCCTGCGGGGCGCGATCCGCTTCGATCCGGCGGGCGGGTCGGCGGCGGGCGAGATCGTGGCCGATGCCCGCAGCACCACCACCGGCGTCGCGAGCCGCGACGCGCGGATGCACTCCGACGTCCTGGAGAGCGAGCGCTTCCCGACGATCGTGCTCCGGCCCGAGCGGCTCGAGGTGACACGGCGCGACGAGCGGAGCGCCGAGATCGAGCTGCGCGGTGTGATGGAGATCCACGGCTCGAGCCATCCCGTGGTCCTTCCGGCGCGGCTCTCGGCCAGCGGAGATCACGTGACGATCGAGAGCCGCTTCGTCGTGCCCTACGTCGCGTGGGGGATGAAGGATCCGAGCAGCTTCCTGCTGCGGGTGGCGCCCCAGGTGACGGTGGAGGTCCACACCGAGGGCACGCTCGCGCCGCCGTGACGCGCGCCGGCGGCGCGTCAACGGGCGACGGCCAGGGGCTCCAGAGCCTGGCGCTGCGCCCCGATCCAGTCGAGCCAGCGCGCGAGCCCCTCGCCGGTCCGGGCGGACACCACCAGCAGGCGCGGCTCGGGCATGACGCGCGCCAGCGCCTCCCGCACTCGCTCCACCGAGATCTCCGGCAGGTGCGGCAGCAGATCGGCCTTGGTGAGGAGCACCAGGTCCGCGACACGGAACATCACGGGGTACTTGAGGGGCTTGTCCTCTCCCTCGGTCACCGAGAGCGCGACCACGTTCGCGGCCTGGCCGAGATCGTAGATCGCGGGGCAGACCAGGTTGCCCACGTTCTCCACGAAGAGGACGTCGAGGGGAATCGCGGGCAGCCGGTGGAGCGCGTGGTGGACCATCTGCGCGTCGAGATGGCAGGCCGAGCCCGTCGTGATGGCGTGGGCCGGGATCCCCACCGCCCGCAGCCGCTCGGCGTCGCGCTCGGTGGCGAGATCGCCGCTCAGGGCCGCCAGGCGAAGCGTCGGGGCGGCCCGCCGGGTGGCCTCCAGGAGCGCCGTCTTTCCCGACCCGGGCGAGCCCATCAGGTTCAGCGCCAGGAGGCCGCGCCGGCGGAAGTGCTCGCGGTTGTGGGCGGCGCTGCGCTCGTTGCCCGCGAGGATGCGCTCGTGAAGCTCGACCGACACCCGCTCCGGATCACCGCAGCCGCAGACCTCGCACATCAGACGACCTCCATCTCGACACGCTCCAGCAGGAGCTCGGCTCCCTCGGCCAGGCGGGCCGGGCCCGCGCAGGCGGCGCAACGCAGCACGAGGCCCGCCGGCAGCGCCGCGGTGCAGTCGCGGCAGACCCAGCGCGCGGGCACCTGCCGGATCTCGAGGCTCGCCCCGGCGCAGACGGTGCGCTCGCGCGCCAGCTCGAAGGCCTGACGCAGGAGATCCGGCTCCACACCGGCGAGCTCACCCAGGCCCACGCGGACCGCGAGGACCCTCGCCGCGGCATGGTGTCGCGCCTGCTCTTCCACCAGGTCGAGGAGTGCCGAGGCGATCGAGTACTCGTGCATCAGGTTTCCCCGCGCTCGGGCGCACGGCGCTCGAAGAAGCGCTCCAGCCCCTCGGCGAAGGCCGGGGCGTCGGCGCTCGAGACCAGCGCCGCCACCTCCTCGCCGAGATGGGCCTCCAGCGCCTCCATCCCCGCGGCCCGGTTGAGCAGACGCTTGGTCCGTGCGACGGCCTCGGGGTCGAGGGCCGCGAGGCGCCGTGCGATGGCCTCGACCGCCTCGTCGAAGCCCTCCACCGGAAGGACCTCGCTCGCGAGCCCGAGGCGGAGCGCCGCCTCCGCGTCGAGGCGCGGCGAGAGGAGCGCCAGGTGCATGGCGCGGCCGAGGCCGATCCAGCGCGGCAGGAAGAACGTGGCGCTCTCGGCGCCGGAGAGAGCGGTCTTGCCGTAGGCCCATTCGAAGCTCGAGCGCGCGGAGGCGAGCACGAGGTCGCAGCAGAGCGCGATTCCGAGGCCACCGGCCGCCGCCACACCGTCTACCGCCGCCAGCACCGGCTTCGGCGCGCGACGGATCTCGAAGATCGCCCCGTTCAGGTACTCGAGCGTCTGCTTGAAGACCGCGCCCGGACCCTCGCTCTCGCCCGCGCCTTCGGGCCGGAGGTAGGCCAGGTCCTCGGCGGCGCCGCCGGCGCGCACGTACTTCAGGTCGACGCCGCTGCAGAAGACGCCGCCGCTGCCCCGCAGCACCAGCACCCGCGTGCCGACGTCGCGCGCGAGCTGGAGCGCCGCCCGGCGCAGGTCCTGGGCGGTCCGCACGTCGAGCGCGTTGAAGCGCTCCCGCCGGTCGATGGTGAGCAGACCGATGCCGTCGCGACGCTCGACCCGGATGTGTGTCATGCGCCCTCCGGGCTCAGCAGATCCTCGGCAGCAGCTCGCCCTCGGCCTCCGCGACCAGGCGCCGGCCGAAGCCCGTATCGAGGATCACGCTGCCCGGCCGCTCCACCGTGCAGGCACCGATGCAGCGCGCGTCGCGCCCCAGCGGGTGGGCCTGCAATGCCTCCAGCACGCGCTTCGCCGCCTCCGGGCGCACGCCGAGGAGAGCCTTGCCCTCGTTCGCCACCTGCAGCGGATCCAGGCCGAGGAGCTCGGCCGCCGCGCGCACCGCGGGGCGCACCGGAAGCTCCCCTTCCTCCAGCACCACGCCGACCCCGCTCTTGCCCGCCATCTCGTGCAGCGCGCTCGCGACGCCGCCGCGTGTGGGATCCTTCATCGCCACCACGGCGGCGCCGCCCGCCGCGAGCGCGGCCCGCACCAGGCCGTTCAGGGGCGCCACGTCCGAGCGCAGCTCCTCCCCGAGCCCGAGCTCGTGCCGCCGCGCCATCACGGCCAGGCCGTGGTCGCCGAGGGTGCCCGTCACCAGGATGCGATCCCCGGGACGCAGCCCGGCGTCTCGCACCGGGCGCTCGGCGAAGCCGATGCCGGCGGTGTTCAGCACCACGCCGTCGATCTCGCCTCGCCCCATCACCTTGGTGTCACCCGTCACGACCAGGGTCCCGGCCTCGCGGCAGGTGGCGTCGATCGAGGCCTGGATGCGCTGCAGGGCCTCGCGCTCGAAGCCCTCCTCCAGGATCACGCTGCACGCGAGCGCGAGCGGCTCGGTGGCGCCCATCATGGCGAGGTCGTTCACCGTGCCCGAGACCGCCAGGCGGCCGATGTCGCCGCCCGGGAAGAAGACGGGCTTCACCACGTGGGAGTCGGTGGTGAAGACGAGCCAGCGGTCTCCCACCCGCAGCGCCGCCCCGTCGTCGAGCGCGCCGAGGGCGATGCGGTCCGGCCCGTCCGGCCCGTTCGCCCGCTGGCCCGCCGCGAGAAGCGACTCCACCAACGAGCGCATGGCCGGCCCGCCCGCGCCGTGGCGCAGGCCGATGCGCTCGCCGCGCGGCGCCCGCGCCCTCACGACCGGACTCCGAGGTCGGGATGCCCGCCGTACTGGTGCCAGATGCGGCAGGTGCCCTCGCTGCTCACCATGCAGGCGCCGACCGGCGTGGCGGGGGTGCAGGCGCGGCCGAAGAGCGTGCAGTCCGACGGCGAGGCGAGGCCGGCCATCACGTCTCCGCATACGCATTGCTGAGTCAGCGCCGACGGCGCCGGTCGTGCTGGATCGCGCAGCCAGGCCTCGAAGCGCCGCCGCGCGTCGAAGCGGGCGAAGGCCGGCCGCAGTCGCAGGTTTCCGTTCGGCACCCGCGTGATGCCGCGCCAGCAGCCGCCGGCCGGCTCGAAGACCCGCCAGAGCCGCTCCTGGGCCCGCCGGTTTCCCTCCCGGGTGACGCAGCGCGGGAACGCGTTCTCCACCCGCGCCTCGCCGCGGCGCACCAGCTCGACCAGCCGCGCGAGGCCCGCCAGGACGTCGAGTGGCTCGAAGCCCGCCACCACCACCGGCACGCCATGGCGGGCCACGAACGGCTCGAACACGGCGGAGCCCGTGATGGTGGCCGCGTGACCGGCGGCGAGGAAGCCCTCGATCCGGCTCTCCGGCATCTCGGCCACGATCTCCATCACCGGTGGGATGTACTTGTGGGCGGAGAGCACCGAGAGGTTGGGCGGCGGGTCGGCCAGCAGCACGGCCGCGGTGGCGACCGCGGTGGTCTCGAAGCCCGTGGCGAAGAAGACGATCTCCTCGTCGCCCGCGGCCGCCGCCTCCACCGCCTGTCCCACGCTGTAGACCACCTCCACGCGCGCGCCCTCCGCGCGAGCGTCGGCCAGCGAGCGCGCGGAGCCGGGAACCCGCAGCATGTCGCCGTAGGTCAGGACGCGAAGCCCTCGCTCCGCGAGCGTCACCGCCTCGTCGACCTCGGGCGCGTCGGTCACGCAGACCGGGCAGCCCGGCCCGGCAATCACGCGCAGGGCCTTCGGCAGCGCCGCGCGCAGGCCGAAGCGGGCGATCGCCTGCTCGTGACTCCCGCAGACGTGCATCAGGGTGACGGGATCGTCCTCGCGCGGGCGCGTCGCCCGCTCGAGCAGGCGCAGCAGCGCCCGTGCGCGCACCGGATCGCGGAAGCGCAGGGCCTCGCCGTCGGCCGGCGGAGCGAGGCCGCTAGCGCTCATCGTCGGCTCCGGGCGCGCGAGCCGCTGCGAGCTCCGCCCGCACGTCGTCCGCCATGGGATCCTCGGCTTCCAGCGAGCGGAGCAGGCTCTCGTAGAGCGCGAGCGTCTCCTCGATCTCCGCCTCCGGAATGCGGCGGATCGCGAAGCCCACGTGGTTCAGCACGTAGTCGCCCGGGGCGACCGGGGCGTCCACCACGTCGAGCCGCACCGTGCGCCGCACGCCCCAGAAGTCGACGGTGGCCAGGAGTCCCTGGACCTCGACCACGCGGCCGGGCACCCCGAGGCACATCAGCCCGCCTCCCCGCGCGCCAGCCGTGCATCGGCCACCAGGACCTGTCCGAGGGCGATCCCACCGTCGCCCGGCGGAACGCGGCGGTGGAGCAACACCCGATGCTGTCGGAGGAGACGCCGCTGCACCTCCTCCGCGAGCCGCGCGTTCTGGAAGCAGCCGCCCGTGAGCACCACCGGAAGATCACCGGCGCGGGCCGCAGCCTCGCGCACCACCGCCTCCGCCATGGCTCCGAGGGTGGCATGGAAGCGCGCCGAGATCCCGTCGGGTGGACGACCCGCCAGGTGCTCCGCCAGCACCGCCCGGGCCAGGGGCCGCCAGTCGAGCTGCCACGGCATGCGGGAGAGGTCGAGAGCGAACGGATAGGGCCGCGCGTCGCCGCGCGCGGCCACCGAGTTCCACGCCAGCGCGACCTCGCCCTGGAAGTCGGCCTCGGCGCGGCCCAGCACGAGGGCGCCCATCGCGTCGAAGAGACGGCCCACGCCGTGGGCCGGGACGCAGGCGACGTCGCGCCGAAGCAGCCCGCGCACCGCCTCGATCCGCTCCAGCGGCACGCGGAGCCCGTCGACCAGACGCTCCCAGGGCACGTCGCCGTCGCAGGCGTCCTCGAGGAGCGACACCGCCGCGCGCCAGACCTGGCGGATCGCCGCCTCGCCGCCCGGCAGGCGGAGCGGTCGGAAGGTGGCCAGCCGCTCGAAGCTGGCCGCATCCGTCAGCAGGAGCTCTCCGCCCCAGGCGCTGCCGTCGCTGCCGTAGCCCGTGCCGTCCCAGGCCAGGCCGAGCACCGGACCGTCGACGGCGTGCTCGGCCAGGGCGCTCGCCAGGTGCGCGTGATGGTGCTGCACGCCCACGTGGACCTTCGCCGGCCGTGCCAGCGCCCAGAGCGTGGAGCGATACAGCGGATGGAGGTCGTGGGCGACGACCTCGGGATCGACACCAAGGAGCGCCAGCAGGCGCTCCAGGTCGCGCTCGAAGGCCTCGAAGGCCTCGGGCACGTCGAGATCGCCGTGATGCACGCTCAAGAGCGCGCGGTCCTCGACCGCGACGCAGCAGACGTGGCTGGTCTGCCCGCCGCAGGCGAGGATCGGCTGCGCCACGGGTCGGCGCAGCAGGATCGGGCGCGGTACGAAGCCGCGCGAGCGACGCAGCACCACCGGGGCTCCCGCCACCACCGCCGCCACCGAGTCGTCACACGGCGCGACGATCTCCCGGTCGTGCACCAGGAAGGCGTCGGCGGCCTTGGCCAGGCGGCGAAGCGCCTCCGGCACGCGATGCGCGATGGGCTCGCCGGACCGGTTCCCCGAGGTGAGGACCAACGGTCGGCCGAAGCCCTGGAGCAGGAGCTGGTGCAGGGGAGTGTACGGCAGGAGGAGGCCGATCCAGGGGCTCCCCGGCGCCACCGCCTCGGCGATCGCCGCGCCGGGCCGCCGGCGGGCCAGAACGATCGGCCGCTCGGGCGACTCGAGGAGCGCGAGCTCGGCCGCGTCGAGCTCGGCGAGCGCCAGCGCGGCTTCGCGGTCCGGCGCCATCACGGCGAAGGGCTTTCGCTCGCGTTGCTTCCGCGCGCGCAGCTCGAGCACCACCTCTTCGCGCGCGGCGTCGCAGGCCAGGTGGAATCCGCCCACTCCCTGCACCGCCAGCACCGCGCCGGCGCGAAGCGCGTCGAGGGCGCCGGCGAGCGCCGCCTCGTCCTCCGCGCCAGCGCCTCCGTCGGCGGCCAGGAGGCGCAGACGGGGCCCGCAGGCCGGGCAGGCCGCCGCCTCGGCGTGGAAGCGGCGGTCGTCGGGATCGGCCATCTCGCGCCCGCACGCCGCGCAGGGTGGGAACGCGTCGAGGCTGGTGGCGCCGCGGTCCCAGGGCAGCGCTCGCACGATGGTGTAACGCGGACCGCAGGCCGTGCAGGCGAGGAAGGGATAGCGGTGACGGCGGTCCGCAGCGTCGCCGAGCTCGCGCAGGCACGCGCCGCACGTGGCCAGGTCGGGCGCGAGGGCCAGATGTCCGCTCGCGCCGGGCTCGCTGCGGAGGATCTCGAAGCTCGGCGGCGGAGCGCCGCGGATCTCGGAGCGCTCCACCCGCAGGACGCTCGCACCGTCGAGCTCGCACGCCTCGAGCCGCGTCACGAGATCGTCGAGGCGCCCGCGCGGACCCCAGGCTTCGACGCTCACGCCACCGCCGTCGTTGCGCACGCTTCCGGTCAGGCCGAGGCAACGCGCCACGCGTCGGACCCACGGACGGAAGCCCACGCCTTGCACCACGCCCCGTACCCGGAGGCGAGCTCCGGCAGCGGCGTCGCGCGGCCGGAGGCGGTGGCCCCACGCCTCGAGGCGTGCCCGCGCCTCCTCGACCAGCGCGTCCAGGGACGCCGCCACGCAAGGGCTCAGCTCGGCTCCGGTCTCGATGCGCTCGGGCTCGATCCCGAGCACCACCAGCTCTGCTGGACGGCGCCCGCGCAGCTCGGCCAGCGCGAGGACCTCGCTGAAGTCGATCTGGTGCGGAGAGAGCCGCACGGCCAGGCGGCGCGGCACCTCGTCGCCGCGTAGGACGATGGCCGTGCCGGGGGCCGTGCCGCCGCGGACCGCGTCGAGCACCAGCACGCGCGCCGCCGTCTCGAGCCGGGGCAGGAACGCCAGTCCGGCAGTGCCCCCCTCCACGAGCTCCACATCGGCGTCGATCTCGTAGCGCTCGCCGAGTCGCTGCAGCGCCGCCGGGCCGAGCCCGTCGTCGCCCTGGAGCAGGCTGCCGAGACCGAGCACCAGCGTTCCGGCAGGCGGACGCTCACTCATCCTCGAAGCGCTCTCCGAGCGGGACCCAGCGGCCGCCGCTGAAGATCGAGGAGAGCTCCCCTTGACGATCGAGGATGTCGGCCCGGGTCCCCATGTACACGTGGAGCGGAATGAACGCGAGCAGGGCCCAGGTCACCATGTGGTGGGCGAGGCGAATGCCTCGGATCCCGCCCGGGAACCAGGCCTGCAGCTCGGTCAGATGCCAGAAGAAGCCGCCGGGGTTGGCGAGACCGTAGAGCGCGAAGCCGCTCAGCACCTGGAAGGCCACCAGGGCGTAGACGCAGGTATAGGCGATCTGCTCCAGGGGGTTGTGGCCGAGGTAGCGCAGATGGCGCGCGCCGGGCCAGAGCAGGTAGTAGCGCAGCATCCCGACGAGGCCCCGCAGGTTCGGCCGGCTGAACGGGAAGAGCGCACGCCAGCGCTCGAAGCGATTCCCGGCGAAGAGCCAGTAGACGCGCACGATCCCCGTCCCCACCAGGACACCGGCGGCGACGAAGTGCGCGAGGCGCATCCGACCCATCAGGAAGTGCGCGCTGGCTTCGCCCGACGACATGAAGTACGGGCGGCCGATGTAGAAGCCGGTCACCACCAGGACCCCGATGCAGGCGGCGGCGATCCAGTGCATGGCCCGGATCGGCCAGTGCCAGAGCGGCACCCAGCGGTACTCGAGGCCACCGCGCTGCGCGGCGCCGCCTGCGCGGCGCGGCGAGGCGCGGCGGGCGTCCGTCATCGCACGCGCACCTCGGCGAGCGCGCGGCCGCGGGCGTCGAGCACGTGGACCGCGCACGCCATGCAGGGATCGAAGGAGTGCACGGTGCGCAGGATCTCGAGCGGACGCTCGGGATCGAGCAGGGGATGGTTCGAGGCGAGCGCCGTCTCGTAGACGCCGGGCGCGCCGTCGGGCCCGCCCCGCGGCGAGGCGTTCCAGGTGCTCGGCACCACGCATTGGTAGCGCGCGATCGCGCCCTTCTCGATCCGCACCCAGTGCCCGAGCGTTCCGCGGGGCGCCTCGAGGGCGCCGTAGCCCTGGGCGCTCTCGGGCCAGGTGCTCGCATCCCAGCGCGAAGCGTCGAAGGTCGCGACGTCGCCGGCGCGGATCCGCTCCACCAGCCGGTCGAACCAGTGCTGCATCCGGCGCGCCACGAGCACCGTCTCGACGCCGCGGGCCGCGGTGCGACCGAGGGTCGAGTGCAGCGCTGCCGGCCCGACACCGAGCCGTCCGAGCGCATCGTCGATCAGCGCCTTCGCGTCGGCGTGACCGCTGGCGTAGGCCACCAGCATGCGCGCCAGGGGGCCCACCTCGGTGGGGCGCTCGTCGTAGCGCGGGGACTTGTTCCAGGAGTACTTGGCGTGGCCCTCGAGCGTCTTCCACGGGGGCTTCGGTCCGGTGTAGCGCGGCGTGCTCTCTCCCTCGAAGGGATGCAAGCCGACGCCGTCGCCGCCGGCGTACTCGTACCAGGAGCTGGTCACGTACTCCTTCACCTTGCCCGGATCGTAGGGCTGCACCTCGTTCAGGCGCCCGCCCACGATCACGCCGGCCGGGAAATAGCACGACGCCGTGTCCTTCCAGTCGTGGTCCGACCAGTCACCGGCCGACAGGTAGTTGCCCGGCCCCGCCCCGATCGCGGCCCACTCCTTGTAGAACGAGGCGATCGCCAGCAGGTCGGGCCAGTACACCTCCTCCACGAAGCGCAGCGCGCGGCGGATCATGTCCTGGATGTCGCTCAGCCGCTCGGCGTTCAGCGTGGCGCGCGAATCGAGGTCGATGGCCGAGGCCATGCCGCCCACCAGGAAGTTCGGGTGCGGGTTCTTGCCGCCGAAGATCGTGTGGATGCGAATCACCTCGCGTTGCCAGTCGAGCGCCTCCAGGTAGTGGGCGAGGGCCATCAGGTTGGCCTCCGGCGGGAGCTTGTAGGCCGGGTGTCCCCAGTAGCCGTTGGCGAAGATCCCGAGCTGCCCGCTCGCCACGAACTTCTTCACCCGCTCCTGGACCTCGCGGAACCAGGTGGCGGAGTCGTTGGGCCACGGCGAGATCGAGCGCGTCAGCCGGGACGTCGCCTCCGGGTCGGCCGAGAGCGCGCTCACCACGTCGACCCAGTCCAGGGCGTGCAGGTGGTAGAAGTGGATCACGTGGTCCTGCACCGTCTGCATGCCGTGCACCAGGTTCCGGATCAGGTGCGCATTCACGGGGACCGTGATCCCGAGCGCGTCCTCCACCGCGCGGACCGACGCGATTGCGTGTACGACGGTGCAGACGCCGCAGATCCGCTGGGCGAAGGCCCAGGCATCGCGTGGATCGCGGCCTTGCAGGATGGTCTCGATGCCGCGGAACATGGTGAGCGAGGCCCAGGCCGCCCCGATCCGGCCGCCCTCGGCCTCGACCTCGATGCGCAGGTGCCCCTCGATCCGCGTGATCGGGTCGACGACGATCCTAGTCTTCGCCACCGGCGTCTCCCGGCTCGCCCTCAGCCGTCCGCTCGCGAGCTGCCTGGCGCCGAGCGTGCACGCGCTGCACGCCCGTGAGCGCCGCGTGGGCCACCACGCCCGCGGTGGCGCCGAGCGCCACCGCGGCGCCCAGCGTGTCGGCGGTACGCTCGACACCGCCGAAGCCGAGGACATCGGGGAGCTGGCGATAGAAGGGAGTCATCACGTCCCAGAAGTTCCGCTCGGTGCAGCCGAGGCAGGGATGACCCGATCCGATGGGCCAGCTCGTGCGCCGGTTCCACTGGACGACGGGACACGGCGAGAACGTCGCCGGTCCCTTGCAGCCGACCTTGTAGAGGCACCAGCCCTTGCGGGCGGCCTCGTCGTCGAAGTGCTCGACGTACTGGCCGGCGTCGAAGTTCGCGCGGCGCGGGCACTGGTCGTGGAGGCGCGCGCCGTAGGCGAAGAGGGGGCGCCCGTCCGCGTCGAGCTGCGGCAGGCGCTGGAAGGTCAGGTAGTGCACGAAGGTGGCGGTGATCACGTCCGCGATGGGCGGACAGCCGGCGATGTTCACCACGGGCCGGTCGGTGATCACCTGGGAGACGCCCACGGCCGCGGTCGGGTTCGGGCGAGCGGCCTGCACGCTCCCGAAGTGCGCGCAGGCGCCCACCGCGATCACCGCTGCGGCGCCCTGCGCGGCCTCGCGCAGGATCTCCTCCGCGGTGCGACCGCCGATCGTGCAGTAGATGCCGCCGTCGGCGCGCGGGATCGAGCCCGTCACCACCAGCAGGTACTTCCCGAACGACTGGCGCATCGCAGCTTCGCGCGCCGCCTCGGCCGCGCTCCCGGAGGCCGCCATCAGCGTCTCCGAGTAGTCGAGGGAGACGAGATCCAGGATCAGGTTGCCGATGGTCGGCGACTCCGAGCGCAGCACGCTCTCGACGCAGCCCGTGCACTCCTGGAGCTCGAGCCAGATCACGCTCGGCCGTCGCACCGCCTCCAGGGCCCGCGCGAGGCGCGGCACGCCGGCGGCGCTGATTCCGAGCACGGCACCGATCTCCGCGCAGAACGCCAGGAACTCGCGCCGGCTGTAGCCGCGCCGCTCGAGGGTCCGGGGCAGCGACTCACCGTCGCTCCAGGGATGCGAAGTGGGAGCGATCATGGCCACCCTCCGCCCGCCGGGCCCGGATGGCCCGGGCCCTCAGAACTTGTAGACCGCGCTCAGGCCGAAGATGTGCGCGTTGTAGTCCCCCCATTGGTTCCCGAGGAAGACATCCGTCGACGGGCTGATCACGCCGGTGCGCGAGTTCACGCTCGAGCCCGCCATGAACGGCATGAGCGCGTCGGTGCGGAAGTCGGTGATGTCGTAGCGCTCCCAGCGCCAGTACGCCTTGAGCGTGATCGACTTCGTGGCGTGGTAGGCGAGCGCGGTGGTGAGCTCGTGCAGCGTGTTCACGTCGACCGGCCAATCGGTCGCGCCCGAGACGCTCCCGATCCCGCTCCCGGTCGTGCCATTGGCACGATTCTGGTCCTTGGCGCGTTGGAAGGCGTAGTCGACGTCCAGGTCGAGCAGATTCGGGATCAGGGTCATCTGCAGGCCCGCCGTCACGTTGTGCATGCGGGCGTTCCAGGGGCTGATCCAGTCCGCCGTCGGATCGTCCGGCGGCGGCGGCGTCGGGACGCGGTAGCGATTGCGCTGCGTCTCGTAGCTGTTCTCGTACTCGTAGCCCAGGCGGAAGGCCAGCCACTCGAGCGGGCGATAGGCGGTGTCCGCCCCGACGCTCCAGTCCTGGGCACGATTCAGGCCGTACGCCGACTGGTCGTAGCGGTCGTTGTTGAAGTTCGCGTTCACCGAGAAGTCCAGGTTCTCGAGGGGCGTCACCTGGCCCATCACGAGGAAGCCGTGGCGGATCCGGTTGGCCTGATCGAACTTCCGGAGCGCCGCCAGGTTCCCCGTATCTCCGACCCGATAGTCGGAGCCGTCGCGTCCGGAGTACTCGTAGCCCGCGCGCAGCAGCGCCCACCCGGTCGGACGGTAGTCGAAGGAGAGACGCGCCGTGTGCTCGTCGGTGTGGAGCACCTCGCGCTGGAGGCTCCGATCCCATCGCTCCCACGCGTAGCCGAAGTTCAGGGTCAGCGGGCGCGCGATGTAGTAGGCGGCGTCGAACGACGCGTTCTGGGTGTGGTAGCTCAGCGGCGCGGTCTCGGTGGCCTCCTCTCCCGGGGGCCCCACGGTGAGCGTGCGGTCGTTGATCACCTCGGACGGGAAGCCGATCGTCGGCGAGTCGTTCGAGTACTGATAGTTTCGGTAGCGGAACTTGAGGTTCAGGTCCTGCATCGGCCGTGAGGTGAGCACGAAGTTCGCGAGATAGGTGTTCACCGCCCCGTCGAGCCTCGACTGCGGGAGCGGCCCCGCCGCCGCGGTCAGCGCCGAGTTGATGGTGTAGGGCAGGAAGGGGTCGTTCTGGCGCCGGTACTGCCAGGCGAAGGCCCCGGTGAGCCGGGTGGGGAACGCCAGCGGCAGCGTCCAGCCCCCCGCGAGGCTGAGCCCGTTTGCGCTGTTGCTGGGTGCGACCGACTCCTGACCACGGCTCGAGCCGGCGGCGGCGCTGTCGGTGGCGCGCAGGAAGTTGTCGACGATCAGCGAGTGGACGTCGTTGTTGTAGAACGAGCCCAGGTAGTTGAGGCTGAGGCTCCAGCTCCTCTGCTGGAAGGCGATCCCGGCGTTCGCCTGCTGCGTGCGGTCGTCGACCGGCGCCGCGAAGCTCGTGAAGTTGTTGCCCGGCGAGCCGAAGGCCATGCCCCAGGGCTTGGTCCCGGTGCGGTGCTGCAGCGAGTAGTCGCCGGAGACCTGCCAGTCCTCGTTCAGGTTCCAGAAGGCCTTCGCCTCCAGCATGCGGTACATGAAGCCGAGGTCGATCTGGTGGGTGCCGCCGAGCGCGCTCTGCAGCGCCGCGCTCTGCGCCGCACCCGCCAGCCCCTGCAACGTGGCCTGGACGCCGTTCGGCAGCAGGAACACGTTCTGGCCGCTCCTCACGTAGAGGGTCTGGGCCGTGTCGCTGTAGGTGTGGGGGAAGGCGTCGTAGTCGATCTCCAGGCCGTAGCTTCCCCAGCGGCCCATCCCGAACTCGTAATGCTGGTCCTGGTCGCCCACCCACTGCTCGTCTCCGAACTGCATGTAGTCCAGGTGGTTCACGTCCTCCAGCAGCAAGTTCCCGCTGCCGAAGAGGCCGGGGCCGTAGTCCCGGTACTCGTCGAACACTCCCGAGTGCCAGTTGTTGTTGGTGACGGCCCGGTAGCCGAGCTCGACGTCGCCCGAGAGCCAGCCGGTACCAACTGGGGTCTCGGCCAGGGCGTCGCCGCCCGCGGCACAGAGCAGCCATGCCAGGAAGACGGAGCAGCTTCGAGTCCTCATCGTGTCAACGCCTCACCGGACGGATGGTTCGAGCCATGGATGTTCACGTGGCAGTTGAGACAGGCGGCACCGATCACGAACTTGCTGGTCGGGCGGTAGGGATCGGTCGGATGCCGGGTCGGGTCGTGGCACTGCTGGCACAGACGAGGCGGCGACTGGACCAGCATGTACGGCCGCGGCGAGCCGTGGGGGTTGTGGCAGTTCAGGCAGTTCTCCACGACCGGCGCGTGCTCCCAGAGGAACGGTCCGCGCTTGTCGGCGTGGCACTTGTAACAGTTGTCGTTCACGGTCGGGGCATTGATCAGCTTGTCCGTGACCGTGCCATGCGGGTTGTGGCAGGAGCTGCAGCTCATCTTGCCGTCGCGGTCGGGAATGGCGCCGCCCCGCAGCGGCATGTGCCCGTTGCGGAAGATCTTGGCCGTCTGGTACGCGTGGCACGTGCCGCAGGTGTCGATCTCCGTGGCCTTCGCCAGCAGGTGCTTGCGCGACACGTTCTTCATCACGTCGTGGCAGTTGGTGCACGAGTTGTCGCGCATGGCGTGAGGGCTGCCGTCCCACATCAGCTGCACGCCGTTGCGGTGACACGAGAGGCAGACCGCGTTCTCCTGCTCGATCGACTTGGCATCGGCGGCGCGGAACGTCAGCATGCTGCCCATGAACTTGCTGTCGTCGGACTGTGCGTGCTCCGAGCCGGGACCGTGACAGCCCTCGCAGCCGTGGCGCATGGCCTCGGTGCGGCCGTTCTCGGGATTGAAGAGCTTGCCGTGGATGGTGGCGGCGTACGCGTCGTGTACGTCGTCGTGGCAGCTCAGGCACTCCTGGTCCCCGACGTAGGTGGCTTCGGCGTGCGCGCCGGAAGCCCACGAGACGGCCGCTGCCAGGCTCGCGGCCACGATCCACCCAAACCGCATCGTCCCCTCCGACGGGCGGCCTCTCGCCACGCGATTGTTCTGCCGGACGGCACGCCGGTCTGTCGCGCGCCCGACGCCGCCCGATGGCCCTCTGCTCCGCCTCACGGCTTCTTCCCGGCGGCGAGCACCTGGGTGTACTTGGCCACCGCGGTGATCTCCTCCGCGCTCATCTTGCTGTCGAATTCCGGCATCTTCTTCTTCTTGTTGCCCTCGTGGATGGCCTTCTCCATCTTGGGCAGCGCGTCGGCGGTGGTCCACTTGGGATCCACCAGGCTCTCGATCTTGAGCTTCCGACCCTTAGGCGTGTCACCGACTCCGTCCGGTCCGTGGCAGCCTTCGCAGTGCTTGCTCCAGAGCTTGGCGGCATCGATCTCCTGGGCCACCGCGCCTCCGGCCAGGAGCAGCGAGATCAGGACGGGCGCGAGCACACGACGCATGGATCCTCCTCAGGGCTTCCGTGAATGATTGGAGAGGGCTGCGCTCCGCCCGCGACCGCGCAGGAGCGCGACGCCGTAGAGCGCCAGGCCCAGCACGAAGCAGGGGCCGGCCACCAGCATCTGGGCCGTCGCCGTCTGGCCGTTGGTGTTCTTCACCATCGAGAGCGCGATGCCCAGCACCACGAGCTGGAAGAGACACGCCAGACGAATCATCCCTTCCCTCCTTCGGGACCGTTCAGCGCCTCCTCGGGATGCGCCTCGTTGTGACAATCGCCGGTGCAGGAGAAGGTCCCGTCCAGCAGGCCCGACTGGACGTCGGGATCCGTGTGGGAGTCCTCCTTGCGGAAGTTCTCGGCCTGGGCATGGCAGCGCAGGCAGATGCTCACGGGATAGGGCCCGTTGTGCTGGATCGGAAAGCCATAGAGGCCGAAGGCGTTCCGGACCACGTGCATCACCCCAGACGACTTCGCCTGGACCGTGCCCCAGAGACCGTAGTCGCTGTGGCAGGCGTAGCAGGCCTCCGTGCGGGGGATCGCACCGAGCTCGATGTGCCGTGCGGCCAGTGTCTTGCCGCCGCCAAGTGCGGCCTTCAAGATCGGTGCCATCACGTGGCAGGAGCCGCAGAAGCGCGTGTCCTTCGAGGCCTCGAGCAGGTAGAAGTTCGCCAGCACGAAGACGGAGGCGGGGATCGCCAGCAGCCCGAGGCCGGCAGGAGTGCGGGAGAGGCGACCCGTGACGAGACCCCAGAGCAGGATTGCCACACCGGGCGCGGCGAAGAGCACCAACACGCCCAGGAGCCAACGACTCGCCTCGAAGGGGGAAGTGGCGAAGAGCGGACCGAGATCGCTGCCGTCCATCCATCCTCCACGCGACCACCCGCGTCAGCATCCACAACTGTGCGTTGGCTCATGCATCAAACGAGCCGGCCCGTGGAGCTACTTGCTAACATGTGTATGAGGCGCGACGCCACCAGAAAAAGCGGTCGCGCGGCCGACAGCGGAAACGGGAGGAAAACCTTAGGGGCCCGAGGGAGCGGGCCGGCGGATCAGGCGCGCAACGGAGAGAGGCAGCCGGTGCGGGCGAGAATGGCGTCGAGCGCGCCGTCGTGTCGCGTTGCAGCGTAGCGGGCCCTCAGCGCCGCCAGCGATCGCGCGTGGTACTTCTGGACGTCCTGCACGAAGGGACGGCCCTCGAGCTCGACCTCGAAACGCTTCTCGCCGGCGCCCAGGGCCCGTGCGTTGGCCTCGGCCCACGGGAAGTAGAGTCCCGCCACCTCCTGGGTCAGGAGCGGCTCCAGGGTCGACGCCAGAGCGTCCCAGGCCTCGAATTCCCCGAGGGCCCGGGGCTCCAGCATGCGCTCGATCCACGCCAGCACGCGAGGCGCCACCTTGAGCATCCGCTCGCCCGGGGTGGGATCGCTGGCGCACTGGTGGAGCTGTGCGAAGAGACCGAGGTCCGCCAGAGCGGGCCGCCCACCGAACACGTAGGGTCGCGTCGCGAGGTGCCGCTCGAGCAGCGCGAGCTGTCGTTCGAACGACCCCTCGATCTGGTCCGCCGTCGCCTCGTTCGATCCCACCAGGGCGAGGCGCGGGATCATCCGCTGGGTGATCGCATCGATCGCCTTGCGGATCGCGCCCTCGGAGGCGCCCGGGAGGTTGGCGCGCGCGATCCGCTCCGCCGCCGACTCCTGGTCGGGCTCGTAGGTCCAGCGGAAGTGGAACATCGGCTTGTTGCCCCACTCGTCCGCATACTCCTCGAGCAGCGCGGAGACGAACGCCAGGGCGGGGTCGGAGGGCTGGAGCGCGGGATCGGGGTGGCGCTCCTCCATCCGCTCGATGATCGGGGTCGAGTCCTGGAGGGCTTCCCCCTCCGGCGTCACCACGAGGGGTATCAGCGGCAGCTTGGCGAACCGCTGGAACTCGTCCATGGTGGCGGCGCTGCGCACGATCCACTGGTGCGGGATGTCCTTGTAGCGAAAGTAGGACCGCACCTTCACGGAATAGGGCGAGAGTTCGAGGCCGAAGATGCGGTACGGGGGGGACAACCGCGCTCTCCTCTCCGATGCGCGCATTATGGCATCGGAGTGAGGGGACCGGAAGGCGCGGCGCCCCTCCGGCGCCGGCCCCCCCGCTCGTGCCGGGCGTCGCGTTCCCCCCGGACCGCTAGCGCCCGAGCGCGATCCAGTCGTCGTCTGCGACGGTCGGAGCCGTCAGGACTCCGAGCGCGGACTCGGCGTTCATGCGCCAGCCGACCACGCCCCCGGTGGCGTCCTGGCGCCACAGGATGTCGGCCTTGCCGTCGCCGTCGAAGTCGCCGGCGGCGAGGAGCGACCAGCCCGCGGCCATGGTCGGGGCACTCTTCTGGACCAGGCCGCCGCTCGCGTCGGCGAGCCAGAGCTGGTTCTCGCCGGTGGTCTCGTTGCGCATCCAGATCGAGTCGCTCCCGCTTCCCGCGAAGTCGGCGAAGGCCACGGGATGCCACGGTGCGGGCAGCGTCCCGAGCGGCACCGCCGTGACCTGCAGGGCGCCGGCGCTGCCGCCGGTGAGCCCGATCGCGAACGCGTTTCGTCGCCGCGTGGTGTAGAGCACGTCGGCCTTGCCGTCGCCGTTCCAGTCGCCGATGCCGGCCACCTGCCAGCGCGAGCCGAGCCCGGGGAACGCGGCGTCCGCGAGCACGCTGGTGCCCGCCATCAGCCACACCCGCATTCCCGAGGCGCGGGTGCCGCGCCACAGGATGTCCGCGCGACCATCGCCGTCGAAGTCGGCGACGCCCGCGACCTCGCCGCCCACCGGCGGAGGCGGCAGCGTCGCGGCCGCGCTCACCTTCGTCCCATCGAAGAGCCAGACCACGAGGGTGCCGGTCCGGCGGTTCTGCCACAGGATGTCGGCGTGCCCGTCGCCGTCGAAGTCGCCGCTGCCCACGATCTCCCAGACGAGATCGGTCTGGTCGGGAAGACCGATCTCCGAGACGACGCCCGCCGGCCCCATCTTCCACAGCGCGTCGTGGCCGCTGCAGCGATGCCGCCACAGGACGTCCGCGAGACCGTCTCCGTCGAAATCCGGCACCGAGGTGGCGCGGGCCAGCGCGTCCTGGGCGCTCAGGCATCCCGTGCCGGACGCCGCGGTGTTTCCGGGCAGCGAGCCCGGACCGCTGCTGCTCGGCGGCGGCGGTGTCGGCAGGGGGGTGCCCGTGCCTCCGGTGCCGCCGCTCGAGCTCGGAGCCACGAAGCGGAACGTGTCGGACGGCGGCGAGAACGGGCCCTGGTTTCCGAGCGCGTCGGTGGCGGCCACGCGCACGGTCACGGACTGGCCGTAGGCGCCGGCGATCGTGGCCGTCAGACCGCTCACGCTGCTGGTCGGGGTGCTCGGAAAGGCTCCGCCATTTCGCGCCACGAACACGCGGTAGCCGGCGACCGGACCGCTCGCCGCAGCCCAGGTGATCCGCACCGAGGTCTGGCCCACCAGATCGGTGGCGTGCGCGGGGCCGGCGAAGCTCATGGCGATGCCGAGAAGCGTGGCGGCCAGCGCGAGGCGTCGACTCAGCATTCGGGGGCCCCCTGAATCCCGTCGCCTCCTCCCTTCGACCCGCGCGCTCCGGGCCTCCGTGAGGGGGGTCACGGGGCGGGCGTGATGGAGGTCACGGGGGGGTGGCGCCACCGGGCGGGGCCGGGGCCGTGGCCCGGCCCCGCTCTCCAGGCCGGGCCTCACGGGCTCGCGTGGTCACCGATTGGTGTCGGGCGCTCGACGCGGAGAAGCCCTCTGCCGGCCGCGCCCTCCCGAGCCGGATCGCGGGGAGCCACGTGCCGATGGGCCAGCACCCGACGGGGGCCGGGCGGCATGCGCGTGCCTGGATCGGGCGCTTCGAGGCGAGCCGAGACGAGGGCCCGGAAGGCGAGCCCGGCTCACCCGGGCGGTGGGACGCCGGGGGCGGCGGGCGGGCCCGGGCTCAGGCGACGGCGCGGCGCGTGCGGCGGCGGCGCGCCAGCCGCAGCCCGCCGAGCACCAGCAGCGGCTCCACGCCCAGCAGCCCGCAGCCCCCCGCCGCCGGTGCCACCACGCTCACCGTGAACAACTCCTGCGAGCGACAGCCCTCGGGGTTCACCACCTCCAGCGACAACGCGCTGCCCGCCGTCGCCGTCGACGGCACCTGCACCTGCAGCGTCCCGTTCACCGCCTGCGTCGTCGCCGGCGTCCCCGCCAGCCACACCTGCGCGCTCGGACCAAACCCGGTCCCCGACACCGTCACCCACGTCCCCGGCGGCGTGCTCGACGGAGCCACCGACGCCACCGCCGTCGTCTCCGTCCCGATGCACTGGTTGTCGCACACGTCGCCGATCCCGTCCGCGTCCGTGTCCGCCTGGTCCGCGTTCGCCTTCGCCGGACAGTTGTCGCAGGCGTCCCCCACGCCGTCCCCGTCCACGTCCGACTGCGTGTTGTTCGCCACCGACGGACAGTTGTCCTGACCGTCCAGGAACCCGTCCTCGTCCCGGTTCACCCCGGCCCGCTGCCCCGAGCCCGGCGGCACCGCCGTGAACGTCAGCTCCTGGCCCGCCGTCGCCGCCAGCGCTCGCAGGCTCGCGTCGCTGATCGCCGGACCTCCATCGTCCGGCTCGAACTGCCCGCTCGACAGCCGCACCCAGCCCTTCTCCCGGCCCCCGATGCGACCCTTCACGATCAGGTCCGCCTCCGTCGGGTTCGAGCCCAGGATCTTCGACGTGTACGCCGTCCCCGCCCGCGCCTCCAGCAGATCGATCCGCGGACCCGCCACCGCCGCGTTCGTCGACGTCAACGTCACCTGCTGACCCACGA
>JAWOLJ010000085.1:0-36291 GCA_033853555.1 Myxococcota bacterium
GGCCCGGGCGTCCGCCCGGGCCGCGACGGAGCGCCTCGATCCGATGCGAGCGGGGCGGGGACGCGGCGCCCGGCACGCGGTACGCTGGCGGCGAGGAGATCCGCCGATGGCGGAGCCCGGCCGCGACGAATCCCCCAGCGATCCGTCCGGCGCTGCCGAGCGGGTGCTCGACCGGCGGAGCTTCTTGCGCGGCGCCGCGCTGGCCGGACTCGGGGCGGGCCTGGCGCGCGCCTTCGGGCCCCTGGCCGCCGCCGCACAGCCGCCGCCCTCCCCCGCGGCGCCGCCCCGGGTGCGGGGCTTCCGCACCCTCGGACGCACCGGCCTGCGCGTCTCCGACGTGGGCTTCGGCTCGAGCCGCCTGGACGGGGACGAGGCGCTGGTGCATCACGCTCTCGAGCGCGGCATCACCTACTTCGACACCGCCGAGAGCTACACCAATGGGCGTGCAGAGGAGACCCTCGGACGCGCGCTCCAAGGTCACCGCGACCAGGTGCTCCTCGCCAGCAAGACCTCCGCCGGGGCGCGCGCGAGCGTCGCCGAGCTGATGCAGGCTCTCGAGGGCAGCCTGCGCCGGCTCCGCACCGACCACGTGGACGTCTACTTCAATCACGCGGTGAACGACCGCGCGCGGCTCGAGAACCCGGCCTGGCCGGAGTTCGTGGCGCGCGCCCGACGGGAGGGGAAGATCCGCTTCTGCGGGATGTCGGGCCACGGGGGGAACCTGGTCGAGTGCGTGGAGTACGGACTCGACCACGACCTCGTGGACGTGGTGCTGGTCGCCTACAACTTCGGGCAGGATCCGGGCTGGCTCTCGCGGCTCACGCGGGACCTCGATTTCGTGGCGCCCCAGCCCGGCCTCCCTCGCGTCCTCGCGAAGGCGCGCGAGAAGGGCATCGGCGTGGTCGCGATGAAGACGCTGCGTGGCGCGCGGCTGAACGATCTCCGGCCCTACGAGACGCAGGGCGCGACCTTCGCCCAGGCGGCGCTGCGCTGGGTGCTGGCCGGCGGCCTCGCCGACTCGCTGGTCGTCACCATGACGGATCCAGCCCGCCTGGACGAGTACCTCGGCGCCTCGGGAGGCGGCCCCCTGAGTCGCGCGGAGCTGCAATTGCTCGAGCGCTACGAGGCCGGGCCCGCCACGCTCCAGTGTCGCTCGGCCTGTAACGCCTGCGGCGGGTCCTGCCCCGATGGCGCCCCGATCGCCGACCTGCTGCGGCTCCGGATGTACGCCGAGGACTACGGCGACCCGGCCCTGGCGCGGCGGGAGGCCGTGGCGCTGGCGGCCCAGGGCCTGCGCCTCGATGCCTGCCTCGCGTGCGCCGATCGCTCCTGCGGCGGCGGCTGCCCCTTCGGCCTCGAGCTGGCCGCGCTCGCGCCGCGCGGCGCACTCTGGGCCCGCGGCGCCGGCTAGACGGACGGGGCGGCCCGGCCGCCCGCGCGAGCGCCGCCGCCGGACCTGCGTTACCCCAGGGCCTCCGGACGGGGAGGCCCCGGTCATGCATCCCGTGATTCCGCGCCGGATCGTCCCGAGCGTCCGACCCGCGCCGCTCGACCCGCAGCAGGTGCGGCGCGAGTTCCGGCGTCTCAGCCAGGACGGTGCCCGGCTGCGTCCCGCGGGCACGGCCCGGCGCGACCCCCGCCGCCTCCTCGCGCTCGGCTACACACCGAAGTACAAGCTCGAGCTCTTCGGCGTGCGGTACTACCTGTGCGACGTGCGCCAGAACCAGGACATCCGCTTCCTGGTGGCCTACGTGGCGATGCCCGAGGACGCGCCTTCGGGGCCGGGCCCGTACCCTCGCCTCTTCTACAAGGACGGCTCGCTCCTCTGGCGCTCCGCCTCGCACTACGCCCGCTCCGAGCGCGAGAACTGGATCGGCAAGGGCGACGTGCGGATCGTGACGGAGCGCGGGCGCCGATTCGTCGAGTCGGCGGAGCACACCACCGACCTCCCGCTCGAGATCCAGGACGCGGTGGAGAGCCTGAGCCGGCGCGCCTCGCGGGTCCGCTGCGACGACGCCGCCCTCGCGCTGGTGGTGCGCCGCGCCGGCGACGCGCGCCTGGTGGCGTATCGCGACTTCACCGAGCCGCGTCGGCGGGCCGCCGCGAACCCGCGCAACCGCATCCACGCCGGGCGCCAGATCGCGCGCTTCGCCCGGCGCAACGACCCGGGCTCGCTGCGCTTCGCGCCGGGCTTCGAGCCGGACTTCGCGCGCGGTCTCCTCGGCCTGAGCCACTCGACGAGCCGGCTCTATGGCGGCCGGATCGCTCGCCACCGGATCGCCTCGCGCAATCGCGAGGTCCAGTACCTCTTCTTCGCGGGACCACGCCACGTCTGGATCGGCTACCCCCAGGCCACCACCACCGAGCTCTCAAGCTACGGCGTGCGCACGGTCGACGTGCGCGTGGACGACGACCTGGTCGTGCCGGGCATGGAGTACCACTACTTCGAGTACGAGGAGCCGCCGGTGTTGCTGAGCCAGATCCCGGAGGGCTTCGCCGGAGCCGTGAGCCCGGTCGACCCGTGGCGCGCCGACGCCTCCGCCTGGCTGGACCGGCTGCCGGTGATCCAGGCCTTCCGTCGCCGCGTGCTGACCCGCCCCCGCTCGACTCCGCGGGCGTGAGCCGGAGCCCCCGGCGCTCCGCCCCTCAGTGGGCGGCGAGAGGCAGCGGAGGTGGCCCTTCCCCGCCCGGCTGCCCCTGACGCTCGGCCGCCTGCTGGAGCGCGGAGGCGAGGAGCGGTCCCCGGGTGTCGCGGGTGTCGATCGAGACCTCCACCGAGAGCCCGATGCGCAGGGGCTTCTCGCGCGGGGGACCCTCGTCCAGCACGAGCTTCACGGGCACGCGCTGCACGACCTTCACCCAGTTGCCCGTCGCGTTCTCCGGCGGAAGCAGCGCGAATGCGGAGCCCGTGCCCATGCTGATCGAGTCCACGTGGGCGTGATAGACCTGGCCGGGGTAGGCGTCGGCGCGCAGCTCGGCCGCCTGGCCCACCCGCACGTCCCGGAGCTGCGTCTCCTTGAAGTTCGCGGTCACGAAGAGCTCCTTCGGCGGCGGCACCAGCGTCATCAGCGGCTGTCCGGCCTCCACGTGATCGCCGATCTCGACGTGCTTGTTGGCGATGATCCCTTCGAGGGGAGCCGACACCGTGGTGTAGGCGAGGTTCAGCTTGGCCTGCTCGACCGCGGCTCGCGCCTGGCGCACCAGCGGATGGTCGTCCTGCTGCGAGGGATCCGGCGAGTCGCCGAGCGCCGCACGGGCCTGGTCGAGCTCGTGCGCGGCCACGGCGCGGTTCGCCTCCGCCACGCGCAGGCCGGTCGCCGCGCGGTCGTACGCGTCCTGGGACAGCACGTTGCTGTTGCGCAGCTTCTCCGCGCGCTCGAAGTCGAGTCGCGCCTGGCGGAGCTGCTGGTCGGTGAGCGCGAGCGCCGCCCGGGCGGAGCCGACCTTCGCATAGAGGCTGTCGACGCTCTGCCGGGCGTGCTCGAATCCGGCCTCGGCCTCCTGCAGCTTCACCTCGAAGTCGCGCGGATCGAGCATGACCAGCACCTGGCCGCGCTGGACCGTCCAGTTGTTCTGCACCTCCACGGCGAGCACGGTCCCCGCGACGCGCGAGGTGATGCTGGCGGTGGTGCCATCGACGTAGGCGTCGTCGGTGGTCTCGTGGCCGCGCAGATAGCGGAGGTACGGCCCGCCCACGCCCGCGGCCGTGGCGAGCGCCAGCGCCGCGACCACGCCGAGCAGCAGCCGCCCGGCCCGGACCCGCGCCATCCGACGCCGCAGGCGCTCGCGCAGCGGGGGGCGTGCGACCGGGGTGCTCATGGTCGGGCCTCGTGGAAGGCGGGCTCGGCGGCCCCCGCCAGGAAGGTCTCGGAGACCAGGGTTGTGACGTCCTGGTCGGACAGCGGATGGCGCTCCTTGTCGCCCATCAGCTCCTGGGAGAGGAGGAAGAACCAGAGCATCCCGAAGAGACACTGCGCGGTGGCGAGGGGATCGCGGCGCTTGAGGGCGCCGCGCTCCATCCAGCACTCGAGATAGGCGGCCAGCGCGCGGTACGCGGGAAGCCGGACACGCTCGGTCAGCACCCGGCTGCGCTCGGGAAAGCTGTGCACCTCCCGCACCAGGACGCGCGCCAGCTCCTTGCGTTCCCGCAGCCGCCGCCAGACCTCGCCCACCAGCCGCGGGATGCCGCGCTCCGGCGGCGCCTCCCGGACGGCGTCGATCAGCTCGCCGAGCTCGGGGAGCAGGGTGTAGCGCTCGAGGAGCTGCTGCAGGAGCGCTTCCTTGGTGGGGAAGTAGTTGTAGAGGCAGGCCTTGGAGAGGCCGGCATCGGCGGCGACCTGGTCCATCGTGGTCTCGGAGAACCCACCCCCGGAGAAGACCCGCAGCGCCGCGTCCAGGATCTGCTCCCGGCGGGCCTCCGCGTACTGCTCCCGCTGCTGTGCGGCCACTCTCGGCATGGGATTGAAGATAACTGACTAGTCAGTTATCTACAAGAGCCATGGAGGCCTCCCCCGTCCCGGCCAGCACGGGCCCCCAGAAATGGCTGGTGGCGATCGCCGTGATGCTCGGCGCGACCCTCGAGGTGCTCGACACCTCGATCGTGAACGTCGCCCTGCCCCACATGCAGGGGAGCTTCTCGGCCAGCACCGACGAGGTGACCTGGATCCTGACCAGCTACCTGGTGGCCAACGGGATCATGATCCCCCTCACCGGCTGGATCTCCGCGCGCTTCGGCCGCAAGCGCTACCTGCTGCTCTCGGTGGCCGCCTTCGTGCTGGCCTCGGGCCTCTGCGGCGCCGCTACTTCGCTCCCCCAGATGATCGTCTTCCGCCTGCTCCAGGGCCTGGCCGGCGCGGCCATGATCCCCTCCTCCCAGGCGATCTTGATGGAAACCTTCCCGCCGGCGGAGCAGGGGGTCGCCATGGCCGTCTGGGGCATGGGCCTGATGCTCGCGCCGATGCTCGGGCCGACCCTCGGCGGCTGGATCACCGACAACTGGAGCTGGCGCTGGAACTTCTACATCAACCTCCCGACCGGGATCCTGGCGACCGTGATGATCGTGGCCTTCGTCCACGACCCCGAGTACCTGCGCGCGTCACGCCGCCGATCGCGGCGGATCGACGCGCTCGGGATCGTGTACCTCGTGCTCGGGCTTGGTCTGCTCCAGATCGTGCTGGACCGCGGCCAGCGCGCGGACTGGTTCGCCGCACCCTGGGTCTGCGTCTTCACCGCCGGCGCCGTGCTCTCGCTGATCCTCCTGGTCGTCCGCGAGCTGCGCTTCCCGGACCCCATCCTCGACCTCAGCATCCTCCGCATCCCGGCCTTCGACGTCGCGGTCGTGATCATCATGGTGATGGTCATGGTGGTGTATGGCGCCAACCTGCTGAACCCGCTCTTCCTGCAGGACCTGCTCGGCTACTCCGCCTGGCGGGCGGGAATCGCGGTGATGCCGCGAGGCTTCGGCGTCTTCCTCGGCATGATGCTGATCAGCCGCCTCTCGCGCCGGGGGATGGACACGCGCTGGCTGGTCGGCGTGGGCTTCGGGACCTTCGCGGGAGCGCTGTGGGCGATGTCGCGCTGGCCGCTCGACATCTCGACCTCGGAGCTCGTGATCCCGATCTTCGTCTCGGGCGTCGGGGGCGGCCTGATCTTCCCCACCATGTCGGCCGCGACGCTCGCCTGTGTGGAGCGCGAGCGCATGGGCTATGCGGCGAGCCTCTACAACATGATGCGCAACACGGGCTCGGCCATGGGCATCTCGCTGGTGATGAACCTGCTGAGCAGCCGGGAGCAGCTCCACCAGTCGCACCTGGTGGAGCACTTCACCGTCTTCGATGCCTGGCGCATGGACCGGACGGCTCCGCTCGTGCCGGGCGCGCCGTCGGCGGAGCTGATCCACGGCCTGGCGACCCACCAGATCCAGGGCTTCGCGCGGATCTATGCGCTGATCCAGCAGCAGGCGACGCTCATGGCCTACAACGACATCTACCGGCTGCTGGCCGCGCTCTCGCTGCTCTTCGTCCCGGCGTTCCTGGTGCTCCGACGCGCACGCGGCGGCATGCGCGCCGCCCTGCACTGAGAGCGACCCGCCCGCGCGGAAGCGCCGCCGAGGGGCTCAGGAGCGGAGGCGGCTACCCGCGACGGCGAGCCCGCCGAGCCCGAGTGCCAGGAGCACCACCGTGGTCGGCTCCGGCACCGGCTCCACCACGAAGGCCGCTCCGATCCCCACCGCGGCGCCCGGGCTCAGCGAGAAGCTCAGCCGGAGGCCGATGGTGCTGCCGACGGCCGGACCCGGGACCGTGGGCGCCGGAACGAGGCCCGCGAGGATGGTCCCCGGCCCGCCGAACTGCCCATTGAAGGCGGAGCTCGTCGCCGAGAACGGATCGTTCAGGAGCGTCTGCACCGGACTCCCGTCGATCAGGGCGGTGTAGACCGCGTTCGGGCTGACGCTCGAGAGCGTCCCGCTCAGCAGCGTGAGCGACCCGATCGCGTCGCTGACCCGCCCGCTCATGACCGTGCTCGGGCCCTGGGCTCCGACGTTCGCGGTGAAGGTGATGGTGAAGGTCCGCGTCGAGGCGCTCAGGTTCACGACGCCGAGGACCGCGGCCACCGCCGGATCCGAGTTGGCCTGGATCTGCCAGGAGTTGAGCTCCCAGGCGGGACCGGGCTGGGCGATGGCGCCGCTGTTGTTGACGAGATCCACCGTCCAGTTCGGGTCGGTCACGCTCGAGCTCGACCCGGTGAGGTCGCCGAGCGTCAGCGTGCCCGTTCCCGAGCTGACCGTCAGACTCAGGTCCGAGAGCGTGAGAGCCGAGGCCGGAACGGACAACAGGAACGCGGCGGCGAAGCCGAGCACGAGCCGGAAGGCAGACGACAGCGGGCGCATTCGGATCCCCTTCCCGCCTTCATGAAGAGCAAGGCTCGTGCCGGGCCTTCACCCGATCCACAAGCTCTTGGAATCACAGGAGAAGTGCGACTTCGTGCCCCAGGGGTGGGCGCCCTGCGAGGAAACGCGGTTCCGCTCCGGCGGAACTCCCGTTCCCATCGCCCTCGGCGTCGGCTCGTGGGCGCGGCTCGGCCGGCCTCAGGACGCGGGAAGCGGCGTCAGGCGCAGCAGCACCACGCCCGCGATCACGAGCGCGATGCCGGCCAGGCGGCCCGCGCTGGCCGGCTCCCCGAACCAGAAGAAGCCGATCGTGGCGATCAGCCCGGTGCCGAGCCCCGACCAGACGGCGTAGGCCACCGCGAGATCGATCCGCCGCACCGCCAGCGTCAGCGCGACGATGCTCGCGGCGTAGAAGGCGTAGATCGCGAGGCTCGGGCCGAGCCGCGTGAAGCCCTGGGACAGCTTCATGCTGGTGGTGCCGCAGACCTCGAGCAGGATGGCTGCGACCAGCCAGAGCCAGCTCATGCGTGCGATCGCTTGCGCGCGATGAAGCGTCCCTGCGCCAGCTTGCCGGCTCGCGCGAGCTCGAGCATCCACGCCATCTCCGCGCCGATCGCCTGCAGCGCCTGCATGTCGAAGTCGAGGATGCGGAGCGCGTCGTAGGTGAGCTGCATCTGGGCCATCTGCATGTAGAGCTCGACGTAGGGGGCGAAGCGGCCGGTATCCGAGGCCTCCTGCACCCCGCAGCCGGCGCGCTCCAGCAGCGCCGGGTAGCCGTGCAGGGTCTGCACGTTCGGGAACTTCATGAAGCGCAGGAAGCGCTCGGCCTCCGCCGCCGAGAGGCCGGCCGGCCCCTCCACCCAATCGGTGAACGCGATCACTCCGCCCGGCCGCACCAGGCGTGCGGCCTCGGCCACCAGCCGCTCCTTGTCCTCGACGTAGCACCAGGCGTCCTCGCCCCAGACGAAGTCCGCCGCGCCGGACGGGAGCCCGCTCCGGGACGCGTCGCCCAGCACGAACTGGATTCGATCGTCGAGGCCCTCGGCCCGGCAGCGCGCACGCCCGCGCTCCACCACGGTGGGCGTGGCGTCCACGCCCGTCATCGACGCCACGTTGCGGAGGCGCACCAGAAAGCGCATCCCGGCACCGTTGCAGCAGCAGAGGTCCACGCCCTTCTGCCCGGCCGCGATGCCGGCCCGGTCGGCCAGGTCCATCGAGGAGGCAAGGCCCCCGATGTGGATCTGCTGCCCCATCAGGAGCTCCCACAGCTCGCCCTCGGCGCTCGAGTAGACCTTCCGGACGTCGTCGATGCCGATCCCCGGGGTAGCCTGCATCGGGCCCTCCCTCACCGCTTCGACGAACCAGTATTTCGCCGCGCTGGCTGCCTGCGTATGCGGCCGGTCATACCGTCCTCCGCGGGCGCGCGCTCGGGTGCCGGATCAGGTCCGGTGCCGGAGAATCCGATGGAGGGGGTACTGTGCAGGGGAGCGGCCGGCGGACGGGAGCGCTCCCCCTGCACGGAGGTCGCCCATGGCCGCGGAGCTGGTCGAGATCGAGGGGCACATCATCGACTCGCTGCTCCTCGCCAAGGTGCTCGATCGGATCGTCGAGGCCGGTGCCGACTACCGCATGGTCGACGTGGAGATCGGTCGCACCAGCGCCGACGTCAGCCGGGCGCGGCTCCAGATCCGCCACCCTGACCCGGACGCGCTCGATGCGCTGCTGGAGAGCCTCCAGGTCCACGGGGTGAACCGCGTCGACGTGGTGGACGCCACGCTGGTGGCGGCCGACGCCGACGGCGTGCTGCCCGAGGGCTTCTACTCCACCACGAACCTCCCGACACAAGTGCGGATCGCCGGGCACTGGACCGAGGTCGAGAACCCCGAGATGGACTGCGGCCTGGTGGTCGAGAGCGCCGGAGGAACGCTGCGGGTCCGGACGCGGCCGATGCACCGCATCGGCGTGGGCGACCGCGTCGTGGTGGGCTTCGCCGGCATCCGGGTGCAGGCGCCGGAGAAGCCTCGCGGCGCGACACCGTTCGAGTTCATGGCGTCCGAGGTCTCCTCGGAGAAGCCGAAGGCGCTGCTGGTGTCGCAGGTGGCCGAGCGCATCCGCGGGGCGAAGGCGCGGGGCGGGAAGGTCCTCGCGGTGTGCGGGCCGGCCGTGATCCACACCGGCGCGGGTCCCGAGGTGGCGCGGCTGGTGCGCGAGGGCTGGATCGACCTGCTCTTCGCGGGAAACGGCTTCGCCACCCACGACATCGAGTCGAACGTGCTCGGCACCTCGCTCGGCATCTCGATCGGCTCGGGAGCAGGCACCGAGCACGGCCACTCCAACCACCTGCGCGTGATCAACGAGGTGCGGCGCCGGGGCTCGATCGCGAAGGCGGTGGCCGACGGCTACGTGCGCGCCGGCGTGATGTACGAGTGCGTGCGACGAGACGTGCCCTTCGTGCTGGCCGGCTCCATCCGCGACGACGGCCCGCTTCCCGACGTCCACGCCAACGTGATCGAGGCCGCGGACGCGATGCGCGCCCGGCTTCCCGGCGTCGCCGTCGCGCTCATGCTGGCCTCGACCCTCCACGCGATCGCCACCGGAAACTGCCTGCCGGCGGGGGTGGAGACCTTCTGCGTGGACATCAACCAGGCCGTGGTGACGAAGCTCGCCGACCGCGGCAGCCACCAGGCGCTCGGCATCGTGACCGACGTGGGGCTCTTCCTGCGCGACCTGGTGGGCCGCCTCTGCGGCTGAGGTGCGGAGATGGCCCGTCTCTCCTGGGGATACCGCTATCTGACCTGTCCGCCCGACCACTTCGGGGTGCTCTACGAGATCAACCCATGGATGCACCGGGAGGTGAAGGTCGCGCGGGAGCGCGCTCGAGCGCAGTGGGAGAAGCTGGTCGAGAACCTCGAGGCCGCGGGCGCGCAGATCGAGCGCCAGGCCCCCGCGCCGGGCGTCCCCGATCTCGTCTTCACGGCCAACGCCGGCATCGTGAACGGGCGTCGGTTCGTCCCGAGCCGCTTCCGCCACCCGGAACGCCAGGCCGAGACGCCGCTCGACGTGATGTGGGCGGAGACCCGAGGCTTCCAGGTGGATCGGCTGCCCGAAGGCGTGTGCCACGAGGGCGCCGGCGACGCGCTCCCCTTCGGCGACGTGCTGCTCTCCGGCTATCGCTTCCGCTCCGACGCCGCGAGCCATGCGATCCTCTCCCGGCTCCTCGGCGTTGCGGTGCGCTCGATCGAGCTCGTGGACCCGCGCCTCTACCACCTCGATCTCACCTTCTGTCCGCTGGACGACCGCCGCGCCATCGTGGCGCCCATGGGATGGGACGCGTACGGGCGGCGCGTGATCGAGGCGCTGGTGCCGGAGCCCCTGGTGCTGGAGGAGGACGAGGCGCTCCGCTTCATGGCGAACTCGGTGGTGATCGGCGAGCGCGTGGTCATGCCGAGCTGCTCGCCTCGCGTCGGGCATCGCCTCGAGGCCTGGGGCTTCGACGTGGTGATCTCGCCGGTGGACGAGTTCCTGAAGGCCGGCGGCGGCTGCCGCTGCCTCACGCTCGCCCTCGACGTGCAGCTCGGCCGGCCGAGCCAGGTGCGACGCACGCGATCCGCGGCGTGACAAAGCGCCGCGCTCCTGCCCCCGCAGAGCGCCCAGATCCTCGACGGCACGCCACTCCAACCGGCACGAGACATGCAGCGACAGGCTCCCGAGATCCGCCCGCCGCTCGATCAGCGCAGCGTGCGTCCGCCGCGGATTCGCTCTGCGAGGCGCCCGGCCGTCCGGTCCCGGGCGCTCGAGGTGAGGAGGGAGCCATGCGACGACTCGGGATGCTCGCGGCAGCAATCGCCATCGCCCTGGTGGCGGCGGGAGAGAAGGCCCGGGCGGACGTGGCTCCCGGCGACGTGATCTCGGCCGCCAACAAGGACAAGGTCAAGGGCCTGGTCCCGGACGAGATCTATCCGTACGCGGTCGAGAACTTCGACGGCCTCAACATGACCATCGTCAAGCCCGAGGACTACCCGCCGCACCCGAAGTATGTCGAGGCGACGGTGGCGTATGCCTGCCAGGCCTCGCTCGACGAAAAGGGCTACCTGGTGAACTACACCGCGGGCCAGCCGTTCCCCTACTCCGAGTGGGCCACGAAGGCCACCAACCACGCCTGCGATCTCAAGGAGAGCGATCCCCAGTTCGCTCTCAAGCTGGCCTGGGACGTGAACTACCGCTGGCAGGGCGCCGGCCTGAACTACCCCCACTGGGGCTTCAGCTACATGCGGAACTTCGGGAACGAGCGCTGGCGCCTCGGTCAGGGCGAGTATCGCCGCACCTTCTTCAGCCATCGCGCCGATCTGCTGCCCGCGACCACCGACGTGGAGCCCAACACCGATCTCGAGTGGGCGGAGTTCTTCGACGTGAAGGCGCCGTTCGACCTCCAGGGCACCATGTTCCTGCTCTACCGCTACACCGACGGCAGGGCGGACGACACCTGGGCCTACGTGCCAGCGCTTCGCCGCGTGCGCCGCATCGCCGCCGCCCAGAAGTCCGACTCGCTCCTCGGGACGGAGTTCACCCTCGAGGACTTCTACGGCTTCTCGGGCTACGTGACCGATCAGGCCTGGGAGTTCAAGGGAGAGAGCACGAAGCTCGGTGCCATGAACACGAAGCGAAGCTGCTTCCCCAGGAACTTCGAGCCGAACGGCGCGACCTCGTTCAGCCGGCTCGGCACCGAGAGCGAGTTCGACGCCTGCCGCTTCGGGCCCTACAAGGCCATGGTCTTCGTGGATGAGCAGTGGCAGAAGCGGACGGCCTTCGAGCTCGACGACATCCCGAAGCAGAAGGGCCATCCGTACAGCCGGAAGAAGATGTGGTACGACAAGGAGACGATGCACCCGCTGTTCGTCATCGCCTACGATCGCGCCGGAGCCCCCTACAAGATCATCAGCTGGGCGCTGCAGTGGTCCGAGGACAGCCCGGTGGACGGCAACAAGGGGCTGCAGGTCCTGAACCACGTCGCCTTCATGATCGTGAACCTGCAGAACAACAACTCGAACACGGTTCAGGCCGGGACCGCGAACTCGGGTGCCTTCCCGATCACGGACACCAAGCGCTACTACGACACCACGCGCCTGAAGACCCAAGGCCACTGAGCCTCGGGCCGGCCGGCGGAGGGAGGAGGATGAGCCGGGTCGGCGACGCGCTCGAGCCGAACAACCTGCGCCTGCTCTTCGGCGCAGGAGGCTTCGTGGGCGATCTGCTGGAGGATCTGCGGGAAGACCTCTCCTTTGCTCGCCTGATCGGGCGGCAGATGCTTCGGCTCTCGGATGCACCGCCGGCGGTCGATGCCGGCACGATCTTCCCGAAGCTCGAGCCGCGTCCCCTCCCTGCCCTTCGGGCCAAGCGCATCGGCCTCGTCGCGTCGGGCGGGAGCGGCGCCACCTCGGCACTCTGCGGGGTGAAGCGAGCGTTCGAGGAGGCGGGGCTCGAGGTGGCCGCCATCAGCGCCTGCTCCGGAGCCATGCTCTTCAGCTCGCTCTGGGCCTGCGGTCTCTCCGCGGAGGAGATGGCGGAGTTCTGGTTCTCGGTCCGCGCGCGGGATTACGTGGATCCCGGATGGGGACAGCTCCTGCGGGCCGGGCTGCGGGGCTTCCGCGGCTTCGGCGGCCTGCTCCAGGGCGAGGCAGTGGAGCGCACGTACCGGCGACGTCTCGGCAATCGCACGCTCGGCGGCACCAAGGTACCGCTCCACGCCGTGGCCTGGAACGTCGATCTCAATCGCGTGGAGTACCTGGGCACTCGCACGACGCCCGGGCTCGCCGTCGCGCGCGCGGTCCGCACGGCCATCTCGATCCCGCTCTTCGTCGAGCCGGTCCGCATCGGACGCCACTACTACGGCGACGGCGGCGTGGTGAGCATCTTTCCCGTGCGCCCGCTCGTCGACCTCGAGGAGCCCCTCGACCTGGTGCTGGGCGTGAACTCCTACTGTCCGACCGACTTCGACGGCGAGAACATCGGCGCCTGGCGCGAGCGGAGCTTCGCGGTGCTGCGCGCGAGCGGTCAGCTCCGCTGGTGCGTCTACCTCGAGCTCGCGCGCGAGAACATGCGCCTCCTGGGCGACCGCCTGAGGCTGATCCACCCCGTGCCGTACGACGAGGTCCGGGGCGCGAAGTTCTACGAGAGCTTCATCGATCGCAGCCGCTGGCCCGATTTCATGCGCATGGGCCATCGCGCGGCGCGCGACGCCCTGCGCCGCCTGGAGGCCGCCGCCGCCTGAGCCGTCCCTCGCGACGGGCGGAGCGCAGCGCCACGCCGAACGGACGCCTCGGCGTCCCGCGGGCGCTAGGGCTGGCGATTCAGCCAGATCTTCGGGACCGCGTGATCCGGCGCCTGGGCCGTGTTCCAGTTGGCGCCGAAAAGATCGGGGCGGCCATCGCCGTCGAGGTCCGCGGTGCGTAGCTCGTGCGAGCCCTGCTCCGAGATCTCCAGGCCCACGTACTCGGTCATGCCGCGCATCAGCAATACCCGCACCGCGTCGGGGTCCGCGCCCTGGTTCATCTGCGCGTAGGCGATGTCCGGATGGCCGTCGAGATCGAAGTCGGCGACCGCGAGACCGTGCACCACGGTCTCGACCGGATCGACCAGGACGTGCTCCGGCCAGATTCCCGTCGGATCCGCCGGGTTCTCGAACCAGGAGATCCGGTAGCTTCCGCCGGCCGGCTCGGACGGCGAGAGCACGATGTCCGCGCGGCTCGATCCCGCGATGTCCGCGATCTGCACCACCACGTTGGGATAATCGTACGAATCGGAATAGAGGTGGGGGGTCCACGCACCGCTCACGATGTCCCCATCGTTCTCGTACCACGTGCCGCCGATCGCGATGTCGGGATCGCCGTCTCCGTCCAGGTCGCCCACGGCCAGCCCCTCGCCGGCAGGAGCCGGAATGTCGCGCTCGCTCCAGGTGTCGCCCGGCTCCTGACGGAACACCCGGATCACGTCGCCGTAGGCTCCCTGGTCCCGCTTCACGACGTCCACCCGGCCGTCGCCGTCGAGATCGACCGCAAAGACGTCGTGGCCCCCCGTCTGGTCGATCTGGTGACGCACCCAGGTGTCGTTCACCGGATCGCCGGACGGGAGCGGATTCGCGAACCACACGCCGTTCGCGAGCACGACGTCGAGCGATCCGTTGCCGTCGACGTCGGCGATCGCGATTCCGGTGCTGCTGCCGCCCGGGCCGGTCGCGCTCGAGATCGTGTGGCGCACCCAGGTCGGGTTCTGGTACCAGACCAGCGGTCCGTCCCTCCCGCAGAGCACGAGATCCGGCTTCCCGTCACCGTTCAGGTCGCCGATGGCCTTCATCCAGGGATCGGTGGGCGGCGAGGGATCCACCACCTGCTGGACGAAGCCCGCCCCGCAGCCCCGGAGGGCCGCGGCCAGGAGCGTCACGCCGAGAACGGAGCAGAGCTGCGGCAAGCGTGTGCGCATCGCGACACCCGAGCCTGCGATGCGTCGGTACGAGCCGTCCGATGCGGCACCAGCCGACGTCTCGCGCGGCGATTCTACGCCCGGCGACGCGCGAGAGGCGAGAGGGATGTCGGCGCAGCGGAGCCCGTGCCACCCGCGGGGGGATGTCGCGCCGCCGACCTCCGTCGAGCCGTCACGAGGCGATGTCGGTAACCCCCGGTGTCAGCGGGCGTCCAATCGCATGCGGCGCCGCATCGCCGACGGCGCCACCGGCCGCGGGTCCCGGAGGTCCCCGCGCGCCGCGAGCGGATCGTTGCCCGCCAGGAAGAGATCCAGCCAGGGGAAGTCGTCGTAGCCCCAAAAGAGCTCGCCGTCGATCTCCATCGAGGGCACACCGAAGACACCGCGCGCGATCGCCTCGTCGGTCTGCGCCCGCAGTCGCGCCTTGGTCTCCGGCAGCGCGGCGCGCGCGACGAGATCGGCGCCGTCCAGGCCGGCCTCCGCCGCCACGCGCGCCACCACCGCGGGCTCGCTGACGTGCAGGCCGCGCACCCACACGGCCTCGAAGAGCGCGCCGACGAGCGCGCTCCGCGCCTCCCGCGGCAGCGGCAGCGAGGAGACTCGCAACGCCAGCAGCGGGTTGAAGGGATGGAAGGCCGGCGGGTTCAGCGGTACACCGAGGAGCGCGGCCTTTCGCACGTTGTTCTTGAACATCCAGAGCGCCTTCGGCCGCACCTCGGCCGGCCCGAGCTGGCCGTGGGCCTCCAGCAGGCCGGCGAAGAGAACCGGCACGGGCTCCACGGTCACGCCGTGCTTCGCCGCCAGCGCCGGAAGCTGCGTCCAGGCGAGGTAGGCGTTCGACGAGATGTAGTCGAAGCTGAAGCGGAGCGTCCTCACGCTCCCACTCTAGCGCCCTCGCGGCCGAGATCCTCCGTGAGCGGCGCGCCGCAGGCCCGGGCGAGCGCGATCCGCTTGCAGGGCAGCTCCGGATACGCCCAGCGGATGACCCAGGCCTTGAGGCGATCCAACGGCTCGAAGCCGAGGCGTCGCACGAAGCCGGGCTGGTTCGTGCCCGTGAGGCGCCGGGCCCATTCGGGCATCAGGCTCATCGAGGCGCGGATCGCGATCCAGCGGTCCAGGCGCTCGCGCCGGCCGGCCGGGAGCTCTTCGCTTCGTCCCGCCAGGAACTCGAGGAAGCTCCGCGTCTGCTCGTTGAAGGCGAGCTTCTCGCGCATCGACTCCACGTAGTCGTGGAGCTCGTCCACCGTCTCGGGCACGCGCTCGGCGCCGCCCATGCGGCCCACCACCGCCTGCTCCGCCAGGTAGCGGTTCTTCTCCTCCGTACGGAGCATTCGCCGGGTGCGTTCGTAGGCGCCCATCACCGCCCACGGAATGCAGGTGTGCACCCAGGCGATCAGCTCGGGATCGAGCGCCCGGTAGGCCACGCCGTCGGCGCGGGTTCCCTGGACGCGGGCGTGCACGCGCTTCACTCCCTCGATCACTCGCGTGGCGGCGGGCGTGCTGCCGAAGGTCGTGCGCAGCACGTAGCCGAGCGTGTTCTGCGCGCGACGCAGAGGCTCGCTGCGGTAGCTCGACTGCGTGAAGACCCCCGCCATCACCGAGGGGTGCAGCACTTCCATCAGGATGGCGGCGGTTCCGCCGAGAACGAGGCTCGCGAGATCCCCGTGGAGCTCCCACGACAGGCTCCCCGGTCCGCCCACCAGGCCGGGATCGCCCGGCTCGCCGCCGTAGATCGCGGGCTCGTCGTGTCGCCCGCCGCCGGCCTCGATCTCCTGCACCAGGCGCCGCTTCAGGCGCGCCAGGGGCTCCCTGGGTGCGGCCGGCATCGGGCGGGATTCGGCGGTCATGGGCGGGCCTCCCGAACGCTCGCCCTCTAGGCTAATCCAAGCAACTGCTCGGATTGCTCGGGTTCGCCCTCCGCTGGAGCCGCCCATGCGATCGTCCCGCAAGACCCCGGACCTCGCTCCGAAAAAGCGCCCGGTGCAGGACCGCTCCCGGGAGACCTTCGAGGCCCTGGTGACGGCCTGTACTGGGCTTCTGCCGCGGCGGGGCTACGCCAGCACCACCACCAACCACATCGCGGCGCGCGCCGGGGTGAACGTCGCCTCGCTCTACGAGTACTTCCCGGGCAAGGACGCGATCGTGGCCCAGGTCGCCGAGCGCCTGGTGCAGCGCGTCCTGGCCCGGCTCGAGGAGGGCCTCCCGCGCGTCATGTCCGCGCGGCGCGCCGACGCCGTTCGCCGCTGGATCGAGCTCATCCACGACACGGTGTCGCGGGAGAAGGAGCTCGTCTCCGTGTTCCTGCACCAGGTGCCCTACACCAACCAGATTCCCGCGATCGAGGCCATCGGCGAGCGGCTGCTGCGCTTCTCCCAGCAGGTGCGCGAGCGGGCCGGTGGCTTCGTGCGCGCCGACTTCTCGGAAGCCTCGATGCACCTGGTGATCAACCTCGTCAGCTCGACGATCCTGCAGTCGGTGCTCGATCCTCCCCGGGACGTCTCGCGTCGCGATCTCCTGGACGAGCTCGTGCGCTGGGTGGAGGAGCGGATCCGCGCGTAGCTCGGGCTCGGCCTCGACCCGGGGTCGAGCGACGGCATTCGGGGCGCGCCCGCCATGGAGGCCCGGGGTCACGGCTGCCGGCTCAGGCGCCGAGGAGCCAGGCGGCGTTCCCGCCGAAGAGGCCCGGCGCCGCCCCGGCCGAGGTGAGGCCGCAGGCCTGCTGCATCTCCTCGATCGGTCGCGCCAGCCCTTCGGGGTGCGGGTAGTCGCTGCCGAAGCAGAAGATGTCGCCCACCTGTGTCGCGAGGCGGTCCGGTCGCTCGAAGGGAAAGGCTGCCACCCGGACCTGGCGGCGCACGTACTCGCTCGGCCGCAGCGCGAGCGCGGTCAGAGGCGCGCCATTGAAGCTCTCGTGGAAGGAAAAGCCGGCGTCGAGCATCAGCAGGAAGCCGGGAAGCCAGCCCGCGAGGAGCTCCACCACGCCGAGGCGCAGCCGCGGGTGCCGCTCGAACACGCCGCGGGCCGCCAGGTCCGCGAGCGCCAGCGCCGGCGCCGTCCACAGGAACACCGACGAGAGGAGAGGGTTCGACCAGTCGGGATCGCCGTCGTTCCAGGCCTCGTCGAAGGGCTGCGGATACTGGGCCACGTGGAAGACCGGCGCGATCCCGAGGTCCGCGAACGCCGCCCAGGCGCGCTCGTGCTGGGGGTGCGAGAGCCGCCGCCCGTCGACCAGCGCCGGCGCGATCATGGCGAGACGCACACCGGCCGCCGCCAGCCTTCGGAGCTCGCGCTCCAGCCACGCGACGTCGCGCAGCGTCACGTGGGCCACGGGATGCAAGCGCCCGCCCCCGGCTTCGGCGAGCTCGACGGCGAAGCGGTTCCATGCGCTCATGTTGATCCGCGTGGCCTCGAGATCGTGCGCCAGGGCCCGCTCCCACATGATCCCGCAGTTCGGGAACACGACCGAGGCGTCGATGCCGAGCCGGTCCAGCAGCGCTACGCGCGCCGTGGGATCGGAGAAGTCGGCCGGCCGCTCGTCGTAGCGACGCTCGGGCGGGAGCTCCCGGCGCATCCGCTCACGGAAGCGGCCGGACTGCGCCACGTCGCCCGGCTGGTGGACGCCCAGCGCCTCGATGCGACGGCCCTGGAAGCAGAGCCATGCGTAGCCGATCGCGTCGTCCTCGATCCGGAGCGCGCGATCTCGCCATGCACGCTCGGTGTGCTCCGCCCAGAGCGTACGGGGCTCGTAGAGATGGGAGTCGGCGTCGATGATCCGCATGGGCGCCTCCCCCCGCATCGTGACCGGGCGGGGCCCGGGCGGCAAGCGCCACACCTCGCCCCGCCTCCGCCGCGACGTGCGGACGACCCCGATCCTGGTAGCGTCTCGGTCGCGCCCACCCGCAGGAGGATCCATGACCGCCCACGACGCCATCCGTCTGTTCACCAAGACCCTCGAGAACCTGGAGAAGTGGATGGACAAGGCCGGTGAGTACGCGAAGGCCCGGTCGTTCGACGTCGACGTGCTGGCGCAGGCCCGGCTCGCGCCGAACCAGTACACGTTCGCGCAGCAGGTGCAGTCGGCCTGCGACCAGGCGAAGTACGCCGCGGCCTACCTCGGAGGGAAGCAGGCACCCTCCCACCCGGACACCGAGAAGACGTTCGCGGAGCTGCGGGAGCGGATCCGCAAGTGCACGGGCTTCCTGGCGACGGTCGGCGAGAAGGACCTCGCGGGTGCCGACTCGCGAAGGGTGTCCCCGCCCTGGCTCCAGGGGCGCTGGCTCACCGGAACCGACTACCTGGTCCACGTGGCGATCCCGAACTTCTTCTTCCACGCCACCACGGCGTACTCCATCCTGCGTCACAACGGGGTCGAGCTCGGGAAGATGGACTTCATCGGCTCGTTGCCCACCCAGGGCTGACGGTCAGGAGGGCGCTCCTCGCCGGGGCTTCGCGCGACGCCGCGCGACCTCGGCGGCCGAGCGGGCGACGAGCCCGCGCAGGATGACGTCGGCGATCTCCTCCACGGTTGCCTGGGGCGAGGTCTTGGCGACCTCGGCGACCTCCGGCCGCGCGAACTCGCGACCGAGACCGGCCAGCACGTGGGCGATCGAGGCGGTGTCGCAGGGCGCGATCTGCCCCTCGCTCACCGCCCGGTCGAGCAGGCTCCGGACCACGGCCGTCACGTAGCCCTCGTGGGCATCGAGCATGCGCTGCCCACCGGGAAGGTCGGCGAACTCCCGCGAGAACGCGCTGCGCTCCGGATCGATGGCCTCGCTCACCGCTCGCATGTAGGCGCGCAGCGCATCCATCGGCGGGAGCGCGGCGTCGAGGGAGGCGACGGCGCGGCGGCCGATCCGGTGCAGCCGGCGATCCACCACGGCGAGAAAGAGCTCCTCCTTGCTCTCGGCGATCCCGTAGAGCGTGCGGAGCGAGCAGTTCATGCGCGCCGCGATCTCCGCCATGGTGAGGCCCGCGAGCCCCCCGCTCACCACGAGCTCCTCGAGGGCGTCGAGGAGCTCGCGCTGTCGCGAGGTGAGCCGCCGCTCGATCTCGGGGTCGAGGAGCGGCTTCGGAGCACGCGCGCCCGGAAGGCGCAGGCGCCCGCGCGGCTCGGGCCCGTTGCTGCTCAAGCGAGGAGCGCCTCCGGCAGCTCCACCACCCGTGCGCGCAGCCACTCGCCCAGGCTCTTGGCCTGCGGATCCTGACGCGTCGAGGCCGCGACGCCCTCCTCCAGCAGCCCGTGGATCACGAAGTTGAGCGAGCGCAGCGCGGGGAGGCGATGACGGTCGATCGGGAGCCTTCGCACCTCGGGCAGGAGCTCGCGCAGGCGCTCGGTGGTGAGCTTCTCGTCGAGCCAGGCCCACGCCGCGTCGCTCCGCGCGAAGACCCCGAGGTTGGCGTCCCCACCCTTGTCGCCGGAACGCGTGCCGAAGACCCGGCCGAGGGGGGCGCGCACGGCGCGGCCGCGCGGGAGCTCGGCCCGCGGGCCCTGGCGGCCCTCCACCTGGACCGCCGCGGTGGGGATCACCGAGGAGACCCGATGGGTCTCGCCGCCGAGGATCACCACCTCCTGCGGCGCCGTCGCCGCGGGGATCATGGCCGGCTCGTACACACCGAAAGGTCGGGCCTCACCGGGGCCGCCGCCCACGCCGAAGAAGCCCGGGATGGTGGCGAGCGCGAGCTCCATCATCGCATCCGAGAAGGCGCGGCCGACCTTGTTCGGATCCGGGTCCTTCACGCTGATGCGGAAGATGGCGACGCCCTCCTCGTTGGTCGCGGGGTCGGGCTTGTCGGTGCGCACGAGACGCGTGGTCACCTGCGCGAAGTCCTTCGGGGCGAAGGGGCACGCCCGCCAGAATGCGTCCTCGACCAGCTTCGCCTTGGCCTCGATGTCGAGGCCGACCAGGCAGACGTTGAGGTCGTTGCGGAAGCCGCCAGCGCGGTTCAGGCACACCTTGAGGGTCGGCGGCGGCGGCTCGCCCGCGACGCCGTGGATTCGCACCCGATCGCGCGCGATCTGCTCGAGCTCGATCGTGTCGAAGCGCGCCGTGACGTCCGGGCCGAAGTAGCGCGGCCCGCCGATCTCGTAGAGGAGCTGCGACGTCACCGTCGCGATCGACACCTCCCCGCCCGTGCCGTCGTGCTTCCCGATTACTGATGAGCCGTCCTCCGCCACCTCGGCCCACGGGAAGCCGGTGCGCTCCATTCCGGGCACCTCGGTGAAGAACGAGTAGTTGCCCCCGGTGGCCTGGGTGCCGCACTCGATCACGTGGCCCGCCACCACGGCGCCCGCCAGCGCGTCCCAGTCGGTGCGCTTCCAGCCGTGATGCCACGCCGCCGGCCCGCACGCGACGGCCGCGTCGGTGACCCGGCCCGTGATCACGATGTCCGCGCCGCGGGAGAGCGCGTCGACGATCCCCCAGCAGCCGAAGTAGGCGTTGGCGGTGAGGAAGCGCGCCTCCTTGATGGGCTCCCCGCTCTCGAAGTGGCGAAGCTGGTCGCTGGCCAGGAGCTCCTCCATGCGCGGCATCAGATCGTCACCGCGCACGTAGGCGATCTTCGGGTGCAGTCCGAGCTTCTGCGCGACCGCCGCCACGGCGTCGGCGCAGCCGTCCGGATCGAGCCCGCCGGCGTTCGACACCACCTTGATGCCCTTGTCGAGGCAGGCGCCCATCACCTGCTCCATCTGCGCGACGAAGGTGCGCGCGTAGCCACCCCCGGGTCGCTTGGCCCGGGTGCGCGCCAGGATCAGCATGGTGAGCTCGGCCAGCCAGTCGCCCGTGAGAGCGTGGATGAGCCCGCCCTCCACCATCTCCCGCGCCGCGGAGAGGCGGTCGCCGAAGAACCCGGAGCAGTTGGCGATGCGAATCGGGGCCGCCATCACGATCCTCCCGCTTCGGCGCCGCCGGCCGGCTCGACGACCAGCAGCAGCGCGCCGCTCTCCACTTGATCGCCCAGCGCGACACGCACCTCGGTCACGACACCATCGGCGGTCGCGCTCATCGGGTGCTCCATCTTCATCGCCTCGAGGACGACCAGCGTCTGGCCCGCCTGGACCGCGTCGCCCACCCGGACGCGAAGGTCGATCACCTTGCCCGGCATGCGGGCCACGAAGCCCCCCTGGGTCTCGCTGCGGCCCGGCACCACGAAGCGCGGCTCGATCGCGAGCTCCACGTCGCCGCGCGGGCCGTGCACCACCAGGCGGTCTCCCGACCGCGTGATCCGCGCGAGCAGGCGCCGGCGGTCGATCTCGACGTCGATGCCACGCGGATCCCAGGCGTGGATGCGCGCCGGCGCCGGCTCGCCCCCCCCGGCGCGCTCCACGAGGAAGCTCCCGTCGCGCCGGGAGCGATAGGAGATGCGGAGCTTCTCGCTCCCGTACTCGAGGCAGAGGCTCTGCTGGGGAAGCCGTGCGTTGCGCCAGCCCGAGGGCACATCGGCCAGGACCTGCGCGTTCGCCCGGTTCGCCCCCTGCACCCAGAGCGCCGCGGCCTGTGCCAGGCGCTCGAGCTCGTCCGCCGCCAGCACGACCCGCCGCGGCGGCTTCACGCGCTCGATGAAGTCCGTGGTGGTGTCGCCCGCCAGGAACTGCGGCGTGCGCAACGTCGCCACCAGGAAGTCGCGGTTGGTGGTGACACCGCCCAGATGCAGGCGCTCGAGAGCGAGGGCCAGGCGGCCCGCCGCTTCGGCCCGGCTCGGGCCGTGGGCGATCACCTTCGCGAGCATCGGATCGAAGTCCGTGCCGATCACGGAGCCGGCGGTGACGCCCGAATCCCAACGCACGGCGGGCGTCGGAGCCGGCTCGAAGGCCACGAGCGTCCCGGTGGCGGGCAGGAAGTCGTTGCCCGGGTCCTCGGCATAGAGCCGCGCCTCGATGGCCGAGCCCCGGAAGGAGATCGCCGTCTGCCCGTAGCCCAGGGGCTCGCCGGCCGCGATCCGGAGCTGCTCGCGCACCAGATCGATCCCGGTGACGAGCTCCGTCACGGGATGCTCCACCTGGAGGCGCGTGTTCACCTCGAGGAAGAAGTACTCGCCGGTCTCGTCGTCGAACAGGAACTCCACGGTCCCCGCGGAGCGGTAGTGCAACGCGCCCGCCAGACGCAGCGCCGCCTGTCCCATCAGCTCGCGCAGCTCCGCGTCGACCCGGGGCGAGGGCGACTCCTCCAGGATCTTCTGATGGCGGCGCTGGATCGAGCACTCGCGCTCTCCGAGGTGCACCACGTTGCCGTGGGCGTCGCCCAGGATCTGGATCTCGATGTGCCGCGCCCGCGGGACGTAGCGCTCCAGGAACACGCGCTCGTCGGCGAATCCGCTCTTCGCCTCGCGCCGTGCGGCGGCCACGGCCTCCGCGAGCTGCGGGGCCGCGTGGACGATCCGCATGCCCTTTCCGCCGCCGCCCGCCGCGGCCTTGACCAGCAGCGGGAAGCCGACGGCCGCGGCGTCGCGCACGTCCTCCGCCCCGGGAAGCGTCGGGACCCCCACCTCGCTCGCCAGCGCCTTGGCGGCGAGCTTGTCGCCCATGCGCTGGATCGCCTCGGGCGAGGGGCCTACCCAGACGAGCCCCGCCGCCAGGACCTCGGTCGCGAAGCCCGCGTTCTCCGAGAGGAAGCCGTAGCCCGGGTGGATCGCGCCGGCTCCCGAGGCGCGCGCCGCCTCGAGGATGGCCTTCCCGTCCAGGTAGGAGCCCGGGAGCCGCACCGCCTCGTCGGCCTCCTGCACGAAGGGCGCGCTCGCGTCGGCGGCGGTGTACACCGCCACGCAGCGGATCCCCATGTCGTGCGCGGTCCGCATCACGCGCCGCGCGATCTCGCCCCGATTCGCGATCAGAAGCGTGGAGAAGCTCACAGCCGGAACACTCCGTATCCCCTGGCACCCTCGATGGGTCCATTGCTCACCAGCGAGAGGCAGATGCCGAGAACCGTCCGCGTGTCGCGGGGATCGATGATGCCGTCGTCGCTGATGGCGCCCGTCGCCTCGAGCGCCAGCGAGCCCCGCTCCTGGGCCGCCTCGACGGCGGCCACGATCTTGGCGTCCGCTTCCTCGTCGAACGGCTCGCCCTTCCGCGCCGCCTGGGCCCGGCGCACGATCGACATCACGCCCGCGATCTGCTTCCCGCCCATCACGGCGATCTTCGCGCTCGGCCACAGGAAGGTGAACCGGTTGTTGAAGGCCCGGCCCGACATGGCGTAGGTGCCGGCGCCGTAGGAGTTCCCGAAGATCAGGGTGATGTGTGGCACCGTCGAGTTGGTGACGGCATTGATCATCTGCGAGCCCTTCTTGATGATGCCCGCCTGCTCGAAGTCGCGCCCCACCACGAAGCCCGTCAGGTTCTGGAGGAAGAGCAGGGGCGTGTCGACCTGGTTGCAGAGCTGGATGAAGTGCGCAGCCTTCTCCGCCGACTGGGGATCGAGCACACCGTTGTTCCCGAGGATGCCGAGCGGATAGCCGTGGACGCTGGTCCAGCCGCAGACCAGGGTCGTGCCGTAGCGCGGCTTGAACTCCTCGAAGCGCGAGCCGTCGGCCACGCGGGCGATGAGCTCGCGCACGTCCACCGGCCGCCGCAGGTCCGGGCTCATCAAGCCGAGCAGATCCTCTGGATCGTAGAGCGGCGGATCGGCGCGCAGGCTCGGTGGCGGGGCGGCCTTTCGCCAGTTCAGGTGCGAGATCACCTCGCGGCAGAGGCGGCAGGCGTCGCGCTCGTCCTCCGCGAAGTACTCGCCCAGGCCCGAGACCTCCGCGTGCATCTTCGCGCCGCCCAGGGTCTCGTCGTCGCTCTCCTCGCCCGTCGCCATCTTCACCAGCGGAGGGCCTGCCAGGAAGATCTTCGACTGCTCCTTGATCACGATGTTGTAGTCCGACATGCCCGGCTGGTAGGCGCCCCCGGCCGTCGAGGAGCCGAAGACCACGCAGACCGTGGGAATGCGGAGCTTCGAGAGCTCGATCATCTCGTAGAAGAAGCGGCCGGTCTCCGCGAAGTGCTCCACCCGCGCTCCGCCGGCCGGGGCGCCCCCCTCTCCCCGGCTGCGCGTTGCGCTCTGCATCCGCAGGTCGGCGCCCGCCGACTCGACGAAGCTCACGTAGGGAATGCGGCTCTCGCGCGAGATCTGGAGCGCGCGCATCCACTTCTTCGCGGCGTAGGGGGTGAGCGCGCCGCCGAGCACCGTCGGGTCGTTGGCGAAGATCACGCATTCGATCCCGGCGATGACGCCGATCCCGAGCACGGCGCCGCCGCCGATGGTGTAGGAGGAGTTGTAGGCCGCGAGCGGGCTGATCTCGAGGAAGGGGCTGTCGGGGTCCAGCGCCAGCGCGATGCGCTGCCGCACCGGGAGCTTCCCGCGCTTGGCGAGGCGCTCGTGGTGATAGGCGCCGCCGCCGGCCTCGGCCTCGTCGAGCAAGCGGTCGATCTCCGCCAGCTTCTCGAGCATGGCGGCGCGGTTCTCGGCGAAGGGCTCCGAGCGCGTGTCGAGGTTCGATCGCAGAGGCGGCGCGAGAAGAGAGGGTGCCTGCATGATCGCTCCGGGGCTGGGTGGATCGTGATTGACAGACAGGTAACATCTGGGGTAACAGAAGGCAATCGAAATTACCTGTACGGGTCCTGCCGGGATCCGCCGCGAGGCGCGGTTTGAGCGAGATCCTGTTCCAGCGCAGCGCCAGCGGCGTCGCGACCCTCACCCTGAACCGCCCCCACCGGAAGAACGCCGTCCCGTCCGGCCTGTGGCCCGAGCTCCAGCGCCGGTTCCAGGAGGTCTCCGAGAGCGCGGAGGACCGTGTGCTGGTGGTGACCGGAGCCGGCGCGGCGTTCTGTGCCGGGGCCGACCTCGCCGAGATGCCGCGGGACACGCATCCCATGCGCGCGATGCTCGCGGTGAACGCCGCGGCGCTCGCGCTCCACGCCGTCGCGAAGCCCACCCTCGCCAAGGTGAACGGCGACGCCGTCGGCGCCGGGATGAACCTGGCGCTCGGCTGCGACCTCGTGGTGGCCGCCGAGAGCGCGCGCTTCTCGCAGATCTTCGTGCGCCGCGGCCTCTCGCTCGACTTCGGCGGGAGCTGGCTGCTCCCGCGCCTCGTCGGCCTGCACAAGGCCAAGGAGCTCGCGTTCTTCGGCGAGATCCTCTCCGCGCGCGAGGCCGAGGGACTCGGGCTCGTGAACCGCGTCGTCCCCGACGCCGAGCTCGACCGCTTCGTCGCGGACTGGGCCGAGCGGCTGGCGAGCGGTCCGCCGCTCGCGCTCCAGAGCAGCAAGCGGATGCTCTCCAACGCGCTCTCGATCGGCCTCTCGGAAGCCCTCGACGCCGAGGCCACCGCGCAGAGCGTGAACCTCGCGAGCTCCGACCTGCGAGAGGGCGTCGCGGCGTTCCTGGAGAAGCGCAAGCCCGTGTTCCACGGACGCTAGGCCGCGGAGGAGAGAGATGGATCCGGTCCGCATCACCACCGCCCGCGGCGTCATGACCGCGACGCTCGTCGACGTGGAGAACCGGAATGCCCTCGGCGGCGCCCTGATCCGGGGGCTGCTCGAGGCGATCTCGGCCGTGAACGCCGATCCCGGCCTGCGGGCGCTCGTGGTCACCAACGAGGGCTCGACCTTCTGCGCCGGCGCCAACCTGAAGGAGCGCTCGGGCACCTCCGGTGGTGGCGCCGGGAGCGCGCCGGGCGCCGGGGCCTTCGACGAGCTGCTGGAGGCGATCCAGACCTCGCCGCGGCCCATCGTCGGGCGCATCGCCGGCCACGTGGTGGGCGGGGGCAACGGCCTCGCGGCAGCGCTCGACATCTCGATCGCCGCGGAGGACGTGCAGTTCGGCTTCACCGAGGTCCGCCTCGGCGTGGCGCCCGCCATCATCTCCGTGGTGTGTCTGCCGAAGATGCGGCGCGGCGAAGCGCTCGAGGCCTTCCTGCGCGGCCAACGCTTCTCGGCGTCACGGGCGGCCGAGCTGGGACTGATCAACCGCGCGGTCCCGCGCGAGGCGCTCGACGCCGCCGTGGAGGAGGTGCTGGCGGACCTCCGCAAGGGAGGCCCCGACGCCCTCGGCGTGGCCAAGAGCCTGGTCTACCGGGTGCCCACGATGGAGCAGAAGGAGGCCTTTCGCTGGACCTCGAAGCTCTCGGCGGAGCTCTTCAGCCGGCCCGAGGCCGCGGAGGGGATGAAGGCCTTCCTCCAGAGACGAAAGCCCTCCTGGGCGGAAGGGAGCGAGTGAGCATGGCGCGTCCGGTGCTGCGAACGGAGTTCTGCGACCGGGTCGGCATCGAGTTCCCGGTGGTGCTGGCGGGGATGGGCCCGGTCGCCGGAACGGGCGAGTCGGTCGCCACCGCCGAGCTCGCGGCGGCCGTCTCGAACGCCGGCGGGCTCGGCGTGCTCGGCGGCGTCGCGTACCCGCCGGAGGTGCTGCGCCAGGAGATCCGCAAGATCCGCGCGCTCACCGACAAGCCGTTCGGCGTGGACCTCCTGCTCTCCCCGAACTTCCTGATGCGGCGAGGCTCCGCGCAGCTCCCCGCCGCGCCCGGCGCGGATCGGCTGCCGAAGGCCCACGTGGAGGCGGTGGAACGCATCGCGGCCTCGCTCGGGATCGAGCTCGAGAAGGCGCCGCCGCAGGTGACGGAGCTCGGGTCCTGGGTCGAGCCCGGCAAGAGCTGGGCGGGCTCCCAGATCGAGGTGCTCCTGGAGGAGGAGGTTCCGGTCTTCGCGTCGGGTCTCGGCACGCCCCGCCCCTTCGCGGACGCACTGCGCGCCAACGGCACCACCATCCTCTCGCTGGTGGGCACGGTGCGCGCCGCGCGGCAGGTGGCCGCCGACGGCGCGGACTACGTGGTCGCGCAGGGCACCGAGGCCGGGGGACACACGGGAAAGATCGGCACGCTGGCGCTGCTGCCCCAGGTGATCCAGGCGGTCGCGCCCAAGCCGGTGCTCGCCGCCGGTGGGATCGCCGGCGGACGCGCGCTGGCCGGCGTCCTCGCCATCGGCGCCGAGGCCGCCTGGTGCGGCACGGCGTTCCTCGTGGCCGAGGAGGCCAACCAGCCCGAGCTCCAGAAGCAGCGCATCCTCGACGCCGCCGCCGAGGACACCATCGTGACGCGGCTCTACAGCGGGAAGACCATGCGCAACATCGCGAACCCGCTGATCGAGGCCTGGGAGCGGGAAGGCCTGCAGGCGCTTGCGATGGGAGCGCAGGCCCTCCTGATCCGCGACCTCGTCTACTCGATCCAGAGGGCCGGGCGCCACGAGCTCCTGATGAACGCCGCCGGCCAGACGGCGGGGATGCTCGCGAAGAAGCGCCCGGCGAAGGAGATCCTGGAGGAGATGGTGGCCGAGGCCGCCGAGATCCTGAGCTCGGGCCTCGCGCGGCGCGTGCGCGCGGCCGTCTGAGGCCGGCGGGGAGCGATCCATGCTGCAAGAGAGTGTCGACCTGCTGGCCGAAGCCGACGAGCTGCACGGGTTCCTGCGCACGCTGGAGGCCGCGGACTGGGAGCGCGAGACCGGCTTCATGAGCTGGACGCCCTGGGACGTGGTGGCGCACCTTCACTTCTTCGATCGCGTGTCGCTGCTCGCGCTCCAGGGCCGCGAGGCCTTCACCCGGCGCCGCGACGAGCTCGTCGCGCTGATGATGAAGGGCGAGACCTCGAAGCAGATGGCGCGGCGCGAGCTCGGCCCCGTCCCGCCGGACGAGCTGCTGGCGCGCTGGCACGCCAGCTGTCGCGACATGGCGACGCAGCTCGGCGAATCGGACCCGGAGCGGCGCCTGCCCTGGTTCGGGCCCGACATGGGCGTCCGCATGTTCACCACCGCCCGCCTGATGGAGACCTGGGCCCACGGCCAGGAGATCTACGATCTCAAGCGCGTGGAGCGCGTCCCCACCGACCGCCTCCGACACGTCTGCGTGATCGGAGTCAAGACCTTCGGCTGGACCTTCGCGAACCGCCGGCTCGAGGTCCCGGGGCCCCCGCCCCACGTCCGCCTGATCGCACCCTCGGGCGCGATCTGGGAGTGGAACCAGGGGAGCTCGAGCGGTCGCGTCGAGGGCACCGCCCTCGACTTCTGCCAGGTCGTGACCCAGGTGCGCAACGTCGCCGACACCCGGCTTCGTGTCACGGGCGAGGTGGCGCAGCGCTGGATGGCGATCGCCCAGTGCTTCGCCGGCGGGCCGGCGGATCCGCCGAAGCCGGGGCAGCGCGCCTGGAAGTGAGTGGCGGGGTGACGCCCGGGCGACGCTACGCGGCCTTCACCCCGACGCGCAGGTGCGCCGGCACCCGGAAGAGCGAACGGCCCCATTCGCGGCGCGTCTCGTGCAGCTCGAGCCGGCTCGTGCGTGCCACCAGGGCCCCGATCGCTTCCTGCGCCTCCATCCGCGCGAGGTGCGCCCCGAGGCAGTGGTGCACGCCGCCGCCGAAGGAGAGATGATCGTTCGGCGTGCGCCCGACGTCGAAGCGCTCGGGCTCGGCGAACTTCTCCGGGTCGCGGTTCGCCGAGTCGAGCAGCGCCAGCACCCGGCTGTCCTTCGAGATCCGCACGCCGGAGAACTCGGCGTCCTCGTGCAGGATCCGCAGCGTGGCGCCAATCGGACCGTCGAAGCGCAGGCACTCGTCCACGGCCGTGGCGATCAGCCCGGGATCGCGCCGCAGCCGGGCGAGCTCGTCGGGATGGCGGAGGAGCTGGTAGACGCCGTTCCCGATCAGGCCGATCGTGGTCTCGAAGCCCGCGATCAGGAGCCCGATCGACTGGGTGAGGAGCTCGCTCGGCGAGAGGCGGTCCCCCTCCTCCTCGGCGCGGATCAGATGCGAGAGCATGTCGTCGCCCAGGCTCGCGCGGCGCTCCGCGATCAGCTCCTGGAAGTAGGACGCGAGCTGGCCCGCCGCGGCGAGGCCGCGCAGCACGACGTCCTCGGGTGCGAACTCCGCAACGAGCAGGTGCGTGGCATCCCCCGTCCACCCCGTGAAGCGAGGGCGGTCGGCGAGCGGCACGCGCATCATCTCGCAGATCACCGTCGAGGGAACGGGCAGCGCGAGGACCGCGATGACGTCGATCTCGTCGTGCTGCAGCGCCTCGTCGAGGAGCGACCGCACGTTCTCGCGCACGCGGGCCCGAAGCCCCTCGACGGCCCGCGGCGTGAACGCCTTGCTGACGAGGCGACGCAGCCGCGTGTGCGTCGGCGGATCCTGCTGCAGCATGAACTCGCCGGGACCCGCGGCCACGCTCGAGCGGGCGCCGATGGCGGGCGTCCCGTCCGCGAAGCGGACGCCGCTCCTCACCTCCTTCAGCAGGCGGACGCAATCCTCGTAGCGCGCGAGCCGCCAGGAGCCGAGCGGCGTCAGGCTCACCGGCGCGACCTCGCGCAGCCGCCGCAGGAACGGCGCGGGGTTCTCCCGATACTCGGGATTCGAGGGATCGGCCCCGAGCCAGGGGTCGCCCCGCAGATCCTCGGGAACTTCGAAGACGGACATCCCACCCCCGCGCGCCAGTCGCTCCCATCTTCGCACTTCACAGAGCCCCTCGCGCGCTGGCAGCGCAACCGGGGCCGCTCCGCGGGGTATCAGGACCTGGATCCACGGCCCCTCGCCGGCCCCCCGGGGCCCAGGGTTCGGCGCCGAAGGAGTTCGAGCCCATGGCCCTCGAGACCGCCTTCCATGCCGCCACGCGCTTCGGCCTCGGCCCGCGGCCGGGGGAGCTCGAGCACGTCGGGAAGGATCCGCGGGGGTGGCTGAAGCAGCAGCTGCGGAGCCCGAGCGTTCCCGATCTGGTGCGGATCCCGGAGGAGGAGCGCTCCCGGACGCGTCTCTTCGGCCGCTCCGCCCGGGCGGCGGGAATCGGCCGCGAGGAGATCGCGCGCGTCTATCGCGACCAGTCCGCGCGGCGCTTCCGGGCCCACGTGCAAACGGACCGGCCGTTCTACGAACGCCAGGTGATGTTCTGGAGCAACCACTTCAGCGTCTCCATCCAGCGTCCCGTGATCGCGGGCCTGGTGAATGCGTACGAGCTGGAAGCGATCCGGCCGCACGTCGCCGGGACGTTCAAGGAGATGCTCCTCGCGGTGGCCCGCCACCCGGCGATGCTCCTGTACCTGGACAACGCCCAGTCGGTCGGCCCCGACTCGCGGCTCGGCGTACGCCGCGGCAAGAGCATCAACGAGAACCTGGGCCGGGAGCTGATGGAGCTCCATACCCTCGGCGTGGACGGCGGCTATACGCAGCACGATGTGATCGCGCTGGCCCGGATCCTCACCGGATGGAGCCTGGCACGCCGCGAGGGGGCGGTCGTCACGGAGTTCGCGTTCCACGAGTTCATGCACGAGCCGGGGCCCAAGGTCCTGCTCGGTCGGACCTTCGACCAGGGCGGGATGGAGGAGGGGATCGCGGCCCTGACGATGCTGGCCAGCCACCCTTCCACGGCTCGCTTCATCGCCACCAAGCTGACGCGGCACTACGTCGCCGACGATCCGCCGACGGGGGTCGTGGAGCGGCTCGCCCGCGCGTTCCTCGACGCCGATGGGCACCTGCCGAGCGTCATGAGCGCTCTGGTCGATTGCGACGAGGCCTGGCAGCACCCGCTGGAGAAGCTCAAGACCAGCTACGAATACTGCGTATCGACCTTCCGGGCCCTGGCGTACGAGCCCGACGAGAGGCAGAGCCTCGGGAGCCTCCACGCGCTCGACTATCGGGTCTTTGCTGCGCCGTCGCCGGCGGGGTATCCCGACGTCGCGTCCGCCTGGGCCGCGCCCGACGCCGTGATGAAGCGGATCGACTGGGCCTACACGCTGGCGCGACGCTTCGAGCGGTACGTCGACCCCCGCAGCCAGGCCGCGGGTACCCTCGGTCCCGTGCTGTCGACGGGCACCCGGCAGGCGGTGGCCGAGGCCCCGAGCCCTGCCGAGGGGCTGGCCCTGCTGCTGGTCAGCCCGGAGTTCCAGCGGAGGTAGCGCGCGTGCCGCTCAGCCGACGGGAGTTCATGCTGCGTGGGGGGATGCTGGTCCTGGGAGCCGGCGTGCTCGGCCGGCCGACCCTGGCGCTGGCGCAGGCTCCCACCGACCAGCGACTCTTCGTGGTGCTCCTGCGCGGCGCCCTGGACGGGCTCGCCGCGGTGGTGCCCTACGGCGACCGCTCCTACGGCGACGCCCGGGGCGATCTCGTCCTGCCGGAGAAGGCGCTGATCCATCTCGACGACCTCTTCGCCATGAACGCCGCCCTCGCTCCGCTGGCCGACCTGTATCACCAGCGGCAGCTCCTGGCGCTCCACGCGACGGCGACGCCGTATCGGAGCCGCTCGCACTTCGACGGACAGGACGTGCTCGATAGCGGCGCGAGCGAGCCCCACTCGCTCGCCAGCGGCTGGCTCAATCGCGCGCTCGGCGCCTTGCAGCAGGGCGAGGCGATCGCGATCGGCCCCTCCGTTCCGTTGCTGCTCCAGGGCCCGGGCCAGGTCACGTCGTGGTCGCCGAGCGTGCTCCCGGGCGCCGGGCCGGACCTGCTGGCGCGCATCGCGCACCTCTACGAGGCCGACCCGCTGCTGAGCCGGGCTCTGCAGGAGGCGGAGATGCTGCAGCCCGGCGGGCCGGAGACGATGGCGACGGCAGGCGAGCCCGGCGCTCGAAGAGGCAGCCAGGCCTTCGAGTCCATGATGCGAAAAGCCGGCGAGCTCCTCTCCGGCGGCAGTCTCCGGCTGGGCAGCATCGAGCTCGGCGGCTGGGACACCCACGTCGCCCAGGGCCTGGATCAGGGTCGGCTGGCCACTGCGATGCAACGGCTCTCGGCCGGCATCGACGCCTTCCGGCAGGCGTCGGGACCGACCTGGCGAAGGACCGCCGTCCTGGTGGTGACCGAGTTCGGCCGCACCGTGAAGGGAAACGGCACCGCGGGCAGCGATCACGGAAGCGGCACCGTGGCGTTCCTGCTCGGCGGCAGCGTTGCCGGCGGGCGCGTGATCGGCGATTGGCCGGGTCTCGCGCAAGATCAGCTCTTCGAGGGTCGCGACCTCCAGCCGGCCAACGACCTGCGGGCGCTTCTGAAGGGCGTCCTCGCGGAGCACATGGGCCTCTCCGAGCCCGTGCTGAACGACGGCGTCTTCCCGGGAAGCACGAGCACGCCTGCCGCACGCGGCCTCTTCCACTCGTAGCGCTGGCGAGCACGGACCGCGCCGGAGGCTGAGCTCGAGCCCGGTGTGGAGCGTCACGACCCCGATCCCCCAGGCCGGGCTCGGCGGGTTGCGGCGCACGAGCCAGAGCAGGTACGCGAAGCCGAGCCGTGAGCCGGCGCTCGCGCGTGATCCACCCGGGGCGGATACCGTCTGGGTGTCCTGGCGGCCCGGCGTGGAGCCGGCCCGAGCGGAGGCGAGTCGATGGACGAGGTGCGGGTCGGTTTCGTCGGCGCGGGACGCATCGCAGACCTCGGCTGCCTCGGGTATCTCGAGCACCCGCGCGCCCGCATCGTGGCGGTCTGCGACACCGACGAGGCGCTCGCGCGCCGCAGAGCCGAGCAGTGGGGGGCGGGCCGGGTCTACACCGATCCGGGGCGCCTCTTCGCGGATCCCGAGGTCGACGCCGTCGAGATCCTGACGCCGCATCACCTGCATGCCGAGCACGCGATCGCGGCTCTCGAGGCAGGCAAGCACGTCTCGCTGCAGAAGCCGCCGGCGCGCAGCCTCGCGGAGCTCGCGAGCATCGCCGCGGCGGAGCGCCGCTCGGGGATGCGCCTTCGCGTGCTCGAGAACTTCATGTACTACCCGCCCCACGTGCGCGCCAGGCAGCTGATCGACGAAGGCGCGATCGGGACGCCGCTCTCGGTACGCCTCAAGACGGCCGCCGGGCGCCTCGACGCGGGCTGGCGGGTCGAGCCGCGCTCGCTCGGCTGGCGGATGCGACGCGAGCAGTGCGGTGGCGGGCCCGTCACCTTCGACCACGGCTACCACTGCTACCACATGGCGCGCTTCTTCGTGCCGGCCGAGCCCGAGCGCGTGCACGCCTTCATCCACTGGACCCGGCTCGGGCCGGACGCCGCGCACGACGGGCCGGCCCTGATCTCCTGGCGCTATGCCGGCGACCCGGCCCGTTTCGGCTCCTGGGAGGTGATCGCCTCCCTCGGCCTGCGCGTGCGATCGAGCTACTACGTGAGCGACGACCGCATCGAGATCCACGGAAGCGAGGGCATCCTCTGGATCAATCGCTGCACCGGAAAGCTGCTCGAGGAGCCCTCGCTCGTCCTCTATCGCGACGGGGAGGTGCGCGCCTTCCACGACCTGGAGACCGACTGGGCCGCTTCCTTCCGCGACGCCGGCCGGGACTTCGTGGAAGGCGTGCTGGGAGGCCGTCCCGTCGCCCAGAGCCTCGCCGACGCCCGCCTCACGCTCGCCTTCGCGCTCGCCGCCCTCCGCAGCGCCGACGAGGGCCGCGAGGTCGGCCTCGCCGAGATCCTCGCGGAGACGTAAGCGTGCTCCGCGCTCGGCGGGCTCGGAGACGCTGAGCAGGCCCCGCGCGTCGCAGCGGATGGCGACACCCGATTTCGTTTGCCAAGGACACCACGATCCCAATACGATCCGACCCGGCAATGGGGCCCGACACCGGGAGGTCCGACGTGCTCAAGACCCGCGGCCTGAACCACATCGATCTCGGCACCCGGGACATGGCGGCGACGCGCGCCTTCTACGAGGGCCTGCTCGGCTTCCCGCTCGTCCGCGCCGACCTGGTCGAGATCGGCGACGACGGCGTGCTCCAGCACTTCTTCTTCGACGTCGGGAACGGCCAGCTCATGGGCTTCATGAGCGGCGAGAACGTGCGCGGCTATCCCAACGACTTCGACGCCGGCATCAACAAGGGGCTCGGCCTCGCCCAGGGCGTCTATCACTTTGCCTTCGACGCGGAGACCGAGCAGGACCTGCTGCGCATCCGCGACCACCTGGAATCCCACGGCGTGAAGGTGCGCGGCCCGGTCGATCACGAGGGCTGGTCGAAGTCCATCTACTTCCGCGATCCGAACGGCCTGCAGCTCGAGGTCTGCCACATCGTGCGCCCGTTCGTCGTCGAGGACGCGACGCCCCGGGTCCGCTTCCGCCTGGACGGTCGCGTGAAGTCGCGCCCCTCGAAGGACGCCGCGAGCGCTTGAGCCTCGTGGCCCAGGAACGGCTCGGGACGGACCTCCCCGTCGAGGGGCTCCTCGATCGCGTCCGCGCGCTGGTCCCGCTGGTCGCGGAGCGCGCCTTCGACGCCGAGCAGCGGCGCAAGCCCGACGACGAGGTGATCGAGGCGCTCCAGGCGACGGGCGTGTTCCGCGCGCTCGTCCCGAAGCGCTTCGGAGGCTACGAGATCGACCTCGACCTCTTCGTCGACGTCGGCCTCGCCGTGAGCGAGGCCTGCCCGTCGACGGGCTGGGTCACGACCTTCTACATGGAGCACAACTGGCTGCTCCAGACCTTCTCCCCCGAGCTCCAGGAGGAGGTGTTCTCGCGCCAGCCCTACGTGCTCGCCCCCGGCAGCGTGAATCCCAAGGACGGGACCGCGACGCCGAAGGGCGACGGCTACGAGCTCAGCGGGCACTGGAAGTTCGGGACCGGGATCGTGCACGCGGACTGGGTGCTGCTCTCCGCGCGCGTGACGACGGATCCGGACGGGCCGCCGCGCATGTTCCTGGTGCGTCCCGACGCGGTGGAGGTGAAGGACACGTGGCACGTCGACGGCATGGTCGCGACCGGAAGCCACGACATCGTCGCCCGCGCCGTGCCGGTGCCGGAGCGCTACGTCTCGCTGCGCGAGCCGCCCGCGGCGCGGGCGGGCCGGGACGCAGCCTATCTCGTGCGCATCCCGATCCAGCCGTTCCTTTCCTTGACGGCGGCGATCCCGGCCGTCGGTGCGGCGCGACGCTCCGTGGAGCTCTTCCGGCGCCTCGTCCGCGAGCGCATTCCGTTCGGCACCCACAAGCTGCAGAGCCAGCGGGCGGCGGCGCAGATGCGCCTCGCCAACGCCTTCGCGCAGGCGCGTGAGGCCGAGACCGTGCTGCGCGCGGTGGCCCGCGACCTGACGGCGCACGCGCGCGGCGGCCACGAGCTCTCGCCGCTCGACCAGGCCCAGCTCCGCCTCACGCTGGCGCACGTCGTCCGCGCTGCCCGGGGCGTGGTGCGCGATGTCCTCGACGGCAGCGGCGCCAGCGTGCACTTCCTCGACCAGGAGCTGCAGCGCACGCTCCGCGACGTGCAGATGATCAGCGCGCACACGGTCTTCGACGTCGATCTCGTCGCCGAGGGCTGCGGGCGCGCGCTGCTCGAGGCCGACGTACCCCTCCACTGGTGAAGGAGAGCCCGTGCCCCGCCTGCGTCAAGTTCCCCTGGCCGAGGTCCATCCGAACGGCAAGAAGCTCTACGAGCTGATCTTCGGCGATCGCGACCCGGTCGCCTCCCCGGGCACCGCGACCGGCACGCCAGGCAACTGGTGGACGGTCTTCGCGAACGTCCCCGATTGCTTCGACCACACCGTGCAGGGCTTCATGTTCTACCGCAGCCGGAACCGGAAGATCTCACCGAAGCTCCGCGAGCTCGGGCAGCTCCGGGCCGGCTACGCGCGCGGCAGCAAGTTCGTGTTCTCGCAGCACTGCAAGGCGGCGCGCGCCGTGGGCCTGAGCGAGGAGCAGGTCCAGGCGATCAAGGCGTGGCAGGTCGCGACCTGCTTCTCGCCCCTCGAGCGCGCCGTCCTCGCCTACACCGACTGCCTGGTCCTCGAGGGCGGTCGCGTGCCCGACGGCGTCTTCGCGGCGCTCCGGGCCGAGCTCAGCGACGTCGAGATCCTCGAGCTCACCTACATCACCTGCACCTACGCCATGCACGCCACCATGAGCCGCGCGCTTCGCCTGGAGTACGACGACATGGACGATCCCGTGCAGGAGGTACCGGCACCGGCGAGCGCCTCGAACGACGTGATGAGCATGGTGGACCGCGGCGCCGAATAGCCCGCCGCGACGGCGGAGCG
>JAWOLJ010000086.1:0-3628 GCA_033853555.1 Myxococcota bacterium
TTCAGGATCTTCTCCGCGGGGACCATGACGCCGAGGTCCACGACATCCCACCCGTTGCACGCGAGGACCGCGCCCACGATGTTCTTCCCGATGTCGTGGACGTCCCCCTTCACGGTCGCGAGGAGGAGCCGCCCGCGGCCCCGCGCCGCCCCGGACGAGCGCTCCGCCTCGAGGTACGGCGTGAGGACCGCGACCGCCTTCTTCATGACGCGGGCGCTCTTGACGACCTGCGGCAGGAACATCTTCCCGGAGCCGAAAAGGTCCCCGACGACGTTCATGCCGGCCATGAGCGGCCCCTCGATCACCTCGAGCGGCCGGCCGTACTTCGCGCGCGCCTCCTCCACGTCCGCCTCGACGAAGTCCGGAATCCCCTTCACGAGCGCGTGCGCGAGGCGCTCCTCCACCGTCCCCTTCCGCCACGCGTCCTCCGCGGCCTTCGCCTTCGCGGCTCCCTTCGACGCCTCCGCGAGCGCGAGGAGCCGCTCCGTCGCGTCCGGGCGCCGGTTCAGGAGGACGTCCTCGACGCGCTCGAGGAGGTCCTTCGGGATCTCCTCGTACACGGCGAGCTGCCCCGCGTTCACGATCCCCATGTCGAGGCCGGCGCGGATCGCGTGGTAGAGGAACGCCGCGTGCAGGGCCTCGCGCACCCGCTCGTTTCCGCGGAAGGCGAAGGAGAGGTTGCTGATGCCACCGCTCACGTGCACGCCGGGGCAGCTCTCCTTGATGCGCGCTGCGGCCTCGATGAAGTTCAGCGCGTAGCGGTTGTGCTCCTCGATGCCGGTGGCGATCGCGAGCACGTTGGGGTCGAAGATGATCTCGCCGGGCTCGAAGCCCCCCTGCTCCAGGAGCAGGTGGTACGCGCGCCGGCAGATCTCGATCTTTCGCTCGGTGGTGTCGGCCTGGCCCTTCTCGTCGAACGCCATCACCACCACGCCCGCCCCGTAGCGGCGGAGCTTCCGGGCCTTCGCCAGGAAGTCGGCCTCGCCCTCCTTGAGGGAGATCGAGTTCACCACGGGCTTGCCCTGCACGCACTTGAGCCCCGCCTCGATCACGCTCCACCTGGAGCTGTCGATCATCACCGGGACACGGGCGATCTCGGGCTCGGTGGCGATCAGGTTGAGGAACGTGGTCATGGCACGCTCGGAGTCGAGCATGCCCTCGTCCATGTTGACGTCGATCATGTTGGCGCCGCCGCGCACCTGGTCGAGCGCCACCTGCACCGCCGCCGCGTAGTCACCGGCCTTCACCAGCTTCGCGAAGCGAGCCGATCCCGTGACATTGGTGCGCTCGCCCACCATGACGAAGTTGGTGTCGGGACCGATGGTGAGGGTCTCGAGCCCCGAGAAGCGGGTCAGCGAGGGCGCCTTCGCCGGCAGGGGGCGCGGCGGAAGATGGGCCACCGCGCGGGCCACCGCGCGCACGTGATCGGGCGTGGTGCCGCAGCAGCCGCCCACCAGGTTCAACAGGCCGCTCTCCGCGAACTCGCGCAGGAAGCGGGCGGTGGTCTCCGGATCCTCGTCGTAGCCGCCGAAGGCGTTCGGGAGGCCCGCGTTCGGGTAGCAGCTCACGTAGCACGGCGCGACGCGCGCGAGCTCGGCCACGTAGGGGCGCATGTCGCTCGCGCCGAGCGCGCAGTTCACGCCCACGGAGAGGGGCCGGGCGTGGGCCACCGAGACCCAGAACGCGTCGACGGTCTGGCCGGAGAGGGTGCGTCCGCTCCGATCCACGATCGTCACCGAGAGCATCACCGGGAGGCGTGCGCCCCGCTCCTCGAACACCTCCTCGATCGCCACGATGGCGGCCTTCGCGTTCAGCGTGTCGAAGATCGTCTCCACCAGGAGCACGTCCACACCGCCGTCGGCGAGCCCGCGCACCTGCTCGGCGTAGGCCTCGCGCAGCGCGTCGAAGGTGAGATTGCGGAGGGAGGCGTCGTTCACGTCGGGCGAGATCGAGAGCGTGCGGTTGGTGGGCCCGATCGAGCCGGCCACGAAGCGGGGCTGCTCGGGTGTGCGCTCGCTCCAGGCGTCCGCCGCCTCGCGAGCCAGCCGCGCAGCCGCCACGTTCAGCTCGTAGCAGACCGCCTCCAGCCCGTAGTCCGACTGCGAGATGCGCTGCGCGTTGAAGGTGTCGGTCTCGATCAGGTCCGCGCCGGCCTCGAGGTAGGCGTCGTGGATGCCCCGGATCACCTCCGGCCGGGTCAGCACCAGGAGGTCGTTGTTCCCGCGCAGGTCGCGCGGGTGCTCCCGGAAGCGCTCGCCCCGGTAGTCCGCCTCGGTCAGGCCGTGGCGTTGGACCATCGTTCCCATCGCGCCGTCCAGGACCAGGATGCGGCGTGCGAGCTCTCGCTCGAGGAGGGCGGGGCGGGGCTTCATGGGGCTCCCTGGGGTACGGAGGACTCGAGGCAGGTTATCCAAATATCAACGCATCTCAATAAGCGGATGGAACGCCTCCTGGCAATTCATCCCCCCGGGGCAACCCGCTCTCTCGCGTCTCGCCCCCGGTGCCGGACGCGCCCCGGTATCATGCCGGTTCATGGAGCCGGCGGCGCCTCCGGGCATCGATCTCGAGCAGGTCTCGCGCTTCTTCGCCGAGGAGGTTCCCGGGGGCCAGGGCCCCCTGCGGGTGCGTCTCCTGTCCGGCGGCCGCTCGAACCTCACCTACCTGATCGAAGGCCCCGGCGGTCGCTTCGTGCTGCGCCGACCGCCGCTCGGCCACGTGCTTCCCACCGCCCACGACATGGCGCGGGAGCACCGCGTGCTCCACGCGCTGGCGCGCACCGACGTCCCGGTGCCCCGCCCGTTCGCGCTGTGCGAGGACCCTCGGGTGAACGGCGCGCCCTTCTACGTGATGGAGTACCGGCCGGGGGTGATCCTCGAGTCCGCGCTTCCCTCGGGCTACGCCGAGCGGCCCGAGGCGCGACGGCGAATCGGGACCGCCCTCGTCGACACGCTGGTGCGTCTGCACGCCGTCGACTTCGAAGCGCTCGGGCTCGGCGACTTCGGCCGCCCCGCCGGCTACCTCGAGCGGCAGGTGCGACGCTGGGGCGAGCAGTGGCAGCGCTCGAAGACCCGCGAGCTCCCCGGGATCGACGAGCTGGCGCGCCGGCTGCGCACGGCGATTCCGAGCTCCCCGCCGTCGACCATCGTCCACGGCGACTACCGCCTCGGGAACCTGGCGCTCGATCCGCAGGACCCCGGCCGGGTGGTGGCGATCTTTGATTGGGAGATGGCGACCCTCGGCGATCCGCTGGCCGATCTCGGGTATACGCTGATCTACTGGGGCGAGGCCGGCGATCCACCGCGGCGGCGCGCAGCCGGCTCGTACCAATCGGTCACGGCGCAGGAGGGCTTCCACACCCGGGCGGAGCTGGTGGAGGAATACGCGAAGGGCAGCGGCCGGGACGTCTCCGCCATCGGCTTCTACCAAGCGCTCGCATACTACAAGCTCGCGGTCATCGCCGAGGGGATCCACGCGCGCTTCCTGATGGGCAAGACCGTGGGCGAGGGCTTCACCGCCTACGGGACGCAGGTGGAGGAGCTGGTGGAGCGCGGCCTCGAGCTCGCGCAGAGCGAGCGGGCGCCGCGGCTCCCGGCTTGAGCGAGCGGCCCGAGCGACCGCGACGCAGGCG
>JAWOLJ010000087.1:0-6565 GCA_033853555.1 Myxococcota bacterium
GGGGGGTGGTGCGGGGGTCGGGCTGGGTGGCGGTGGGGGTGGGGGGGCGGGGCGCCGCGCCGCTGGCCGTGGGCTCGAACGTGCTCTCGGGCGAGGTGGAGTGGGCCGTTTCCGAGGAGGCGGCGGCGACGCTGGAGGACCTGATCTACCGCCGCACCCGCGTGGCCCTCTACGAGCCGGTGGCGCGCGAGTCGCTGCTGGCGCCCGCCGCCGCCCGCCTGGGAGCGCTGCTCGGCTGGGACGCCGCCCGCGTGGAGCGGGAGATCGCGCAGACCCGCTCGCGCCTGGAGCAGGACCTGGGCTTCGCTCGCGCCGCGCGAGGCGCGTGAGGCGCCTCGGATGAGCGACGCCCTCGCTCGTCTGCGCGCCGCGCTCGGCGATTGCGTCCGCAGCGACGAGGCGACGCGCGCCGCCCATCGCACGGACAGCTGGGTGCTGGCGGAGCTCCGTGCGTTCGAAGGCCGGCCGGCTCCGCTCCCGCTGGCGGTGCTGGAGCCGCGCGACACCGCGGAGGTGGCGCGCGCGCTCCGGGCCTGTCGCGAGCTCGCTCTTCCGCTGGTTCCCTACGGCGGCGGCTCCGGCGTGTGCGGCGCGATCGAGCCCGGTCCGGGCGCGCTGGTGCTCTCGACCCGCCGCCTCGACGGTCTGGTCCGCCTCGACCCCGTGGACCTCACCGCGAGCTTTCGCGCCGGCACGCTGGGGATCGACGCCGAGCGTCGCGTGCGCGAGGCCGACCTCACGATCGGGCACTGGCCCCAGTCGGTCGAGCTCTCCACGGTGGGGGGCTGGGTCGCGACGCGCGCCTCGGGCCAGCTCTCGACGGGCTACGGAAACATCGAGGACCTGGTGCTGGCGCTCGAGGTGGTGCTTCCCGATGGACGCGTGCTCCGCACCCGCGAGACTCCACGCTCCGCCGCCGGCCCCGATCTGCGCGCGCTCTTCCTGGGGAGCGAGGGCACGCTGGGCGTGGTGACGGAGGTGACGTTCTCGCTGCGCCCGCTCCCCGAGGCGTCGCGGGGCCAGGCGTACCACTTCACGGATTTCCAGCGCGGTCTGGAGGCCCTGCGGCGGATCGTCCGCGCCGGCTGGCGCCCGCCGGTGGCGCGGCTCTACGACCCTCGCGAGTCGCGCCGCGGCTACCGCGAGTTCGCTCCGCGCGGCCGGGCCTTGCTGCTGCTCCTCCACGAAGGACCGGCGGCGGCTCTCGAGGTCGAGCGCGCCGCCGTCGCCGAGCTGTGTCGGGGAGAGGGCGGAGAGGACGCCGATCCCCGCTCCGTCGAGGTCTGGCTGGAGCGGCGCAATCAGGTTCCTTCGTGGCGGAGCTTCCTCGAGCAAGGGACGATCGTGGACACGATCGAGGTGGCGGCCACCTGGAGCCGGATCGGCCACGTCTACGACGACGTCACGCGCTCGCTGGCCGAGGTGCCGGGCCTGCTCTCGGCGAGCGCCCACGCGAGCCACGTCTACCGCTCGGGAACCAACCTGTATTTCAGCTTCGCAGCGCGCCGGGACGATCCGGGCGGTCTCGCGACGGCCTACGCCGAGTGCTGGCGGCGGACGCTGGAAGCGACCCTGGCGGCAGGCGGCGGGATGGCGCACCACCACGGGATCGGCCGGGTGCGGCGCGCCTGGCTCGCCCGCGAGCTCGGCGAGGGTGGGCTGGCCGCACTGCGCGCGCTGAAGCAGGCCCTCGATCCGGAGGGGCTCCTGAACCCGGGAAACCTGCTGCCCGACCCGCGTTGATGCGGACCGGAGCGGAGCACCTGCTGGCGCTCGATCTCGGCACCACCAGCGTGCGCGCGCTGGTGGTGCGGGCCGACGGCGCCGTGCGGGCGCGCGCGGCCCGCCGCCTGCGCGTCGCGCATCCCCGGCCGGGCCGGGTGGAGCAGGATCCGCGGGACCTGCTGCAACGCAGCCTGGAGGTGCTGCACGAGGCGCTGCGCGGCGCGAACCTCGACGCGCGCGACTGCGTCGCTCTCGGCATCGCCACCCAGCGCAGCACCGCGCTGGCCTGGGACGCGTGCAGCCTCGAGCCGCTGGCGCCCGCGCTCGGCTGGCAGGACCAGCGCGTGGCGGACGAGCTGCCGCGCTGGCGTGCGCGCGGCGCGCGCGTGAGCGCTCTCGCATCGGCGCCGCGCTTCGCTTGGTGGCTGAGCAACGAGCCCGTGCTGCGCGCGGCCGCACGCTCGGGTCGTCTGCGCCTCGGCACGCCGGACGCGTGGCTCGCGGCGTCGCTGTCGGGCGACAGTGTCACCGACGCGAGTCAGGCCTGCTGCACCGGCCTCTACGACGACGCGAGCGGCGGCTGGAGCGAGGCCGCTCTGGCGACCTTCGAGCTCGAGGAGGCGTGGCTGCCTCGGATCGTTCCCACCGCCCTTCCTCACGCCACGACCCGTCCGTCCCTTCTTGGTGTCGAGCTCCCGATCGCCGCCCGGGCGGGCGATCAGCAGGCGGCGAGCTTCGCAGCGGGGCTCGCCGCGCCGGGCGCGGCCAAGCTCACCCTCGGCACGGCGGCGATGCTCCACGTGCACACCGGAGCCCAACCGCTGCATCCCCCTCGCGGCGCCTTCCCGCTGGTGCTGTGGGAGCTCCCGCGCGGCGGGCGCTCCTACTGCCTCGAAGGGAGCGTCCTCGCCGCGGGCGCCGTCGTGGAGTGGCTGGTGAGCGTCGGGCTGCTGGAGGCGCCGGCAGCCCTCGACGCCAGCGCCGCCGCCGCGAGCTCCGAGGGAGTGGTCTGCATCCCCGCGCTCCAGGGCCTCGGGACGCCCTACCTGCGCGAGGAGGCGCGCGGCCTCTTCGGGGGACTGACCCGCGGCAGCGGGCGCGCGCAGCTGGTCCGCGCGGCGCTGGAAGGCATCGCCCAGCGCTGCGCCGACGTGGCGGAGACGCTGCCGCTGGCCGAGGCGCCCTTGCGCGTCGACGGTGGGCTCGCCCGCAGCACTCTCCTGCTGCAGCTCCTGGCCGATCTCCTCGGCCGCGAGCTGTGGCGGGCGGCGGAGACCGAGACCACCGCCCTCGGCGCGGCGCTGCTGGCCGGTCTCGGCAGCGGAGTGCTGGCGGCGCCCGAGGACGTGACGGCACGACTGGGGAGCCCCGCGGTCTTCCGGCCGCGCCTCGACGCCGGCGCCCGCGAGCAGCAACGCGCCGCCTGGCGGGAGGCCGTGACGCGCGCTCTCTAGACGGACCGGCGGCGGCGCGCTCCCCTGGCACTCGCGCGGCCCTGGACGTGCCGCTCGCGGCGGGCTTCCCTCTCCCCATGCCGATCGAGGCCTCCGACGCCGTCCGCGTGCTCCATGCCGATCCCCACGTCGCGCGGGGCTTCGAGAACCCGTGGCGCCCCTTTCGCACCACGCTCCGCGACCTGCTGCGCTGGCAGCTCTCGCGCAACCCCTACGACAAGCGCCGGCGGCCCGAGATCCCGCGCGTGGCCAACGACGGTGCCACGCTGCATGGGGTCGAGCACTCGGCGTCCCTCACCTGGGTGGGACACGCGACCTTCGCCCTCCACGACGAGGCCGACGTGGTGCTCACGGATCCCCACTTCGGGCCGCGCGCGCTCCTCCCGCGGCGCCAGGTGGAGCCCGGAGTCCCGCTCGCGGCCGTCCCTCCCCACGCCTTCGCCGTGGTCTCCCACAACCACTACGACCACCTCGATTCCTACACCGTGAAGCGTCTGCCGGCCGGGATGACGTGGTTCGTGCCGCTCGGCCTCGGCCGCTGGTTCCGCGCGCGCGGCCGCCCGAACGTGCGCGAGCTCGGCTGGTGGGAGAGCGCGCGGCACGGTCGCTGGACCCTCACCTGCCTTCCCGCCCAGCACTGGTCCGCTCGCATCGAGCATGCTCGCAACTCGACGCTCTGGTGCTCCTGGCTGCTCGAGAACGAGCGCCGGCGCTACTTCTTCGCCGGCGACAGCGGCTACTTCACGGGCTTCGCCGAGTTCGGCCGCCGCTTCGGCCCGATCGACGTGGCGCTGCTCCCGATCGGCGCCTACGAGCCGCGCTGGTTCATGCAGTTCCAGCACATGGATCCCTGCGAGGCGTGGCAGGCGTTCCAGGATCTCGGGGCCCGCTTCCTGGTCCCCATGCACTGGGGCACCTTCGACCTCACCGACGAGCCCCTCGATCTCCCGCCCCGGGTGCTGATGGAGGCGGTGGAGCGCGCCGGGGGGGATCCTGCGCGCGTCCGGAGGCTGGCGATCGGCGAGCGCTGGCGCGTTCCCGGCTCCTGAGGCGGCGCTCCCCGCCGCCGGGGCCCTCAGCGCTTCTCCACGCTCAGGCGCACGTCCTGTCGGGGGAACGGGATCTCGATCCCGTTGGCCTGGAAGGCGCGATACACCGCGATGGAGAGATCGCTCCGCACCTGCGGCCACTGCGGATCGTCGGTCCAGGCCAGGAGCTGGAAGTCGAGCGTGCTCGCGCCGAAGCCCTTGAACAGCGCGACCGGCTGCGGGCTGGCGAGCACGCGGCGGTCCTGCTTCGCCACCTCGAGCAGCACCCCCAGCACGCGCTCGGGATCGGAGCCGTAGGCCGCGCCGATCGAGATGTCGAAGCGGCGCGTCCGATCCGAGAGCGTCCAGTTGGTGACGGGGTCCTGGATCAGGCTCGCGTTGGGCACGATCACCTCGGCGCCCTCCCAGGTGCGAAGCGTGCTGGAGCGGATCCCGATGCGCGTGACCTCGCCCGTCAGCTCCTTGAGCTGCACGGCGTCGCCCACCTGGATCGGCCGCTCGAAGAGCAGGATCAGTCCCGACACGAAATTGTTCACGACGTTCTGGAGGCCGAAGCCGACGCCCACGCCGAAGGCGCCCGCCAGCACCGTGAAGCGATTCACGTCGAGGCCGAGCGAGAGCATCGCGAGCAGGAATCCGCCAAACAGGATCGTGTAGTGAACGAGGTTCGAGACGGCGTAGGGGAGTCCGTGGGTCATGCGGAAGCGATGGTAGACGTCCTCCTCCAGCGCGAAGCGCACGAAGCGCGAGACCAGGAATGCCGCCCACAGCGTGAGCCCGAAAGCGACGACGTCACCGACGGTGATGCCGACCGCAGCGGGGGTCACGGGAACCGAGAGCATCGCGCGGCCTGCGTCGAGGAGCGGCGAGAGCAGGCCGATCCGCGACAGCGTGCCGGCCACCCAGCCGACGAGCGCCGCCGCGCCGATCACCCGGGTGATCCGGGCCTGGATCAGACCCGGGTGCCGCTCCACCATGCGCAGCCGGTCGAGCGGCCACACGTGCAGCACGAAGGAGAGGAGCCCGTCCGCTGCGCTCCGCACGGCGTAGAGCACGAGGGCGAGGTAGAGCGCGAAGAGCGCCCCCTCGCCCACCAGGTAGGCGAGCTCGAGGTAGCCGGTGACACCGGCCGCGGCCGCGACGGCGAGAGCCGCCAGCATCGCGCGAAGCAACACGGAGAGGCGCCGTTTGCGGGGCGCGGGCACACCGGCCCCGCCCAGGCGCTCCAGGCGCACGGCCGGCAGCAGCGTCGCCAGGAAGCCCGCTCCGGCCAGCATCTGCGTCACGAACAGGAGCTGCTCGAGCAGGGGAATCGGCGACACCAGCTCGCGCAGCTGGTCCCACAGGAAGGAGACGGCCGTCGCCACCAGGAGCGGCCGCAGCGAGCGATCGAGGAGCACCCAGGCGAGTCGCAGCGCGGCGACGCAAGCGAGCGCCAGCAGCGCCTGGTCGTAGACCAGGGGCGAGCCGTGGAAGAAGAAGCGCTGGGAGACGACCGTCAGCAGCAGCGCCGAGGAGTAGGGACGCGAGAAGACCTGCGCCGCCTCGCCGAGATCGCCGGCCTCCCAGCGCAGCGAGCGGCGACGCGCGCTGCGGAACAGCAGCGCCAGGGCGGCGAAGCACGCGAAGTCGCTCCCCAGCACCAGGGGCCCGCGCGAGGAGAGGAAGCCCCGCACCTCGTGGCTCTCGGTCCGCGCCGCCTCCAGCACGCGCTCGAGCACGCTGCCCGGGCCCTTTCCCACGCGCTCCAGCCGCCAGAGCGGCGCCGCGCTGCGCCGGCCCAGGCGTCCCAGGATCTCCTTGCGGTAGGCCGCGATCGCCTGGAGCTGTGAATCGCAGGTGGAGAGCGCCCGCGTGACGCGTTCCTGGAGCACCAGCACCTGCGCGCGTCGCGCCTCCAGAGGACTGCGCGTGTCGCGGAGCAAGGCGAGCGTGTCCTGGATGCGCCCGAGCACCGCTCCCGGCGCGTTCGCCACACGGGCGTCCGCGAGGGTCCGCGTCCAGACGGTCCGGCGGGCCGCGATCTCGTCGAGCCGCTGCTGGAGATCCACCGCCTCCGCCGTCAGCGCATCCGCCGCGGAAGCGACCGTCCCACGCAGCTCGTCCCAGGACGTCGCGAGGTAGTCGAGCGCGACGCCCCGCGCGCCTTCGTCGAGCGCGCGCTCGGTGAACGCCGTCCGCTGCTCGATCTCGTGCTCGAGCCCGGGAAGACCGGTCGCGAGGTCGCTGCTCGCGGCCGGCGCCTGGAGCGCGTCCTCGAGGCCGCGCACCCACGAGGCGGTGGCCTCCGCCTGGGCCGCCACCTCGGGCAGCGGGATCGCGGCGGGCGGTGCCTCC
>JAWOLJ010000088.1:0-4395 GCA_033853555.1 Myxococcota bacterium
ATGGCGACGCGATCGTCGTCGGCCACACGGCCCTCGTGTTTCGCGAGCGCGGCGGGGAAGAAGCCGGCCTCGATGCTCCGTCTCCGCCGCGCGCGCCTGGCCTCGCCACGATGTCGCCGGACCTCGCAGCGCGCTTTGGCGAACTGTCCGCTGCGGCCCGCTCGCTCGTCCCGGTCGAGATCACGGGCGAGAGCGGCACCGGCAAGGAGCTGATCGCCCGCGCGCTCCACTTCAACAGCCGGCGCGCGGACCGCATGTTCGTCACCGTGAACTGCGGCGCGATCCCGGAGGAGCTCCTCGAGTCGGAGCTCTTCGGCCACGTGCGGGGGGCCTTCACCAACGCGATCGCCCATCGCGAGGGACGCTTCGCCGTGGCGAACGGCGGCACGATCTTCCTGGACGAGATCGGCGACATGAGCTCGAGCCTGCAGGTGAAGCTGCTGCGCGTACTCCAGGACAAGACCTTCGAGCCGGTGGGCTCCTCCAAGACCGTGAAGGTGAACGTGCGGGTGATCGCGGCCACCAACCAGGACCTGGAGCAGGCGATCCGCGAGCGGCGCTTTCGCGAGGACCTGTTCTACCGGCTGAACGTGATCCCGATCGAGACCCCGGCGCTCCGCGAGCGGCGCGAGGACATCCCGCTCCTGGTGCACCACTTCCTCCAGGTGATGAACCAGGAGAAGGGCAAGCGCGTGGAGGGCCTCTCGCCCGCGGCCCTGGAGCTGCTCTGCGAGTACGACTGGCCGGGCAACGTGCGGGAGCTCGAGAACCTGGTCGAGCGGCTGGTGATCCTGCGCGGCGAGGGGACGATCGACGTGGAGGAGCTGCCGCTCGCGCTGCGCCGAGCCGCCGAGCGGCCCACGGTGGCCGCGCCCCGCGTGCCGCCGGCGGGCATTCCCTTCAACGAGGTGGTGGACCGCTTCGAGACCGACCTGATCCTCCAGGCCCTGGAGCGCACCCAGTGGAACAAGAACCGGGCCGCCCAGCTCCTCGGCCTGAACCGCACCACCCTGCTCGAGAAGATGAAGAAGAAGGGCCTCGACGCCCCCGAGCGCTGAGGGCCCTTGCGCGCCCCCGGCGAGCCCCCGGATGGGGGCCGGGCGGCCCCCGCCCGGTACGCGATCGTAACGCCCGCCTGACGCTCCCGTCGGATCCCTGACGCTTCTGCGCGTCGCCCGCGGGCCGCGCCGCACCCGGCGGCAGCCCTCGCCTGCAAGCGCCTTCGCAGCGCCCCCGCTCGCGACCCGCACGAAAGCTGCGGGCCGGCCGTGACTTGGCGCGGTCCCAGCCGCCCGGCCGCGACGTCCTGTGGCGGCAGGAGCCGTGGAGCGGCGGCGGTGCCGCTCCTTGGCACGGCCCGTGCTTTACCGGCAGCCCGCACGCAGGCGGATGGCAGTCACCCCCGTTCCAGAACGCACCCGGGAGGCCCCCAAGATGGAAGCGCTGCTGCGCGAGCTCAAGGAAAGCAACTCCGAGATCCCGGCATCGCTCAAGGAGCAGATCGTCCTCGAGCACGCGCCGCTGATCCGCTACATCGTCAACCGGATCGCGGTCCGCCTCCCCTCCCACATCGACCTCGACGACCTGCACAACACCGGCGTCATCGGCCTGATGGACGCGATCGACAAGTACGACCCCGACAAGAACTGCAAGTTCAAGACCTACGCCGAGTTCCGGATCAAGGGCGCGATCCTCGATCAGCTCCGCTCGCTCGACTGGGTGCCGCGCAGCGTGCGCCAGAAGAGCCGCCGCCTGGAGCGCGCCTACGGCGAGGTGGAGCAGCGGTTGGGTCGCTCGGCCAGCGAGGAGGAGGTGGCGGACTCGCTCGGGCTCCAGCTCGACAAGTTCCACGAGCTGATGAACCAGGTCCGTGGCATCTCGCTGGTGAACCTGGAGGAGCTGCGCGGCAACGGCGGCGACGGCGACCGCGCCGGCACCTTCGCCGACGTGGTGGAGGACGTGCACTCGGAGAATCCGTTCGCCACGCTCAAGCTGAGCGAGACCAAGAACCTGATCGGCGACACCATCGGCGCGTTGCCGGAGAAGGAACGCCTCGTGGTGTCGCTCTACTACTACGAAGACTTGAACATGAAGGAGATCGGCCAGATCCTCGGGATCACCGAGTCGCGGGTGTGTCAGATCCACACCAAGGCCGTGCTCCGTCTGCGCGCCAAGCTGAAGGGGATCATGGAGCGCTGAAGGCCCTGCCTTCGTTCACGCCCCGCAGCGCACCAGCAGCACCGTCACGTTGTCCTCGCCGCCGCGCGCGTTCGCGAGCTCGACCAGCACGTCGCAGCCGTGCTGGAGGTCGGAGCTGGCCCCCACGGCGGCCGCGATCTCGTGGTCGACCACGTGCGTGGTGAGCCCGTCGCTGCAGAGCACGAACACGTCGCCCCGTTCGGGCGACACCTCCAGCACCTCGGGCTCGACCTGCCGCCGCACGCCGAGGGCGCGGGTGAGGACGTGCCGGTGGGGATGCTCGCGTGCCGCGGCGGCCGGGATCTCGCGGCGACGCACCAGCTCGCCCACCAGCGAGTGGTCCTCGGTCAGGCGATGGATCAGCCCGCAGCGCACGAGATAGGCCCGGCTGTCGCCCACGTGGGCCAGCCCCACGCAGCGCTGCGCGCCGAGCAGCGCCACCAGCGTGGTGCCCATGCCCGCGAGCTCCGGCTTGTTCTGGGCGGTCTGGAACACCTCGGCGTTGGCGCGGGCCACCGCCTGGCGCAGGCGCTCTCCGGGCGCGGCCCCGGCGGCTTCCGCGGCCCCCACCGCGCGCACCATGGCCCGCGCCGCCAGCTCGCTCGCCACCTGCCCCGCCGTGTGGCCGCCCATCCCGTCGGCCACCAGGAAGAGCCCGAGCTCGGGCGCGAGGGCGTAGCGGTCCTCGTTCGTCCGCCGCCGACGCCCGACGTCGGAGGAGGCGGCCGCTCGCAGGATCATCGCGATCCTTCCTCCCCGCGCCGCGGCGGGAGTCCCGCGCTGCGCCTCCCGCTCTATCGGAGTTGCTGCGAGGTGACTTGAAACCGGCCGGCAGCCGGGGGCGCCGCCGCCGGCGCTCCGGGGACCCTGGACGCGAGGCTGCAAAAAGCATTCAATTGCGAAGCCGGCGCCGTCGATAACGGGCCGTGAGCGCCCGCGGCGTCGGGGAGGCTCGCGCCTCGCGTCCGCGAGGCGGCGTCGGACGTGGCGCGGGCGGGGGGGATCCATGCCGAGGACCTTGCTGCTGGCCGATGACAGCGTGACGATCCAGAAGGTCGTCGGCCTCTCCTTCGCGAACGAGGACATCCGTCTCGTCGCGGTGGACAACGGCGACGATGCGATCGCCCGAGCGCGCGAGGTGCGGCCCGACATCGTCCTGGCCGACGTCGTCATGCCCGGCAAGAACGGCTACGAGGTCTGCGAGGCGATCAAGAGCGATCCCACGCTCTCCCATGTACCCGTGCTGCTGTTGACCGGCACCTTCGAGGCCTTCGACGAGGAGCGCGCCCGCCGCGCTCGCGCCGACGGCCACATCACCAAGCCCTTCGAGGCGCAGGCCCTGGTGGAGCAGGTGAATCGTCTGCTCGCGGCGGCGCAGCAGGCCACCGCCGCCAACGAGGTCACGACGATGGCGGCCACGCCGCCGGCGGAATCGGACTTCTTCGACGAGGAGCTCGCCGAGCCCGCGCTCGAGAGCGAGCCGGCCGACGACGTCCCGGCCTTCGAGCTCGGCGACGGCGACGAGGACCTCTCGTTCTCGCTCTCCGAGGAGTCGGCGGGCGGGGCAGCCGACGCCACGGTCGCGATGCTCGGCGACGACGACGACGCCGACTGGGTAACGGGGCCCGAGACCGATCCGTTGCTCGGCGGGAACGACCTCGGCGGCTTCGAGCTGGGCGAGGCGACGCCGGCCTCCGAGCCCCTCCGTCAGGGCGAGCGGATCCTGGATCCGGAGGCGGATCTGGCGGCGCGGTCCGCCGCTCGGACGTCGACCCCTGCGACGGCGAAGCCGCCGGAGGCTCCCTCGCGCGCTCCGGCGCCCGCCTCGGAGGACGAGGAGCCGTTCGAGTTCGGCTTCGACGACGAGCCGCCGGCGGCTCGCGGCTCGGGCGAGGATCCGCTGGCGCGCCTGGACGCCGAGGACCTGGCCCGCGAGGCGGTGCTCGACCCGGAGGGCGGCCGGAGCTACGACGTCTCCTGGTCCGACCTCGGTGATCCCCTGGCGCCCCAGCGACCTGCGGCGGCCGCCTCGGCGGCGGCCCCGGTCGCACCCCCGCCCGCTCCCGCCGCCGCTGCGGCACCGCCCGTCCCGGCGCCCTCGATCGGACCGGCGCCGTCCAAGGCCGTGACCGCTCCGACCCTGCCGCCGGCCCCGCCCTCGAGGCCGGTCGCACCCGCAGCAGCGGCCGCCGCGGC
>JAWOLJ010000089.1:0-4976 GCA_033853555.1 Myxococcota bacterium
GGATGGGCGCAGTTCACGTCCAGAAGGATGTAGGGGACGTGGCGCGCCTCGAGCTCCGAGACGAGCTTCGGCCAGGGCCCCTCGCGATCGACGAACACGAGATCCGCGTCGTAGACCACGCTCCGAATCACCGCGTTCTCGTTCACGGCAGGCGTGGAGGGATCGTCGTCCACCCGCTCGTCCTGCCAGACGTAGCCATTGAACCAGACCTGATAGCGGAGGCCCTGCTGGTGGAGCTTGGTCGCGAGTGCGCGCCAGCCGGCGACGTACTGCGCGAGGCCATATCCCGCGCCCACCTGGTTGGCGGAGAAGCCTCCGTCGCCCGCGGCGATCATCGCGCTGACGTTGGGGTAGCGGTCTCCGACGTAGAAGGAGCCTCCATGCTGGCGCCGGTCGAACTGGTGGAGCTTGTGATTCAGGTGGATCATGTCCGCGCCCGTCTCTTCGAGCAGTCGCTTCACCTGGGCGATTCGCCAGTCCTGGTAGGCCGCGATGTCCTGTCGCACGATGGCGGCGTCCGGGCTGATCCGCTGATTGGGGGGCCGTGTCAGGTAGTAGGTCACCGTCTCGGGATCGCGGCCGAGCGCCTTGATCTCGTCGTTGAGCCGGATGCCCAGATCGCGGCCGTCCCAGTCCGCGGACCAGCCCCGGTGGCTCCAGGTCCACGAGCACGCTCCCGTGCAGTAGTTCGCGGCGTTCGGATTCCGCCCTACGCAGCACGCGACCCGGGCACCGTTTCGCCCGATGCCCGGCCCGGAGCAGTCGGCGTTGGTGGTCTTGCAGGAGTCGCTCCGATCGTTCGTGATCCAGCTCTGGAACTGCGACCAGGGCGTGCCCGCGGTAAGCAGCCACGAAGGATCGAAGCCCGCGATCTCCATCTCCGGCCACGTGATGAGATCGAAGCGGTAGGCCAGGATCGTGATCGGCGGGGAGGCGCCGGGGCGCTCGGCGGCGGCGGCGCTCTTGATGTCCGCGATCTCGGCCGCGAGATTGAGGCCTACCTCCTGTCCGCGCCGCGAGGCGGGCGCCGACGGGAGGTAGCAGGTGTTCACCTTGTCGAGGCCGTCTTCGTAGGTGAAGCAGGGCGGAGACGCGCCGATCGCGCCGCAGGCCGGAGGCGCCGAGGTGCCATCCGCACGGCGGTAGACGAGCGACTTGCCGCCGGCGGTGATCTCCGGCGCCTTCGGGCTCGACGAGGCGATCGCACCCTCCGCGGAGAGCCACACGGCGCGCACCTTGCCGAGGTCGGTGCGCGAGATGGTGGGCACGCAGCTCGGAAAGCGCCCAGGGGCCGGACGGATCGCAGCGGCCCCGCAGATCTGGACATCGGGCGAGAGGATCCTCCCCTCCGGCGGAGCGGCGGCATCGGAGAGCCGGGGCTGCCCCGGCGTGCCCGTGGGATCCGCCGCGACCACGCTGCGCGGCGCGAGGGCCAGCGCGCCGAGAAGGATGAGAAGGAGGCGCGATCGGCCGGATCGCTCGCTCGTGCTTCCGCGTGCCGTGGCCATCCAGGACCCTCCTTCCGAGGCAGTGCTGGGCCTCGCCGCGCCCGGCCCGGGCGCGCTCCGACTCCCCATTGGAGAGTGCCGCGGGGCCCCGAGCAGCGATACCCGTCACAGCCAGCCCCTCAGAACTGGAAATAGATGACGGGGCTGACGCCGACGTGAGCGAAGAAGTAGAGCAGGAGCACCCAGGTGGTGACGAGGAACGCCCCGCCGGCGCTGGCAGCGCCGAGGCGCACGTACCAGCCCGAGATGGCATCGCTCTGGAGCTCGGCGCCGAACCAGGCCAGGAGCGAGCCCGATCGGCGCTCGCCGGGTGGTCGACGCGCATCCGCCTCCAGCCCGGCTCCGATGGCATGGCCCGCCAGGGCCAGGAGCGCGCTGGAGAGGACGACGGAGGGCATCCAACGCACGCCTTCGGTGGCCGGCGAGAACATCCTCCCGAGGATCGTGAGGGTGGTCGGCCAGTCCGGCGAGCGAAACGGAACCCAGCACACGAGGACGAAGAAGAAGGTGAGGGGCACGGCGAGGAAGCCGGGCAGCAGGCGCTTGCCGCCGCGGAGCGTGCGCAGGGCTCGATGGATCGCCAGGGCCACCCCGTGCAGGCCACCCCACAGCACGAAGTTCCAGCTCGCCCCGTGCCACAAGCCGCCGAGCAGCATCGTGGCCATCAGGTTGGCATAGGTGCGGTGCTCTCCGTGGCGGTTGCCGCCGAGTGGAATGTAGAGATAGTCGCGAAGCCAGGAGCTCAGCGTCACGTGCCAGCGCCGCCAGAACTCCGCCACGTTCACCGAGAGGTAGGGCATCCGGAAGTTCTCCGGCAGGTCGTAGCCGATCATCTTGGCGACGCCGATCGCCATGTCCGAGTAGCCGGAGAAGTCGCAATAGATCTGGAGCGCGTAGCCCAGGACCGCCAGCCACAGGGTGAGCGGTGCGTAGATCCCCGGGTCCGCGAAGACGGGATCGACCGCGGTGGCCACGCGATCGGCGATCAGCAGCTTCTTGGTGAGGCCCAACAGGAAGATGCTGAACCCGGTGCGCAGGCGGTCGCTCGTCGGACCGATCTCGCGCGTCATCTGGGGCAGGAAGACGGAGGCGCGCACGATCGGCCCGGCGATCAGCTCCGGGAAGAACGTCACGTACGTGGAGTAGTGCCGGAGCGATCGGGCCGGCTGGAGCTCGCGCCGGTAGACGTCGATCGTGTAGCTCATGGTCTTGAAGGTGTAGAAGCTGATGCCGGCCGGCAGCAGGATCTCCAGGTGGGGCAGGACCACACCGAGGGGCTGCAGGACTCCCGTGAGGTTCTGGAGAAAGAAGTTGGTGTACTTGAAGTAGGCCAGCGTTCCGAGGCTCGCGACGAGGCTGAGCACCAGCCAGGAGCGGCGCGCGCGCGGCGTCGAGCTCGCGTCGATTCGCGCGCCACACAGGTAGTTCACGCCGGTCACGAACAGGAGCAGGCCGAGGTAGCGGTAGTCCCAGGCCAGGTAGAAGAAGCACGAACCCGCCAGAAGAACGTCCAGCCGGGTGCGAAGCGGCCAGCGAACCGCCAGGAGCGGCAGCAGGATCGCCAGGAAGACGAAGAAGCGGGGGCTAGAGAAGACCACGCGCCATTAGCCTCAGCATCTCGGCATGCAGGAGCCGCGCGGCCGCGCGATGGCCGGCGGCATTCATGTGGCCCTGGTTCCACGCGGTGTTGGGGAAGCCGAAGGGCGACCCGAAGCGAGCCGCGAACGCCGGGTAGGCCTCTCGCAGGGTCACGCAGCTCCAGTGCTGTGCCGCGCACGCCCGGAGCCAGAGCCGCTCCGTGTCCGACGTGGGCTCGGACGGGCTGGAAAGATCGAAATCGGGCAGCATCAGGAAGGTTATCCGCCCGTCGTAGCGATCGTGCAGCAGCGCGAGCTCCTCGAGGATCGGGTAGCGGGCGCTCGCATCCAGCGGAGGGTCTGCGGTCACGCGCGGAGCGCCGGCGGCCCGGAACAGCGGCGGCTCCGCCGCGGAGGCGATGGCGAACTCCTTGAGTCGGATCACCCCGTAGTCGGCGAGGGCGAGGTGCTGCCGGAGCGGGCGCGCCAGGTCCCAGAAGCGTGACCGCGGCGGGAATTGCACCAAGACCTCGAGCGCGCCCTCGGGTGTCCGGGTGAAATGGGGCTTGGAGGCGTCCCACGCATCCTCGCCCAGGTCCTCGGGCCGAAGCTCGACGATCGTCCAGCGCGGCGAGAAACGGGCCCGGTACTCCGGGGCGAAGCCGACGTAGTCGGCGGCCGATGCACCGGACCTCCCGAGGTTCAGCACCGGGCCGGCGGCGGGCCCGCCTGCGAGCAGCGACTCGAGCCGCTGCGTGAAGACGTCCGCATCGTTCACCGTGAGCGCCTCGGTGAACGAATCCCCGAGCACCAGGTACGGCGGCGGTGACGCCGGCGGAGGCGCCGGCCGTCGAATCCCCCCCACCGTCCAGCGGCTGGTGCCGTCGCCCTCGGTTCGCCAGCGCACCGTCGTGCCCGGGAGGATGATCGTCGAGAACACGGGGTCGGCCGCCAGAGGGCGCCAGTAGATCCGGCGCACGATCCCTTCGGTCGCCGCGAGACCCAGGATCATTCCCACGAGCGGAGGAATCCATGCACGGGGGCTACGCGGCACCGGCGGCTCCTGCAGCGTCCCTCGACGCGCCGACCGTCGTCTCCGGGGGCGGATCGCGCCCCGACGGCACGACTCCGGTGCGCCGCGGAACAGCGGGCGGCAGCATACGCGAAATCGAACTCGATCGGGCCGGCCCGGGCGTGACCGTCCGGGCGCTTCCCGAGCTCGACGCCCGGCCGTGCCCCGGCCGCGGTGCCTCCCGTGATAGAATCGCGTGATTTCGGCGCGTGAGACGCCCGGACGGCGATTCGCCGCCGGGCTCGAGCAGAGCATGGATGTCACCGCCCGCTATCAGGCCACGACCGAGCCGGAGAGCCGTGCGCGAGCCGATGCGCTCGTCGCATGGCTCCGCGAGTTCGGCGAGCGCCGCCTGAACTCGCGCCTCATCGATGAACGGCGCTGCATTCCGCCGCACGTGGCGCTCGAGCTCGGCAACCACGGCATCTTCGGAATCCAGGTGGAGGAGCGCTACGGCGGACTCGCGCTGCGCAGCCGGGACGTCGCGCGCGTGCTCCAGCAGGCCGCAGCGCTCGATCTCGGGCTCGGCACCTTCTGCCTGACTTCGCTCTTCCCCGGCGTGCGCCCGATCGCTGCGTTCGCCCCCGAGCCCCTGCGCGCCGAGCTTCTGCCCTCGCTGGCTCGGGGCCGCATGCTTGCGGGCTACGCGCAAACCGAGCCCGCTGCGGGCACCCACTTTCCGGCGATGGAGGCGCGGGCCGAGGCGGCGCCGGGAGGCTGGCGCCTCTCGGGCGAGAAGGTCTGGATCGGCAACGCCACCTGGGCGGGTGTTCTGACCGTGATGGCCCACGAGGTCGACGGGAACGGCAGGCGACGCGG
>JAWOLJ010000090.1:0-2550 GCA_033853555.1 Myxococcota bacterium
GGGCGGCGGCCCAGCAGCAGGTACGCCTCGAGAAGCAGCGGACCGGGCGGGACCAGGGCCTCGGGCCCGCCGCGAGGCGGACGGGCGGACAGACGGCGCAGCCAGCGAAGCAACGGGGCCCTCGATCTCGGGAACAGTATCGCAGCAGCGCTACTACAGCTGATACGACTGTATCTCCCAACCGCCGGGCGTGCAAGAGGCGGGGTCAGCGGCTCCCGTCGGACGACGCTTCCAGCGCTGCCGCGGCGGCTTCCCGGCGCAGGCGCCGGCGCCGCACACCATACGACAGCACGATGCTGATCTCGTAGAGCAGGTAGAGCGGCACCGCCATCGCGATCGTCGTCCACACCAGGTCGCCGGGCGTGAGGAAGGCGCCGATGATGACGGCGGCGACGATGGCGTGGCGGCGGTAGCGGTTCAGGAACTCGGGGGTGACGATGCCGAGCGCCGCGAGGCCCAGAATCACCACCGGCAGCTCGAAGGCCACGCCGAACGCGAGCACCAGGCTGAATACGAACCCGAAATAGTCGCCCGCCGTGATCATCGGCTCGAGTGCGGACCCGCCGAAGCCCATGAGCCACGGAATCGCGAGCGGCAGTACCACGAAATAGCCCAGGGCCGCGCCGCTCGCGAAGAGAGCCACGGCTGCCGCGGTCACGCCGAGCGCCACGCTGCGCTCGTGCTTGTAGAGGGCCGGCGCGATGAAGGCCCACAGCTGGTAGAGGACCACCGGGAGCGCCAGCAGGAGGCCGAGCGCCGCGGAGGCCTGCAGGATGATCTGGAAGGGATCGCCCGGATGGGTGTAGACCAGGTGGTGGCCGCCCAGGTACGGCAGGATGGGCCGCTCCAGCCAGCCGATTACGTCCACGTTGAGCAGGACGATCATTGAGGCGCCGACGCCGACCACGAGCGCGACCAGCGACCAGATGATGCGCCAGCGCAACTCCTCGAGGTGGTCGAGGAAGGGCATCTCGCCCCGGTCAGGGTCGGGCCGAACGTCGGTCACCGGGCCACCCTGGGCGAGAGGGCCGCGAGGCCCGCGTCACGAAGGAACAGGTCGCCCCCGGTGGAGCGTCCGTCCCGCCGTTCGGCCCGGGTGAGCACCAGCCGATCCTTGGCGCGGGTCATGCCCACGTAGAGCAGCCGCCGGGCCTCCTGAATCTCCTTCTCCTGCCGTTCCTGCAACTCCCGCCAGCCGGGGAGCTGGCTGTCTTCGACGCCGGCCACGTACACCCGGGAGAATTCCAGCCCCTTGGTCGAGTGGAGCGTGAGCAGGCTCACCCGCGCCGGGTCCGCCTCGACGCCCTCGCTGCTCGAAAGGGCCACCCGCTCGAGCAGGCGGTCGATCCGCTCGTCCAGCGTGGCGCCGGAGCTCCCGGCCACCAGGCCGCCGAGGCGGGCCACGGCCTCGGGGTACCGCTCCGCCGGCGTCCGTTCCGCCCTGAGCCGCTCCATCAGGCGCGCTCCTCCCAGCCGCTCGATCAGCTCCTCTACCGGGGGCGCCCCCGGGGCGCCCGCCTCGAGCTCGGCGGCGTACAGCTCGAGGCAATCACTATAGCGACCCAGCGCGTGCGGGAGGGCCAGCTCGCGCAGCAGGCGCAGCTCGGGCGTCGGCGCCAGCGTCCGCTCCAGCGCCAGCGCGAGGCCCAGAAGCCCCAGCACCTGCACCAACGCCGCCTTCCGCCCCCGCGCGAGCTTGAGCTCCTCGAGCCGGCGCAGCACGCCGGCCAGCGCCGTCGCATCGTCGAGCGCGTGGTGCGCCCGGCCGAGCGGCACGTCGAACCGGTGCGCGAGGTCCTCGAGCCGGGCGCTTTCGTCGAGCAGGCTCCGCGCCAGGGGCAGCGTGTCGAAGAAGCGCAGCTCGGCCGTTCCCCCCAGCGGCTCGGCCATCCGCCGGAGCACCGGCACGTCGAACTCCTGGCCATTGTGGGCCACGAGCAGGTCGCCACCGGCGAACGCGCGGAAGCGGGGCCACACCTCGGCGAATGGCGGCGCGGCGCGGAGGTCCGCGTCTCCGTAGCCGTGCACCGCCCGCGCGCCGGCGCTGACCGGGCGCCCGGGGCGCACCAGCTCCCGGAAGGTGGCGGTCACCTCGCCCCCCCGCACGCGGGCGGCGGCGATCTCGACGATTTCCCCCATGCCCGGGTCGCGATCCGTCGTCTCCAGGTCGAACGCCACGTAGTCCGAGAGCTCGCTCCGCACGCTCCGCGCGTGCAGCAGCTGGAGCGCCTTGAAGACCAGCATCGGCCACGATCCTCGCGCGTCGCCGGAGCGAAGCACCGGCTCACCGGGCGGAGGCGCGTCCCCGGTCATCCGGCGCGCGACGTTGGGCACACCGGCCTTCCGGAGCATCGCCTGGAGCGGGATCTCGACCCCGCCGTCGGGCTCGAGCCAGATCCTCGTCCCCGACCCGACGGCCGCCTCGAGCGCGCGCGCGAGCTCGTCGGCGCCGGGCCAGGCCGCCGGATCGGTCAGCTCCTGGTGCCGCTCCTCCAGCGGATTGCGATAGGGGCCCATCCTCCGGGAGAGCAACTCGTCCACCACCGTCTC
>JAWOLJ010000091.1:0-2713 GCA_033853555.1 Myxococcota bacterium
CTCAACGTCCACTGCCTCGAGCTCATGAAGGGCGCCCCCACCGGCGGGGAGTGGTTCACGCCGCCGCCCATCTTCCACCGGCAGGTACAGGCCGGCGCGCGCTGGCACCCGGACGGCAAGCCGGGGCGGGAGCCGTGCGCGCCCGAGGTGGCCCACCGCATCCGCGACCGCGTGCTCGCGGTGCTGCTCGCCCGTACGTACTTCGTCCTCGACGAGGGAATCTGCGAGGCCGGGGAGCTCGACTGGCTGACCCGGAACGCGCTCGGCTACTCCACGGGGCTCCTCGACCTCGCCGAGCGGCTCGGGGCGGACGAGGTGCACCGCGTCTGCACCGCGTACGCGGCGGAGCACCCCGGCTTCCACGTGCCGCGCTCCATCCGCGAGAAGCGCCTCGCCCGCTTCCACCGCAACGTGGCCGTCGAGCGGGACGGCGAGCTGGCGGTGGTGATCGTGCGCCGGCCGGAGGTGCGCAACGCGCTCTCCGAGCGGACCATGCACGAGCTCGACGAGGCGTTCGCGGCGCGGGAGGCGGACGCGTCGGTGCGCGGCGGGGTGGTGACGAGCTTCGACGGCGCCCTGGCCGGGGCGGACATCGGGGAGCTGGCGGCCCTCCCCGACGTGGCGGCCTGCGAGGCCTCCTCGGCGTCCGGCCAGCGGGTGCTCGCGCGCATCGCCGCCTCGCGCAAGCCCGTGGTGGCGGCGGTGGACGGCCCGGTGCTGGGCGGCGGGGCGGAGCTCTCCATGGCGTGCCACGCGCGCGTGGTCGGGCCGCAGCTCGCCGTGGGCCAGCCGGAGGTGAACCTGGGCATCATCCCGGGCTACGGCGGGACGCAGCGGCTGCCGCGCCTCGTCGGCGTGGAGCGGGGGCTCGAGCTTCTGCGCACCGGCCGCACCATCTCGGCGCGCGAGGCGTGCGCCTGGGGGTGGGCCACCGGCGAGCCCGCCGCCGACTTCGTCGGCGCCGCGAAGGCGCTGGTGCGCGAGCACCTGCGCGGCGCGGTCGCGCTCGCCCCCGTCGATCCGCGCCCGGTGGCGGTGCCGGCGCGCCTGCCGGCGGTGGACATCGGGCACCGCTCGCTCGCCATCGACGAGATCCTGGTGGACGTGGTGGTGCGGGGCCTGGCGCTCCCGCTCGAGCACGGGCTGGAGCTGGAGAGCCGCGGCTTCGGGCGCTGCAAGCGCACGGTGGACATGGACATCGGGATGAAGAACTTCGTCCAGAACGGCCCGCGGGTGCCCGCGGTGTTCCTGCACGAGTAGGGGAGGAGGCGACCATGGGCCAGAGCTCGAACATCGTGATCGTGGACGGCGGACGGCGGCTGCCGCGCGCGGACATCCTGCACCAGAACCGCGAGCCGGGGCTGTTCTCGCGGTTCTCCGCCACGCAGCTGGGCGGCATGGCCATCAAGGCCACCCTGGCGCGCAGCGGCGTGCCCGTCGACCGCATCGGCCACGTGGTGATGGGCATGGCCCAGCACAGCCACCGCGACTCGATCTACGCCGCGCAGGGGATGCGCTGGCGAGGAGGGCTCCCCCACGACGTGCCGGCCCTGACGGTGGCGCGCATCTGCGGGAGCGGCGCCGAGGCGCTCGCGGTGGGCGCGGAGATCATCACGGCCGGCCTCAGGCACGACCCGGCCCGGCCCTTCCTCGTGGTGGGCGGCGCGGAGAGCATGCAGTACCCGTTCACGCTGTACGGGCTCCGCGGCAGGCGGGTGGGGGAGGCGGTCCAGAAGTACGGTCCGGTGGACGTGAAGGCGCTGCCGCCCGGGGCGCACCTCGCCGACGCGATGCTGGCGAACCTCTACGACCCGAGCGCCCGCCTCTCCATGGCCAACACCGCCGAGGAGCTGGGGCGCCGCTACGGGATCACCCGCGAGCAGGCGGACGCGTTCGGGCTGCGCTCCCACCGCAACGCCAAGCGGGCTCGCGACGCGGGGACGTTCGACGAGGAGATCGAGCCCGTGACCGTGCGGCGCGACGGGGCCTCGGAGGCGGTGACCGTCCGCCACGACACCCACGTCATCGAGGAGCCCAGCGCGGCGGCCATGGCGCGCCTGCCGCCCGCCTTCGAGCCGGGCGGGATCGTCACCGCCGGGAACGCGAGCGCGGTGGTGGACGGGGCCGCGGCCATGATCATCGGCAAGGAGCAGGACGTCGCGAAGGAGGGCTTGCGCCCCCTCGCCCGCGTCGCCGGCGTCGGCGTGGCGGGCTGCGCCCCCGAGATCATGGGGTTCGGGCCGGTCCCCGCCACGCGGCGCGCTCTCCAGGCGGCCGGCGTCGCGGCGAAGGACATCGACGTGGTGGAGCTGAACGAGGCCTTCGCGCCGCAGGCGCTCGCCTGCATCCAGGAGTTCGAGGCCATGGGCATCGACCGCGAGCGGGTGAACCCGATGGGGAACGCCATCGCGCTCGGGCACCCGCTCGGCGCGACCGGGGCCATCCTGACCCTGACCTGCGCGTACGCCCTCCGGCGCACGGGCAAGCGCTGGGGGCTCGTCACCATGTGCATCGGCGGCGGGCAGGGCATCGCCGTGGTCCTCGAGTCCATGGCGTGAGCGGGACGCGCGCGGGCCGCGCGCCGCACGAGCGGCTCGCCCGCGACCGGCACGAGCTGCTTGGGCCGCCCGAGCCGGCGCGAGCCGCCGGCGGCCAGGACCACCGCGCCGATGCGCTCCCCGTCCGTCAGGCCATCGCCTCCAGGACGACCGCG
>JAWOLJ010000092.1:0-67031 GCA_033853555.1 Myxococcota bacterium
TAGAGCAGCCCCGCGACCTGGAGCGGCGCCAGCGACTCGAGGAGCAGCTTGCTCGCCGGCGTGGCCGCGCCGAAGAGCGCGGCGGCCAGCGCCGCCGCCGCCACCGGCCGCGGTCTCAGCCGCACGGCTCAACGCGGGAGGGCATCGAGGGCGCGCTGGCGCAGCCAGTGATCGGCCAGCACCAGGCAGACCATCGCCTCGACCATCGGCACCGCCCGCGGGAGCACGCAGGGATCGTGCCGCCCCTCGGCCTCGAGCGTCACCGGGTGGCCGGCGCGGTCCACCGTCTGCTGCGCCAGGCGGATCGTCGCCGTCGGCTTGAAGCCGACACGGATCAGGATCGGCTCGCCGTTCGAGATCCCGCCCTGCACGCCGCCGGAGCGGTTGCTGGCGGTGCGCGGCCGGCCGTCCGGTCCCGGCACGAAGGGATCGTTGTGCTCGATTCCCGTCATGCGGGTCCCGGCGAAGCCGCTCCCGATCTCGAAGCCCTTGCTCGCGGGAAGCGACATCACGGCCTTCGCGAGGTCGGCCTCGAGCTTGTCGAAGACCGGCTCGCCGAGGCCGGGCGGGACGCCCCGCGCCACGCACTGCACCACGCCCCCGAGCGAGTCCCCGCGCCGGCGCGCCTCGTCGATGCGCTCGGCCATGAGCGCCGCGGCGGCGGGGTCCGGGCAGCGCATCTCGTTCGCCTCGACGCTCGCGAGCGTCGCCATCCCCGGATCGACCTTGGCCTCCACCTCGTGCACGCGCGACACCCAGGCCAGCACCTCGATTCCCGCGGCCACGGCGAGGAGCTTGCGGGCCACCGCCCCCGCGGCCACCCGGCCCACCGTCTCCCGCGCGCTGGCGCGGCCGCCGCCCTGCCAGTTGCGGATCCCGTACTTGGCCTCGGTGGTGAAGTCCGCGTGGGAGGGCCGGTAGACGTCCTTCATCGCCTCGTAGGCGGAGGGACGCGCGTCGGTGTTGCGGACCAGGATCGCGATCGGAGTGCCGAGGGTCCGGCCCTCGAAGACACCCGAGAGGATCTCCGCCCGGTCCGCCTCCTCGCGCGGCGTGGTGAGGCGGCTCTGGCCGGGGCGGCGGCGGTCGAGGTCCCGCTGGATCTCGGCCGGCTCGAGCGGGAGGCGCGGCGGGCAGCCGTCCACCACCACGCCCACGGCTCCGCCGTGGGACTCGCCGAAGGTGGTGATGCGGAAGGCGCCGCCGAAGACGCTCCCCAAGACCTCTCCCCGGCTCCGCAGCCGCGGAGCCTCGCCCGGAGGGTAGCGGCTCCCGGCGCGCTGCTGCACCCGCGGCGTGCGGCTCGCGGCGCCGAAGCCGGCCCCTGGCGCCGACCGGGCCCCGCCGGGCGGCGCCAGGGATGGCAGAAAAGGTTGGCTATCCGACATTGCGGACGCACCGCAGCCGCTCGATCCTGGGGCCATGCCGAGCCCGAGGCCCCGCCGCGTGGTCCTGGTCGCCTACTCCGACGCCCAGATCCTGGACGTCACGGGGCCGCTCGAGGTCTTCGCGCGAACCGAGCGCTGGCTGCGCGACACGGGGCGCACCCGCGTCCCGGCCTACGCGATCGAGCTCGTGGCGCGCCGGCGCGGACCCCTCCGCATGTCCTCCGGCCTCGAGCTGATGGCTCAGCGCTCCCTCGGCGAGTGCCGGGGACCGATCGACACCTTCCTCGTGGCGGGCGGCATCGGCTGCTTCGCGGCGCTGCGCGACCGCGCCCTCGTGGCCTGGATCCGGCGCGCGGCGGCGCGCTCGCGCCGGGTGGCCTCGGTCTGCACCGGAGCCTTCCTGCTGGCGGAGGCGGGCCTCCTGGACGGACATCGCGCCACCACCCACTGGGCGGCCTGCGCCGTCCTCGCGGAGCGCTACCCGCGGATCGAGGTCGATCCCGATCCGATCTTCGTCCGCGAGGGCCGCCTCTACACCAGCGCCGGCGTCACGGCCGGGATGGACCTGGCCCTCGCGCTGGTGGAGGAGGACCAGGGTCGCGAGGTGGCACTCGCGGTGGCGCGCGAGCTCGTGATGTATCTGAAGCGCCCCGGCGGCCAGTCCCAGTTCAGCGCGCAGCTCCGGCTCCAGTCGGCCGACCGCGAGCCGCTGCGGGAGCTCCAGGCCTGGATCGCGGACCACCTGGACGCCGACCTCTCGGTCCCCGTGCTGGCCCGCCGTGTGGCGATGAGCCCGCGCCACTTCGCCCGCGTCTTCGCCGAGGGGGTGGGCGCCACCCCGGCGCGCTTCGTCGAGAAGGTCCGCGTGGAGGCGGCGCGGCGCCGCCTCGAGGAGACGCAGGAGGGTGTCGCAGCCGTGGCGGCCGCCTGCGGCTTCGGGAGCTCCGAGGTGATGCGTCGGGCGTTCCTGCGCACCTTGCGCGTGAGCCCGGCGACCTACCGCAGCCGTTTTCGCGCCGCCTGAGGGCGGCGCAGGAGGAGGAGCCATGCCGAGCACGACCGGAATCCTGATCTTCGACGACGCCGAGGAGCTCGACTTCGTGGGCCCCTGGGAGGTGCTGACGGCGGCGGCGGCCCTGTTGAAGGCCGGCCGCGTGGTCACGATCGCCGAGAGCCCGGGACCGGTGCGCTGCGCCAAGGGCCTGCGGGTGCTGCCGGATCACACGTTCGGCGACGCGCCGCGCCTCGACGTGGTGGTGGTGCCCGGCGGCATGGGAACGCGCCGCGAGGTCTCGAACCCCGTCCTGATCGAGTGGCTGCGCAAGACCGGACAGGCGTGCCGCTGGGTCACGAGCGTGTGTACCGGATCGCTCCTGCTGCACGAAGCGGGCTTTGCGCGCGGGAAGCGCGTCACCACTCACTGGGCCTTCGTGAAGGCCCTTCAGGAGCGCGGTGACGTCACCGTCCTCGACGGCCCGCGCTTCGTGCGCGACGGAAACGTCGTCACCTCGGCCGGCATCTCGGCGGGGATCGACATGGCGCTCTGGCTGGTGGGTCAGCTCGAGAGCCCGGAGATCGCGCGGCAAGTGCAGCGCTTCATCCAATACGACCCCGCCCCGCCCTACACGGCGGAGGTCTGAACGATGCGCGGCCTCGTCTCGACGAGCCGCCCGGCCCGGGGCGTCTAGCCGGAAGCCGGCTCCGCCGCGAGCAGCGCGCTGATCTTGCGGGCCAGGGGCTCGAGCGGGCGCTCCAGGCCGTCGGCAGCGTCGGCGACGGCGCCGTCGCGGTCGAGCAGCGTGATGCGGATGGTGTGGCTGTATTGGCCCGTGCCGGTGGGCCGGTAGCGGAAGCCGATGGCATTGGCGAGCTCGCGCACCTGCCCCGGCGGGCCGTTCAAGAGCGACCAGCGTTCGAGGTCGAGCCGGTGCTCCTCGGCATACGCCAGGAGGCGCGCAGGAGTGTCGACGGTGGGATCGATGGTGACGAGCACGAAGCGGGTGCGAGCGCGATCGGCGGAGGGGAGGAGGGCCTCGAGGCGCTGCGCATCCCGCACGATGGTCGGGCAGACGGACTGACAGCTCCCGTAGAAGAGCACCAGCACGACGGGGCTGCCGCGCAGCGAAGCGAGCTCGAAGGCGCGGCCGCGCTCGTCGGTCCACTTCGCGTCGAGCTGGTAGAGGGAGAGACCGGAGCGCGGCGCCTCGCCGGCGAGGGGGCCGTGCCCCGCATGCTCGGAGCCCGCGGCGTGCTCGTCCCGATGGCTGCGCTGCGCCTGGTCCGAGCGACCCTGGCAGCCGGCCGCGAGGCCAGCGCACAGGACCAGGGCGGAACCCAGGCGAAGCGCGAGACGTCCGGTCACGGGATGCTCCTTGCGCAGCGAAAGCCCAGGTGATGGAGCGAGTAGGTCGCCTCGAGGCTGCTGCGGAGCGCGACCCGCATGAACGTGGCGTAGTCCGTCGCATCGGCCGCCCCGGTCGCGCCGCCGCCGCAGACGTCGAGCAGCGCACGGTCCCGGTCGGAGCGATTGTCCGCCGCCACGAAGGCCGCGTTGAAGTCCTCGATCCATTCCCAGACGACGCCGTGCAAGTCCCGCACGCCCCAGGCGTTCGCCGGCGTCGAGCCCACGCGCGGCAGCGGGCCGCGGGGACGGGAGTAGAAGGCGAGGATCCGCCGCTGCGTCTCGGCGCGCGTCGCCGCATCCTCGCTCGGCGGTGCCGCGGCGAGCTCCCACTCCGCCTCGGTCGGGAGCCGGTCGCCGCGGCTGCGGCAATAGGCGGACGCCGCGAACCAGGAGACGAACGTGACCGGGCGGTCGGGCGGCGCCCCGGCGCCGAGCTCGAGGTCGCCGGCCCAGCTCGAAAGGTACGCCTCGTCCGCGAAGAGGTGCGACACTCTGGAGCGTTGCCAGCGAGGCTCGCGGCGCACGAACTCCAGGAATTCGGCGTTCGTCACCGGGAGGACGTCCAGCAGGAAGGGCGCCACCGCAACCGGTGCCTCGTCCTTCACGGGATAGAAGGGGACGTAGCGGCCGCCGGGGATCCGCGCCATCGAAGGCTCCGCCGCGGCCACGGCCCGCGCCGCCAGCAGGCAGGCCAGCGCGAGCGCGTACGCCGTGCCGCGGCGCCTCGCCGCCCCGGGTCGATGCTCCGCGCCAGCGCCGCTCAGGGATGACCCGCATGCGGCGGCTCCTGCGTCTCCGCACGCACCTTGGCCACCTCCTCCGGCGTCACCGGCTCGCCCTGGTTCCCCCAGCTGTTTCGCTCGAACGTCAGGACGTCGGCGATCTCGTGGTCCGTCAGGTTCGCGAGCGACGGCATCACGTTGTTGTAGCTCTGGCCATTCACCGTGACGGGTCCGCTGAGCCCGTGCAGCACGATGTGGATCGCGCGCTGCTTGTCCTGCATCAGGAAATCGGACTTCGCCAGCGGCGGGAAGATGTTCGCGAGCCCCTGGCCCTCCGCCTGGTGACAGGTGGAGCAGATGCCGGCGAAGACGGCCTTGCCGCGGGCGATCTTGGCCTCCAGGGTCTCGCCCTCGGCGGCCGCCGTCTTCGCCCTGGCCCGGGCCGCTTCCGCCGCGGAGGAGTACGGACCGAGGTAGACCTCGTCCACCTCCCGGCCGGAGTAGATGGTCTTGTTCTCCGGGCCCTCCACCTTGAGCATGCCGACGGCGCCCTTGTTGAAGGCGCGGAAGATCGAGTGGTCCACCAGCACGAAGGTGCCGGGCACCTGGAGCTTGAACTCCACCACCGCCGCGCCCCCGGCGGGGATCAGCGTGGTCTGTACGTCGTGGACTGCCTCGCGCGCCGCCTCCATTCGCACCGAGTCGAAGATCTCGCCGATCACGTGAAAGGAGCTCACGAGATTCGGGCCACCGTTCCCGACGAACAGGCGCACGGTCTCTCCCACCCGCGCCGTGAGCGCATGATCGCCGATCAAGGAGCCGTCACGCCCGTTGAAGACGACGTAGGCGGGATTCTCGTGGATCGCGCGCTGCATGTCGAAGGGCTGGAGCCCGGGCTCCTTGTAGTCGCCATGGGTGTAGAACTCTCCTTGCATCACGTAGTACTCGCGGTCCACCTTGGGCAGACCTTGCTCCGGCTCCACCACGATCAGCCCGTACATCCCGTGACCGATGTGCATGCCGACGGGCGCCGTGGCGCAGTGGTACACGAAGACGCCTTCGTTCAGGGCCTGGAACGTGAACTGCGTCTGGTGTCCGGGCGCCGTGAAGGTGCTGGTCGCGCCGCCGCCCGGCCCGGTCACCGCATGAAGATCGATGTTGTGGGGCATGGCATTGTCGGGGTGGTTCATCAAGTGGAGCTCGACCACGTCACCGCGGCGAACCCGGATCATCGGACCGGGTACCGTGCCGCCGAAGGTCCAGTAGGTGAACTGGACCCCGTCGGCGAGCTCCTGGGTCAGCTCGCGCACCTCGAGCCTCACCACCACCTTCGCCGGATGGTGCCTCCGGATGGGCGGTGCGGCGTTCGGAGGCACACCGAGCTGCGCCTGCTCGACGGGCAGCGTGGCGGGATCCAGCGCCGGGACGGTCGCCGGCGCGGACGGACCCGCGGATCCGACGCCGGCTCCCGGGCGGCAGGAGACGCAGCCGATCGTCAACATGACACCACACAGGATCAGACGCGGCCGGAACATCACGAACCATTCTCCTTCTCTCGTCGGACGTGCGCGACGGACGGAGCCTCCACGCTCAGCACCACCCGCGCGCCACGCCTCCAGGTGAAGTAGGCCCATGCCCACTCGAAGAGCACGAGGATCCGGTTGCGGAAGCCGATCAGGAACAGCAGATGCACCAGGAGCCAGAGCAGCCAGGCAGGGAGCCCCGAGACGTGGAGGCGGCCGAGCTGCGCCACCGCGGCCCTGCGGCCGATCGTCGCCATGCTGCCCCGGTCGCGGTAGTGGAAGGGATCGAGGGGCTCGCCCCGGAGCGTGCGCTCGACGTTGCGCGCTGCGTGCCGGCCGGACTGGATCGCCATCGGCGCGACACCCGGGAGCGTTCGCCCGTCCTGATCCAGCGCCAACAGATCTCCCACCACGAAGACCTCGGGGTGTCCGGGCAGGGAGAGATCGGGGAGCGCGCGCACGCGTCCCGCACGATCGAGCGGCGCCTCCAGGCTGCGCGTGAGGCGCGAAGCCTCGACGCCGGCCGCCCACAGCACGGTGCGCGCGGGGACGTGCTCGGATCCGATCCACACCCCGAAGGCGTCGATCCGCGTGACCAGCGTGCGCGCGCGCACCTCGACACCCAGGGCATGGAGCTGTCGCTCGGCGCGAGCCGAGAGGTCGGGCGAGAAGGGCGGGAGCACGCGGTCGGCGCCCTCGAGGAGCAGCACGCGCGCGCTCGCGGGGTCGAAGTTGCGGAAGTCGCGGGTGAGCGTGCGGCGGGCGATCTCCGCCAGGGCCCCGGCCAGCTCGACGCCCGTCGCTCCGCCCCCCACCACGACGAAGGTCAGGAGCGCGCTTCGCCGTACCGGATCGGTCTCGCGCTCGGCCGCCTCGAAGGCGAGCAGCACGCGCCGGCGCATCTCGAAGGCGTCGGCCACGGTCTTGAGCCCTGGCGCGAACTCCGCCCATTCGTCGTGGCCGAAGTAGGCATGGGTGGCGCCGGTCGCCAGCACCAGGAGGTCGTAGCAGAGGACGCCGTCGGCGAGCAGCACGGCGCGGCCCTTCACGTCCACTGAGCGCGCCTCACCGAGGAAGACCGTCACGTTTCGCTGTCGGCGCAGGATGGCGCGAATCGGCTCGGCGATGGCGGGCGCCGCCAGGGCCGCCGTCGCCACCTGGTAGAGCAGGGGCTGGAAGAGGTGGTGGTTCGCGCGATCCACGAGCGTGATGCGCACCGGCGCTCGCGCCAGGGCGCGGGCGGCCGCGAGGCCGCCGAAGCCGCCGCCCAGGATCACGAGGTGCGGGGCCGGGACCCCTGGCGCCGCCGCCTGCATGCTCAGCGCCTCCGACGCAGCAGGACGTAGGTCGCGCCGGCGCCGCCGTCGCGGGGCCGGGCCGATGCGAAGGCCATCACGCAGCGCGCGAGGGCCCGCTCGGTCAGCCACTTCAGGAGGAAGGCCTTGAGCACCGGGCCCTCCGGCGAGTGCGCGCCGCGGCCGTGGACCACGAGCACGCAGCGCTCGCCCGACTCGAAGGCGTCGAGGAGCGCGCGCCGCACCTCGGTGCGCGCTACGCGGGCGCTCAGCCCGTGCAGGTCCACGCGGCGCTCGATCGCGATCTCGCCGGAGCGCAGGCGGCGCAGGTGCGCGCGGTCGATCCCCGGAGCCAGCCCCTCGATGCGCTCGCCGCTCGTCACGACGTCGAAAGGCGGAGGCCCTGCCTCCTCCTCTTCCGCCCGTGCGCGCAGCACGCCGCTGCCGGGCCGCGGCTTTCCCGGTCGGACCGCCATCAGGCCGTTCCTCCGGCCGGCCAGGCCAGGGCGAGCGCGCGGCGCATGAGCGCGCTCTGGGAGACGCTCCGCATCTCCACCTGTGACACCCAGCGATGTCGATCGAAGCCGTCCAGCCGCACGCGACCGCTCACCATCCCGCAGCGGTACAGGTGGAGGCGGAGCCGCCGGTGGCTGAAGACGTGATCGAGCGCGCCCGCCGGCTCGAGCTCCCGCACCTCGAGGCCGACGCGCTCGCGCAGCGTCCGGACCAGGGCGCCCTCCAGCCGCTCGCCACGCGCGGGCTCGCCGCCCGGAAGAGCCCAGAGCCCGCCCAGGAGCCCGCCGGGCGGGCGCCGCACCGCCAGGAATCGCCCGCGCCGCAGCACCAGGGCGGCCACGGCGCGCGTCGCACGCGGAGGGGTCTTCTTCGCCTTGCGCGGCAGCGAATCGGCGTCACCGGAGGCCAGCGCGTCGCAGCCCGGCGCCAGGGGACAGGCCTCGCAGCGGGGCGCTCGCGGCGTGCAGAGCGTGGCGCCGAGCTCCATCAAGGCCTGGTTGAGATCGCCGGGAGCGGGCCCCGCGGCGAGCTCCGCCGCCTCCTCCCAGAGACGCCGGCGAGTGTCGGCCTGCCGCACGTCCTCCCGGATCCCGAGGGCTCGCGCGAGGACGCGCTCCACGTTTCCGTCCACCACGGGCTCGGGCCGATCGAATGCGATGGAGGCGACGGCCCCGGCGGTGTAGCGCCCGACTCCGGGAAGGCTCTGCAGCTCTTCCGCGTCGCTCGGGAGCTGGCCGGCGAAGCGCTCCAGCACTCGACGTGCGGCCGCGTGGAGGTTTCGCGCGCGAGAGTAGTAGCCGAGGCCCGCCCATTCGGCGTAGACCTCCTCGAGCTCGGCGCTCGCGAGCGCGGCCACGTCGGGGAAGCGCTCCAGGAAGCGCTGGTAGTACGGGATCACCGTCTCGACCCGCGTCTGCTGGAGCATGGTCTCGGAGAGCCAGATCGCGTAGGGGTCGCGCGTGCTCCGCCAGGGAAGGTCGCGTCGCTCGCGGCGATACCAGGCGAGGAGCGCGGCGCGGTCGAGGCTCACGCGAGCACCGGCAGCGCGCGCTCGAGCACGAGGGCGCGCGGGGTGACGCGGGCACGAAGCGCCAGCAGCTCGACCCCCGCGCCGGCGGCCGCGCGGAGCGTGCGACCGTAGGCGGGATCGATCTCGTCGGCCGGGGCCACCGCCCGGCAATCGGCGCGCTGCACCAGGAAGAGAAGGACGGCGCGCGCGCCGTCACGACGCAGGCGAACCAGCGTCTCGAGGTGCCGGCGGCCGCGCTCGGTGGGCGCGTCGGGAAAGCGCGCCAGGCGCTCGCCGGGGGGGGCCGAGCCGGCATCCGCCAGCGTCACGCTCTTCACCTCCAGGAAGGCGGGTCGCGGATCCCGGGCGTGCCCGGAGAGCCGGAAGTCGAGGCGCGAACCGCCGCCCACCACCGCCTCTCGACGCACCTCGGCGTAGCTCGCCAGCTCGGGCACGCCGCCGGCGGCGAGCGCCGCCGCCACCAGTGCGTTGGCGCGGCCGGTGTGCACGCCCACCCAGGTCCCGCCCACGCGAACCATCTCCAGGCTGTGGCGCAGCCGCCGCGTCGGCGCGTCGGAGGTGGAGCAGCGCACGCGGAGCCCCGGTGCCGCCAGCCCCAGCATGCTGCCGGGGTTCGGGCAGTGCACCACGAGCTTGCTCCCGTCGGAGGTCTCGATCTCGGCGAAGAAGCGCTTCCAGCGGCGCAGCAGGCGCCCTTCCAGGTCGGCGGCGAGGGCGAGCCTCAAGGCCGCCGGGCGCCGCGAGCGCGCCCCGCCGCGGGCTCGGGCGCCGCCGCCGCCGGTGCCGTTTCGGCGCTCGCGGCCGAGGGCCCGTAGACCGCGTCGATCTTCTCGTGCACCCACTTCGGGTCCCACCACTCCACCGGGTCCACGTAGACGTCGTCCACCAGGATGGCGAAGTGCAGGTGGTCGCCGCCGGCCAGGCCCGTCGAGCCGGAGATCCCGAGCTGTTGGCCCTTCTCCACCCGGTCGCCGGGCTTGACGTCGATGCGCGAGAGGTGGCCGTAGAGCGACGTCAGACCGAGCCCGTGATCGATCAGCACGCAGTTGCCGTAGATGCCGAGGTCGTCGGCGTAGATCACGCGGCCGCGGTTCGAGGCCGTGACCGGCCCGCCCGCCACCGTGGCGAGGTCGTAGCCGTAGTGGATGGCCTCCGAGATCTTCTGCCCGTCCACGAAGTAGCTGCGCCGCTCGGCGAAGTGGCTGGTCACCTTGGAGTTGCGGAGCTGCTCGAAGGGTCCGTCCCAGAGCTTCTCGGTCGAGCGATCGGCCTGGTGCAGGATCTCGCGGATCTTCTTCTCGTTGGCGGCCCGTATCTCGGAGTTGATGCGCTGGAAGGTGGGCACCGGATCGCCGACGTCGATGCCCACGTTCTGCGCCAGCTCGGGCACCTTGTGCTGCATGAAGGTGGGCGGGAGATTCAGGTCCACGTTCAGGAACTCACGCTCCTTGAGGCGTGTCGCCCAGCCCACCGCCGCGCGGTTGCCCACCTGATCCACCGCCACCACCTGGATCGGCGGGTCCGGAGGCGCGTCCCGCGGGATCGCGAAGAGCGCGAGGCGCCGCTTCCCGCCGCCCGGCGCCGGAAACCCGGGAAAGAAGACGCCGCCCACCTCGACACCATCTCGGATCACCGGCTGGTCGATGGAGTAGGCCACGAGGCCGCTGCCACCGCGCTCGAGGTAGGTGATGCCGTTCTCGATCGAGACGCGCGGCGGCCGCAGCTGCACCGTCACCGGGAGATCGACGACCGTCTCGTTTCCGGTGAAGACGCCGCGCCACGACCAGTCGTGGGCCACCACGTGCAGGCTGGTGGTCCCCTCCTTCAGGCCCAGGGCCTTCGGATCGACGGCCACCTCGACGTGCTCGCTGCCGGCGCGGCCGCCGCGCAGCCAGCTTCCCGACCAGTGCTGCACCAGGAGGGGCTCTTCCTTCCCCTGCACCCCGATCGTCGCGGTGAGGTCGCGGAGCCCCGACCCGGTATCGCTCACCTCGAGGACGAGCGAGCGCGGCTCGCGGCCGAGCGCCAGCGGCTGCGGCGCGCGCACCTCGGGCGGCGTTCCCTCGCAGCGCAGGAAGGCGGCTGCGCCGCCGCCGGCCACCACGAGCGCGAGCAGGACGAGAAGGAGACCACGGGCGGACACGGAACCCCCCTTTCCGGCGGCCCTGGCGAGCCTGGACCGCCGAGACGAAAGACCGTCCGGGCGGCGCGCGCAAGCCCCGGCGCGAGACGGCGCGGCCCGGCGCGCCGCTCCGCCACGCGCCCCGAAGCGGGCTGCCGCGCGTTGACGGCGCGGCCTCGCTCGCCGATTCTCCGGCCCCGTCCGGGCGGCCCGCCGTGGCCGCCGCCGCCTTCGGAGGGCCCATGTCGAAGCTTCGCCGCCTCGTCCTCGTGCGCCACGGAGAGACCGACGGCAACTCGAGCGTCCGCTTCCATGGAAGCGGAGACGTCGAGCTGAGCCCCGTTGGCGTGGAGCAGATGCGGGCCGTGAGCCGGGCTCTCGGCTACGTGCCGGTCGAGCGCATCGTGGCGAGTCCCCTCAAGCGCGCCTGGCGCGCGGCCTGGGTGCTCTCCGGCGGCGCCCCGATCTCGCTGGAGGACGACTTCCGCGAGATCGACTTCGGCCGCTGGGAGGGCATGACTCGGGAGGAGATCGCCGCCTCCGATCCCGTGCTCTACAAGGACTGGCAGGACGGCGCGCCGGGCTTCGAGTACCCGAACGGCGAGCCCCGCGCGAAGTTCCGCGCCCGGGTGGAGCGCGGCCTTGCGCGCCTGCTCGAGGGCCACGCGGCCGACGTCCTCCTCGTGGCCCACAAGGGCGTGATCCGGATCATCGTGGAGAAGCTTGCCGGCCAGGCCCTTCCCAAGGAGGAGCCCCCGATCGGCGGCCACCTCGAGCTCGTGCGCGACGGCGAGCGCTGGATCCTCGGCACCCGCTCCAGCAACCCCGCCGGCGTCCCGATTGCGGGGCCGGAGGAGGTGGCGGCGTAGCGGGCTGCACGCGTCGCATCTGCCAGCGGGAGGCTCCGTATCCGCCCGGACGCCCGACAGGAGCTCAGTCATGCAACTGAACGGCATCGCGCACATTCAGCTCACGGTTGCGGACATGGATCGCTCGGTGCGCTTCTACGAGCCCTTGCTCCAAGCGTTCGAGATGAAGACGCTCATCAAGAGCCCCGAGTACTTCTACTGCATCGGCAGCCGGACCGGGGTCGCGATCTCGCCGGCTAATCCCGAGTTCCGAAACGACCGCTTCCAGCAGCGCCGGATCGGCCTCCATCACTTCTGCTTCCGGGCGCGCTCTCGCGAGGACGTGGACCAGGCGTTCGAGCTCGCCCGGGGCCTCGAGGGCGTGCGCATCGTCCACGGTCCGCAGGACGACGGGTTCGCGCCCGGCTACTACTCGATCCTGTTCGAGGATCCGGACGGGATTCGGATCGAGGTGAACTACGTTCCGGGGAAGGGCCATCTCGATCCGAACGCGAAGCTACCGTCTGCGGAGAGTCCTTCCCAAGGGTGAGCGCCGTCGTCCGAGCCCGTGCGGCAGCTCAGCCCACCGCTCTGGCTCCTCCTACTTGAACCTCCCCTTGAAGTCGATCTCCTGCAGGAACGGGACCAGGCCGTCGAGGAAGTCGTTCTGCGGGCTCGCGGCGCTCGGGTCGTTGTGGGCGTAGGTGGTCGCGCGATTGACCAGCGTCAGCTCGTCGTCCGGGATCCCCGACTGCTGCGCGAGGACGCTCGCCGCATCGAGCACGTTCTGGCCGCCGAGCGCCGCACCGAAGGCGTAGATCGGCAGGTCCTTCGGCAGGTCGGCGCCGTGGATGGCCTTCACGTCCAGGATGCTCTGGGCCGGATTCGGATTGCCGTCGGCGACCGCACCCGCATCGATGGTGAGGCGCAGCGGGTGATACCAGGCGCTGCCGTCGACACCGTGGAGCTTCTTCCCGCAGAGCATCGCGGCGTAGCGCTGGATCGGGGTGATCGCGCCGTCGCGCACCCACGCGCGCGGGCTTCCGCTGTCGGCGATGTGGCCGGCGTGGACCTGCGCCGCGATCAAGTTGGGAGGCGAGCTCGGCACGCTCACGCCGAAGCCGAACTCCGCCTCGTTGGTCGGAACGTCGGGGCTGATGGCCGGCTTCAGGTTGGGCGGCAGGAGCGGGAACGCGAAGCCGAGCGAGGGGCTGTTCGGGTCGAAGGCCGCCGCGCAGGCGCCGGTCACCGAGAACAGGCCCAGGAACGGGGTCGGGACCCCTCCAAACGCCAGCCAGGGCGAGCCGGCCGCGAGGGCCTGGAGCGCCTGCGTCGCCTGGTCCGGCGAGATCGGAGTCGGGCCGCTGCCGCCGTCGATGTACACCAGCCCCGCGAGATCCTTGGCGCCCGGCTCGCCGTCGAAGTCCCAGGTGGCATAGGCGGTCGTGATGGAGCCGCCGAGCGAGTGGCCGCCGAGCACCACGGTCCGGCCGAAGCGCCGCGCGGCGTCCACCACTCGGTGTAGATCCTCGATCTCCACATTCATGCCCCAGCCGCGCGCGAAGGCCACCGAGGCGTCGGGCACGAGCTGGAAGTGGTTGGTCACGGCCGGATTCGCCAGCCAGCCCAGGTAGTAGTCGAAGAACTGCTGCGAGGTGACCTGTCCCTGCTTGTACTGGTCGACCACCGACTGGTCCTCGATCTGGTTCTCGCGACGCTCCACCGACCAGACCTGCCAGCGCCCGTGGGTCCGGTTCACGATGTCCTCGGCCAGGGGCTCGAAGTAGCCTGCGCCCGCCGAGGTGCCGGGGACGAGCACGAGCACGTTCCGGGCGAGCGGAGAGCCCACCTTGAGCACACCGACCCGGTCGAGCGAGTCCGGCGTGGCCGGGTCGTCGAAGCCCTGCATCCACGAGAACTGGACGAGGTTGCAGAACGGGAACCAGGGGATCTTGCCGCCGCCGAAGCAGCCAAAGAGGCCCTGGGGAGGGCTGGCCGCGGCCGGCCGGCCGGGTAGGGCGAACGTCGCCGCGAGAGCCAGAGCGATGGTCCCTGCGAGTCGGCGAAGCCATCGGTTGCGAAGCTGCATGGCGTCCTCCTTCGCGTTCCCTCCCTCCTGGATACGCCCTGCGGCAGCCATCGGATACGCCGTCGCGCCGGGGGCTCGTCGGCCCGGCGGCCCGAGCCGCCGGCGCATCGCTCGCGCGACGCACCGGACCTCCCCACGGGACACAGCGTTCCTGGTGGAGTGGGGCCACGCGGCTCCGCTCTCCCGGGCGCTTCTTTGCTCCTACCACCCGGGGAGCGCAGGAGTCAAACCCGTGCCTCAGCTCCGCGCGACGCCGAGCTTCACTGCGGTGCCGTATGCAAGCACCTCGGTCGCGCCCGTCATGAACTCGGTGGCGTCGTAGCGCATGCCCAGCACCGCGTCGGCGCCCATCTCGGCGGCATGACGCACCATCCGCTCGTAGGCTTCCTCACGCGCCTTCTCGCAGACGGCGGCGTAGCGCTCGATGTTGCCGCCCACGATCTGCTTGAGCCCGCCGAGGAGCCCCTGCGCGATGCTCGGCGCCCGCACCACGATGCCGCGCACGATCCCGAGCTGGCTGGTCACCACGCGGCCCGTCACCTCGTTGCAGGTCGTCACGATCATGCTTCCCCTCCTCCTCCGAGTGCGGCGGCCCGCAGCGCGAGGCCGCTCGCGATCGACGTGAACTCCGCGCCCGAGCGCAGCCGCTCGCCGCCGAAGCGCTCCTCGAACACGCGACGCACCGCCGGCACCAGCGAGGAGCCGCCGGTCAAGAAGACCCGATCCACCTGGTCCGAGGCCACGCCCACGCGCCCGAGCAGACGATCCACGCATCCCGCGATCGCCGCCACCTCCTCGGCGATCCAGCCCTCGAACTCCGTGCGTGTCACCTCGGCCTCGATCGCGAGCGGGCCGTCGGAGAAGCGGAAGGTCGCGCGCTCGTGGCGCGAGAGGGCGAGCTTGGTCTCCTCGACGGCGCGGTAGAGGTGGAAGCCGAGGTCGTGCTCCACCAGGTGGAGGAGGGCCTCGATCTGCTCCGGCGCGCTGGCCTCGCGCTTCAGATCGTGGAGGAGCTGGAGGTTCTTCTGGCTCTTCAGCATCGAGAGCGTGTGCCAGCGCTCGAGGTGCTGGTAGATCCAGCTCGGCACCGGGAGCACGTTGCGTCCGAGGAACGCGCGAAACTCGGCGTCGCGGCCGAGGCGGGGCGCCACCAGGTGGCGCACCAGCCTGGCGTCGAAGGCGTCGCCTGCCACCGCGACGCCCTCGGTGCCGAGGATCTCGCGCTCGCCGCCGCGGCGCCTGGCCTCGGGGCCCACGCGGAGGAGCGAGAAGTCGCTGGTGCCGCCGCCGAAGTCGCCGATCAGGACCAGCTCGTCCCGCTCGAGGCCGCTCTCGTAGTGATGCGCTGCGCCCACCGGCTCGTACTCGAACTCGATCTCGCGGAAGCCCGCCGCGGCGAAGGCCTCGCGCAGCCGTCGAAGCGCGAGCTCGGTGTCGCGCTCCGCCAGCGCGTTCACGAAGCGCACCGGCCGGCCCACCAGCGCGCGCGTGCCGAGGGGGCCGAGCCGCTCCTCCGCCGCCTCGCGCAACGCGCGCAGGATCCAGCCGACCAGCGTCGGAAGCGAGACCACGGTGCCGAAGATCGAGGTGGAGGTGAAGAGCCGGCTCGCGAGGAAGGACTTGGTGGACTGGATCAGGCGACCCTCCCCCATCGCCTCCAGGTAGCGCGCGATCCCGGCCGGACCGGCGAAGGGACGCAGGCGTCCATTCGTCTCGCGCTCGTCGGGATGGAAGTAGAGGAGCGAGCGGAAGCTCTCGCTGGCTCCGGGCGCCGCGGGGAGCGGGAGCGCGAAGCGCGCCACCACCGAGGCTCCGTCGTCTCCCACCGCCGCGAGCGCGCTGTTGGTGGTGCCGAAGTCGATGCCGACGGCGAGGGGCATGAATCCTCCGGGCGGCTCGTGACACGCCGATGCGTTGCCCGAACGCAGAAAACCCCGCCCGGCGCGGGGCCGGGGGGGTGGGCTCTCGATCGGGCGGCCGAGCATGGGGCAGGCGGGGCGGCCCCGCAATCCCGGGCGGCGCCTCGCCGCGGCCCCTGGCCTCGGCTATGCCTCGCCGGCATGAGCCGGCCGGCCGGTACCGCCCGCCGCCCCCGCGTCCTCCTCTCCTGGAGCAGCGGCAAGGACTCCGCCTGGGCGCTCCACGTCCTCCGCAGCGCTGGCGAGGTCGAGCTCGTCGGGCTCGTCACCACGCTGAACGAGGCGCACGGTCGCGTCGCCATGCACGCCGTCCGCGAGAGCCTCCTCGAGGAGCAGGCGCACGCGGCGGGGCTTCCGCTCTGGCGCGTCCCCATCCCGCATCCGTGCAGCAACGCCGAGTACGAGGCCGCGATGGGGCAGCTCGTGGCCCGGGCCGTGGCGGAGGGCGTGGACGCGATGGCCTTCGGCGATCTCTTCCTCGAGGACGTGCGCCGCTACCGCGAGGAGCGCCTCGCGGGGAGCGGTCTCGCGCCGCTCTTCCCGCTCTGGGGTCGCCCCACCGGCGCCCTGGCCCGCGAGATGGTGGCGGGGGGCCTGCGCGCGGTCCTCACCTGCGTGGATCCCCGCCAGCTCGACCGCCGCTTCGCCGGGCGGATCTTCGACGCGGCGCTGCTGGACGAGCTCCAGGCGCTCCCGAACGGCGTCGACCCCTGCGGCGAGCGCGGCGAGTTCCACAGCTTTGCGTACGCCGGGCCGATGTTCCGGCGCGATATCCCGCTCCGCGTCGGCGAGACCGTGGAGCGCGACGGCTTCGTCTTCAGCGACGTGCTGCCGGCCGGGCCCCACGCCTGATGTCGCCGGCCGAGCACTTCCTCCAGTCCACGCTCGCGATCCTCGCCATCGCGAACCCGCTCTCCGCCGCACCGATCTTCCTCTCGGTGGTGAGCGGAGAGAGCGCGGTGGCGAGGGAGAGCGCGGCACGGCGTGCGGCGCTCGCGGTGCTCGCGATCCTCGCCGGCTCGGCCGTCCTCGGCCGCTACCTCCTGATGCTCTTCGGGATCTCCTTCGCCGCGTTCCGCGCCGGCGGCGGGCTCGTGATCACGCTGATGGGCCTGGAGATGCTCCAGGGCACCCCCACCCGCGTGCAGCACGAGCCGAGCGAGGCCGGTCCGGACGATCGCATCCTGGTCCCGGTGGCGATGCCGCTGATCGCCGGTCCGGGCGCCATCACCACCACGATGGCGCTCGCGGTGCGCCAGCCCGGCCCGCTCGCGCTGTTGCTCGTGCTGGCCGCGATCGTCGTGACGGCCCTCGCGGTCTGGCTCACGCTCTCGCTCTCCGGGCGCCTCCAGACGCGCATCGGAAGCCGCGGTCAGGCCATCTTCCTGCGCTTCATGGGTCTGGTGCTGGTCGCGGTGGGCGCGCAGCTCGTGCTGACCGGCGTGCACGACTTCTTCGGCGGTGGGACGTCGTAGCCGGCGTCGGCGCGCAGCCCCGCGGATCAGTCGCGCTCGAGCGCCCGGCGGAACGACTGCGGGATCTCGGCGGTGTGGGCGAGACGCACCGGCGTGATGGAGACGAAGCCCCGCCCCAGGGTCTCGAGGTCGGTGCCCGCGAGCTCGCCCTGCACGTCGCGGAAGCCCCCCGAGAAGTCGTGGACGAAGAGGCCGTCCTCGGCCAGGCGGAACAGGTCGTCGTAGCCCACGACCGCGAGACGGCTGACGCGGCGCGGTGTCGCGGGACCGGCCTCGAGCGGGAAGTTCACGTTCAGGAGATCGACGTCCGGCGGGAAGCCGTGGGCGCGCACCTCGCGCACGAGCTCCGCCGCCAGGGCCGCAGCGCGTCCGAACAGCACCTCGGCGCCCTCCTCCTCCATGCGGAGGCGAAGCCTCCCGTGGCGCGCGGGATCGCCCACCGAGAAGGCGATCGCCGGGACGCCCGCGATCCAGCCCTCCATCGCCGCACCCACGGTGCCGCTCGACAGCAGGAAGGCGAGACCGTGGTTCAAGCCCAGGTTGATGCCCGAGACCACCATCTCCGGACGCTCGTCGAAGAGCGAGTGCACGCCGAGGTTGGTGCAGTCGGCCGGGAAGCCCTCCACCGCGAAGAGCGGGAAGCCGCCGCGCTCCACCCGGCGCACGCGGACGGGGTCGAAGCGCGTGATGGCCTTGCCGATCCAGCTCCGCTCCCCCGCGGGCACCACCCCGCGCACCGGCGCCACGCGCTCGAGCGCACGCAGGAAGGGCGGGAGCGCCGGCGAGTCCACGCCGTCGTCGTTCGTGACCAGGAGCCAACCCACGGCGCGCCACGGTAGCCGGGACGCTCGGGCGTGTCGTCCCGCTCGCGACAACGGCCGGCCCCGAGGCCCCGCGTGACGGCGGACACTCAAGGCCCGCCGGCGGAAGGCCGACCGGCCGGCCATGGTGTACGACCTCCTGGCGCTGGCGGTGCTCGCGGTCTTCGCAGGCCTCGGTGCGGCGCGAGGTGCGCTCGCGAGCGGCCTCGCCCTGGCGACGCTCCTCGCGGCCTATCTGCTCTCGGTCGCGCTCGCCTCGCCCCTGGCGCCGCCGGTGGCCCGCGCCTCGGGCGCGCCACCCTTTCTCGCGGTGCCGCTGGCCGGGACGCTGATCTTCGTGGTGGTGGCCGCCGCCGGAACGCTCGCGAGCTCGATCTATCGCGCGGTCCGGCGGCGCCGCTACCGCGCGCTTCCTCCCACCTGGCTCGACCGCTTCGGCGGAGCGCTCTTCGGCGCTGGGCGCGGCGTCTTCGTGGTGCTCGCGCTCGGCCTCCTCGCGATCTGGCTCGACGCCGCCCGCGGCGAGCCCACCGCGCCGCCCCCGCTGGTGGCGCGCGCCACCCGCGCCGCGGTCCAGGAGGGCGCCGCGGCGCTCGGCGGGAACGACGGCGGCACGCGGCTGCTGGTCGAGGCGGCCACCAACCCGCGAGAGGCCCTGGGGCGAATGCAGGTCGTCCTGGCCGATCCGCAGGTGGTGGCGCTGCGCGACGACGCGGCATTCTGGGACGCGGTCGAGCAGGGAGAGGTGGAGGACGCGATGGATCGCCCGAGCTTCTCGGCGATCGCCGCCGACGACGCCTTGCGCGGCCGCCTGGCCGGCCTCGGCCTCGTGGACCAGCGCGCCGCCGCGGACCCCGACGCGTTCCAGGAGCAGATGGGGAGGGCGCTGCGCGCGGCCGGGCCTCGCATCCGCGCGCTGCGCTCCGACCCCGCCCTCCAGTCGCTGACCCGGGATCCGGAGCTCGCGCGCCTGGCCCAGCAGGGGGACACCATGGCGCTTCTCGCGCGGCCGGATTTCCAGAAGCTCGTGGCCCACGTGCTCGAGGCCGCGCACACGCCGACGGACTAGCCCCGGCCTACACCACCTCGTTTCGGAGGGGCTCGCCGCGGAGCCAGCGGCCGAGGTTCTCCACGAAGATCTCGCCCGCGCGCTCCAGGTTTCCGGGGCTGACGCCGCTCGAGTGGGGCGTCACGATCACGTTGGGGAGTCTCCAGAGCGGGCTCGCGACGGGCAGCGGCTCCACCTCGAAGACGTCGAGCCCGGCGCCCCCGAGGCGTCCCGACTGGAGTGCGTCCACCAGCGCGCCCTCGTCCACCAGCTCGCCACGCCCCACGTTCATCAGCCAGGCACCACGCGGGAGGAGCGCGAGCTCGCGCTCGCCCACGATGCGCCGCGTGCTCTCGGTCAGGGGAAGCGCCAGCACCAGCGCGTCGGCGCGCGGCAGGAGCTCGTGCAGGCGCGAGAGGGGCCAGGTCTCGCAGGGCTCGTCACCCCTCGGCGTGCGGCGCAGGCCGATCACGCGCATCCGGAAGGCGACGCCAAGACGCGCCACCTCGAGGCCGATCGGCCCGAGCCCCAGGATCCCGAGGGTGCGCCCCTCGAGCTCGGCCACCGGATGCGGCTCCCAGGCGCGCCGGTGCTGTGCGTCGAGCCAGCCGGTGAGGTTCCGCGAGAGCGCGAGCAGGTAGAGGAGGACCGTGTGCGCGATCGGCACGGCGGCGGCGCCGGAGCCGGTGCTGAGGCGCACGCCTCGGGCGCGCAGGCTCTGGAACCACGGGTGATCGATGCCGGCGCTGAAGCTCTGGAGCCAGCGCAGCTCCTTGGCCTGGGCGACGGTGAGCACGAAATCCCGAGTGCGCTCGGGATAGAGATCGCCCGAGAAGAACGCGATCTCGACCGCCGTGGGGTCGCCCTTCGGTCCGTCCGGCGCGAGCACCACCCGCGGCGACTCCGGCGCCACGCGCTCGAGCGCCGGACCGAACCTCGCCTCCATCCGATCCGAGAGCAGGATCGCGCCGGGCATGCGTCCCCCGGCCCGCAGTCTATCGACGCGTCGGGGCACGGGCACAGGCGCCTCACTGCGTCATGCTCCCGGGGATGGCGCGCCTGCGGCCCACGCTGCGCCGGCTCCTCCTCGCGCTCGCCCTCGTGGCGGCGGCGGGCGCCCTCGCGCTCCACCTGGCGCGCCGGCTCGACGGACCCCTCGGGCCGATCCCGGGCGGCGCCTTTCGCAGCGGCACGCCCGTCGGCGAGGTCGCACCCGACTGGTCCTTCGCCCGCGACCTGCGCGAGATCGAGATTGAGATGGATCCCGCGTCGCCGCGGTCGGTTCGCACCTGGTTCGTGGTGCAGGACGGCGAGCCCGTCGCCTCGGCCGACTTCCTGAACCCCGCGAAGCGCTGGCCCTACGACGTGCTGCGCGATCCGCGCGTGCGCCTGCGCCTCGGTGGACGGATCTTCGAGCGGCGCGCGCTGCGGGTGCAGGACCCCGCGGCGATCGCGCGGCTGCGCGCGGCCTTCGCCCGCAAGTACGCGCTCGCCCCGGACGGGCTCGCCGCGCGGACCGAGGTCTGGTTCTTCCGGATGGATCCGCCCTAACCGCTCTGGCCCTCTCCCCGCTCGCGCCGCGCGGCGACCCAGAGCAGCGCGAGCGCGAGCAGGAGGAAGGGCGCGACGGTCCAGCTCGCGCTCGCCTCGAGCGCTCGGGCGGTGCTCTCGCCGAGGAGGCGTGGCGCGAGGGCGAGGCCCAGGTGTCGGCCGAGCGGCATCGGACGTGACACGCCGGAGGCGTCGGGTACCTGCACCTCGATCCCGGCCAGCGCCGCCACCACCAGGCCCGCGATCGCGCCGCCGGCGATCAGTCCCGAGGAGAAGAGCGTCCCCGACGAGGACTCGGCGGCCTCCGCCGTGCGGCGCGCCCGGCGGTCGGCCAGGCCGCGCACCAGCCCGCCGAGCGCGATCGCCGTCGAGGTGGAGAGCGGGAGATAGGCGCCCACGGCGAAGGGGAGGGAGGGCACGCCGCAGAGCTCGATCACGACCGCCACGGCGACACCGAGGAGCACGAACCCCCAGGGCAGGTCTCCGCCCAGCACGCCGTCGATGATCAGCCGGAAGAGCTGCGCCTTCGGCGCGTCGAACTTCGAGACCACCTTCTCGATGCGGCCGTCGGGCCCGCGCTGCTCGGGCTCGACGCCGCAGACGCCGGGGTCCACCAGGAACGCGATGTGACCCGCGTCGTCGAGGAGGTACTTCCCGGTCGGGACGCCCCCGGTGGGCTGGCGCACGTAGAGCACCCTCCATTCGGCGCCGCGGAAGTGCTCGCGGCTGGCCGCCAGGGCGAGACGCTCGCCGGCGGCGGCCACACGCTGCTCGCTCGCGACGAAGTCCGGGTAGCTGCGCGGAGCGTAGGTGGTGGCGGCGCGGTTCAACGCCAGGAGCGTGAAGCCGATCACGAGCGCGCTCGTGACGGCGCCGACCAGGATCGCCACCTGCTGGTGTCGGGGGGTCGCGCCCACCAGGTAGCCGGTCTTGAGATCCTGCGAGGTGGTGCCGCCGTTTCCCGCCGCCACGCAGACCAGCGCCGCGGTCGAGAGCGCCATCTCCTTGTAGGAGATCCCGGTCCAGCCGGCGGCGGCGAAGAGCAGGCAGGTGGCGAGGAGCGTCGCCACCGTCATGCCCGAGATCGGGTTCGAGGAGGAGCCGATCTCGCCGGTGATGCGGCTCGAGACCGTGACGAAGAAGAAGCCGAAGAGCACCACCAGCACCGCCGAGAGCACGTTCACGCCGAGGGACGGCGCGAGCGCGATCGCCAGCACCAGCGCCAGGGATCCTCCCACCACCAGCCAGAACGGAAGATCGCGGTCCGTGCGCTCGACGCCGTCGCTGCGCGCGCCGAGCTGCTCGATCCCGCGCCGGAATGCCGCCCCGATGGTGGGGAGCGAGCGCAGGAGCGTCACCAGCCCGCCCATCGCGACCGCACCGGCTCCCACGTAGAGGATGAACGCGTTGCGAAGCTGCCCCGGCGACATGGCCCGCACCGGCATTCGCCCCCCGCCGACCAGCGGCGAGGTGGCGTCCGGTCCGAAGAGCGCGAGCGCCGGGATCAGCACCCAGAACGAGAGCAGGCCTCCCGCCGCCATCACCAGCGCCACGCGCGTTCCGATCACGTAGCCCACGCCGAGGAGCGCGGGGTTGGTCTCCACGGCGAAGGAGGCCGCCGGGAGCCAGCGCGCGAGCGACCAGCTCGCCACCTCGCCCCAGAATCGCGCCACGCCGCCGGCCAACGCGAAGAGCGCGCCGGCGCCGAAGCCTGCACCGACCGTCGCGGCGCCCCGGCCGCCACGGTCACCGGCCAGCAGCACCGCCGCGCAGGCCGTGCCCTCCGGATAGGGAAGGCGCCCGTGCTCGCGCACGATCAGCCCGCGACGCAGCGGGATCATCATGAGCACGCCCAGCATCCCGCCGAGGAGCGCGACCCAGGTGGTGCGCGCCAGGTCGAGGTCGAAGCCCATGAGCAGCAGGGCCGGCAGCGTGAAGGCCACGCCCGCCGCCAGCGACTCCCCGGCGGAGCCGGTGGTCTGCACGATGTTGTTCTCGAGGATCGAGTCCTGTCCCAGGGCACGGAAGAGCGTCACCGCCAGCACGGCGATCGGAATCGAGGCGGAGACCGTGAGGCCCACCTTGAGCCCCAGGTAGACCGACGAGGCGGCGAAGCAGACCCCGAGGCCCGAGCCCACCACCAGGGCGCGCAGGGTGAGCTCGCGCCGGGTCTCGGGCGCTCGCGGCATGCGGCCCTCTTACGGGAGCGGCGCCCCGCGTGTCAACCGCGCACGGTATGATCCCTGCGCGCGCTCGACCGTCCGGGCGCGCGGGCGTCGCGGAGGAGCGTCATGCGCCAGGTCTGGATTCCGAAGCCCGGTCCGCCCCGGGTGCTCGAGCTGCGCGAGGAGCGAGATCCGTTTCCCGGCGAGGGTCTGGTCCGGATTCGCGTCGCGGCGGCCGGCGTGAACTTCGCCGACGTGATGGGCCGGATGGGCCTCTACCCCGATCTCCCGCCGATGCCGGTGGTGCCGGGCTACGAGGTGGCGGGTCGCGTGGACGCGGTGGGCGAGGGCGTGGGCACCGATTGGATCGGGCGCGACGTGCTCGCGCTCACCCGCTTCGGCGGCTACTCCGACGTGGTCCTCGTGCCGGAGCGACAGGTCTTCCCGCGCCCGGGGATCATGAGCGCCGAGGACGGTGCGGCGCTCCCGGTGAACTATCTCACGGCATGGCAGCTCGTGGTGGTGATGGGCGGGCTGCGTGCGGGAGAGACGATGCTCGTGCACTCGGCCGGCGGGGGAGTGGGGATCGCCGCGATCCAGCTCGCCAGGAAGATCGGCGCCCGGGTCTTCGGCACCGCGTCGGCGGCGAAGCACGACTACCTGAAGTCCATCGGCGTGGATGCTTGCGTCGACTACCGCACCGAGGACTTCGAGCAGCGCGTGCTGGCGCTCACGGGCGGGCGCGGCGTCGAGCTGGTGCTGGATCCCGTCGGTGGGGGCTCCTTCGCCAAGAGCTTCCGCGTGCTCGCGCCCTCGGGCCGCCTGGGCATGTTCGGCCTGTCGTCGGCGGCGCCGGGCCAGCGGCGGAGCCTGCTGCGTGCGGCGCTGGCGGCCGCGCGTGTGCCGGTGCTGCGCTTCCGGCCGACGCGGCTCATCGACCAGAACAAGGGCGTCTTCGGCGTGAACCTCGGCCACATGTGGAACGAGGTCGAGCGGCTCACGGGCTGGATGGACCAGCTGATCGCCCTCTACCGCGAGGGCGCCATCCGACCCGTGATCGCTGCGAGCTTCCCGCTGGACCAGGCCGCCGAGGCACACCGGTTCATCCAGGATCGGAAGAACGTGGGCAAGGTGCTTCTCGTGCCGTGATGGCGGGCGCGCTCAGCCGCCGAGCAGGTTGCGCGCCACGACCTTGAGCTCGAGGATCGGCTTCACGCCCTCGAAGATCGGCAGCACCTGCGCGTCCACCACGTAGCGGCTGATCGGGTACTCCTCGGCGTAGCCCCAGCCCCCGTGCAGGAGCTGACCCTCCTGCGCCACCTCCACCGCGATGTCGCAGGCCAGCAGCTTGGCCTGGGCGGCGAGCGGCGCCGCGCGGCGCTCGTCCTCGTCCATCGCGCGCGCGGCGGCGTAGGTGATGGCGCGCGCTGCGGCGAGGCGAGCCGCCATCCGCCCGAGCTTGAACTGGGTGAGCTGGAACTCGACGATGGGGCGGCGGAACTGCACGCGGTCGACCACGTACTCCGCGGTCTTCTCGAGCGCGGCCTGGGCGAGGCCGCAGGCGCGTCCGCCGGTCTGCAGGCGCCCGGCGGCGAAGCCCGCCATCTGGAGGTAGAAGCCCTTGCCGAGGCCGGCGTCCTCGCCGACCAGGTTCTCCCGCGGCACGAAGTAGTTCTCGAGCGCGAGGGTGAAGCTGTGCATGCCGCGGTAGCCCGGCGTGGCGTCCGCCTTGCCGACCAGGCGTCCGCCCGCCGGCTGTCGCGCCTCGAAGGCGTGACCGTCGAAGGCCTCCTTCTCCACGATGAAGAGCGAGAGGCCCTTCGCGCCCTTCACGGGATCCGGGTCGGTGCGCGCGAGCAGCGCCAGCACGTTGGCGCGGCCGGCGAAGGTGCACCAGGACTTGGGCCCGTTCAGCAGGAAGCCCTCGCGGCCCCCGACGCTCGCGCGATCCGCGCGGCACTTGACCGAGGCCACGTCGCTCCCGACGTCCGGCTCCGTGACCGAGATCCCCACCATGATCTCGCCCGATGCGATGCGCGGCAGCCACCTGCGCTTCTGCTGCTCCGTCCCGCCCTGGAGCAGCGCCTTGGTCAGGATCTCGGGTCGCGTGATCAGCGAGCCGGCGGCGGCGAGCGACGCCCGGGAGAGCTCCTCGGTGGTGAGGATCATGGCCAGGTTCCCGAACTCCTGGCCGCCGTACTGCTCCGGCACCGCCATGCCGAAGTATCCGAGCGTCGCCATCTCGCGGATGAAGGACTCGGGCACCAGCTCGTCGTGGCGGTGGATGCGCTCGGCGTGCGGCGCCACCTCCTTCTCCGCGAACTCGCGCACCGCCGCCCGCACCTGCTCGTGTATCTCGTCGAGCGGCCAGTCGTTGCGCCCGCGCGACTCCGCCACCCCGCGCCCCAGCGCTCGCAACACCGACTCATGTCGGATGCGTCGCAGCAGGGCGCGAGTCTCCGCGGGATAGGCCGCCTCCAGCGCCTCCTCGCCCAGGCCGAGCTCGTCGAGCGCCGGCTCGAGGCGGTCGCGCACCTCCGCCACCAGCTCGCCCGCCGCGGCGGCGGCCAGCGCCTCGAGCTGCGGCCCGCCCCGGCCCTCGGCCCGGATCGCGGCCACCGCCTCCACCAGCTCCCGGGCCGCCCGAGCCTGCGTCGCGGCGTAGGCCACCCGCTCGGCCAGCACCTGGTGATCGTCGATCTTCTCCCCCCCGCCGGTGACCTCGCGGGCCCGGCTCAGGGCCCGCTCCAGCAGGGCGTCGGCCGCCCCGAGGGCGCGGCGGGCGGCCTCGAGGTCGGGGAGGGACGGGTCCGCGGGGGTGGGGGACATGAAGACCTCTTGAAGCTTTTCTGGATCTGGATGATCTACCAGGGTAGCGTGCCGCTGCCCGCGAGCATCCGCGGGGGCTCAGGAGGGGACCATGACGTCTCGCAGGATCGGAACGATCGGGGTCGCGCTCGCGCTTTCGCTCGGCCTCGCGGGTCTGGGTGCGTGCCAGCGCGAGGGCACCGGCGAGAAGGCGGGCAAGGCCATGGACGAGGCCGCCGCCGCCGCCCAGCAGAAGGCCCAGGAGGCGGCCAAGAGCGCCTCGGAGGCCGCCGAGGCCGCCAAGCAGAAGGCGGCCGAGGGCGCGCAGTCTGCCGGCGAGATGGCCGGCCAGGCGGCGGAGAAGGTCGGCGAGGAGGCGCAGAAGGCGGGTGAGGCCGCCCAGCAGGCCGGCGAGCAGGCGAAGGAAGCCGTGACCGGCGAGAAGGCCGCGCCCTCGGACCAGTCGGCGCCGCCGAAGCAGGACTCCGAGGAGTCGAACGGCGGCGAGTAGCAGGTTCGACGGCCGGCTCGCGCGGCGCGGCGTCAGCCGCCCGACAGGAAGCTCGCGAGCGCTTCGACGAGGGCGGGGCTCCCGAACAGGAGCCCCGCCTTTCCGTTCCGGGTCGGCGTCACGCGGCAGGCCCCCCCGGCCTCGGTCACCAGGATGCGCGTGGCGGCCATGTCCCAGGGGTTCAGGTCCAGATCCACCATCGCGTCGACGGCGCCGCCGATCACCAGCGCGTGTCCGAACGCATCGGTGTAGCCCCGCAGCATCGGGATCTCGCGGGCCATGCGCTCGAAGGCCGCGCGCTCGCCCGCCCGATCGAAGCAGAACGGGTCGCCGTGCGACACCAGCGCCCGCCGCAGCTCGCTCTCGCGGGAGGCGTGAACCGTCACGCCGTTGCGTCGCACGCCGGCGCTCCGCCAGCCCACCAGACGCTCCCCCAGCGCCGGGAGGTCGATCAGCCCGAGCGCGGGCTCGCCCTCCTCGAGCAGCGCGATCAGCGTCCCGAAGAGCGGGATCCCGCGGGTGAACGCGATGGTGCCGTCGATGGGATCCACCACCCAGGAGCGGCCGCCGGACGCCCCCTCGGCGCCGTATTCCTCGCCGAGGATCGCGTACCCCGGCGTGCCCTCGCGCAGCACCGCCCGGATCGCGCGCTCGGCGGCGCGGTCCGCCTCGGTGACCGGCGAGCCGTCCGGCTTGCGCTCGACCGCCACGGCGCGAAAGCGCGGCAGGATCTCGGCCCGCGCGCGGTCTGCGGCGGCCTCGGCCAGGCCTGCGAGCTCGGGGAGCGGGAGCGCCACGGCGCGCAGCCTACCACGGAGCCGGCGGTATCCTGGGCGGGTCGGACGGAGGTGCGATGCCTCAGACCAGCCTCGCCGAGCGCCTCGGCTTTGCCCCGAGCGAGCGCGTGGCGGTGGTCCACGTGGACGACATCGGGATGTGCCACGCCGCGAACGAGGGGGCCTTCGAGGCGCTCACGAACGGCCCGGCGAGCTGCGGCAGCGTGATGGTGCCCTGCCCCTGGTTCCCCGAGGCCGCGACCCGCGCGCGCGAGGGCCCGCACTTCGACCTCGGCGTGCACCTCACGCTGAACGCCGAGTGGGAGCACTACCGCTGGGGCCCGGTGGCCGGACGCTCCGCGGTGCCGTCGCTGGTGATGCGCGATGGCGGCCTTCCGCGAACGGCGCTCGAGACGCTGCAGCGCGCGCGTCCGGAGGAGGTGGAGATCGAGCTCCGCGCCCAGGTGGAGCGCGCGCTCGCGGCGGGCATCGACGTCACGCACCTCGACGCGCACATGGGGACGGTGCTGTTCCCGCCCTTCGCTCCGATCTACGCTCGTCTGGCGCGCGACTACCGCCTCCCGGTCTTCGCGGTGCGACCCGACGCCCAGGCGCTGGCGGCGCGGGGCCTGGCCGGCGCCGTGGCCGTCTTCGAGGCGCTGGTGAAGGAGCTCGAGCAGGCGAGCATCCCGGTGCTCGACGGCTTCGAGGTGGACTCGCTCGACTTCGCGCCGGGCGACGGTCTTGCCCACAACCGCCGCCGCCTGGCGCGGCTCGGGCCGGGGATCCACTGGCTGGTCTGCCACGCGGCGAAGGGCGGTGAGGAGCTCGAGGCGATCACGCCGAAGGGCGCCCACGCGCGCGAGTTCGAGCGCGGGTTCTACGGCGGCGAGAGCGGACGCCGCGCCCTCGAGGAGGCCGGGATCCGCACGATCGGCATGCGCGCGATCCGCGAGCTGGTGCGGTCGGGCTAGCCCCTCATGATGCTGTCGACCGGCGCCTCGGTGACGTCGTAGCCGGCGTCGGCGGGGATGCGCACCACGGGGCCCGACGGGCCGATCTCCACCCGCGGCAGCACCGTCACGACCCGGCTCGCCCGCGCCGCCGCCAGCGCCTCGGCCGCGGTCTTGCTGCGCGCGAGCTTCGCGAGGTTCAGGCGCGTCGGGAAGACGATGCTGCGCCGTCCGGCCCGCGCATCCTCCAGCGCCTGCGCCGGCGCGATCCAGACCGAGTCCACGGACTCGGTGCCGTCGTGAGCGGCGAACTGCTGCGGCGGCGCCTGCACCAGGAAGAAGTGCGTGTCGAAGCGCTTCGGCGCGGGCTCCGGCGTGATCCAGTGAGCGAACGGGACCAGGAGGTCGCAGGCCAGCTCGAGGCGCTCGGCGCGTGCGAGCTGGCCGATCGAGACGCGGTGGGCCTGCACCTCGCCGCGGTAGCGCTTCAAGAGATCGGCCAGGCGTGCGAAGGGCAGGAGCTCGCTCTGGCCCGGGCTGCGCGCCAGCAGGACGGCGCACTCCTCGAAGAGCTCGCGCAGCGCCGCCACGCGGAACGCGCGCGCCTCGCCGGGGAGGCCCTCCACTCCCGCGCAATGCCCCGCCAGCGCCGGGTCCGCGTCGCCCGGCTCCACCTTGCCGCCCGGGAAGACCATGGCGCCGCCGGCGAACTCGATGCGGTGGTGTCGCTGCACCATGAAGACCTCGAGGCCGGAGGGAGCGTCGCGCACCAGCAGCACGGTGGCCGCCGGCGCGGGCGTCGGAGAGGCGGGGGGCGTGTCGCTCATGGATCCTCCGCGGTCGACGGGCCATGATCGCACAGCCTCGGCGGGGGGACGCATGGGTCGCCGTCCGGAGATCGAGCTCCATCTGGAGCTCCGCGGAGAGGGTCCGAGCATCGTGCTCCAGCACGGCTTCGGCGGGAGCGCGCGCAACTTCCGCCCGCAGGCGCGCGCGCTGGGCTCGCGCTTCCGCTTCGTGCTCTTCGACGCGCGCGGCCACGCGCGAAGCCCCGCCCCTCGCGGGCCCGGCGCCTACACCGCTGAGCGTTTCGTGGAGGACCTCGAGGGCGTGCTGGATGGCGTCGGGCTCCCCGGTGCGGTGGTGGGCGGGCTCTCGATGGGCGCGGGGATCGCGCTCCGCTTTGCGCTGGAGCACCCCGAGCGCGTGCGCGGCCTGGTGCTGGCGGCCTTCCCGCCGGGGGCGACGGGCCTGCGAGACGGCGCGCGGCGCCAGGCCGAGTGGGCGCTCGCCTTCGCGGATTCCGTCGACGCGCGGGGGCTGGAGGCCGCGGGGGCCGAGTTCGCGTGGGGACCCCGCTCGGGCCTCGACCCGGCCGCCGCGAGCCTGGTGCGCCAGGGCTTCCTGGAGCATTCGCCCCACGCGATCGCGGGCATCCTGCGCGAGTGCCTGGCGCTCCAGCCCTCGGCCGAGGAGCTCGCGCCGCGGCTGCGACGCCTCGAGCTGCCGACACTCATTGTTGTCGGATCCGAGGACCGCGTCTCGCGGGGCCCGAGCGAGGTGCTGGGACGGGCGCTCCCGCGTGCGCGGCTCGTGGTGGTGCCGGGCGCCGGCCACGTGGTGAACCTGGCGGCGCCGGCGGCCTTCGACGCGGCGCTCGCGGAGTTCGTGGACGGCCTCGGCGCGGAGTAGGCCGGGCCGGGGCCGCTCCCTATACTGCGCGCGCGGAGGAAGCTCGACGTGGATCTCGATCTCTCGCCCGAGGACCAGGCCTTCCGCGACGAGGTGCGCGCCTGGCTGCGCCGGAACCTGCCGAAGGGACGCCGTGGCCGCCCCGGCGAGGTGGAGGCCGGCTCGCGCGAGCGCATCGCGTTCCTGAAGGACTGGCAGCGCCGGCTGCGCGCAGGGGGCTACGTGGCCATGGGCTGGCCGCAGGAGTACGGCGGCCGCGGCGCGAGCCTGATGCAGCAGACCCTGTTGAACGAGGAGCTGGTGCGGCAGCGGGCGCCGGCGCTGATCGGGATGATGGGCCTGCAGATGATCGGCCCGACCCTCATCGACTGGGGCACCGAGGAGCAGAAGAACCGCTTCCTGCCCCGGATCCTCGACGCCGACGAGCTCTGGTGCCAGGGCTACTCCGAGCCGGGGTCCGGGAGCGACCTCGCGTCGCTCAAGACGAGCGCGGCTCGCCAGGGCGACCACTACGTGGTGAACGGCCAGAAGATCTGGACCAGCAACGCCCAGATCGCCGACTGGATGTTCTGCCTCGTCCGCACCGACCCCGCGGCGCCGAAGCACCAGGGGATCTCCTACCTGCTGATCGACATGGAGAGCCCGGGCATCACGGTGCGCCCGCTGGTGCAGATGACGAAGGACGCCGGCTTCAACGAGGTCTTCTTCGACGACGTGCGCGTCCCCGTGGAGAACGTGGTGGGCGGCGAGGGCAACGGCTGGGCCGTGGCCAACACCACGCTGATGCACGAGCGCAACATGCTGGGCTCCACCATCGCCACCCAGAACCTGTTCGAGAGCCTGCTGCGGGTGGCGCGCGCCACGCCGCGGGACGGCCGGCCGGCGAGCCGGGATCCGGCGGTGCGGCGGCGCCTGGCGTCGCTCCGCATCCAGGTGGAGGCGATGCGGTACCACGCCTACCGCGGCCTCACGGCGACCCTGCGCGGGCGCCGGCCCGGGATCGAGGCCTCCATCACCAAGCTCGTGACCTGCGAGCTGAATCACCAGATCGCGGCCACGGTGCTCGATCTCCTGGGCCCGATCGGCTCGCTCTACCGGGGCTCGAAGCACCTGGTGGACGACGGCTTCTGGCCCTACGAGCTGATGTTCAGCCTCGGCCTCGTGATCGGCGGCGGCACCGCCCAGATCCAGAAGAACATCATCGCGCAGCGCGGGCTCGGCCTGCCGCGCGGGAAGTAGACGCGCCATGGATTTCGCGCTCTCGGAAGAGCAGGAGCAGCTCCAGTCCCAGGCCCGCGAGCTCCTGGCGCGCGAGTGCCCGACGGCACGTGTGCGCAAGATCATGGCGAGCGAGTCGGGGCACGATCCCGACCTCTGGCGCGGCTTCGCCGAGGCCGGCTGGCTCGGCGTGCTGGTGCCGGAGGAGCTCGGCGGGAGCGGGCTCGGGCTGCTGGACGCCGCGGTGCTGCTCGGCGAGCTCGGCCGGGCCGTGGTGCCGGGACCCTTCCTGGTGTCGTCGGTCGGTGCGGTGGTGGCGCTGCGCGAGGGAGGGAGCCGGGCGCAGCAGAGGGCCTGGCTGCCGCGCATCGCGGCTGGCGAGGCGGTCGCGACGCTCGCGCTCGCCGAGCCGCCCGAGCCCCGTTTCGACGCCGCGGGCGTGGCGGCGCGGGCACGCGCGGCGGGTGCCTCCACGCGCCTCGATGGCACCAAGCTCTTCGTGGAGCACGCGCAGCTCGCCGACCTCGTGCTGGTGGCAGTGCGCCGCGGTGGCGCGGGGCGCGGCGCCGGGTCGCCCAAGCAGCCGAAGGGGCCGAAGCAGCCGAAGGAGCCGAACGCGGCGGGCTGGCAGGGCGTCGAGCTGTTCCAGCTCCCGGCCACCGGGCCCGGCATCGAGGTGGAGCGGCTGGTCTCGGTGGACGAGACGCGGCGGCCCTGCGAGCTGCGCCTCGCCGGCGCACGGGCTCCGGCGGGAGCGCGCCTGCCGCGCGGCGCCAGCGCCCTGCAGCGGGTGCTCGACGCCTGCGCCGTGGCGATCGCCGCCGAGAGCCTGGGCGGCGCCGAGCGCGCGCTCGAGGAGGCCGTGGCCTACGTGAAGGTGCGACAGCAGTTCGGCCGGCCGGTCGGATCCTTCCAGGCGGTCCAGCACCTGGCGGCGGAGGCGGTGGCCGCGATCGAGCCCGCCCGCTCGCTGCTCTGGTACGCGGCGTGGGCCTTCGACGCGCGGCCGGCCGAGGCGAGCCTCGCCGCATCGATGGCGAAGGCCCAGTGCTGCGAGGTCTACCGCAAGGTCGCGCGCACCGCGATCGAGATGCACGGCGGGATCGGCTTCACCTGGGAGCACGACATGCATCTCTTCTACAAGCGCGCGCTCGCGAATGCGTCGGCCTTCGGCGACCAGGAGCAGCACCAGGACCGCGTCGCCGACCTCTCCGGATTCTGAGCCGGCGGGTCGCGACGGAGAACCCGCGGAGGGATCGAGCCATGCCGCTGCGCACGCTCTTCAGCGCCGTCGAGGTCGAGGCGCGGATCGCGGAGCTCGGCGCCCGCCTCTACCGCGACTACGCCGACTCCCCTCTGGCGATCGTCTGCGTGGCGGAGGGCGCCCGACGCTTCGTGACCGCGCTCCTGGCCGAGATCGAGAAGCGCGGGGCGCTGGCGCCGGAGGTCCACGAGGTGCGAGTCCGGCGCACCCGGGGGAGCGAGCTCGGCGACGTCGAGGTGGCGGCGTTCGATCCCGAGTGCCTGGAGGACCGCGACGTCCTGGTGGTGGACGACGTGGCGGACGAGGGGCGAACACTGCGCGCGGTGCTCGAGCTGGTGGCCCTGGCCGAGGTGCGTTCCGTGCGCACGGCGGTGCTGGTGAACAAGCTCGAGCGCCGCCGCGAGCGGCTCTCGCTCGACTACGTGGGCTTCGAGGTGGAGCAGGGTTGGGTGGTGGGGTTCGGCATGGATCTCGACGGGCGCCACCGAGAGCTCGACGAGATCGCGATCGTCGAGCGCGCGGCCTGAGCGAAAGCGAAGGGCGCAGCCGGCAAGCGAAGCGCGCAGCGAGGCGAAGCCGAGCGAAGGACGCCGCCCGGCGGCAGAGCCGCCGGTGCGCCTGAGCCCGGAAGGCGAGCGGAGATCAGACCGACCGATGCCCGCCCCGACAGGCCTGGCAGGGGCAGAGCTCGCGCAGGCGGCGGAACGGGTAGATCCCCGTCGAGTGCCCGTCGCTCCAGTCGATCTGGATCGCGTAGCGGCCCACCGGGTGGATCGCCAGCGGGCGCACGTCGGGCGGAACCGCCGCCTCCTCCAGCCGCTCCTCGCCCGTCCATTCGTCCACGCAGCTCGCGCAGGGACAGGCCAGCCGGAGCTCGCGGACCTCGTACACGCTCTCGTGTCCGTCGGCCCAGGTCACGGCCAGCTCGCGGGGGCCGTGCTGTCGCAGGGCGCGGGGCGTCTCGGCGCGGAGGTCCATTCCGCGCACACGATACCCGCGGCGGCCGCACGCCCCCAGCGCGCGGCGCTGGCCGCGGGCGCCACGCGCGCTAGCGTCGGCGGCCATGACGCAGCCGCTCCGCGACGACGCGATCGCCATCCTCGGCGGGACCGGGGACCAGGGCCTCGGCCTCGCGCTGCGCTTCGCCGCCGCGCGACGCCCCGTCGTGATCGGCTCGCGCAGCCGCGAGAAGGCCGTGAAGGCCGCGGACGAGGTGCGTGCCGCCGTGGCCGGCGCCGACGTGGAGGGTCTCGAGAACCCGGAGGCCGCGCGCCGCGCGCGCATCGTGATCCTCTCGGTGCCCTTCGAGAACGTCGCCGCGACGCTCAAAGCCGTGAAGGAGGCCCTGGCGCCCGGGCAGATCGTGGTCTCCATGGGCGTGCCGCTCGCCACGGCCGTGGGCGACGCCGCCGTGCGCACGGTCGGCGTCTGGCAGGGCTCGTGCGCGGAGCTCGTGGCGAGCCTCGTGCCCGAAGGAGTGGCCGTGGTCTCGGCCTTCCAGAACGTCTCCGCGCACCGGCTGCGGGATCTCGCGCATCCCGTGGAGTGCGACGTGGTGGTCTCCGGCGCACCCGAGTCTCGTCGCGCGGTGATGGCCCTCTGCCCGCTGGTTCCGGGGCTCCGGGCGGTGGATGGCGGGCCGCTGGCCAACGCGCGCCTGGTGGAGCCCCTGACCGCGCTGCTGATCGGCCTGAACGTCCGTTACAAGGTCTCCGAGGGCATCGGGATCCGGTTCACCGGCCTCCCTGCGGCCTAGCCCGGGGCCGATCTGCGGCCTCCTTGCCGCACCGCGCTATCGCGCCGCATCAATCCAGCAAAGACGGGAGCTTGCGCGATCGTCTGCCGACGGGAGCCGGAGGGCGCCGGGCCGGGCTCGAGACGCCATCCGGCAAGATTTCCCAAGTCACGCAAGGGCTTGTATTCTATTCGGGTGACGGGCCCAAGATTTTGTGTTGACGCCCTCCGAGCCCAGGGGTAATCAAACCGACATGGGGATGTGAATGTCCTTCCGGCGGCCTGGGGGGGTTCGATTGGCGGCCGTCGGAGGGATGCGAACCAGCGAAGGGATGGAGGACCCGACTCTGGTTCGGGGGGCTCCGGAGGAAAGCCTCCGGAGCCCTCACACCTCCCCGGAGCAGCCTGCCGGATCTCGACCTCGCCCGATCTCGGACCTGAACAGAGCGCGTAGCGAAGCGCGCTGCCGTGCGGCGCGATGCGCGCGAGCGGCGCAGAGGGTGGGGCGTCTCCGGCGGCGGGGCACCGGCCAGCGGATCGAGGGCGCGTAGCCAACGGGGGGGAGGCGATGGACGACGAGATCGGGCGGGGCACGGGGGAAGCGATGGATGGCGAGACGCTCGGGCAGCAGGCCGGCGAGGGGCAGGGTGGCCGCCGCGCACGCCTGACGGCCCTGGGCGACGCCCCGCGGCGCCCGCGCGCGCCGCGCGGCCTCGAGGTGCCCCGGCACTTCTCGCGCGCCGGCATCGATCCCTACGCCCGCATCGAGTGGGAGCAGCGCTCCGCCAAGATCACCAACGAGCGGGGCGAGGTGATCTTCGAGCAGACGGACGTCGAGATCCCGAAGGCCTGGTCCCAGCTCGCCACGAACGTCGTCGTCTCCAAGTACTTCCGCGGTCACGTGGGGAGCGCGGACCGCGAGCGCAGCGTTCGCCAGCTGGTGGGACGCGTGGTGGGGCGCATCCACGAGTGGGGTGCGAAGTCCGGCTACTTCCGCACTCCGGAGGACGGCCAGACCTTCCAGGACGAGCTCGCGACGCTGCTCCTGGAGCAGCGGGTCTCCTTCAACAGCCCGGTCTGGTTCAACCTCGGCGTGAAGGACACGCTGCAGCAGGCGAGCGCGTGCTTCATCAACTCCGTCGAGGACACGATGGAGTCGATCATGGAGCTCGCCAAGACCGAGGCCATGCTCTTCAAGGGCGGCTCGGGCACCGGCTCCAACCTCTCCAAGATCCGCTCTTCGCGCGAGAAGCTCGCCGGCGGCGGCACCGCCTCGGGCCCGGTCTCCTTCATGCGCGGCTTCGACGCCTTCGCCGGCGTGGTGAAGTCCGGCGGCAAGACGCGGCGTGCGGCGAAGATGGTGATCCTGAACGTGGACCACCCGGACGTCCGCGAGTTCATCCATTGCAAGGCCGAGGAGGAGAAGAAGGCCTGGTCGCTGATCGATGCGGGCTACGACGGTGGCTTCAACGTGCCGGGCGGCGCCTACGACTCCGTCTTCTACCAGAACGCCAACCACTCGGTGCGGGTGACGGACGCCTTCATGCTGGCGGCCGAGCACGACCGCCCGTGGGAGCTGCGCGCCGTCACCAGCGGCGAGGTCACCGACACCTGCCGGGCGCGGGAGCTGCTGCGGGAGATGGCGGAGGCGGCCCACGTCTGCGGCGATCCCGGGATCCAGTACGACAGCACCATCAATCGCTGGAACCCCTGCAAGGCGTCGGGTCGCATCAACTCGAGCAATCCCTGCTCGGAGTACATGTTCCTCGACGACACCGCGTGCAACCTCGCCAGCCTGAACCTGATGCGCTTCCTGGGAGAGGACGGCGAGCTCGACGTGGAGGGCTTCCGCCGCGCGGTGGCGATCACGATCCTGGCCCAGGAGATCGTCGTCGACCACGCCGACTATCCGACGCCGCGCATCGCGCGCAACAGCCACCTCTACCGGCCGCTCGGTCTCGGCTACGCCAACCTGGGTGCGCTCCTCATGGCCTCGGGTCTGCCCTACGACGGCGACGCCGGGCGCAACCTCGCCGCTGCGATCACCTCGCTGATGTGCGGCCAGGCCTACCTGACGAGCGCCGAGATCGCCCGCGCGATGGGGCCCTTCCCGCGCTACCGCATGAACCGCAAGCCCTTCCTCGACGTGATCGGCATGCACAAGGCCGCCGCCGAGTCGGTGCCCCGGCCCGGCGTGCCGCCGCTGCTGCACGCCGCGCAGCGCGAGGTCTGGGGCGACGCGCTGCGGGCCGGCGAGCGCTGGGGCTACAAGAACGCGCAGGTGACCGTGCTCGCGCCGACCGGGACCATCGCCTTCATGATGGACTGCGACACCACGGGCGTGGAGCCGGACATCGCGCTCGTGAAGTACAAGAAGCTGGTTGGCGGCGGGCTCCTCAAGATCGTGAACAACACGGTGCCGATGGCGCTGCGCCGCCTCGGCTACTCGCCGGCCGAGGTGCAGGCCGTCGTGGCCCACATCGATCAGCAGGAGACGATCGAGGGCGCGCCGGGGCTCGACCCGGAGGACCTGCCGGTCTTCGACTGTGCGTTCCGCGCGCGCAACGGCACGCGCTCCATCCACTGGATGGGGCACGTGCGGATGATGGGAGCCGTGCAGCCCTTCCTGTCCGGGGCGATCAGCAAGACCGTGAACCTGCCCGAGGACGCCACGGCCGCCGACATCACGATGGCCTACACCGAAGGCTGGAAGCTCGGGCTGAAGGCGCTGGCCGTCTACCGCGACGGCAGCAAGCGCACGCAGCCGCTGAACGCCGGCAAGGACGAGACGCGGCCGGTGGTGGCGCTGGACGAGGCGCGGCCGCGCCGGCGCAAGCTGCCGGACGAGCGCCAGGCGCTCACGCACAAGTTCTCGATCGCAGGCCACGAGGGCTACCTCACGATCGGCGTCTACGAGGAGGGAGCGCCCGGCGAGATCTTCCTCAAGATGGCCAAGGAGGGGAGCACCGTCTCCGGCCTGATGGACACGATCGCGACCATGACGTCGATCGCGCTCCAGTACGGCGTCCCGCTGAAGGCGCTGGTGGACAAGTTCAGCCACACGCGCTTCGAGCCCTCGGGCTTCACCAACAACCGCGAGATCCCGATCGCAAAGTCGATCACGGACTACGTGTTCCGCTTCCTCGGCAACCGCTTCCTGCGCGGCGAGGCGCTGGCGCCCGACGAGCAGGAGACCCAGGCCGAGGAGGTCGGCCTCGGCGCGGCGCCGCGGGCGGCGATCGCGGGCGGTGCCGTGGGAAGGACGGAGGCCGCGGGCCTCGGCTTCGTGAACCAGGCCGACGCGCCGTCCTGCAGCGACTGCGGCTCGATCATGGTGCGCAACGGAGCTTGCTACAAGTGTCCGAACTGCGGCGGCACGAGCGGCTGTTCTTGAGCGATGGCGTCTCCCGGGGGGTGAGACGCCGAGGGGCGCGGGGTGTCGTCGGCTCGTCCGCCAGCGGGACGGGCGGGCGGGCCCCGCGTCCCTGCAGCCTGCTGGCGCTGCTCTGCGCCCTCCTCGTCCCCACGGGCTGCGTGAGCCTCGAGCTTCCGCTGCGCGGCGGGCCCGGGCCCCTGGTCGAGACCGTGGTGCAGGGCGAGCAGGGCCCGAAGATCCTGCTGCTCGACATCGACGACGTCATCACCGAATCCGATCGCCCCGGCCTCTTCGGCGTCGATGGCCGCGAGAGCACCGTCGCGCGCGTGCGCGAGCAGCTCGACCTCGCGCGCGAGGATCCCGACGTGAAGGGGCTGCTGCTGCGAATCCAGAGCCCTGGCGGAACGGTGACCGGGAGCGACGTCGTCTACCACGAGATCCTGCGCTTCAAGAAGGATCGCAAGCTGCCCGTGATCGCCCAGCTCATGGGCACGGCCACCTCGGGCGCCTACTACGTGGCGATGAGCGCAGACGGCGTCTACGCGCATCCGACCACCGTCACGGGCTCGATCGGCGTGGTCCTGAGCAGCATCAATTTCTCGGGGCTGATGGAGAAGCTCGGCATCGTGGATCAGACCGTGAAGAGCGGCAGCCGCAAGGACACCGGCTCGATGCTGCGCCCGATGACGCCCGAGGAGCGCGCCCAGCTCCAGAGCGTGATCGACGATCTCTACGCGCGCTTCCGCTCGGTGGTGGCGGCGGGCCGGCCGAAGCTCCAGCCCGATCGCCTGGCGACGCTCGCCGACGGCCGCGTCTACAGCGCGCCGCAAGCCCTGGCCGCCGGCCTGGTCGACGGCATCCAGTACCTGCCCGACACCATCGACGAGATGAAGCGGCGCCTCGGCGCCACCGACGTGCGGGTGGTGAGCTACCACCGCCGACGCGAGGTGCGGGAGAACATCTACTCGATGCCTCCCGTCCCCGACGTCGTGCGGGTGGAGCTCGCGCCGCCGGGCCTCGGGCCGCGCCTGGAGGGCCCGGCCTTCCTCTATCTCTGGTGGCCCGGCGGCGAGTGAGCGGCTCTGCGAGCGACGCGCGCAGCGAGGCGGAGCCGAACGGAGGCCGCAGCCCGGCGGCGTAGCCGCCGGCGCGCCTAGTACACCCAGCGGCCGTTCTGGAACCGGAAGATCTCGGTCACCGGCGTGCGCTCGGCGACCTCGCAGTCCTTCTGGCTCCTGTCCTTGCAGGACATCTCGCGCTCCTCGTAGCGGATCAGGCCGACGTAGGGCGCCTGCTTGCTGCCCGTGGGCTTGAGCTCGGTGGTGAAGTTCGAGCCGTAGGCTCGATACTTGACCGGCGCGCCTGCCGCCTGGTGAGCCGCCTGCGCGCGGTTGTCGGCCTCGAGCTGGCCCATCTTGGCCATCCATTGGTTGGCGAACTGATCCAGCGACACCTTGGCCTTGTCGGGCGTCGGGTTCGCACCCGGACCGGCGGCGAGGGCCACCTGGCCGGCCAGGAGCAGCGGCAGCACGAGGATCCCGGCGAGCGGGATCCGGAGGCCACGGCGGGGGGAATGGGACATGGCATTGCGCTCCTCATCACGCCCTGGCCGGAGCTTCGACCAAGGCTAGAGGGACGCATCGGCAGCGGTCAACCCGACCTTTTGTGACAAATGACCAGCGGCCCAGCGGAGCTTCCGTGACGATCGCCCCGGGGGAGGCCCGCTCCGGACTCGTTCGGCCTTCCGAGTGGTACATTCGGGCCGTCCATGAGCCCGCGCATCCTCGTGGTGGACGACGAGCCGGACCTTCTCGAGCTGGTCCGCTTCAACCTCGCCCAGGCCGGCTTCGGCGTCGAGACCGCCAGCTCCGGCCGGCAGGCCCTGGAGCGGCTGCGCAAGTCGCCGCCGGACCTGGTCGTCCTCGATCTCATGCTGCCCGACGTCTCGGGCAACGACATCGCGCGTCAGATGCGCGCCGATCCCGCGCTGGCGGACCTGCCGATCCTGATGCTCACGGCCAAGTCGGAAGAGGTGGACCGGGTGGTGGGCTTCGAGCTCGGCGCCGACGACTACGTCACCAAGCCCTTCAGCCCCCGCGAGCTCGCGCTGCGGGTGAAGGCGCTGCTGCGCCGCGGCTCGACGGCTACGCGAGGCGGTGTTGCCCTGGAGCGAGGCTCGCTGCGGCTCGACCCCGAGCGCCACCGCTGCTTCGTGCAGGGGCAGGAGATCGAGCTGACCGCGAAGGAGTTCCGCCTGCTCGCCACGTTGATGGCGCGACCGGGGCGCGTGATGAGCCGCGAGCAGCTCCTGGACGAGGTGTGGGGCTCCGAGATCACCGTCACCACCCGCACCATCGATACCCATCTGAAGCGACTGCGCGAGAAGCTCGGCCGCGCCGGCGACATGATCGAGACGGTACGCGGCGTGGGCTACCGCTTCGCGGAATAGCGTGGCGCCGGCGCCCTTCTGGCGCGCCATCGAGCCCTGGCCCGCGCTCGGCCTCGGGATCGTCGTCGGCGTCGTCCTCGCGTTCGCACTGGCCCTGGCCTCGAGGCGACGCCTGCTGCGACGGCTGCGCGAGCTCGATCGCTTCGCGCTGGCGGTGGCCGGCGGCGACCTCGAGCGCCGGCTCGAGCGCTCCGCACCCGGCGTCCTGGCCGACACCAGCGAGGCGGTGGAGCGCATGGCCGACGAGCTGCGTCGCCGCATCGCCGAGGCCACGGCCGAGAAGGAGCGGCTGCAGGCGGTGCTCTCCGGCATGGTGGAGGGCGTCCTGGTGGTGAACGCGGGCGGCCGCGTGGTGCTCGCGAATCCCCGCCTGCGACAGCTCCTCTCGCTCTGGGGCGAGGTCGCGGGCCGCCCCCTCCTCGAGGTGATCCGCCACTCCGGCGTCGACGATGCCCTGCGGGCCGCGATGCAGGGCCAGGAGCTGGTGGTGCGCGAGATCCAGCTGCCCGGGATCGAGGAGCGCGTGCTGCGGGTGCACGCGGTCGGCTTCCCGCAGCACGGGCCGCGCCTCGGAACGGTGGCGGTCTTCCACGACGTGAGCGAGATCCGCCGGCTCGAGTCCATGCGCCGCGACTTCGTCGCCAACGTCTCCCACGAGCTCCGGACGCCGCTCACGGCGATCCGGGGCTTCGCGGAGACCCTGGTCTCGGGCGAGGTCCCGGAGCCCGACGTGAAGACGTACCTCGGCGTGATCCTGCGTCACGCCGAGCGGCTCGGAAACCTGATCAACGATCTCCTCGAGCTCTCGCGCATCGAGAGCCGGAAGCTGCCGCTGCGCCCGGGCCCGGTCGCGGTGGGTCGGGTGGTGGCGGGTGTGCTGGCGGGCCTCGAGCCCCAGCTGCGGCTGCGCTCCCTCGACGCACGCCTGGAGGCCGCCGGGGCGCCGCCGGCCCTGGCCGATCGTCACGCCGTGGAGCAGGTGCTCACCAACCTGCTCGACAACGCGATCAAGTACACCGAGCCGGGCGGGCACGTGGTGGTGCGCGTCGGCGCCGACGACGCCTTCGTCGGCGTCGAGGTGAGCGACGACGGGATCGGCATTCCCGCCGAGGATCTGCCGCGGATCTTCGAGCGCTTCTACCGCGTGGACAAGGCGCGCTCCCGCGATCTCGGCGGCACGGGGCTCGGCCTCGCGATCGTGAAGCACCTGGTCGGCGCCATGGGCGGCGAGATCTCCGTCACGAGCGAGCTCGGACGCGGCTCGACCTTCCGCTTCACCCTCCCCCGGGCGGAGCCGGGCGCGGCCGGCGAGGTCTGATCCCTCAGCTCCGGGGAGCCGGGTTCGCGCTGTCGCGCTCCAGCGCGGCCTTGGCGATCGAGGCGTCGGAGCGCGCCTGCACGTAGGAGGCGCCGTCCTGGGTGAAGCGGCGCTGCGCATCCGTCAGCTCGATGATGTTCCCGAGGCCCATCTCGTAGCGACGCGTGGCGAGGGTCAGCTCGACCTCGGACGCCGCGAGGGTCTGACGAGCCTTGCGGATCCGCTCGAGCGACGACTTCCAGGTCAAGTAGCTGCGCCGGACCTGCAGTGCGATGCGTTGCCGCAGGTCGTCGATCGTGTGCTCGGCCGCACGCTGCTGGAGCCGGGCCTCCGCCACCTGGTGCTCGGTGCGGAAGCCATTGAAGAGGGGCCAGCTGATGACCAGCCCCGCGTAGTAGTTGTTGCCGGGCGTGGTGTCCTGTCCGCGCAGGTTGTAGCCCGCGGCGGCGCCGATCGTGGGCAGGTAGTCGCTCCGGAACTCCTGGATGCGGGCTCCCGCCGCGCGCGCCTCGTCCTCGAGCATCTGCAGGTCGGGTCGCTGATCGAAGGCGCGCTTCATGTAGGCATCGATCGGATCCGGGATCTGCTCCTCGGCGAAGGTGTCCGCCGGCTCGTAGCTCGGGGCCTTCTCGCCGAGGCCCATCGCGTTGTCGAGCGCCACCTTCGCGATCTCGCTGGCCGCAGTCGCATCCACCAGGTGGGTCTGCGCCCGCGCCAGCTCCGCCTGGGCGGTGTAGATGTCGATCTCCGGCTTGAGGCCCGCCTTGGCCTTGACCTGGACCTCCTGCAGGTGCTCCTGCCGCTGCGTTACCGCTTGCTCGTAGACCTTCACGATCTCGCGAGCGGCCAACAGATCGTAGTAGCGGGCCGAGGTCTGGTAGACCAGGTCGAGGTCGAGCAGCTGCAGCCGCGCATGCTCGGCGTCCGCCTGGGCGCTGCGCTCCGAGATCAGGCCGCGGGTGCGTCCGAAGTCGAACAGGTACTGGAAGGCCGACACACCGGCCAGATAGTTGTCGAACGTGTCCGTGAGCTGATTCTGATAGCGGCCCGTGCTCGGTGCGCGCGTGACGCCGAGAGCGGGAAGATACGCCGTGTCGCCGATCCCGTTGTCGGTCGCCCGCAGGTACTCCCCGACGCCGTAGACCTGCGGCAGCAGCGCCGAACGGGCCACACCGACGCGCTCGGTCGCCGCCTGGCGCTCGGCGTCGGTCGCCTGTCGCGCCGGGTGGTAGGCGAGGGTCAGCTCGATCGCCTGCTGGAGCGTGAGCTCGCCGCCAGACGGGATCGCCGGGGGCGGACCCGCCGCGGCGCGCCGCGCGGACAGCAGGACGACGGCGAGCCAGGCGGCGGCGAAACGCAGCCGGCGCCCCAGGGCCGCCCCGAGCGGGCGGCTCACCGAGCCATCGCCAGGTCTGCGCCGGCGTCCTTCTCGGCTTGAACCTGCACGACCTCCCCGTCGCTCAAGGCGGGCGTCGCGGTCCGCACCACGCGCTCGTCTCCCTTGAGACCGGAGGCGATCTCGATCCAGGCCCCGTCCGAGAGGCCGAGCTGCACCGGGGACCGCTTCAGGCGGCCCTTCTTCACCACGAACACGAAGGGGTGATCCCCATCCTGCGAGATTGCGGAGGCCGGGAGCTGGAGGGCCTGCGCGTGCCGCTCGAGCTCCAGCATGACGTCGGCGTACATCCCGGGATAGAGCTCGTGCTTCGGGTTCGGGATGTCCACCTCGGTGAGCATCGTCCGCGTGGAGAGGTCGAGGGCCGTGGCGAATCGCGCCACCGTCCCGTGGAACTCGCGGCCGGGGAACTCCTGCAGCCGCAGCGTCGCCGGGATGCCGCGCCGGATCTGGCCGGTCTCCTGCTCCGGCACGTACACGTAGACGCGAAGCGTGTCGATGTCGGCCACGGTCAGGACCGGCGCATTGCTGCCGGAGCCCGGCGCGGCGGACTCGGCCGCGCCCGCTCCGCCGCGGCCGCCGGCGCGGATCAGATCGCCCGGATCGACGTTGCGCGCGGTCACCACTCCATCGAACGGAGCCAGCAGCCGCGTGTAGCTAACCAGCGCCTCCAGCTCCTCGGCGTCCGCCTGCGCCTGAACGAACTGGCCGTGCGCCACGTCGACGTCCTCACGCGCCACGAGTCTGGGATCGCTCTTCCAGACGTTGTTCAGACGCTCGTAGGTCACGCGCCGCACCTCGAGATTGGCGCGGGCACGCTTGAGCTTCTGCTCCAGCTCCGGCACCTCGATGGTGGCGAGGAGCTGGCCCTTCTTCACCCAGTCGCCCTTGTCCACGTCGATCCGTTCCAGATAGCCGGTGACCTTGGCGTGAAGCGCCGCCTCCGAGATGCCCACCAGGTCTCCCGGCAGCGTGATGGTGCGCAGCAGGTCGGCGCGGCGAGGCTTCACCGTGGCGACGACGGGCGGCGCCGGCGCGCTCGCGGCGGCCGCGCCGCCCGTGCCGCAGCCCATCGCCGGCAGCGCCAGCGTCAACAGTGCGAACGCAAGCGGCATCCTCTTCACCGCGGTACCTCCCGCCAGGAGTAGAACAGCTCGTAGACGGCCGGCACCAGCACCAGCGTGAGCACCGTGGACACCATGAGGCCCCCCATCGTGGCGCGCGCCAGCGGCGCCGACGCCTCGGAGCCCGCGCCGAGCTTCAACGCGATCGGCAGCAGGCCCACCACCGTCGCAATCGCCGTCATCAGGATCGGGCGCATCCGGATCCGCGAAGCCTCCACGATCGCCTGTCGCAGCGGCCGACCCTCGCGGCGGAGCTGGTTCGCGAAGTCGACCAGCAGGATCGAGTTCGAGACCACGATTCCGACCATCGCGATGATCCCCATGAACGATTCGATGTTGAGCGTGGTGCCGGTCGCGAGCAGCACGGCCACCACGCCGATCATTCCCATGGGCACCGCGAACATGATGATCACCGGGTCCAGGAACGAGCGGAACTGGGCCACCATGACCAGGTAGAGCAGCACGACCGCCATCGCCAGGCCGAAGCCGAAGCTCTGGAACGACGACTGCATCGCCGAGACCGAGCCGCGGAAGGTGACGTGCACGTGCGGCGGCAGCTTGGTGTGCTGGAGCGCAGTCGCGATCGCGGCCTGCGTTCCTCCCATGTCGTCTCCCCGGGGAGAGACCAGCACGTCGATGACGCGCTGGATGTTGTAGTGATCGCCCTCGGCGGGCTGGGTCTCGGGACGCACCTTGGCGACGTTGCGCAGCAGCAGGGCGTCGGAGGGGCCCTGCTCCGAGGAGCTCTTCCTCACCGGGATGTCGAGCAGCGTCTCCATCGAGTTGATGTCGCGTTCGGGGTACTGGACCGTCAGGAAGTAGTCGTTGCCGCTGTGCGGGTCGATCCAGATCGAGGGAGCGATCATCTGGTTCGATGTGAGAGCGGTGATGATGTTCGTCACCACGTCTCGCTGACTCAGCCCGAGCCTCGCGGCCTTCAGCCGGTCCACCTGCACGTCGAGGGTGGGATACCCGGACTCCTGCGGCACGAACGAGTCGGCCACTTGAGGCAGCGGGCGGATCACGTGCTCGACGCGGTGCGCGGCGTCGTTCAGCACGGCGTAGTCGGGGCCGCTCAGCTGGACATCGATCGGGGCGGCCAGCCCGAAGTTCAGCACCGCGTCGATCACGCTGCCCGACTGGAAGAAGGTCTGGACCTCCGGCACCTGGGTGCGGAGCGCGCGGCGGAGCTGGTGCAGGTAGTACCAGGTCGAGCGGCTGTGCCCGTCCTTCAGGCTCACCATGATGAATCCCGAGTCGCTGGCGGCGTTCGGCGAGTAGATGGCGGAGAACCCCGGGGCCAGGCCGAGATTGGAGACCACCATGCCGAGGTCGCGCGGAGGGATCACCTTGTGGATCACCTGCTCCATGCGGCTCGTCAGCGCCTCGGTGGATTCGATCCGAGTCCCCACCGGAGCGCGCAGGTTGATGATGAACTGGCCGGCGTCGGTGCGCGGGAAGAACTCGGTGCCGATGGCCCGATAGCCCACCATGGAGACCACGAAGAGCACCGCGATGCAGCCGATCACCAGCCCCTTGCGATTCAGCGCGCGATGCAGCACCTGCTCGTAGCGCGCCGCAAACCGCTCGTAGGCGTGGATGAAGCCCCCGAGCAGCCCGCCCCGCGTGCCCTCCTCCTCCGCGCGCGCCTCTTCCATGGTGAGGAAGCGGGCGCAGTAGACCGGGATCACCGTCATCGCCACCACGTACGAGCCGAGCATCGACAGCACCACGGCGAGCGAGAGGGCGCTGAACAGGTACTTCGCGACGCCGAACAGGAACATCACCGGGAAGAAGACGATCACGGTGGTGAGCGTCGAGGCGAGCACGGCCAGCGCCACTTCTTCGGCGCCGTCGCGGGCCGCGGTCTGCGGGCTCTTCCCGCTCGCCAGGTGCCGGTTGATGTTCTCCAGCACCACGACCGAGTTGTCGACGAGGCGGCCGATCGCCAACGCGAAGCCACCGAGCGTCATCACGTTGATGGTGGAGCCGCCCATGAAGAGACCGAACACGGCGGCGAGGATCGAGAGGGGGATCGAGAGGAAGATCGCCACCGTGGACTTGAAGCTGCCGAGGAAGAGCAGGATGACGAGGGAGGCGAGCACCGCCGCCGAGCCCGCCTCGTGCTCCAGGCTCTCGATCGCCGCGCGGATGTAGCTCGACTGGTCGAAGATCGCGTGGAGGTTCATCCCGGCCGGGAGGCCCACCACCTTCGGCAGCAGCGCGCGGACGCCGTCCACCACCGAGATCGTGTTGGCGCTGCCCTGCTTCAGGACCGGGATGTAGACCGAGCGCTGGCCGTCGATCCGGACGACGTTCTGCTGGATCTGGGCGGCGTCCTCGGTGCGTCCGACGTCCTTCACCAGCACCGGGGCCTGACCCGCGCCGATCTTCACCGGTACGTCGTCGATGTGCGTCGGGTCCTCGATCATGCTGTTGGTGGTGACGAAGTAGTCGGTATCCCCGATCTTGGCGTCGCCCGCCGGAATGATCAGGTTCGAGTCGTCGAGGGAGTGCACCACGTCCATCAACGTGAGCCCGCGCGCCTCGAGCGCCTCCCGGTTCACGTACACCATCATCTGCCGGTACTTGCCGCCGAAGGGCGGAGGAACCGACGCGCCCGCCACCGTCGCGAGCTGGTTGCGCACGTTGTACTGGGCCTGGTCGCGCAGCCCGGACTCGTTGAAGCCCTTTCCGGACACGGTCACGAGCGTTACGGGGAGCGAGGAGGCGTCGGACTTGAGCACGAGCGGGGGCAGGGTCCCCGGCGGGAGATGCCGCAGGTCGGCCATCGCCAGGTTCGAGAGCTGGGAGGCGGCCGCGTCGATGTTGGCCGTGGGCTGGAAGAACACCTTGATGATGCTCACGCCCGGGAGAGAGCGCGACTCGATGTGCTCGATGTCGTTCCCCAGCGTGAAGAAGCGCTCGAAGCGCGTCGTGATGTTCCGCTCGATCTCGAGCGGTGGCATTCCCGGGTAGAAGGTGGCCACCACCACCGCGGGGATCTTGAGGTTCGGAAACACATCCACCGGCATCCGGGCGAAGGCCGTCAGGCCGAGCAGCGAGACGATCAACGCGCCGACGATCACGAAATGGGGATTTCGCAGCGAGAAGCTCGGCATCGGGTGCCCTAGACCACCTGCGTGCAGGGGAGCAGGAAGACGCGCAGCGGGATGTGGGCGCCCTGTTGGCGCGCCGCACCCTGGTCGCAGAACTCCCGGAGGGCTCCGGCGACCCGGTCGGCCTCGGGGTCCTCGAGGGCGGCGAGGACCATCGAGTTGAAGGCGGGGGAGGGGAAGGCGCGCATGGCCTCCCCGGAGACCCCCACCCCGTGCACCTCCGGGAGCCGCGAGAACGCCTCGACGCCGAGGCGCTCCAGCAGGCCCAGCAGGTCGGCCTCGAGCGAGCTGCGGAATACGATCATGATCATCTTCATGACGTGCGGAGGCCCCGAACGCTTCGAACCACGTGGCCAGCGGCAGCGGCTTCCGGGTAGCACCCTCCCAATGAATGGATCAACCGCCTCACCCCGGACCCGCTTCACCCCGGCTTAAGGCAGCGGTCGAGGCACCCCGCCCCGCGCGCCCGGCGGCATCCGGTCGAGATGCCGCCACCGAGATGCCACACGGCCTCCATTCGGTCGCCACCCCGCGTCCATAAAGTCCCCCGCGCGACGTCGGGGCATCGGGCCGCACGCTCGATCGGCGTGCGGGTGCATGCTGCGCGGACGCGACCTCCGGGACCGAATGGCGCGGCGTCGCCGCGCAGCGCCCGGCGGCAGGAAGGGGAGGGAGGGGAAATGGATCGTCACATCACAGTGGTGGCTGCGATTCTGCTGGTGGTGTGCCCGGCCTGGGGAGCCGGGCCGGCTCCGGCCGCATCCGATGACGCGGGAGTCGCGGCCGAGCTTCGCGAGATGAAGCAGGCGCTCCAGTCCCAGCAGCAGCAGCTCGAGGAGCTGCGCCGCGAGGTGCGGCAGCGGGACGAGACCATCGATCAGATGCAGCAGCAGATCGACCGCAAGGAGCTCTCCGAGGCGAGCGGAAGGAACGTGTCGGCGGCGCCTCCGGAGAAGTCGGATTCGGGCTTCACCCTGACCCCCGGCGGCTTCATCGAGGCCGCGGCGATCTACCGCACACGCAACGAGAACGCCGACGTGGGGAGCACCTACGGAAACGTGCCCTTCGACGGGACGGGCAACGCGCACCTGAGCGAGTTCCGGGGCTCGGCCCGCCAGTCCCGCCTCTCGCTGCTGGCGCAGGGACAGGTCGAGGGCACGAAGCTCTCGGGCTACTACGAGATGGACTTCCTGGGGGCGGCGCCCACGGCGAACGAGGTCGAGAGCAACAGCTTCAACCTGAGGCAGCGCCAGCTCTGGGGCCAGATCGAGTTCGCGAACGGCCTCTCGCTGCTCGGCGGACAGGCCTGGAGCCTGATGGCCACGAGCCGGCAGGGCATCGTCGCGCGCCAGGAGATGGTGCCCTGGACGATCGATGCCCAGTACGTCGTCGGCTACAACTGGGCGCGCCAGTGGCAGGCGCGGATCACCAAGCGCTTCGGCGACAGCGGGCTCTGGCTGGCGGTCGCGGTGGAGAACCCCGAGACGACGCTCAGCGCGGTGAACCCGCCCGCGGGCATCCTCGGCTTCAACAACAGCCCGAACGCCACGTCACCGAGCTCCCTCTTCACGCTCAACAACACGCCCGGCGCGAACGGGATCTCCACCGATCTCGCGCCCGACCTGACCGCGAAGATCGCCTACGAGCCCGGCTGGGGACACTACGAGCTGAAGCTCCTCGGGCGCTTCTTCCGCGATCGCCTGAACGGCAACACCGACATCGCCACCGGCGAAGGGCTCGGCGCCGCCGCCATCCTGCCGCTGACGGAGAAGGTGAACCTGATCCTGGAGGCGCTCGGCGGATGGGGCATCGGGCGCTACGCCTCCGGGGTGGGCCCGGACGTGACCCTGCGCCCCGACGGGAGCATCGTGACCGTCCCGGGCGTGCAGGGGATGGCAGGCCTGGAGGCGCATCCGGCTCCCGAGTGGGACCTCTACGCCTATGCCGGCCTCGAGTACTACGGGCGCAAGGACTTCACCAACTCGCTCGGCCAGGGCGTGGGCTACGGCTCGCCGCTGAACGACAACTCCGGCTGCCAGCAGGAGATCCCGGGCACCTGTCAGGCCCAGAACCGCTTGCTCTGGCAGCTCCAGCCCGGCTTCTGGTACCGCTTCTACCGCGGTCCGTACGGCACGGTCCAGCTCGGGATGTCGTACTCCTACACCCGGCGCCTCACCTGGGTCGGGCTCGGGGGCCAGGAGCCGCGCGGAACCGAGCACATCATGATGAGCTCGTTCCGCTACTACCTGCCCTGATCTCCGGGCGGCGCGACGGGCGCAGAGCGGCACGGCCGTGGGGAGCGGGCCGCGCTAGCCTCGCGCCCTCGCGCCCGGAGAGAGAGCGAGGTGAGCACAGTTCGCGGCGGTGGCCTTCGCGTGGCCTGGCTCGGCCTGGTGGCGGGCGCGTGGGTGACCGCGGCGTGCCCCGATGCCGGCGCGGACGCCTCGCCCTATCACCGACTGCGCTACGACGACGACTTCGGCTATCTCGCGGACCCGAGCAAGAGCGACGACTTCTTCGACCCGATCAAGTACGTCGCGCTGGGTCCGGATCCCGACACCTACCTGAGTCTCGGAGGAGAGCTCCGGGAGCGCTATCAGTACGTGAACCCGAACCAGTTCGGCCTCGGCCCTACGCAGAAGGACGACGTCTTCCTGCATCGCATGCTCTTCGACGCGGACCTCCACCTGGGCGACGTGGCCCGCGTGTTCGTGCAGCTCGGGAGCCAGTTCGCCAGCGGTCGCGACCTGGTGGTGCCGCCCCCGACCGACACCGACTACCTGGATCTCGCCCAGGGATTCCTCGACCTCTCGGCGTCGAGCGAGTCGCTGGGGCGGCTCACGCTGCGCGGTGGGCGCCAGGAGATCGCGCTCGGGGTCGAGCGTCGTCTTTCGGTGCGCGAGTCGTCGAACGTGCGTCGCAGCTACGACGGTGCGCGGCTCTTCTGGGAGGGGGGCGGCTACCGCGTGGACGCGCTCTGGGGCCATCCCATCGATCTGCAGCGCGGCGTCTTCGACGACTCTCGAGACGCGAGCCAGGAGCTCTGGGGCCTCTACGGGACGGGCCCGGTACCCGGGGCAGGCCCGCTCCGGGCCGATCTCTACTACCTCGGTCTGCGTCACGACGGGGCGAGCTTCGGCGGCGAGACGGCGAGGGAGCTGCGGCACACCTTCGGGCTGCGCCTCTTCGGCTCCGCCCGCGGCTTCGACGGAGACCTGGAGCTCACCTACCAGGTGGGAACCTTCGCACGGAAGTCGATCCGGGCCTGGGGAGTGGAGGGCGACTTCGGCTACCGGCTGGAAGAGGCGCCGCTGCGGCCGCGCTTCGGGCTGCGTCTCGACGTCCTGAGCGGCGACCGCGATCCCTCGGACGGTCGCCTCGGCACCTACGATCCCCTCTTCCCGAGCCCCACCTACTACACGGAGGCGAGCCTCGTCGCCGGAGCGAACCTGATGGATCTCCATCCCAACGTATCGTTCGCCTTCCCGCACGAGGTCACGCTCACCCTCGGCTGCATGGTGCTCTGGCGACAGACCAGCAGCGACGCCTACTACTTCCCCAGCCTCGCCGAGCTTCCCGGGACGGCCGGCGGAAACCTGTTCAGCGGCGTGCAGCCGAACGCGCGCGTGGTATGGCAGTTCGATCGGCATCTCTCGCTCCACCTGAGCTACGTGCACTTCGTCACCGGGCCGACACTTCGCAAGGTGGGCGGGAGCGACGTGGACTTCGGAATGGCGACGATCTACTACCGCTACTGAGCGGCCCGCCTTCGCCCGCCGCGGTCACCGAGGCCTCAACGAATCGTCACGGACCCGTCACAGGGGTCCCGCACACTCCGCCCTTCGACGACCCCGTGCAGGAGGATGCGATGCACCGCCGACCGCTTCGTTCCCTGAGCCTCGCCGCCGCGATCGCGTGTCTCGCGGCGGGAGCGCGTCCGGCCCCCGCGGCGGAGATCACCGGCGCTGGCTCGACCTTCGCCTACCCGATCCTCTCGCGCTGGTCGGCGGACTACGCCGCGAAGACGCGCGACCGCCTGAACTACCAGTCGATCGGCTCGGGGGGCGGGATCGCGCAGATCAAGGCCGGCACCGTGGACTTCGGCGCCACCGACAAGCCGCTCGAGCCCGAGGAGCTGGCGGGCGCGGGCCTCGGCCAGTTCCCGATCGTGATCGGCGGTGTGGTTCCGGTGGTGAACCTGAAAGGTGTAGAGCCGGGGAAGCTCCGGCTGAGCGGTCCCGTCCTCGCCGACATCTTCCTCGGCAAGATCGTGCGCTGGAACGATCCCGCGCTTCGCGAGCTCAATCCGGGCCTCGCGCTCCCGGACGCGCAGATCACCGTGGTCCACCGCTCCGACGGCTCCGGCACGACCTACAACTGGGCGGACTACCTCTCGAAGGTGAGCCCCGAGTGGAAGGAGAAGGTGGGCGCCGGCACCTCGCTCTCCTGGCCGACCGGGATCGGCGGTAAGGGGAACGAGGGAGTCGCCGCCTACGTGGACCGGGTGCCGAACTCGATCGGCTACGTGGAGTACGCCTACGTCGTCCAGAACAAGATGAACTACGCCGTGGTGCGGAATCGCGCCGGCCGCTTCGTGGGGCCCGAGGCGGCGGCGTTCCAGGCCGCCGCGGCGAGCGCGGAGTGGAGCAAGGCCAAGGACTTCTGCCTCCTCATCACCGATGCTCCGGGCGAGAAGGCCTATCCCATCGCCGCGATCACCTGGGTGCTGATGTATCGCCAGCCCAAGGACCCGGCACGGAGCAAGACGGCGCTCGCGTTCTTCCGCTGGGCGCTCGAGAGCGGACAGGCACAGGCGTCGAGCCTCGACTACGTTCCCCTGCCGGCGGACCTGGTGCGTCAGATCGAGGCGTACTGGGGCGCGACGTTCCCGCACTAGCGCCGCAGCGGGCTGCGGGCATCCCCGTGGCGCCAGGGAACGCTTCGGGGGTGTGATGGAGCTCGAGGCGGATGCGGCCGAGGCGCGCGGCCGGCGCGACCGCCGCGCCGACCGGGCGTTCCGGGGGCTGCTCTGGCTGGCGGCCCTCTTCGTGCTGCTCGCCCTCGGTGGCACGGCGGTGTCGCTCACCTGGGGCGGTCGCGAGGCCTTCGCCACCTTCGGTCCCGGCTTCCTGACGAGCTCCGAGTGGAACCCGGCGGAGCGTCGCTTCGGGGCCCTGGTGCCGGTCTACGGCACGCTTGTGACCTCGCTCCTCGCCATGCTGCTGGCGGTGCCGGTCTCCTTCGGAATCGCGCTCTTCTTGACCGAGATCGCGCCCGGCTGGCTGCGCGCCCCGGTGGCAGCGGCGATCGAGCTCCTGGCCGCGATCCCGAGCATCATCTACGGGATGTGGGGGCTCTTCGTCTTCGTGCCCTTCATGGCGCAGCACGTCGAGCCCTGGCTGATCGAGCGCATGGGCCCCTTGCCGCTGCTCGGCGTGCTCTTCCGCGGCGCGCCCCTCGGGATCGGGATGCTGACGGGGGGCGTGATCCTCGGGATCATGGTGATCCCCTTCGTCTCGTCGGTGATGCACGAGGTGTTCTCGGTGGTGCCCGCGACGCTGAAGGAGTCGGCCTACGCGCTCGGCTGCACCACCTGGGAGGTGGTCCGCGACATCGTGCTGCCCACCACGCGCACCGCGGTCGGCGGCGGGATCTTCCTCGGCATGGGACGCGCGCTCGGCGAGACCATGGCGGTCACCTTCGTGCTCGGGAACACCCACAACCTGAGCCTCTCGCTGCTCGATCCCGGGAACTCGATCGCTGCGGCCATCGCCAACGAGTTCACCGAGGCCGACTCCGGGCTCTACCTCTCGTCGCTGATCGCCCTCGGGCTCGTGCTCTTCGCGGTGACGTTCCTGGTGCTGGCGGCGGCGAAGCTCCTGCTGCTGCGATTGGAGCGGGCGGCCGGCGGATGAGGGTGCTCGTCTCGCAGAACGCGCTGTACTTGCGACGGCGGCTCGCCAACGCCGTCGCCATGGCGCTCGCCAGCGCGGCCACCGCCTTCGGGCTGCTCTGGCTCGTCTGGATCCTCTGGGTGACGCTGCGCAACGGCTTCGAGGCGCTGGGACCGCGGCTCTTCCTCGACTCGACGCCCCCGCCCGGCGCCGAGGGCGGCCTCGCCAACGCGCTCTACGGCAGCCTGCTGATGGTCTCGCTCGCGCTCGGGATCGGCGCGCCGATCGGGGTGGCGGCGGGCGCCTTCCTGGCCGAGATCGGCCGCAACGGCCGCCTGGCCGCGACGATCCGCTTCCTGAACGACATCCTGCTGAGCGCGCCCTCCATCGTGCTCGGCCTCTTCGTCTACGAGCTCCTGGTGCGCCCGATGGGACGCTTCTCGGCCCTGGCCGGTGCGGTCTCCCTTGCGCTGATCCTGCTCCCGGTGGTGGTGCGCACCACCGACGAGATGCTGCAGCTCGTTCCGATCTCCGTACGCGAGTCGGCACTCTCGCTCGGGCTCCCGCAGTGGAAGGTGACGCTTCACATCTTGTTTCGTGCCGCGCGCGCGGGCATCACCACCGGCGTGCTGCTCGCCGTGGCGCGGATCTCCGGGGAGACCGCGCCCCTTCTCTTCACGGCGCTCAACAACCAGTACTGGAGCACGGATCTGCTCGCGCCCATGGCCAACGTGCCGGTCGTGATCTTCCAGTTCGCGATGAGCCCCTACGCCGATTGGCAGCGGCTGGCCTGGGCCGGCGCGCTGGTGGTGACGCTGTTCGTGCTGCTGGCGAGCGTCCTGGCGCGGAGCCTGCTGCGGGGGAAGGCCGCGCCGTGAGCGCCCCGGAGACCATGCCCCCGGCCAAGATCGTGGTGCGGGAGCTCGACTTCCACTACGGGAGCGTGCACGCGCTGCGGAAGGTGAGCCTCGCGATCCCCGAGCGTCGCGCCACCGCGGTGATCGGGCCCTCCGGCTGCGGGAAGTCCACGCTGCTCCGGGTCCTGAACCGCATCTACGCCATCTATCCCGATCAGGTGGCGACCGGTCAGGTGCTGCTCGACGGGGAGGACATCCTGGCGCGCGGCTATTCGCTGAACCGGCTGCGCTCCAAGGTCGGAATGGTGTTCCAGCGTCCCGTGCCGTTCTCGATGTCGATCTACGAGAACGTCGCCTACGCGATCCGCCACCACGAGCGCCTCCCCCGCGCCGCGCTCGACGCGCGGGTGGAGGAGGCGCTGCAGCGCGCCGCGCTCTGGGACGAGGTGAAGGACAAGCTCCGCGCGAGCGGGCTCTCGCTCTCGGGAGGACAGCAGCAGCGGCTCTGCCTGGCGCGGGCGATCGCGCTCCATCCCGAGGTGCTGCTGCTCGACGAGCCCACGTCGGCCCTCGATCCCATCGCCACGGCGCGCATCGAGGAGCTGATCCACGAGCTGCGTCGGACCTTCACCGTCGTGATCGTGACCCACAACATGCAGCAGGCGGCCCGCGTGTCGGACTACACCGTGTTCATGTACCTGGGCGAGCTGATCGAGATGGACGAGACGGCGCGGATCTTCACCAGCCCGAGCCGCAAGGCCACCGAGGACTACGTCACCGGCCGGTTCGGCTGAGCGGGACGCGCCGCGTCCCGGCCCGCGGCGCCGCCTGGAGGGAGTGATGACCCGGATCTTCGATGCCGTGCTCGTGGACCTGCGCGAGAAGGCGCTGCGCATGGGCGGCCTGGCCGAGGCCATCCTCGACAAGTCCGTGCGCGCGGTCCTCGAGCGCCGCTCGGACCTCGCCCGCGAGGTGCGCATCGACGACCTCGAGATCGACCGCCTGGATCTCGCGATCGACGAGGCGGTGCTGCGGGCGCTGGCGCTCCAGGCGCCGGTGGCCGAGGACCTGCGCCAGGTGATCGCGATCAAGATGATGGCCGCCGATCTCGAGCGCGTGGGCGACCTCGCGCGCAACATCGCCAAGAGCGCGCTGCGGCTGGCGGAGCGCCCGCCGATCCCGTTTCCGCCGCGGCTGCTCGCGGTGGCGGAGGAGGCGCGGCGCATGCTGAAGCGGGCCCTCGACAGCTTCGCCGACGCCGACGCCGAGCAGGCGCGGGCGGTGCTCGCCGCCGACGACGAGATCGACGAGGATCAGGACCGGGTGGTGCGCGAGGCGATCGAGGAGATCGGATCGCATCCCGAGATCTCCTCGCAGGAGGTCGATCTGATCCTGATCGCCAAGAACCTGGAGCGGGTGGGGGACCACGCCACGAACATCGCCGAGGACGTGATCCTGGCGACCGAGGCGCGCAACGTGAAGCACGCGGAGAAGCTGCGAGGTCCAGGCGCCGCATGACGGTGTCGCTCCCGGCGCCGGAGGTCTTCGTGGCGGCGCTCGGCCCGGCGGTGCGCCAGGCGGCGGCGATCGCGCGCGCCCTCGAAGGGCGGGTGGCGAACCGGCCCAAGCGCGGAGAGAAGCGGGCAGCCAAGGCCGCGCTCACGCTGGCCGACACCGCGGCCCAGGAGGCCATCCTGCTGCCGCTCTTCGAGCGCTTTCCCTACGTCCGGGTCGAGGCCGAGGAGGAGACCGATGGCGTGCGACGCTTCCCCGCCCGCTCGGATGCCTGCGTCGTGGTGGACCCGATCGACGGGACGCTCCACTCCTACCTGGAGGGGCGCGGTCCCTATGCGGTGATGGTGGGGCTCGCGATCGAGGAGCGCTTCCAGGCGGCGCTGGTGGCGCTGCCGCGGGAGGGTCTGTTCTTCGAGGCGGTGCGCGGGCATGGCGCGCGAAGCGCGCGGGCGGGCGGGCCGCTGCGCGAGGCGCGGCTCCACACCACGGGAAACCGCGTGCTCGTCTCCCACGAGATGCCCGAGGCCGTGCAGCGGCGGCTGCGCGACGGCGGCTGGGAGGTGGTGTTCGGCTGCGGGGGGGCGATCTCGATCGCGCCGCTGATCCCCGGCGTGCGGGCCGGCCTGCGCCTCGCGCCGGCCGGGAGCTCGATCAGCCGCCGCGGGCGGATCGGCGCCCTGATCGCCACCGAGGCGGGGGCGCGGGTGCGTGGCGCCGACGGCGCTCCCTTCCCGGACGAGCTGGCCGCGCCCGCCCGCGCGCTCCTGGTGGCGCGTAGCGAGGGCGACGCCGAGACCCTCGCCAAGGCGCTCGGCGACCTCGACGCGGTCTGAGCCCGGCCCTTCTCACATGCCCGTGTAGTCCGGCCCCTCGCCTCCCTCGGGCGGCGTCCAGGTGATGACCTGGTACGGGTCGGCGACGTCGCAGGTCTTGCAGTGCACGCAGTTCTCGTGGTGGATGAAGAGCTTCTTCTTCCCCGGATGGTCGGGGTCGGGCACCATCTCGTACACCGCCGCCGGGCAGAACTTCTCGCAGGGGTTCCCGTACTCGACGGCGCAGATGTCCCGACATAGATCCGTGTCGGCAACCACGAGGTGGGACGGCTGGTCCGCCTCGTGCTGCGTGCCGCTGAACTGCACCAGGTGCTCCTTGGAGAAGGTGAGCGTGCCGTCGCCCTGGTACTTGGCGTACTCGCGCTGTCGCTGCTCGCCGCCCGGGATCTCCGAGAGCTGCCTCATGTGGGTGTGGCCGGCGGAGAAGGGCATCGGGTCCTTGAGCCCGCGCCCGCCGGTCGCGAGCATGAGCGGGATGTTCAGGCCCATCGCGAAGACCGGGCTCACCTCCACCGAGCCGTGGAAGTTCCGGGCCTCGCGGTGCTCCTGATAGGCCCAGCTCCGGCGGTAGCGCTCGTAGTAGCCGCCGAGCGTCACGGCGCTGGTGTCCTTGGCGCGCAGGGCGTCCACGATGGTCTCCGCGGCCATCATCCCCGACTTGATCGCCAGGTGGACGCCCGAGAGCTTGAAGGCGTTGCAGAAGCCCGCGGAGTCCCCCACCAGCATCGCGCCGTCGCAGTAGAGCTTCGGCTGCGCGTAGAGGCCGCCCATCGGGATCGCCTTCGCGCCGTAGCGCACCAGCTCCGCGCCCTCCAGCAGCTTCCTCATCCAGGGGATGGTCTTGAACTCCTGGGCAGCGCGGTGGGGATCGTTGAAGGGGTCCGCGGAGTCGAGCATGGTGACGTAGCCGAACGACACCAGGTTGTCCTTCATGTCGTAGAGCCACATCCCGTTGAACTGCTTCAGGAAGTCCGGGAAGAGCGCGCCGTGGATCACGCGGCCCGGGCGATGCGTCTCCGGCCGCACGCGCCAGATCTCCTTGATCCCCGTCTCGTAGACCTGCGGGTATCGTCCCTGCAGCTCGAAGCGATCGATCAGCTGTTTGGAGAGGCTCCCGCGCACGCCCTCGCCGAGCACCGTCACCTTGGCGTAGATGTCCATGCCCGGCTGGAAGTTGGCCTTGGGCTTCCCGTTGCGATCCACGCCCATGTCGCCGACGCGCACGCCCACCACGCGGCGGCCCTCGATCAGGAGCTTGTCGCCGGCGAAGCCCGGGTAGATCTCGACGCCCGCGGCCTCGCAACGCTCGGCCAGCCACTTGGCCACGTTGCTGAGCGAGACCACGTGGTAGCCCTTCTTCTGGAAGTTCGGCGGCGTGATGGGGGCGCGCAGGGCCAGCTTCCGGGTGTAGAGCCAGAACGAGGCGTCGTCGCAGACGTACTCCGTCGGGAAGCCCTGCTGCTCGAAGTCCGGCACGAGCTCGCGGATCCCCTTCGGATTCATCACCGCGCCCGAGAGCATGTGGTCGCCGACCGCCGCGCCCTTCTCGATCACCAGCACCGTCGGCGGCTCGATCGGGTCGCCGCCCTCGCGCTCCACGCGCTCGTTGTGGGCCTTCACCTGCTGCATGAGGTGCAGCGCCGAGGCCAGGGTGGCCGGGCCGGCCCCCACGAAGAGGACGTCGACCTCCATGCTCTCGCGCTCGACCGGCTGGCTCATCGGCCTCCTCCGCGGAAATCGCCTGGCGTGCCGCGAGTCTAGGGGACCGCTTACGGGGGTCAACGGAGGCGCGGCGCAGCTTGCCGGGGGAGGCCCCCTCTCCTACTCTGCCGCGCACCGCACGCGCCGCCCCGCGCGTCTGCCCATCGGGAACAGACGGAGTCGGATGGAGTCGAGATGGCCACGATGATCACCGAGGAGTGCATCAACTGCGGCGTGTGCGAGCCCGAGTGCCCGAACGACGCCATCAGCGAGGGAGAGGAGACCTTCCAGATCGATCCGGCGCTCTGCACCGAATGCGTGGGCTTCCACGAGACCGAGCAGTGCGCCGAGGTCTGTCCGGTGGACTGTTGTGTCACCGACCCGAACAACAAGGAGGACGAGGACGCGCTCTTCGAGCGCGCCAAGGCCGTGCATCCCGACAAGGCGTCCGGCCTGGTCCTCTCGCCCGAGACCTCGCACTTCCGTCGCTAACAGCCCGGCGGCGCAGCCGCCGGTGCGCTCACGCCGCCGTCGCTTCGTTCCCGGCCAGCCCGTCCTCGAGCAGCAGGCGCCGGAAGCCCAGGAAGAGCCCGACACCGATCACCATCAAGACGCCGGACAGCACGAAGGGCGCACCGAGCGCCACGTGGTCCAGCACCCAGCCCGCCCACAGCGGACCGGCGATGCGTCCGGTCGTGGCCATCGACTGGCTCTGCCCGAGGAGCTCGCCCGCCCGCCCCGCCTCCGCGGCCTGTGAGAAGAGGCTCGTGAACGACGGGAAGGCGAGCCCATTGCCGATCGCGATCAGCGGCCCGATCAGGTAGAGCCAGCCCGGACGGGCGGCCAGGGGGATCGCGGCGAGCCCGCCCGCCAGGAGCAGGAGCCCGCCCACCACGAGCGCGCGCTCGCCGAAGCGCGGCGCCATGCGGCGGATCAGCACGCCCTGGGTGAGTGCGATGAAGATGCCGATCACCGTGAAGATCTTCCCGGCGCCGGCGGCGTCCATGCCGAAGCGCTGGAACACGTAGACCGTGAACATGGACTCGAGGGCGGAGAACGCCGTGAAGAGGTGGAAGAAGAGGTAGAGATAGAGGCCGAGGCGCCGCTCGTGCACCGCTCCGAGCAGGCGCAGCGGCGTCGGCACGAAGCTCCGGCCGAGGCCGTTCCAGCGCCAGGGCCCTTCGGCGGCAGCGCGCGACTCCGGGAGCCGCACCCACGCGATTCCCAGGTTGAGCGCGGCCAGGAGCGCGATGGCGTAGAATGGCGCGTGCTCGCTCCACGCCGCCAAGGCGCCGCCCAGCGCCGGGCCGATCACGAATCCGAGCCCGAAGGCCGCGCCGATCAGGCCCATGCCGTGGGCGCGCTGCTGCTCCGGCGTCACGTCCGTCACCACCGCCTGGGCAGTGCCGATGCTCGCGGCGAAGATTCCGGCCAGCACCCGCGCGAGATAGATCATCCCGAGGGAGTCGCTTACCGCGAGCAGGAGGAACGACATCACCGTGCCGAAGAGCGAGCTCAAGAGCACGGGCCGCCGGCCCACCCGGTCGGAGAGCCAGCCCCAGGCCGGGAGGAAGACGAGCTGCGCCGCGGCATACAGCGAGAGGATGAGCCCGACCTCCACGGAGGTCGCGCCGAGCCGCTTGGCGTAGATCGGCAGCACCGGGATCAGCACGCTGAAGCCGATGAAGTCCAGCAGGATCGTGGTGAAGACGATGCCGAGGACCTCGCGGCGGGGGGGCGGCGCCGGGTCGGAGCGCGGAGCCTGCGAGCGCTGGGGTGTGCCGGCGGCGGTCACGGGGCGCCGAGGCTAGCACGAACCGCGACCGCGCCGGCTATCCTGGGGCCCATGGGAACCGCGGAGTCCGGCCTCGTGGACATCGTTCGCGACTTCCTCGCCGCGGACCAGCTCATGCGCTCGCTCTTCGCGCGCCACCGGCGGAACGAGCTGCGCTTCGAGGAGGTGGCCGAGCTGGTGGGCGACGGCGAGTCGAGCGTCCTCTACCGGCTGAAGGAGCACTGCCACGCGCTCTTCCGCCCGCGCGACGGGGCGTCCGACGTGCGCATGCGACGCGAGGCGCTCTTCGACCTCGCCGTGGGCTCGCTCTTCCACGAGGCCATGAAGTTCCGCGAGAACCTCTACCAGCAGACCGTCTACGGTCCGAAGGTGCGGGCGCTGCGCTCGAGCGCCGGACCCGACTCCGACGAGCTCTTCCGGGAGTTCGAGAAGATCCTCTCCGCGGCCTCGGTGCGTCTCGACGAGGCGGTGCTCGAGACCGAGGCCCTGCTGCACCAGACCCGCGAGCAGCTCCGGGTGCTGCTGGTGGCGCACCGCGAGAACGGCCTGGTGACGCGCTACCTGGTGGAGAACGCGTCGCTCGCGTCGGAGGTCTTCCTGATGCCCTTCGACCGGCTGCTGGCCGAAATCCACGGCGACGCAGCGGAGGGCTATGCGCTGGCGGCGCGCTCGTACCTCGCGAGCGGCTACTTCGCCGAGGGTCATCGGGCTCTCGACGAGGCGATGGGCCGCGCCGGCGAGCGTCCCGACCTGCGCCGGCTGGCGGCCTACGCCGGAGGGATGGCGGCCTATCTGGGCGGCGACTACGAGCAGGCCCTCGCGCGCCTCGCGGAATGGCTGGAGGGCGGGCCCCCGGCGGAGGAGGCGCCCTTCGCCGACCTGGCCTGGTCGGCCGTCGGACGGGTGAACGAGCTGGTCGAGGGGCCGGGCGCTGCCGAGCTGGCACGCCGCGCAGCGGAGCTGGCCCGACGTCTGGCTCCCCTCTCGCCCCGAGCCCGCGCGGCGGCGTAGCGCCGCACGCGGGCCCGTCCCTCAGGCCGGATCCTGGCCCGAGCCCTCGGTGTCGTCGCCGTCGGCCAGGACGCCGTGCTCGAGCAGCCGCGTCACCTCTTCGCGCCGCCATGCGACGGCGCTCGCCGTGAAGATGTCGCTCACCTCGAGCACGCCCGCGCTGAAGTCGCGGGCGGCGTAGTGGAAGACCGTCACGCCGAGCAGACTCTGGAAGAAGTGGCGCGCCGAGAGGTGGCGGAACACGCCCGCCTCCACTCCCTCGTGGTAGAAGCGCAGCAGCGGCCCCACGATGCGCTCGACGCGCGGCCCGATCACGCGATAGTCCACCTGGGCGCGATCCACGAAGATCCGGATCAGGATCTGGGAGTAGTTGCGATGCTCCGCCAGGACGTCGTTCAGCGCGTGCACCAGGCGCTCCAGCCGCGTGCGCGGTGAGCCCTCGCTCCCCGTCGCCTGCTGGATCGAGCGCTCGAACGCCTCGAGCATCCGCTCGAGCACGGCGGTGTAGAGCGCGGCCTTGCTGGGGAAGTAGTAGTAGACCGCGGTCTTCTGGACGCCCACCTGCTGCGCGATGCGCTGCAGGTGCGCCCCGGCGTAGCCGTCCCGGGCGAACTCGCCCTCCGCCACCTCCAGGATCTTGTTGCGCGTGTCGGCGCTGCGAGGCTCGTCGGACATGCTCTCGCCTCCCTCCCGCCGTGGCCTTCGTTCGCCTTCCGGCCTTGGCGCACCGGCGGCTTCGCCGCCGGGCTGCGCCCTACGCTCGGCTTCGCCTCGCTGCGCGCTTCGCTTGCCTACGCCACCGCCGGGCGCGCCGGGTGTCCCCGATAGTAGAGCCAGCTTCCGGTCCCCAGCGCGATCAAGCAGAGGCCGATCCATTGCGGCTGCGTGAGCCCGAGGGCCAGCGGCGGGTTCACCCGCCAGTGCTCCACCACCAGCCGGCCGAGCCCGTTCAGCGCGACGTACTCGCCGAAGAGAAACGGGCTCTTGCGCCGCCGGCTCCAGAGCAGGGCCGCGACGGGGACGAGCCACAGGATCTCGTAGATCTGGGTCGGGTGGACCCGGACGCCGGGCGGGGTCGGGGGCTGGCCCTCCGGGAAGGCGACGCCCCAGGGCAGATGGGTGATGCGTCCGTAGTCGTCGCCCACCAGGAAGCAGCCCACGCGGCCGAGGGCCTGTCCGAGCGCGCCGCCGACCGCGGTGCAGTCGGCGGTGAGCTTGATCGAGACGCCGTGCAGCCGCGCACCGAGGGCGCCGAGCAGGGTTCCGCCGATCAGGCCCCCGTACCAGGTGATCCCGGCACGATCCAGCAGCAGCGAGAGGAACGGCGCTCCCGTGCGGAGCGACATGTCCACGGCGAAGTAGAGCTTCGAGCCGAGGATGCCTCCCACCATCACGTAGAGCAGGAGCGTGGTGGCGAACTCGGGGTCGTGGCCCTCCTCGCGCAGCCGTACCGCCGTGATCCAGGTCCCGACCAGGAAGGCGATCGCCAGCATCACGCCGAACGTGCTGACGTCGAAGCCGAAGATCGTGAAGAGCTTGGGATGCATCGCGTGGCGGCAGGCTACGGGAGGGCCGGCCCGGGTTCAACCGCTACCGCTCCGGCTCAGCCGCGGGGCAGCAGCACGTGGAAGACCGCGCCCGCTCCGGGCGCGCTCTCGACCCAGATCCGGCCGCCGTGGGTCTCGGCGATCTTCTTCACGATCGCGAGGCCCACGCCGGTGCCGCGCCGCCCGTCGCTTCGGGGCCCCAGGCTCTGGAAGATCTCGAAGATGCGCTCGTGGTGCGCCGGGTCGATGCCGACGCCGTTGTCGCGCACCACGAGGTGGTGGTGCTCCTCCTCCTCGACCTCCGCGCGGATCCAGGCGTCGGGTCGGGCTCCCATGTGGTCGACCGCATTCCCGATCAGGTTCGAGAAGATCTGGTAGAGGCGCGTGCGATCGCACAGGACGAGGGGCGGGCTCTCCGGCAACACCAGCTCGATGCCCTGCGCCTCGAGCCGCGGCTTCAGCTCGCCGCGGAGCTGGAGCAGGATCTTCAGCGGATCCACGTGGGTCTTGCGGTCCGCCGCCTCGCCGATCCGCGAGACCTCGAGGAGATCGTGGATCAGCGTCTCCATTGTGCGCCCCGCCTGCTCCACGCGGTCGAGGAAGTGACGCCCGGTGTCGCCGAGCACCTCGCCATAGTCCTGGCGCAACAAGCGCGAGAAGCCGAGGAGCGCAACCAGAGGAGAGCGCAGATCGTGGGAGACCGCGTGCACGTAGTGCTCGAGCTCCGCGTTCTTGCGCGCGAGCTCCGCCTCGAAGCGGCGGCGCTCGGTCACGTCGCGCAGGGTCGCCACCGTTCCCGCGCGCCGCCCGTCGCGCAGGCGCAGCGGGCTCGCCCAGACGGAGACCGTGAGCGGCGAGCCGTCGCGGCGTTGCACCTCGACGTCCTGGGGGAGCACGTCACCGCCCGCGCCCAGCGCCGAGACGATGCGCTCGAGGTCGGCGCTGTTGCGCAGGAGGAGCGAGATCGGCTTGTCGAGCACCTCGACCGGCGCGTAGCCGAGCAAGCGCTCGATCGCGGGGTTCACGTACGTCACGAAGCCCGTGCCGTCCACGGCCACCACGGCCTCGGGGGAGCAGTCCAGGATCGCGCTCAGGTAGTCGATCGTGTGCTGTAGCTCGCGGGCGTCGCGCGGCTGCGTGTCCACCGGCCGCACGATGGCGACGTAGAGCGTGTCGGCCTCCGTCTCGCCCGGCACCCGCACCATGCTCACCTCGAGCAGCAGGCGCTGGCCCGAGGCCGTCACGAACTCCACCCGCTCGTTGGCGAGGCTGCCCTGCTCCGCCATCCGGCGCCGCAGCTCCTCGGCCCGCTCCGGCGCGGCCACCAGCTCGCCGTAGGGGCGACCGAGATGCCGGCTCGCGTCGCGGCAGAGCGTTCCCACGGCGTCGCTCATCCATGTCATGCGTCCATGACGGTCGAGCACGACCACGGCCTGGTGCAGCCGGGCCAGACCCTCCAACAATCGGATCGAGGGAAGGACCGCGAGCGACGGATCGGGCGGGGCGGCGCTCATGGATTGGGGCACGTCCTCTTGCGCTTCTCGCCTTCGCGCCTTCCGGCGGCGAAGACTTCGCATCGATGCGAGCGGCAACACCGGCTCGGGCCGGATCTCGTGCTACGTCGACGACTGCCCAACGAAGCTGAAGTCAGGACGATCCTATCAGACGCGCAAAAGCACGGTCAAACGAAAGACCGGCGACGGATTCGTGACCTCGGCAGGGCGCCCGCTCGCGCGCGACGCCCGGGAAACGTTGCTCGACGTGCACCGGACTTGCGCAGCGACGAGCCGGCAGATCTCGAGCGAACCGACGGTACGGACGACGAAAGCGTGTTCTGGCGCAACCTTCCAGGCGGCCTGGGGTACTCACATGCCAGTTGGCGAGCCAGGGGCGCTCGGGTATAAGGTGCGCCCTGCGGCGAGTGGATCGCGCGGCACAGCGGCTCCCCGGGGGCCGGCCGCTTGTGACGAAGGTCACCGATCCGCTCGTCGAGGAAGGATCCGGAGACCGGGGTCTCCGCGAGACCGAGCCTCTTCCCTGGCGGAGGCTCGTGCGCACACCAGAAGGGCGATCGGCAGCGCCGAGCCCGAGAGGAGGTGACATGAGCCGCACGCGGGTTCTCGTGATCGCCCTGCTGGGTTGCGCCCTGCTCTACGACGGCTCCTCGCGGACGCTGCCGGCGCCGCCGCCGCAGCACGCTCCGCGTTCTGCTCTCGATGCGGCCGCGGTGGCGCGGGTGGTGGGCAGCGTGAACCCCACGCTCTCTCCGCGCGAGCTCGACCGCATCGGCGCCGCGGTGCTGCGCTACTCCGCGAAGTACGAGCTCGATCCCGAGCTGGTGATGGCGGTGCTCGTGGTGGAGAGCGGAGCGCGTCCGTGGGCGCGCAGCCCGAAGGGCGCGATGGGCCTGATGCAGGTGATGCCGCGCATGATGGCGCCGATCGGCGTTGCCGGGAACTTCAACACCATCGAGAGCAACATCGAGGCGGGCTGCTACATCCTGTCGAACAACATCCACCGCCTCGGAGAGGCGGACGGGATCTCCGCCTACTTCTGGGGCTCGGAGATCCGCAACGTGGCCTACCTGCAGCGCGTGCAGGAGGCGCGGCGCACGGTCCGCGAGCGCCTCGGCTCCTCGTAGCCCGGACGACGGGCGTCATTGACGCGTTCCCCGAGCGCCCGGTAGGTTCGCCGCGTGCCGCCCGCCACCGTGCACCGGACCGAGTCGCAGCTCCTCGCCTCGGATGGCCTCTCGCTCCATCGTCGCGCCTGGCTCTCCGGATCGCCGGAGCGCACGCTGCTCCTCGTGCACGGCTGGGCCGAGCACGGCGGGCGTTACGACGAGCTCGGCGGCTGGCTGGCGGAGCGCGGCTGCGCCGTCCACGCCTACGACCAGCGCGGCCACGGCCGCTCCGGCGGATCGCGCGGCCACGTGCGGAGCTTCGACGAGCTGCTCGACGACCTCGAGCAGGTGCTCGGCGAAGTGCGGCGCGCGCATGCGGGCCTCCCGCTCTTCCTGCTCGGACACAGCATGGGCGGCCTGGTGGTGGCGACCTTCCTGGCGGAGCGCGACGCGGCCCTCGCGGGCGCGATCCTCTCCGGCGCGGCCCTGGCGCTCGCGCAGTCGCCGTCGCGCGGGCGCGTCGCCGCGGCGCGCTGGCTGCGCCGCCTGGCCCCGCGCCTGCCGAGCGGGAACGGCGTCGATCCGCAGGGGCTCTCGCGCGACCCGGAGGTGGTGCGGCGCTATCTCGCCGACCCCCTGGTGCACCGTCGCATGACGGTGTCGCTGGCATCGGAGATGCTGCGGATGCTGTCGAGGACCGCCGCCGCCGGCTCGCGAGTGCGCGTCCCCACGCTGGTGCTGCACGGCGCGGAGGATCCGATCTGCGCTCCGCAGGGCAGCCGCCACTTCGCCGCGGCGCTGCGCGTGGAGGGCAGCGCGCTGCAGATCCTGCCCGGGCTTCGCCACGAGATCCTGAACGAGCCCGAGCGCGAGCAGCTCTACGCCGCGATCCTCGACTGGATGCGACGGCGGGAGGCCTGAGCCGATGGCGCGCCGCTTGACGCACCTCGATGCGCGCGGCCGAGCCCGCATGGTGGACGTGGGCGAGAAGCCCGTGACCGAGCGCGAGTGCGTGGCGCGGGGCGAGGTCCGCATGGCACGCGCCACGCTCGCGCGGATCGCGCGCGGCGCGCTGCCGAAGGGCGACGTGCTGGCCACGGCGCGGCTCGCCGGGATCCAGGCCGCCAAGCGCACCGCGGAGTGGATCCCGCTGGCGCATCCTTTGCCGCTCGACGCGGTCGAGCTCGAGCTCGTGCCCGACGCTCGCCGCTCCAGCGTCCGGATCGAGGCGCGGGTACGGGCCCACGGCCGCACCGGCGTGGAGATGGAGGCGCTGGTGGCGGTGAGCGCCGCGGGCCTCACGGTCTACGACATGTGCAAGGCCGTCGATCGAGGCATGCTCCTGGAGGCGGTGCGGCTGGTGCGCAAGCGTGGCGGGAAGAGCGGCGAGTGGGTGCGCCCCGGCGAGGAGCCGCGGGCGGTCGCTCGTCCGCGCCGTTCGAGCGCGCGGCGCGAACCGTCCTGAGGGTGGCGGTGTCGCATCCATGGGGCGGCCGTGAGCCACGAGATGGTCGAGCGGGGGCCGTTGGCCCCGATCCGCGAGGCGCGGCCACCGGGGGAGGTCGATCCGGACGGCGAGCTGGTGGCGCGCTGGCGCGCCGGCGATCGCACGGCCTTCGAGTCGCTGGTGCGCCGGCACGAAGCCCGCGTGTTCCGGCTGCTCGTGCGCATGCTCGGGAGCCGCGAGGAGGCGGAGGACGTGGCCCAGGAGACGTTCCTGAACCTGCACCGCAGCGGGCATCGCTTTCGCGGTGAGTCGCGCTTCTCGACCTTCGTCTACCGGGTCGCCGCCAACGCCGCGCTGAACCGGCGCCGGAGCCTCGGCCGCCATCAGGCTCGGGAAGGAGCGCTGGCGCGCGAGGCACATGCGCTGCCGGAGCGTCCGGCGGACCCGGAGGCCGCCGCCGTCTCGGGCGAGCTTCGCGCGGAGCTCGAGCTCGCGCTGCGCGAGCTCGCACCGGCGCTGCGCCTCCCGGTGCTGCTCTGCGACGTGGAGGGGCTCGGCTATCCCGAGATCGCGCGCATCCTCGAGCTGCCCGAGGGCACGGTGAAGTCGCGGATCCATCGCGGGCGGCGCTGGCTTCGCGAGCGTCTGGGCGGGCGCGTCGGTCGAGCGCCCGCGGGAGAGGCCGCGAGATGACCCACGCCGAGGTGCGCGAGCGGCTCGGTCCCTACTCCGAGGGCGATCTCGCGCTGCCGGTGCGCGCGCTGGTGGACGCGCATCTGGACGAGTGCCCGGAGTGCAAGGACGAGCTTCGGGCGCTGCGCGAGACCATCGATCTTCTGCGCACGCTGCCCGAGCCCGCGCCGCCGCTCGGGCTGGCGGAGGCGGTGATGCGCCGCCTGGCGGAAGGAGACGGCGCACCGGGTCTGCGCGCGCGGATGGCGAGCGGGCTCTCGCCATGGCTCCGGCCTCTCTGGCTCGCGCCGGCCGCTGCGGTGGCGGCGGCTGCCCTGGTGCTCGTGGCGCTGCGCACCACCGGCCCCGTGCTCCGCCCCGCGGTGGCCCCGCCGGCGCCTGCGGCGCTGCGCGGCCCGATCGGGGCCTCGGCCGCCATCAGGCTCGGGAAGGAGCGCTGGCGCGCGAGGCACATGCGCTGC
>JAWOLJ010000093.1:0-18519 GCA_033853555.1 Myxococcota bacterium
GCTGTCGGTGGCGCTCGCCACGCTGCCGCCGATCTCGACCGTTGCGAGCGGCTCGGCCGACGTGACGATCTCCGGCGGCAACATCACGGCGCTCACCCTGGCGGGCGGCACCTTCTCGACCTCCGTCTTGATTCCAATCACCGATCCGGCGGCGGCGCCGATCACCCAGATCGCGGCCTCGGTGAAGAACGGCGCCGGGAGCTTCAACATCACCGGCGCGAACATCAACAACAACTTCGTCACCAACCTGACCGGCACGGGCGACGGCGCGATGGGGGTCGGCGGCGTCTCCAAGGTCGGGCTCTTCCCGGGGCCGCTCGCCAACCTGTCGGTGCCCTTCACCTCGGGTGGCGTGAACGGAACCGGCATCGGCGGCAACCTGGTGACGGCGTCCGGGTTCGGCATCGGCGTATCGGTGCGCGGCGCTCCCTGGACCACGGGCACGGCGTCGATCGGCACGGCGACGGCGATGGGCTTCGTGTCGGGCAACACGGTGACCCTCGTGTCGCCGACCTTCATCTCGACCTCGATCGGCGCGTCGGCGGTGCTGCCGGCCTTCGCGTTCCTGACCCTGCAGTTCGTGCCCGAGCCGGGCACGCTGCTGCTGCTGGCCTCGGGCGTCGCGGGCCTCGCGGTGCTCGGCCGCAAGCGGATGAGCAAGTAGCCCGAACGGCTCAGCCGTGATCTTGGAGCGGCCACCCCTCGCGGGGTGGCCGCTCTCGTTTCCGGGCTCCGGATCCTCCCCCACCCCGCATCCGCCGGGCCCTGCCCCCGAGGGCATTCCCCGTGGGGCCGACACCCCGTCCAGTTTTTCCACGGAAAGGACTAAGCCCGACGCCCACGGCGTCCGATGGGAAGTGTGGTCCGGGACACATGGTCCCGGTACGAGAGCCGCCTCGCTCCAGCCGCTGGACCCCGACGCCGCCGGTAGGGCGTTTCCGGGCCGGGTCGCACGGGGCGGGAGGAGAAGGGAGACCGGGTCATGCGCAAGTTGTTCGGTTCGTGCGCGGCCGCCGTGTTGGCCTTCGGGTTGGCCGCGCCCGCCCACGCGACGCTGATGAGCTTCACCGGCACGCTGTCGGTGGTCCTCGCTACGCTTCCGCCCATCACGGTGACGGCAACGGGCACCGCGAACGTCACGACGTCGGGCCCCAACATCACGGCGTTCACCCTGTCGGGCGGCACCTTCGCCACGTCCGTCGTGATTCCGGTGACCGATCCGGCGGCGGCGCCGATCACCCAGATCGCGGCCACGGTGAAGAACGGCGCCGGGAACTTCAGCACGATCCCCGGCGGCAACATCAACAACAACTTCGTCACCAACCTGACCGGCACGGGCAGCGGCCCGATGGCGGTCAGCGGCATCGCCAAGGTCGGGCTCTTCCCGGGGCCGCTCGCCAACCTGTCGGTGCCCTTCACCTCGGGTGGCGTGAACGGCACCGGCCTGGGTGGCAACCTGGTGACGGCGTCCGGGTTCGGCATCGGCGTGTCGGTGCGCGGCGCTCCCTGGACCACGGGCACGGCGTCGATCGGCACGGCGACGGCGATGGGCTTCGTCTCGGGCAACACGGTGCAGCTCGTGTCGCCGACCTTCATCTCGACCTCGATCGGCGCATCGGCGGTGCTGCCGGCCTTCGCCGTCCTGACGATGAGCTTCGTGCCCGAGCCGGGCACGCTCTTCCTCCTGCTCTCGGGCGTCGCGGGACTGATGGTCCTCGGGCGCAAGCGCATGGGCGAGTAGCCGAACCGCCCAGCGATCTCGGTGCTGGAACGGCCGCCCTTCGGGGCGGCCGTTCTCGTTTCGATCAGCCCTCGCGGGCGGGGCGCACGCGGTCCGGCGGCAGGCTCTCGGGCAGCGGCCCGCGCTGGGTGTGGATCAGCTCGAGCATGTTCAGCAGGAAGGCGGTGATCGCGAGCGTTGCCGCGAGCACCATGAGGAGCGAGCCCAGCACCGCGCGCGACCAGTGCATGTGCACCTGTCGCGTCGTCGCGTACTCCACGATCCCGGGCTCGGTGACGAGGAGGGCCAGCGCCAGCGATGCCGCGCCGAGCAAACGGCGGGCGCGCGCGGTGAAGAGCCGGCCGGCCAGGGCGGTGGCGCCGCGCACGGCGATCGGACGCCCGTGAGCGAGGCTCGCGATGCGATCCGCCACCACCGCGGCGCTCACCAGCATCGCCACCAGGGTGGCGAGGAGCGACGCCAGCAGGATGCGGTAGATCATCCACTCCTCGAGGTGGCGTTCCCGCAGCCAGAGGAGCGAGGGGCCGAGGCCGATCGCCAGCGCCGGCAGGGCCAGCAACGCCGCCGCCAGCAGCAGCGGCCGCGCCGGACGGAAGCACATCGCCGCCTGCACGATCGAGCGCAGGAAGCGCCAGCCGTCGCGCAGCACGGAGAGCTTCGAGCGTCCGACACGCTCGGCGTAGGGCATCGGCACCTCCGCCAGCGCGAGTCGGTCCTCCAGCAGGATGCGCGCGCTCATCGCCGGCGTGAAGTGGAGGCCGCTCGGGAGCGGCAGCAGATCGCGCAGGACCTCCCGCCGCAGCACGCGCATCCCGCTCGCTGTGTCGCGCACCGTGCGCTTGGAGAGGATCCCGAGGAGGCCCGCGAAGAGCAGGTTCCCCGCCGTGCGCAGCCGCGGCATCTGGCTGCCGGGCCCGAGGCGCGAGCCGAGGGCCACGTCCGCCGGGCCTTCGCGCAGCGCCCGACACAGATCTGCGAACAGACGCGGGTCGCAGGTTCCGTCGGCGTCGAGGAAGCCCAGGAGATCGCCCCGCGCGTGGGCGAAGCCGCACAGGATGGCAGCGCCGTAGCCGCGGTTGCGCTCGAAGGCGAGAACCGTCACCTCGGGGAATCCGCGCGCGATCTCCTCGGTGCGGTCGCTCGATCCGTCGCTCACCACCAGCAGCTCGACGGCGCCGAGCCCGCCCTCGCGCAGCAGGTGCTCGCGCGCCTCCAGGCAACGCGCGATGGTGCCGCCGATCGCCGCCTCCTCGTTCAGCGCCGGGATCACGATGGAGAGGGTCTCGCGCTTCGGGACGGCGGGCTCGCCCATGGCTCGGCTCCTCGGGCTACGCCCGCCCCTTCGGCGCTTCGGGCGGGCCCTTGAGCTCTACCACGTTGCCGTCGGGATCGCGGACGTACATCGACGGGCCGTCTCCCTCGGCCCCGTAGCGCTGCGCCACGTCGCCGGGCTCCACCCCGTGCGCCCGGAGGTGCCCGCGGAGCGCCAGCTCGTCGAAGCGCTCGATGCGGAGCGCGACGTGGTCGACGTTGCGAGCACCCTCGCCCGCAGGCGGCCCCCCGAGGCGCCCGAGAGGGCCCGCCACGTCCACGAGATCGATCAGGGCCGAGCCGGCCCGGAGCTGCACCAGGCCGAGGGGATCCAGCCGACGCTCCTCGGTGCAGCCCATGACGTCGCAGTAGAAGCGCAGGGCGCGCGGCAGATCGGCCACGCGCAGGACGACGTGGTCGATGCCGCGGATCTGGATCGTCATCGTCCCCTCCGTCCGCCGGCTCCGGCGGAGGCCGCGCTCCACAGCGCCTCGCGCCTTTCTATCGCAAGGCGATCGCAGACGCCGGCCCTTCCGGGTTGACCCCCGGTGGAGCGCTCCGTACGCTCGCCCCATGCCGCCCCTCCCCCCGGAGCTCCGGCGCAAGGACGAGGCGCTGGCCGCCGGGCTGCGCCGCGCCGGCCGCGTGATCGTGGCGCTCTCCGGCGGAGTGGACTCGAGCTATCTCGCCTTCGCCGCGCACCGGACCCTCGGCGACGGCGCCCTCGCGGTGACCGCCCTCTCGCCTTCCTACCCCGGGAGCCACCGCGCGCTCACCGAGCGGCTGGTCCAGGACTTCGGCATCCCGCACCGCTTCGTGACGACCCGCGAGATGGAGAACCCGGCGTATCGCGCCAATGCCCCGGACCGCTGCTACCACTGCAAGAGCGAGCTCTTCGCGGTGCTCGAACGGCTGCGCGACGAGCTCGGCTTCGACGCGGTGGCCTACGGCGTGAACACCGACGATCGCGGCGACTTCCGTCCCGGCCACCGCGCCGCCGAGGAGCGGGGCGTGCTCTCGCCCTTCCTCGACGCGGGCCTCTCGAAGGCCGCGATCCGCGCGCTCTCCCGCCACGCCGGGCTTCCCACGGCCGAGCTCCCGGCCTCGGCCTGCCTCGCCTCGCGACTTCCCTACGGCACGGCGGTGACGGCGGAGCGGCTGGCGCAGGTGGAGCAGGGCGAGGAGCGGCTGCGCGCCCTGGGCTTTCGCCAGATCCGGCTGCGTCACCACGGCGAGATCGCGCGCGTGGAGGTGGCGCCCGAGGAGCTCCCGCGGGCCCTCGAGCCGGAGACGGCGCGGCGCGTGGTCGCGGCGCTCAAGCCCCTGGGCTTCCGCTTCGTGACGCTCGATCTGGAGGGCTACCGCACCGGCTCGCTGAACGAGCTCCTGCCGGAGTCCGCTCGACACGCAGGAGCGTAGATGCTGCCCGTGGTCGAGTGCGAGGGCGCGCCGCGCGACGTCGGCCAGGACCAGGGCCGCGCGCTGGCCCGCGAGATCCGTCGCAGCATCGGCGCGGCCCCGGGCGGCCGGCTCGGCCGCGCGCTGGCGGCGCTGCGCCCGACGCGCGGCGTGGCGCGGGACCTCGAGCGCTACTTCCCGCACCTGGCGGAGCGGGCCGCGGGGCTGGCCGAAGGCGCCGGTGTCGATCGGGCGCGCGTCCTGGCGCGCTGCATGCCACCCGCATGGGGATCCACCGCGGCTACACGGGTGAGCGTCGGGCTCGGGATGCGCCCCGGGGCCGGGACGGAGGGGCCCTGCCTGGCCGGCGCGCTGCCCTTGCCGGCGGACGCGGCGCCGGTGCTGCGCCGCGCGCGGCCCCAGGGCGGCATGGCGAGCCTGGAGCTCGGCCTGACCTGGTGGGTCGGCGCGCTGGCGGGCGTGAACGCCGGGGGGCTCGCCGCCCTGGCCCTCGCCGCCGAGCCCGGGTCCGGCGCCGCGGATGCGTCCGCCGAGGCGCCGCTGCCTTGCCGCGCTCCAGCGGCCCTCCTCGTCACGCAGTGCCTGGAGCGCTTCGAGCGGGTCGGCGCCGCCCTCGAGTGGTGCCTGCGCCGCCCGGCGGCGGGCCCCGCGGCGCTCCTCTTCGCGGATGCGCAGGGGGAGCTCGCGGGGCTCGTCCTCCAGCGGGCGGGTCGGCAAGTGATCCGGGACGAGGCCGGGATCCTGGTGCTCGGGGCGCCGGAGCCGCGGAGGGCCCTTCTGGAGAGGGAGGCCCGACTCGGAGGGCGGCTCTCGTTGGCGCGGATCGGGGCGCTCTTCGCGACGGAGGACGAGCCGCCCGGCTCGGGCCAGCGGGTGGTGATCCTGCTTCCGGCCCGGCGCCGGCTCGGCCTCCCCGGAGCCGAAGCCGGACGCCCCGCCCCGGTCTGGCACGAGGTCTGAGGCCCGTCCGGGGCGAACGCTCAGTGCTCGCTGAGCTTCCCGAGGGCGATCTCCGCGAGGCGTCGCACGGCCGGGTCGGGGCTTCGATCCGCGATCTCCCGCAAGGCCACGCGGCCCTCGGGCCCGGCCAGCGCCAGCGCGGCGATCGGGCCCGCCGCGTCCCGGGCCTCGCGGCCCTCCACCAGGGAGCGCAGGGTCGGGACGGCCCTCGGGCCCAGGGCGCCCAGGCCCTGCGCCGCGTCCGTCCGCACGGCCGGATCGGGATCGAAGAGGGCCGGAGTGACCGTCTCCAGGGCGCCGTCGCCGAAGGTGGCGAGAAGCGCCTTCACCGCGGCCTGCCGGACCTCCGGGGCAGGATCGTGCCTCAGGAGGGCCGCCAGGCGCTCCTCGGGAAGGGCGCGGCCGGCACGCTCGATGGCGACCCGTCGCAGCGCCGGATCCGGTCGATCGACCAGGGCCCGCACCGTCTCGGGGGGAAGGCCACCGTCGAGCTCGGCCAGCGCGTCCCAGGCGCCGGCCTCGATGCCCGAGCCGGACCGGGTGCCGCGCTCCAGGGAGGGCCGGAGCGCCAGGAGGTGGCGGCGTCCGATCAGCTCCGCGACGCGGGTCCGGGTCGCCGCCGGCCGGCTCCGGTCCTCCATCACGCGGCCGAGATTCGCCGCCGCGTCGCGCTCCAAGCGCCCGGCGAGCCCCGGCACCTCGTCCAGCCGCTCCAGCGCCTCGTCGGTCAGCACCGGCGCCCCGTCCTGCACCAGCGCCGTGAGAAGCGTCACGCCTTCGGCCTGCTCGCGGGCGGGCGGAGTCAGGGCCAGATAGCGCGCCAGGAGGTCGACCGTGCCCGGAGCCGGCGAGCGCAGGAAGGCCTGGCCCCCGGCTCCGATGGCGAGCGCATCCCGCTTCGGGAAGCGCTGCATCCAGAGCGAGCCCGAGGGCAGGGCGACGAGGGCCAACAGCACGCGATCCGCATCGGAGAGTCGCGGGGGGCGCGCCGTGGCCAGCTCCTCCCACGCCACACGGAGCGCGCCGCCCGGGGCCGCCCTTCCCGCCAGCACGCGCTCCACCGCGAGGTCCGCGGTCCAGCCATGGAGATCGAGCTTCGAAGGGGCGTGTACGGTCCCTAGCACCACGGCCTGCGCGGACTCGGCCGCGCGCAGGAAGCCGCGGCCGCCGGCGGCGGGCGCGACGCCGGTGGGGGCGGCGCCCTGCGCCCCCACCGGAGCGACGGCCAGGAGCACCAGTCCGAGGCGGAGCGCTCGCCTCAGGGAGCGATGCTCAGGCCCGGCGGATCGAACGACCCGTTGGCGTTCGCGTCCACGAAGAGCGCATTGGTGAAGCCCTGCGCCAGCACGCCACCCTCGTTCAGGTTCCCGTCCAGCAGGCCCGCCAGCGTGGTGTTGTTGCCGCCGGTGCTCAGGCTCGCCGGCATCTCCGGGAACATCGGATGCGAGACGCCGTCGGTGCCGCGCACCAGCACCACGATCCAGGCGTCCTGGGGCACCAGGACCGTCAGCGTCTTGTGGGTCTCGAAGTGGCCGGCCCCCGGGATCGCCGGGAAGTCGGTCACGCTGGCCCGCGTGAAGTCCGTGTCCTTGTTCAGCACGATGGTCGGGTTCGCGCCGTAGAGGGTCGGCGTACCGCCCGTGGTGTTGGGATTGCGCTTCGTCACCCGGGTCTGCGCGTTCACGTAGATCTCGATCCGGTCGTATTCCGCCCAGAGCGGAGCCTGCACGTCGATCTGCAGGTTCACCTGGCCGTTGCTGACCGGGATCATGGTGGGCTGGCTCAGCCCGAAGCCCGCCACGCCGCCCGAGCCATCGGTAGCCAGCAGCTGGGCCTGCACGTAGAGGCCCTGCCCGCCCACCGCCTTGCCGGCGTGCACGGCCGCCCCGATCTCGTCGTCCACGATGCCGGCGGGCGCGTCGGTCGACGACGGCGTCCAGCTCCGTGCGCCGCCGCTCCGCGTGTTGAAGAACTCGTGGGTGTCGGTGTCGGCGATCGCCGTGGCGACGAGCCCCTGGTTCAACAGGTTCATCCAGATGCCGATCCGCCCGCCGGTGTTGCCTCCGGTGCAGATGGCCAGGAACTCGCACAGCTCCTGCGAGCGGTTGTAGCCGTTCCACAGCTCGAGCCCGTTGAAGAGGTGGAACAGGTTCGGGATCGAGGGGTCGATCCGGAACGCGAGCTGCTCGCTCGGGGTCAGGAACGACTGCGGCGGGGCGACACCGGTGTCGATCTTCAAGGGATCGAAGTGGCTGTCGATGTGGTTGATCTGCACCGCGAGCTCCGGCGAGGTGTTCCACGGGTTGGCTCGCACCGCGGCGTCGATCTCCGCCGGGCTCAGGCTGTAGTGGCCGGCGGAGGGGAAGTCCTGACCGGGCGGAGCCGCGCCGCCCCAATCGGTGGAGCCGCCCGACGGCTTCGTGGGGTCGATGCCGAGGGGGTATGCATTGAAGTGGCCGTAGTCGAAGGTCGTGATCTCCTCGCCGATCGTCGAGTGCACGAAGGGCGTGAGGCCGAGCGCTGCGATGTGGGGCGCGAGGTCGGTGTGGGCGTCGTGGTCCGTCATGATGATGTTGTCCACGCCCTCGCCCGCGAACTGCAGCACCCGGTTGTCGTTGTTGATGCGCGAGTCCGGGCTGTTGAGCGCGTGGACGTGGAAGTCCGAGGACACGAAGCCCGGAGTCTGGAGCACGTGGGCGATGCGGGCCGTCACCGGCACCGTCGCCCCCGCCCCCACGGTGAGCGGCGCCGAGAAGGCCGAGTACTCGGTGCCTCGCGACACGAAGATCTGGTAGGTGCCGGGCTCGAGGTCGAAGCTGTGCATCCCGTTCGCGCCGGCGTAGCCGACGTGGGTGGTGCCGAACTCGAGCGGGTCCTTGGTCACGTCGTTGAAGGTCCCGGTCGTGGTGTCGTTGCCCCGGATGATCGTCGCCACGAGGCTGGGCTCCGGGCTCGGATCGAAGCCCACCACGGTAACGCGCGCGGGCACCGGGAGATCGTTCTCGTCGTGCACCGTGACCTGCACGTGGCCGGTGTCCGGGAGCGCGAAGTCCTGCACCACCGGGGTGCCCGAGGCGACGGTGATGGTGTGGATCAGCGGCGTGGTCCCGCCACCCTCGTAGGGCGTGCCGTCGCGAGCGGCGGCGATCCCGTAGCTGCCCGGCGCCACGCGGCCGTGGTAGCAGCCGGCGTCGTCGGTGATGAAGGTCGCGCGCAGCGTCTGGAGCTGGCCGGCGTACGCACCCGAGGTGCCTACCACGCCCATCGAGATCCGGCTCCCGGCGGCGGCGGCGCCGCCGGCGCCCCCCACCGTGACGCAGCCGGAGACCGACTCCGTGACGAGGCCGCGCACGTCGGCCTCCATCGCCAGCGCGTTGGCGCCGCTGCCGTCGCCCACGCCGAAGTGGCGCACGAAGCTCAGGCTGCCGTTCGCCGGAGCGGAGAGGCTCGACGGCGCGCCGAAGAGCAGGATCAGCGGGATCACCTGCGCGTGCATCACGTAGGACACGCCCGACACCGTGAACGTCGTGGAGGAGGGCAGGGGCGGATCCGCGCCGAGGAAGGCGTAGTCCACGCCCTTGGCCTCGCCGAAGCCGAAGTAGCTGAGCGCGTCCAGCGAGAAGTTGGTGGTCATCTCGCCGATCCCGATCGGGGTGGTCGAGCCCGCGGAGGGAGGCGTCCACTGCTCGAGCTCGCCCATGCCGTTCACGTAGTCGCCGACGTACATCGGGAGGGCGTTGTTGCTCAGGTTCTCGACCGTGGTATCGAGCGTCACGTAGCTCTTGCCGGGGGCGAGCTGGTACTCGGTGCAGGCCTCGACCGGCTGGTCCACGTCGTCGGCGCTGGCGGGGAAGCTCCCGCCAGACTGCGCCACCACCGTCGACGGATTCACGTAGTCGACCAGATCGTCCGGGCCGCAGACCCGGAGCGCGGCCGGCGTGCCGTCCTGCCCGTCGTTCACGATCTCGGCGGTCTGGGCGTTCAGCACGGTCTCGATGTTGATCGCCGGCTGGATCTCGAAGAAGTTCTCGAGCCCCGGGTGACCCACCAGCTCGGCGTCGATCAGGTTCCCCCCGAAGGCGCCGATGCTGTGGAGATCGCGCTGGGCCACGTCCTGCACCACGAAGCGCGCCACGTCGTTCTCCAGCAGGTAGTCGCCGACGCGCGCCTGGGCCAGCGGCCCGGTCGGAAGGTCGGGGTCGGAGGGGTCCGTGATGCGGCGCAGCCGCGCCTTCGGGGGCAGGTAGTTGAAGTTGCGCGTGAGGTAGGCGCCGGTGCCGTTCAGCGCCCGCACGCGGAGCTCGAGGAGGTTCTGGTCCCGAAGCGGAGCTCCGGGGTTCACCGTCGCGGTATAGGTGGGCGGGCCTCCGGCGACGGCGAGTGCGACGCCGTTCAGTGTGAGCTGGATCGTGGAGACGTCGAAGGCCCCCGGGTTCACGTAGATCTCGACCACGAAGCTCGGCGTGGTGACGTTGCTGCCCTCCGCGGGGCTCTGGATCCCGATGTCCCCCGCGCCGGTGCAGGACTGGCCCTGGAGCGCGAGCGCGAGGGCGAAGAGAGCGAGGACCTGGAAGCGACGCCGCAGCATGAGCCACTCCTTCTCGCGCACCGGGGTCTGGCCACGGGACCGGCAGGCCAATGGAAGCCCAGTCTAAAGGGGCGGCTGCGGCAAGTGCAATCGAGGCCGGTGGGCTCGGGTCGGGGCCGGAGCCCGGGGTGTCGCGGTGGGCCCGGGGGTGGCCTCAGCGTCGCCGGCGGCGGCGATGGGAGCGCCGTCCGCCTCCCCCGGCGCCGGCGGCCTCCGCCGGGGCGGCCGGCGTCGGGCGGGCCGGCAGCTCGCCTTCGCGCACGGTGGTCTCCGGGCGGTGCTCGCGCAGGTAGGCCGCGCAGATCGCCGCCAGGTCCCGGCGCCCCTCCTCCCCGGCGGCCATGGCCTCCACGATCGGGATCAGGCGATCCACCTTCCAGCTCCGCTCGCGCTCGGGGATGTGGCGCAGCTCCTGCTCCACCTTCACCTCGAGCCGCTCGCGCAGCCGCGCCAGCACGTCCGCCTCCGTCGGGAGCTTGCGCTCCTGCACCTCGATCTTGTTCACGTTCTGCAGATACTTGAAGTTCCCGATGTCGAGGCCCGAGACCAGCGAGATCGCGACGCCCGCCTTGCCGGCGCGACCGGTGCGGCCCGTGCGATGCACGTAGCTCTCGGGCGAGTCGGGCGCCGAGTAGCTGATCACGTGGCTCAGATCGCTGATGTCGATCCCGCGCGCGGCCACGTCCGTCGCCACCAGGAACTTGAGCTCGCCGGCCTTGATCCGCGCCATCGCGCGCTCGCGGGCCGACTGCGGCAGATCGCCCGAGATCTGGTCGGCATCGAAGCCGCGCCGCTGCAGGAACGCGGTCACGAAGCGCACGTCGTCCTTGGTGTTGCAGAAGACGATGGCGCTCTCCGGGTCCTCCGCCTCCAGCACCCGCACCAGCGCCGCCTCCTTCTCCGCGGCGGTGGTGAGCACGTAGTAGTGCTCGATCTCGCGCGGCGCGAGCTGGCCTTCGGAGAGCGACACGAACTCCGGATCGCGCAGGAACACGCGCGAGAGCGAGCGCACCTTCTCCGGCATGGTCGCGGAGAAGAGGCAGCTCTGGCGCCGCGACGGCAGGTAGCCGTGGATCTCCTTCATGTCGGGCCAGAAGCCGAGGGAGAGCAGCTCGTCCGCCTCGTCCAGCACCAGGATCCGCACCTGATCGAGCTGGAGACGCCCGCTTCCCAGGTGATCCAGGATCCGGCCCGGCGTCCCCACCACGACGTGGGCGCCGGCCTTCAGTCCCTCGAGCTGCGGGCCGTAGCCGACGCCGCCATAGATCGGGAGCACGCGAACCCCGCGGTGGCGGCCCATGGTGCTGATCTCGTTCGCCACCTGGTTCGCGAGCTCGCGGGTGGGAAGCATCACCAGGGCCTGCGTCGCGGCGAGCCCGAGCTCGACCGCGGCCGCGATCGGGAGGCCGAAGGCGCCCGTCTTCCCGCTCCCCGTGCGCGCCTGGACGATGAGATCGCGCCCGCTGCGCAGCAGCGGGATCACCCGCGCCTGGACGGGCATCGGCTCGCTCCAGCCGAGATCGCGGATGCCGGCGCGGATGTCGTCGGGGAGCTCGTCGAACGAGTAGGGCGCCGCAGGGGAAGGGTCGGACATGGGCGAGGCGAGGCTAGTCGGCCGCTCCCGGCGCCGCAACGTCGCGCTCCAGGCGCCCCGCGCCGAGGCGCGCGTTGGGGCCGCTTGCTAGCCTGCGCGCATGCCCCGCATCACGCGCGACGAGGTGGAGCGCATCGCCGCGCTGGCGCGCCTCTCGCTCGCGCCCGACGAGGCCGAGCGCATGACGGCCCAGCTCGGCGCGCTCCTGGACTACGTGGCCCTCCTCGGCGAGCTCGATACCCGCGACATCGAGCCCACGAGCCATCCGGTGCCGATCGCGACGCCGCTGCGCGAGGACCGGGCCGGGACGCCGCTCGCGCCGGAGCTCGCGCTCGCGAACGCGCCGGAGAGCGAGGGTGGCGCCTTCCGGGTGCCCCCGATCATCGAGGGCGGCGAATGACCCCCGCGGACCGCTCGACGCCCGAGCCTCTCGGCAGCCTCGCCGAGCTCGGAGCCGCCCTGGCGGCGCGGCGGATCGGCTCCCGCGAGCTGGTGGACGCGGCGCTGGCGCGGGCGTCCGCCCTCGAGCCGGTCCTGCACGCGTTCGTCGGTCTGCGCGCGGAGCGTGCGCGCGCGGAGGCGGCCGAGAGCGACGCCCGGCGAGCGCGCGGCGAGGCGCGCGGTCCGCTCGACGGCATTCCGATCGTGCTCAAGGACAACCTGGTGCAGGCGGGCGAGCCCACTACCTGCTGCTCGCGAATCCTGGAGGGCTTCGTCTCGCCCTACGACGCCAGCGTGACCCGTCGCCTGCGCGACGCGGGAGCGGTCGTGATCGGTCGCACCAACCTGGACGAGTTTGCGATGGGCTCGTCGACGGAGAACTCCGCCCGCGGCCCCTCGCGCAATCCCTGGGATCCCGGCCGCACCCCGGGCGGCTCCTCGGGCGGCTCCGCCGCCGTCGTCGCCGCGGGCGTCGTGCCGCTCGCGCTCGGAAGCGACACCGGCGGCTCGATCCGCCAGCCCGCCGCGTGCTGCGGAGTGGTGGGCCTGAAGCCCACCTACGGACGCGTGTCGCGCTACGGGCTCGTGGCCTTCGCCTCGTCGCTCGACCAGATCGGTCCCTTCACGCGCACGGCGGCGGACTGCGCCGTGGCCCTGGCGGCGATCGCCGGCCACGATCCCCACGATTCCACCTCGCTGCCCGAGCCCGTGCCGCGCTACGCCGAGGCGCTGACCGGCGACGTCTCCGGGCTGCGCCTGGGCCTGCCGCGGGAGTACTTCGTGGCCGAGGGCGTGGAGCCCGGCGTCCTCGCCTGCGTTCGCGAGGCGGCGGCGGAGCTCGAGCGCGCCGGCGCGAAGCTGGTGGAGGTCTCGCTCCCCCACACGAAGTACGCCATCGCCACCTACTACCTGATCGCCACCGCCGAGGCCTCGAGCAACCTCGCGCGCTACGACGGCGTGCGCTACGGGCGCCGCGCCGCGCATCCCAAGGACCTGCACGATCTCTACCATCGCACCCGCTCGGAGGGCTTCGGAGCCGAGGTGAAGCGGCGCATCCTGCTCGGCACCTACGTGCTCTCCGCCGGCTACTACGATGCCTACTACCGCAAGGCGCAGCAGGTACGGACCCTCCTGCGCCGGGACTTCGAGCGCGCCTTCGAGGGATGCGACGCGCTGCTCACCCCGACCGCGCCGGAGACCGCCTTCCGGCTGGGCGAGAAGGCGTCGGATCCGCTCCGCATGTACCTCTCCGACGTCTACACCGTGTCCACCAACCTGGCCGGGATCCCGGGTCTCTCGCTCCCCTGTGGCCTCGCGGACGGCCTGCCCGTGGGGCTCCAGCTCCTGGGCCGCCCGCTCGACGAGGCGACGCTGCTGCGGATCGCCGACGCCTTCCAGCGCCGCACCGACCATCACCTGCGGCGTCCGCCGGAGCCGCGATGAGCGCGCCGCGCGAGGACCGCCGGGTGGACGTGCATCCGCGCTACGACGCGGTGATCGGCCTCGAGGTGCACGTGCACCTGAAGACCGAGTCCAAGCTCTTCTGCGACGCTCCCGTGGTGTATGGAGCCCCGCCCAACCACGCCGTGACGCCGGTCTGCCTGGCGCTCCCCGGCGTCCTCCCGGTGCTGAACCGGCGCGCGGTGGAGCTCGCGGTGCGCGCGGGGCTCGCCACCCGCTGCACCGTGCACCCGCGCTCGGTCTTCGCGCGCAAGAACTACTTCTATCCCGATCTGCCGAAGGGCTACCAGATCTCGCAGTACGAGGAGCCGCTCTGCACGGGCGGCTGGATCGAGATCCAGGTGGGCGAAGGCGAGCGCGCGCAGACCCATCGCATCGGGATCACGCGCATCCACATGGAGGAGGATGCCGGGAAGTCGGTCCACGACGAATCGCTCGCGGGAGCCGAAGGCTCGCTGGTGGATCTGAACCGCGCTGGCGTTTCGCTGCTCGAGATCGTGTCGGAGCCCGACCTGCGATCGCCCGCCGAGGCGGGCGCCTACCTGCGCACCCTGCGCTCGATCCTGCGCACGATCGAGGTCTCCGACGCGGACCTGGAGAAGGGGCAGTTCCGTTGCGACGCCAACGTCTCGCTGCGGCCGAAGGGCGCCGCGGCCTTCGGGACGCGGGGCGAGATCAAGAACCTGAACTCCTTCCGCTTCGTGGAGGGAGCGATCGCCCACGAGATCGAGCGCCAGGCGCGGATCCTGGACGAGGGCGGCCGCGTGGTGCAGTCGACGCTGCTCTACGACCCCGTGGCCGGTCGCACCCGCGTGATGCGCGTCAAGGAGAACGCGGACGACTACCGCTACTTCCCCGATCCCGACCTGGTGCCGCTCGTGATTCCCTCCGACGAGATCGAGCGGATCCGGCTCGCGCTGCCCGAGCTGCCCGACCAGAAGCGGATCCGTCTCGAGGCGGAGTACGGCGTCACGGCCTACGAGGCGCGGCTGCTCACGAGCTCGCGCGCACTGGCGGACTTCTTCGAGGCGGTGGCCCGCGGTCACGGCACGCCGAAGACCGCCGCGAACTGGATCCTGCGCGACGTGCTCCAGATCCTGAAGGAGGCCGACGCCGAGCCCGAGGCGATCCGCCTCGAGCCCGGGCGGTTCGTCACGCTGCTGCGTCTGGTGGACCAGGGCCGCGTGACGGCCCGCTCGGCCCGCGAGATCCTGCCGGAGCTCCTGCTGCGCGGCGGCGACCCCGAGGCCGTGGTGCGCGAGCGAGGGCTCGAGGCGGTCTCCGACAGCGGGCTGCTGGAGGCGGCCGCGGACGAGGTGATCGCCGCGCATCCCGACTCGGCGGCGCGCATGCGCGCCGGCGAGGAGAAGATCTTGAACTTCCTGATGGGGCAGGTGATGAAGCGGACCGGCGGGAAGGCGAGCCCCGCCACGGTGCGCGAGATCCTCGCTCGCAAGCTGCGGGGCTGAGGCCGCATGGGGCGCGTGCTACGGAACGGCTTGCGGGCGCTGCTCGTCCTGGCGCTGCTCGTGGCCGGCGCGGCCTTCGTGCTCTCCGCCGTGATGCGAAGCGAGGCCGCGCGCTTGCGCGTGGAGGCCGTCGCTCGCTCGGCCCTCGGCGCGCCGGTACGGTTCCAGGAGGTCTCGACCCGCCTCCTGCCGCCGGCCCTCGTGATCCGACACGTAATCGTGTCGGATGCGGCGCGTGCGGCGGACGAGCGTCCGCTCCAGGCGGCTCGCCTGCGGCTCTCCCTGGCGCCGTGGCCGTTGCTGCTCGGGCGCTTCGAGGTGCGGGAGCTGCGGATCGACCAGGGCCGCGCCCTGGTGGGCTGGCGTCGGGGGGGCCTGGGCGCGCTCCTCCCGGCTCCCATCGCCGCGCCGTCGGCCGCTGCGGCGACGGCCTCGCCGGGCCCGGCTGCGCGGGCGGCCGGCGTGGAACGGCTGAGCTTCCACGACTGCGAGCTCGTGCTGCGGGACGACCGGCTCGCGACGTCGCCGACGCTCGCCATCGAGGGCCTCCACGGTCGGGTGACGACGGAGGCCGGCGGAATCCATCTCCGGCTCTCCGGCCACGTGCCGGCCGGCGGACGGGTGGCCGTGGAGGGCTCGATCGCAATCGACGGCGCCCTGCACCTGCTGGCGCGCCTCGACGACGTGCCCCTCGCACCCTTCGCGCCCTGGTTCGGTGGCGGCAGCGCCGCGCTCCCCGGGACCGCTTCGGGCACGCTCAGCATCGCGCGCCCGGCCGGCGAGCCGGAGGCCGTCGTGCAGGCGGACCTCGTCGCCGCGCCGGTAGCCTTCGAGCTCGGGAGCGCCTCGCTGCGCGGGCCCGTGACGTTGCGGGGCCAGCTCGCGCTCGGCCGCGACGAGACCACGGGCCGCTTCCAGCTCGACGCGACGGAGGCCGAGCTCGTCGGGCCCGCGGGCTTCCGCAAGCCGCCGGGGCGGCTCGCCAGTGCGGACGGGCTGCTCCAGCCGCGTCCCGACGGCACGCTCGGAGTCGAGGCGCTGCGCGTGCGGCTGACCGGGGCGTCCCTCGAGGCTGGCGCGCGCGGCGACGCCCGGCCGGCGGCCGCCGAAGGGGAGCGGTGAGCGGCAGCGGCTGGTTCACCCTGCGCTGGGAGGACGACGCCGTCCGGATCCTCGACCAGCGGCGCCTGCCGGTCGAGGAGCTCTACCTCGCGCTGCGGGACGTGGAAGGGATCGCCCGGGCGATCGAGGACCTGGCGGTGCGGGGCGCGCCGGCCATCGGCTGCGCGGCCGCGCTCGGCGTGGCGCGCGCCGCGGTCGATGCCCCGGAAGCGGACGCCAAGACGCTGGCGGCGGCCCTGGAGCCGGCCTTCGCACGGCTCGCCCGCACGCGTCCTACCGCCGTGAACCTCTTCTGGGCCCTGCGCCGCATGCGCCAGACCCTCGACGCCGCGCTGGCAGCGCCCGCCGCCACGGCCGCGACGCTGCGCGCGGCGCTGGTGCGCGAGGCCCGGCAGATCGTCGAAGAGGACGTGGCGATCTGCCGCGCCATCGGCCGCGCGGGTCTCGAGCTCGTGCCCGACGGCTCGCGGGTGCTCACCCATTGCAACGCCGGAGCCCTCGCCACCGCCGGCTACGGCACGGCGCTCGGCGTGGTGCGCGCGGCGGTGGAGGTCGGCCGACGCGTCTCGGTGTTGGCCGACGAGACGCGGCCCTTCCTGCAGGGCGCGCGGCTCACGGCCTGGGAGCTCGCGCGCGACGGCATCCCGGTGAGCGTCGTGACCGACGGCATGGCCGGCCACCTGATGCAGCGGGGCGAGGTGGACCTGGTGCTGGTGGGGGCGGATCGGGTGGCGGCCAACGGCGACGTCGCCAACAAGATCGGCACCTACGGCCTGGCCGTGCTGGCGCAGGCCCACGCGATTCCCTTCTACGTGGCGGCGCCGCTCTCCACGGTGGATCTCGCGACCCCCGACGGCGCGGCGATCCCGATCGAGGAGCGCGGACGCGCCGAGGTGGCGGAGCTCGGCGGGCGTACGCTGGTGCCCGAAGGGGTTCCCGTGCGGCATCCGGCCTTCGACGTGACGCCGGCGCGCCTGGTGACGGCCCTCGTCACCGAGGCCGGGCTGGCCCGACCCCCCGGCCCCGACACGGTGCGGGCGCTCTTCCGCGCGCCGCGCTGAGACCCCGCCGGCCCTCCCCGGCGCAGTCGGAGCAACCGGCAAGCAGCTCGCCGGCAGTCCCCGTGCATCCCGCGCGCAGCTCTGTCGGCACCGCGTGACGGCCGTCACGCCGGCTCGCCCGACCCGGCGTCGGGGCCCGAATCGCCCGTCAAGTCGGGGGGCGAAGACGGTCGATAAACCCACTACCGGCGGGAGGGCTCAGGTGGGGTCGACCGTTCTCTGTGTCGATGACGATCGCAGCTTCTGCCAGATCGTCTCCAAGGCGCTCGGCGGGGAGGGCTATCAGGTGCGTCTCGCCCACGACGGCGACGACGCCCTGGCGAGGTTGCGGGAGGACTCCGTGGACCTCGTCCTCCTCGACCTGATGCTACCGAAGCGCGACGGCTTCGCAGTGCTCCAGACGCTGCGGACGTCGGGTCTCTCCAACGCCCAGGTGCCGGTGCTGATCCTCACGGCGTGCACCAGCACCCCGGCCTACCTGGAGCGCGCGCAGGGGCTCGGAGCGAGCGCGGTCCTGACCAAGCCCATCCCCCTCGACGACCTGCTGGAGGCGGTGGCCAAGCACGCGAGCGGCTCGAACGGCGCCCCTCGCGGTCTCTCCGGCTCTCTGGAGGAGATCGCCTTCCCCCAGCTCCTGCACCACCTGCACGGCCTGCGTGCGAGCGGCGTGCTCCAGCTCATGGGCGGCAAGAAGCGCAAGGCGCTCCAGATTCGCGACGGCTATCCGGTGTCGGTGAAGTCGAACCTCGTGAGCGAATGCCTCGGCAACCTGCTGGTGCGGCTCGGCCGGATCTCGCAGTCCGAGCTCACGGAGTCGCTTCAGCGCATGAAGCGTGGCGAGGGGATGCAGGGCCAGATCCTGGTGGCGATGCAGATCGTGTCCGAGGAGGAGATCGCCGCCGCGCTGCGGGCGCAGGCGGAGGAGAAGCTGTTCGAGGCCTTCGAGTGGATCTCCGGCCAGTTCTCCTTCGAGCCGGGAAAGCGGATCGAGGGCGGGAACGGGATCGCCGTGGAGCGGTCCCCGGCCGATCTGATCCTGCGCGGCGTGCGCGGCAGGCTCCCGCTCCAGCGCGTGGACGCCTTCCTCTCCGCCAACGCCGACGCCTGGCCGCATCCCGGCGAGAGCCCCTTCTATCGCTTCCAGGATCTCGCGCTCGAGCCGGACGAGGAGGAGCTCCTGCGAGCGCTCGACGGCACGCAGCCGCTGCGCGATCTCGGTCCGCTGGACGAGGCCGCGCGGCGCGCGCTCTACGGGCTGATCACCCTGGAGCTGGTGGAGCTCCGCGGCGCGCCCGGGCTGCGCTCTGCGGCCGCACGGCCGGCCCGGGCCGCGGCCGAGCGCCCTGCGCCCG
>JAWOLJ010000094.1:0-4716 GCA_033853555.1 Myxococcota bacterium
CTGCGCCTGCGCCTGGGCGCGAGCGCAGAGGGGGCCGAGCGCGAGGAGCGCGGGGAGCGCAAAGAGCGCGGATGCGGCGACGGTCGCGCGAGGAGTGGGGGTGAGGGTCACGAGCGTCATGCTCCTATCGCGGCGCCACCCGTGGCAGCGTTGCAAGAAACTCCGCCAGATACTCCTTCCAGACGGCAGCCTTAGTGTGGGTCCCGTGTCCCACGGTGTTCTCGCTCGCCGGAATCAGCACGTAGCGCGCGCCGCGCACGCGGGGGATGAGCCGCTCCATGAGTCCCAGCTCGGGTGGGTTGATCTGGTCGTCGGCGGAGTTGATCGCGAGCACGCGCGCGGTGATGTCACCCAGGCGACCACTCGGGTCGTAGTCCCGGGAAGCGTCGAGCGCATAGAGCGCGTCGTTCGCGTCGCCGAAGCCGCTCTTCGCCAGCCGGGCGTACGCCTGGGCGAGATACGCGTCGGCCGAGTCGCGCGTGGGCGCGAGCCGCTGGTAGAGGCTCGGGTTGCCGCTCACCATGAGGACCAGCGCCCAGGCGGTCTTGAGGCCGGCGGGCTGGGCGGCGTACTCGCCGCTGGCCCAGGCGGGATCGGTGCGGATGGCGTCCATCGCCGCCTCGCGCCACAGTCGGTTCCGGCCCGCGATCTGGGTGGGCGCGCAGGCGAGGGGCACGATGCCGTCCATGAGCGCGGGGTACGTCTCGGCCCAGAGCCAGGAGTGCATGCAACCCATGGAGGTGCCCATCACCAGTCGCAAGTGCTTTACGCCGAGGCGCTCGGTCACCAGCCGGTACTCGGCGCGCACCATGTCGTCGTAGGTGTAGCGCGGGAACCGGGCGTGCAGCCCGTCGCTCGGCTTGCTGGAGCGGCCGTGGCCGATGGCGTCGGGCAGGATGACGAAGTGGGTCGCGGTGTCGAGCGGCTGGCCCGCGCCGAACAGCTCGCCCGCGAAGATGGGCTGGAGGAACTGCTGCGACGAGCCGCCCGTGCCGTGGACGATGAGCACCGCGTCCCGGCCGGGCTTGCCGAGCGTCACGTAGTGGAGGCGCAGCTCGGGGAGGGTGGAGCCGTCGGCGAAACGAAAATCGCGGACGACGTAGGTACCGGAGTCGGCCTGGGCGTGGGCCGCGGGCGCGGCGGCGACGGCGAGCACACCGGCCGTCAGGGCGCGCAAGGCGGCGCGGGGGAGCGCGAAGCCGATCCGGCGAGGCGGCGCGATCATGGGAGCAGCGCCCGCCCGGCGTCGAGCCGGGCGGTGACCTCGCCGGCCGGGATGGTGACGAGATCGAGCAGCTTGGCCAGGCCGCGCGCGCGGGTGATGGGCTGCGCCACGAAGACGCGAAAGCGCCGTGCGCTCCGATACAGCTCGTCCGCCACGCGCGGGAGGCCGAGCTGGCCAGCGCGGCCCTCGTCGGTGAGGCGGTCGATCGCGCCGCCGCGGAGCCGGAGCGGAAGGTCTACGCCGAGCATGGAGGAGCGTGAGGGGAAGTCGAGCAGGAGGCCGCCGGGCGGGAGCCCGAGCTCGGCGGCGAGCGCGTCCTCGACGCGGGTGGTGAGCGCCGGCTCGTCGGCGAGCCAGGGCTGGACCTGGGCGGGCACGTCGCTCGCGGGGAGGTCCATGGCGCGCTTGTGGAGGCGGCGGGCGCGGATCGCGGCGGCGAGGGCGCGCCAGTCCACGGGCGCGGGCGACGCGGAGTCGCGCTGGGCACCCGCCGCGTCGGTCCCCGCCGGCCCGCGCCCTTCGCCCCGCCCGCGCAGCAGCAGCTCCATCAGCCCATCGTCCGTCGCCTCCGCCAGCGTCCCGTCTCCGACGGCGCCGGCGGTGGCCGCCGCGAGCACCGCGCGCTTGAACATGCAGGTGGCCGCGCGCACCGCGTGGTGCCAGTACACGTTCCGGTACATCTGGTACTTGGCGAAGAGGAGCGACTCGAGCGCGCTCACGCCCTTCTCGTGCACGCCGACCTCGCTCCGGCCCGCGGTCTCCACCAGCGTGAGCGACGCGAGCAGCCGCTCGACGTCCACCGTGCCGTAGGGGACGCCGCACATGAACGCGTCCCGGCTCAGGTAGTCGATCTTGTCGAGGTCGAGCGAGCCGGAGATGAGGCCCTGGAGCGGGCTCGGGCTCTGCTTGGTGATGAGGGCGCCGATCCGCGCGGGAAAGCCGGGGCCGGCGATCTCGCGCAGGCGCTCGCCCAGCTCGCCCCGGTCGAGCTTGGCGACCCCGAGCTTCTCGTGGGATGGAAATCCGGCCTCCTCGAGCGCGTGGGAGAACGGGTAGTGGCCGATGTCGTGGAGCAGCGCCGCGAGGCGGACGGCGAGGCGGTCTTCCTCCGGGACGCAGGCCAGCTCGCCCCGCTCCTCCAGCGAGGCGAGGGCTTTGCGCGTCAGGTGATAGGCGCCGAGGGCGTGCTCGAAGCGGGTGTGGGTGGCGCCGGGATAGACGAGGAAGGCGTGGCCGAGCTGGCGGACGTAGCGAAGGCGCTGGACGGTCGGGGTGTCGAGCGCGGCGAGGGCGGCGCGGTCGAGGCGGATGTTGTCCCAGAGGGGGTCGCGGATGATCTCGAGGTCGGGCTGGGGCATCTGACCCCCATGGGTTGGGTGGCGCTCGGGCGGGCTCGCGAACTCGGGCCCCGTCGCGTGCTCGCCCCGCCGGCGCTCACACCCGCGGGCCCGCCTCCCGCACCGCCGCCGACACGTGCGCCTGGAACTGCCCGAAGTTCTCCCGGAACATGCCCGCGAGCTTCCGCGCCTGCGCGTCGTACGCGGCGGGGTCGCTCCAGGTGCGGCGGGGATCGAGCACGCTGGCCGGGACGTCGGGCACGGCGCCGGGGATCGCGAGGCCGAACACTGGATCCTGGTGATAACGCGCGCGGTCGAGCGCGCCGGAAAGCGCGGCGCGGACCATGGCCCGCGTGTACGAGAGCTTCATCCGCGAGCCGGTGCCGAACGCGCCGCCGGTCCACCCGGTGTTCACCAGCCAGACGCGCGCGCCGTGGCGCGCGATCTTCTCGCCCAGCATCCGGGCGTACACCGTGGGGTGGAGCGGAAGAAAGGGCGCGCCGAAGCAGGCGCTGAACGTGGCCGTGGGCTCGGTGACGCCGGCCTCGGTGCCCGCGACCTTGGCCGTGTAGCCGGAGAGGAAGTGGTACATCGCCTGGTCCGGCGTGAGCCGGGCCACGGGCGGCATGACGCCGAAGGCGTCGGCCGTGAGGAAGACGATATTGACCGGGTGTCCGCCGACGCCGCCGGGCAGGTGGTTGCTGATGTAATGGATGGGGTAGCAGGCGCGGGTGTTCTCGGTGATGCGCTCGGCGTCGTAGTCCACGGAGCGGGTGGCCGGATCGAGGACGACGTTCTCCAGCACGGTGCCGAAGGTACGGGTGGCGGCGAAGATCTCGGGCTCGCTCTCCTGGCGGAGCCGGATGACCTTGGCGTAGCAGCCGCCCTCGAAGTTGAAGACGCCGGTGTCGCTCCAGCCGTGCTCGTCGTCGCCGATCAGGCTCCGGGCCGGGTCGGCGGAAAGCGTGGTCTTGCCGGTGCCCGAGAGGCCGAAGAAGATCGCGGTGTCGTGGTCCGCCCCCACGTTGGCCGAGCAGTGCATGGGAAGCACACCCTCGAGCGGGAGCAGGTAGTTGAGCACGGTGAAAATGGACTTCTTCATCTCGCCCGCGTAGCGGGTGCCGCCGATCAGCACGATCCGCCGCGCGAAATTGAGCGCGATGAACGTCCCGCCCCGGGTGCCGTGGCGCGAGGGGTCGGCGTGGAACTCGGGCGCGTGGAGGACGGTGAAGCCGGGCTGGAAGCGGGCGAGGTCGGCGGGCTGCGGCCGGATGAACATGTGCCGCACGAACAGCGCGTGCCACGCGCTCGGCGTGATGAAGCGGACCGACAGCCGGAACGCGGGGTCCGCGCCGCCGAAGAGATCCTGCACGAACAGTTCGCGGGTGTCGAGGAAGGCCCGGACGTCGGCGTGCAGCCGGTCGAAGGCGTCGCCCTCCATCCGGCCGTTCTTCTCCCACCAGATGCGCTCCTCGGACGCCGGGTCCACGACCACGAACTTGTCCTTGGGGGAGCGGCCGGTCTTGGGCGTGGTGACGGCGGCGAATGCGCCGTGGTCGGTGACGACACCCTCCTCGCGGCGGAGGGCGTACTCGATGAGGCGGGGGACGGTCAGGTTCGGCAGGATGCGTTCGGGGTCGAGCCCATGCTCGTGGAGGGTAAGGGTCTCCCGCTGGACGAATCTCGCCTGAACCGTCATATCTCCCACTCTCGCGCTGGCGCGCGGTCTGATAGCCGTTACCGGGGCATCAAAGATCGGCACGCCGCGCCGCGGAGGCAACCGAGGCCCTGCCGGGGGTCCGGGCGTAGCGCCTAAGTCGGTGCAGCATCTTGCGATCCATTGCGTCGGGATGGTCTCCCTTCGGGGTCTCCAGAATCTTGATGACGCGGGCGAAACGGGCGTCGGTCATGAGCCGTCGGAAGGGCTCCGGGCCCAGGCTGCCCTCGCCGATCAGTTCGTGCCGGTCGCGGCGCGAGCCGAAGGGCGTCTTCGAGTCGTTCAGGTGGAGCGCCCGGAGGGAGCCCCGGCCGAGCAGGCGGTCCCAGCGGGCCCAGACGCCGTCGAAGTCGCCCACGAGATCGTAGCCGGCGGAGTAGAGGTGGCAGGTGTCGGCGCAGAAGGCGATGCGGCGGCGGAGCGGAGCGGGGACAAGG
>JAWOLJ010000095.1:0-3784 GCA_033853555.1 Myxococcota bacterium
GCCAGCGAATGCGGCGGCCCCCATCGCCTGCTCCTCGTTCGGGACCGGGCGCGGGGCTCAAGCTCAAACCAAAGTAGGCGAATAAAAAACGAAAGTCAAGGCAGGGTCGTCTCCCGCCGCGGGGCGCTCCGATCGACCGGCGCGCATGGGCCAGAGCAGCCCCACCGATACCGGCCGTCCCAACGCCGTGGCCGGAGAGGGCATCGATGCGCACGCATGAAAACCCTGCGTCCGCTCCTGTCGTACACTCGCGCGAACATCGAACGCCGGCTCGCGCGAGCACGCAGCACGCGCGGCCGGCGCGCCGCGAAGCGCGTGGCCTGCGCGGCGCGCCGGACCTGCGGCAGCGCCCCGCGCGCCTCGTGTTAGGATCGCGCGCGGCCGCGCCCGGCAGCCGCCGAGCCGGGCTTGCGAGCCATCGCGGACCACTTCGAACCCCACGAAGGAGCCATGGCGAAGGGCAAGACCAGGAGAGCCGACACCACCGCCAACCTCGGTTTCGAAGCCAAGCTCTGGGCCGCCGCCGACGCGCTCCGCAACAACATGGACGCGGCCGAGTACAAGCACGTCGTCCTCGGGCTGATCTTCCTCAAGTACATCTCGGACGCCTTCGAAGCCAAGCACGCGGACCTCGAAGCGCAGCGGGCCGAGGGCGCCGACCCCGAGGACCCCGACGAGTACCGTGCGGCGAGCATCTTCTGGGTGCCGAGTCGTCGACATGGAGTCCCACAAACCCGCGCAACAGCAGATTGTAGTCCAGCTACGCCAACAGCTGTGGCTTGCGCCGAACCATGTAGGGGACCTGGAGCAGAAGCCCCGAAAGAGCCGGTCCGGCTGGACCGACGACCGACGCGTTCGGGCGTAGAGCCTCTCGAATCGCGGCGACAGCTTCCGCAGCGCCTCGTCCACCGCAGAGGGTCCTTCGGAGCCCGCTTCTCCGGCGCGAGGTCGCTGAACATCCCCGATTGCCCTTGATCGTTGGCGCGCATTGCTCACCCTCTGGCCTCGCCTTCCTCCACCCTACGGCGTAGGATCGGAGGGGTTTTCCGCAGCCTGTCGGGGGGAAGGGTCTGAGATGCGGCTCTACGCAGGACCTTCAACGCACTTCATACGTGACACTGCGCAGAACCAGATCGCGGGGAAGCTCGACGACTCGTTCTTTCGCTACTACGGCTACAAGGCAGCACCGTCCGTGGTCTCCTCCTGGCAGAACTCGCTCCGTGCAATCGCCCAGGTGTTCCAAGATGCAAGCCTCACCGATCACGGCGTGATTCTCGAATACCAGCTTCCCCTCTCCTCGATGCGCCTCGATTGCATGGTCTGTGGTCAGGACGCCGCGAGCCAGGACAACGCAGTCATTGTCGAGCTGAAGCAGTGGGGAGCCTGCGAAGCAAGCGAGGGCGACAAGGTCGTCACATGGCTCGGCGGAGGCAAGCGTGACGTGCTGCACCCGTCGGTCCAGGTCGGCCAATATCACCAATATCTCGAGGACGTGCACACGGCCTTCTATGACGACGCGAATCCGATTGCGCTCTCCTCGTGCTCCTATCTCCACAACTACTATCTTTCAGACGATGACGTCCTTGCCTCCAAGGCGTTCGACTCGGTCCTGAAGAGGTATCCGCTTTTCTCTGCAGACGACGCCGGCCCGCTCAAGGACTTCCTCTTGGCGAGACTCGAAGCGGGAAACGGGTTGCCCGTGCTTCGTCGCGTGGAGGAGAGCCGCTACCGGCCGAGCCGGAAGCTGATGGACCACGTAGCGAATCTGATCGCGGGGAAGTCGGAATACGTGCTCCTGGATGATCAGCTCGTGGTCTACGAGAAGGTCATGGCGGCCGCGCAACGAGAGTTCCATGATCGTCGCAAGACCGTGCTCATCATCAAAGGAGGTCCGGGCACCGGGAAGTCTCTCATCGCGATCAACCTGATGGGCGATCTATCGCGCGGCGGATACAACACGCAGTACGCCACCGGCTCCAGGGCATTCACGGAAACGCTGAGAAGGATCGTCGGGTCTCGAGCGAGCGCGCAGGTCAAGTACTTCAATAGCTATCAGGATGCGGAGCTGAACGTGGTCGACGTGCTGATCTGCGATGAGGCACATCGAGTCCGCGAGACCAGCAGCACGAGGTTTCGAAAAGGGAGCGGGGACCCTCAGATTGAGGAGCTGATCAAAGCCGGGAAGGTCGCCGTCTTCTTCATCGACGACCGGCAGGTCGTGCGACCCGGAGAGATCGGTTCGGCGGACTACATCAGGAATCACGCCAACCGGGTCGGCGCGCGGGTTTTCGAATACCAGCTCGAAGCGCAGTTCCGCTGCGCTGGGTCCGACGGCTTCGTGCGCTGGATCGAAAACACCCTCGGGATTGCGCGTACCGCGAATGCGCTGTGGGAAGGCAACGAGAACTTCGATTTCGAGATCATGGACTCGCCAGTCGCGCTCGACCATGCGATCCGAGAAAAGGTGGCAAGGGGCCACACCGGTCGCGTCGCCGCGGGTTTCTGCTGGAAATGGTCTGATCCGTTGGAAGACGGGACGCTCGTCGAAGATGTCGTGATCGGGAACTACCGGCGGCCCTGGAACGCAAAGTCCGATGCGGGACGACTGGCGGCGGGCATCCCGAAGGAGTCACTCTGGGCGACCGATCCGCAGGGGATCGACCAGGTCGGCTGCATCTACACCGCGCAGGGATTCGAGTTCGACTACGCGGGCGTCATATTCGGCAACGACCTCCGCTACGACTTCGACCGCGCGGAATGGGTTGGCCATCCCGAGTGCTCCTACGACAGCAAAGTCAAGCGCAGCGGACCTCGATTCCTGGAGCTCGTGAAGAACACCTACCGCGTGCTGCTCTCCCGTGGGATCAAGGGGTGTTATGTCTACTTCATGGACCGAGATACGGAGCGGTTCGTGAGGAGCCGGATGCAGCTGGAAAGGGGTCCTGCCGGCTAGGCCCCGCGGCAACCTGCCGACGGCCGCTGGGCCGATGCCCCGCCGGCGGTTCGTCGAGCCGGGAGCCCCTTCGTGCCGGAGCCAAGTCGAATCGAGAACTACGGTTTCGCTTCCCGCCCGACCAGCAGGAGAAGGCCACGGAGACGGTGCTCGAGCAGGCCGAGGTCCTGTCGGAGGGCTGGGCCGTCGCCTGAGCCGCTGCGCGCCACTCGGGCCGAAGGCGTCCTCCCCGCCCGGTCAGCGTCCGCTCACCCCAACCCCTCCGGCAGCTTCACGTCGCAGCCGCCGAGGCCGCAGTAGCCGCCGGGGTTCTTGGCGAGGTACTGCTGGTGGTAGTCCTCGGCGAAGTAGAACTCGGGGGCGTCGAGGATCTCGGTGGTGATCCGGCCGTAGCCCGCCGCGGTGAGGGCGGCCTGGTAGGCGTCGCGGGAGGCCTCGGCCTGGCGACGCTGCTCGGCGTCGTAGACGTAGATGCCCGAGCGGTACTGGGTGCCGACGTCGTTGCCCTGACGCATGCCCTGGGTGGGATCGTGGCTCTCCCAGAAGATGCGGAGGAGCGCGTCGTACGAGGTGGCCTTGGGATCGAAGACCACCCGCACCACTTCGTTGTGTCCGGTGAGGCCGGTGCAGACCTCGCGGTAGCTGGGATTGGGCGTGTAGCCTCCCGCGTACCCGACGGCGGTGGTGAAGACGCCCGGCGCCTGCCAGAACTTGCGCTCGGCGCCCCAGAAGCAGCCGAGGCCGAAGAGCGCGAGCTCGAGGCCGGCGGGGTAGGGCGGGGCCAGCGGGTTACCGTTCACGAAGTGGCGGGCGGGCACCGGCATGCGCTCG
>JAWOLJ010000096.1:0-32518 GCA_033853555.1 Myxococcota bacterium
CGATCCGCCATCCAGAAGCGGAAGCGCTCCGGCGGGAGCACGCGTCGCAGCAGCGTGTCGCCGTCCTCGCCGGCGCCGAGGCGTTCGCCGAGCCGACGCGCCAGCGCCGGCGCGTCGAGGCAGGAGAGCATCGGCGTCTCGTCGGGAATGCGGGCGCAGGCGATCCCGGCCGCGGCGAGCGCCCGCTCGAGCGGCGGGTCGTCCAGGGGTCCCGCCACGGCGAGGGACCGAAACGCGGTCGAGCCGCGCTCGGGAGGCGCGAGCGCGTCGGGCTCGCGCGAGGTCAGGAGCTCCCGGAGCAGCGTCGCCAGCGCCGCGGCGTCTGGCGCCGCTTCGCCGCGGCCGAGCTCCGAGAGCACCAGGAAGCCGGCGATCGCGACGCCGCGGGCATACGCCACCGGCCGGCCATCGCGGCGCGCCAGCCGGAACTCCTCTTCCGGGTTTCCGGCCAGACGCAGGCTGGCCTGCCAGGCACGGATGTCGCGCAGGCAGGTTCCGTCGCGGTGCGCCGAGTAGCCGGCGTGGAGCGCCGCCACGGCCGCGAGATCCCGCGCCGGATCGAACCGTGCGGTGACGGCGCCGTCCGCCGGCGCCGCCGGCACGTCGTGGCGCCGCAAGATCAGCCGCGTCCCGGGCCAGAGCCGCCAACCGTGCCGGGTGTAGAGCGGAATCCCGGCGGGGCCGGCGAAGAGCAGCGAGAGCTCCATCCCGCGCTCGCGCATGGCCTGCCGCGCGCGCTCCAGCAGCCGAGCCGCGAGGCCCGCGCCGCGGGCCTCGGGCCGCGTGAAGACGCTCCCGATCCCGCCCGTCGGCACCTCGGCCCCGCGCAGCCGGAGGCGACGCGGAAAGATCTGAACGCAGGAGAGGAGGCGGCCGCGCTCGTGGGCGAGCCACACGTTCTCCTCGGCGAAGCTCGGATCGTCCTCGACGTAGCGACGGAAGAAGTCCGCCGCGCGACCGCGCCAGCCGCTCGGCGCCTCCCAGCCGTCGAGCAGCTCGAGCAGCGCCTCGCGCTCGCCGGGTTCCAGGGACCGGATCTCCACGAGGGCGCGAGTATACTCGCCGCATGTCCGACGCCCGATCGACCTACAAGGAAGGCTTCGAGCACTTCCTGGCGAAGCGACCGGAGCAGGCGGTGGCGTGCTATCGCCGCGCCCTCGAGCTCGACCCCCGGCTCGGGATCGCCTGGAGCGCGCTCGCGCGCGCGCTCGGCGACCTGGGCGATCTCGACGGTGCGCTGGAAGCGGCGCGGCGGCTGGTCGAGCTCGAGCCCGACGAGCCCCTCGCCCACACCACGCTCTCGATCCTCTACCAGCGCAAGGGCATGATCCCCGAGGCCGAGGAAGAGAAGGCGCGCGCGCTGCGCCTTCAGATGAAGGCGCAGCGGCGCTAGCCGGCAATCCGTCGGACGCCGGAGGCGTCCCGACGGCGCGCAGCGAGGCGCAGCCGAGCGGAGTTCCCCAAGGCTCGAGTCGGACGCCGGAGGCGTCCCGACGGCGCTCAGCGAGCCAACGGCGAGCGGAGATCAGGCCGATCCGCGCGCCTACCTTCCCGCCGCCTTGCGCGCCGCCGCAAGCGCGGCGTCGTAGTTCGGGTGCTCGGCGATCTCCTTCACGTACTCCGCGTGCACGACCTTGTCGCTCGGGTCCACCACGAAGACCGCGCGCGCGTCGAGACGCAGCTCCTTCACGTGGGTCCCGAAGGCGTCGCCGAAGCTCATGTCGCGATGGTCGGAGAGCGCGTGCACGTTCTTCGCGTCCGCCGCGCCGCACCAGCGCTTCTGCGCGAAGGGCAGGTCGGCCGACACGGTGTAGACCACCACGGCGTCACCGAGCTTCCCGGCCTCCTCGTTGAAGCGCCGCGTCTGCATGTCACACACCGGCGTGTCGAGGCTCGGGACCACGCTGAAGATGCGCGTCTTGCCCTTGGAGGCATCGAGCCCGACCTCCTTCAGGTTCACGTCGAGCGCCTTGAAGGCGGGAGCCTTCTCCCCGACCTTCACCTCGGGGCCGACGAGGGTCAGGGGGTTTCCGCGCATGGTCACCGCACCGGGTCGCTCCTTGGGCATCGGAGTCTCCTTCTCTCGGGTTGGGCGCACGAGTCTACCGCAGCGCCGACGCTCCTGCGGGCGCAAGCCCGGCGAGATTACCCGGTGTTGCGCAGGCCCGCCGCGATCCCGTTGATGGTCAGGTGGATGGCCTCGTCGACGCGGCGCGGCTCGCCCGCGCCGGCGCGCTTGCGGGCCAGGAGCTCCACCTGGAGGTAGGAGAGCGGGTCGATGTAGGGGTTGCGCCGTTCGATCGAGAGCCGGGTCTCGGGCTCGCTCGCGAGGAGCCGCCGCGCCCCCGTGATCGCGAGCACACCCCGGAGCGTGGCCCCGAACTCCGTGCGAATGCGTTGGAAGATGGCGCCGGCCCCGGGCACGTCGCGGGCCAGCTCGGCGTAGGCGCCGGCGATGTGGAAGTCGGCCTTGGCGAGCACCTGCTGGAGGTTGTCGATCACGGTGCGGAAGAAGGGCCAGCCCCGGTACATGGCGCGGAGCTGCGCGAGGCGCGCCGGCTGCTCCAGCTCCGGCGCGAGCGCGCTCCCGACGCCGTACCAGCTCGGGAGCAGCACGCGGTTCTGGTTCCAGGCGAAGGTCCAGGGGATCGCCCGCAGGTCCTCGATGCGGCGCGTCGCGGTGCGCTTGGCCGGGCGCGAGCCGATGCGCAGCGACGCAATCTCGTCCACCGGCGAGAGCGCGTGGAAGACCTCCACGAAGCCCGGCGTGTCGTAGACCAGCCCGCGGTAGGCCTGGCGCGAAGCCTCCCCCAGCCGGTCCATCCTGCGCTCCCAGGCCTCCGGCAGCCGGCGCTCCCGCCCGCGCAGCTCCGCGGGAAGCGAGGCCTCCAGCAGCGCCGAGAGGATCTGCTCCAGGTGATGCACCGCGGAGGGGACGCTTCCGTACTTGAAGGGGATCACCTCGCCCTGCTCCGTGATCTTGATGCGACCGCGCACGGTGCCGGCGGGCTGCGCCAGGATCGCGGCGTGGGTCGGACCGCCGCCGCGGCTGATGGTCCCGCCGCGGCCGTGGAAGAGCTCGAGCTTGATGCCGTGGCGATCGGCCTGGGCCGCGAGCTCGCGCTGCACGCGGTAGAGCGCGAAGCAGGCCGCGAGGTAGCCGCCGTCCTTCACCGAATCGGAGTAGCCGAGCATGATCTGCTGGCGCATGCCCCGGGCGCGGAGCTGCTCGCGGTACACCGGCGAAACGTAGAGCCGCTCCATCGCGGCCGGCGCCGCGCGCAGGCCCTCGATCGACTCGAAGAGCGGCACGATGTCGATCCGGCTGCGCAGCCCGCCCCGCGGCGCGCGCTCCACCAGACCCGCGCGGAGCGCCAGCAGGAGGAGCTCCAGCACCTCCAGGTGGCCGGTCGTCCCGCTGATCACCACGTCGCGCACCGCGCGCGGGGCGAAGCGCTCGAGCGCGTCGCGCACGCCGCGCAGCGTCTCCAGCACCTCGAGCGCGTCCGGTGAGAGCCCGGCGTCCGGCGGCGCCGGCTGCTCGGTCTTCGCCAGGTCCTCGAGGAAGCGCTGGCGCTCGTCGATCGGGAGCGACTCGAAGGGCCCCTCCACCGGGCAGAAGAGCTCCGCCACGGTGGCGCGGTGCTTCGCGTGATGCTGGCGCACGTCGAGGGAGACCAGGCGCAGGCCGAAGGTCTCCACCTGTGCGAGCAGACGCGCCAGGCGGCCCCGTGCCAGTCGCTCGCCGCGGTTCTCGAGCAGGCTCTGGCGCAGGAGATCGAGGTCTCCCACCAGGTCGTCTGCGCTGGCGTAGCCGCCGCGGCTCCCGGGCGGCGCGAGCGCGCCGTTCTCCTGCAACGCGAGCTCGAGGCGAAGCGCGATCGCGTTCAGCTTGCGCCGGTAGAGCTCGTCCGGGTCGTGGCCCTGCACCCGTTCCCGGAGCTGCGGCAGCGCCTCGAGATCGCGCTCCAGGCTCTGCACCAGCCGCTGCGACACCGATGCCTGATCGCAGGCGGAGATCAGCCGCTCGATCAGCGGCGGGAGCGCGCGCGCGTAGTGCTGGAGGATCGCGCGGCGATAGAGACGCAGCGCCTCCGCCGTCACCATCGCGGTCACGAACGGGTTCCCGTCGCGGTCGCCGCCGATCCAGGAGCCGAGCTGGAGCGGCAGGAGATCCCGCGGCGCCGGCTCGCCGTAGGCCGCCGCGAAGGCCCGCGGCAGGCGCGCGGCCGCCAGCGGCACCGCCTCCACGAAGACCGTGCTCAGGTGGTGGATCGCGTGACGCACCTCGTCGATCGGCGTCGGTGCGCGGCTGCGGGAGAGCCTGGTCTGCCACAGCGCCGTGATCTCCGCCGCGAGCGCCTCCTGCAGCGCCGCCTCGCCCTCGCGTCCCCGCCGTTCCAGGCATTCGTTCACGCGATCGAGCGCCGAGTGGACGGTCCAGCGCGTGGCGTCGGTGGGATGGGCCGTCAGCACGATCGTGGCGCCGACCTCGGAGAGCAGGGGCTCGAGCGCCTCGCGCGCCACGCCGCGCCGGCGCAGGCGCGAGAACAGCTCCTCGAGGCTTCCCGGCCCGCCATCGCGCCGCGCCCGCGCCACGTGGCGCTGCTCGCACACATTCACCAGCTGGAAGAAGAGCGTGAAGGCGCGCGCCACGTCGGCGAGCTCTTCCAGCGCGAGCGAGGCGATGCGCCGGCGCAGCCGCTTCTCGTCGCGCTCGAGCCCTTCCTGGCGGACGCGACGCGCGAGGAGACGCACCTCCTCCACCAGGCGGAAGAAGTCCTCGCCCTCCTGCTCGCGGATCACGTTCCCGAGGGTCGCTCCCACGAAGCGCACCTCGGCCCGCAGCCACGCGTCCAGGTCTCGGGCGGTCGGCATCGCCGCGCGATGATAGACTCGATCGCGTCGCGGGCCCGCGCCGCCCGGACGGCGGAGGATCCCGATGGCGGAGCAGCCCAAGTCCTTTCATCTCACGCCCGAGCTCCACTCCTATCTGGTGGCCCATGGCACGCCGCCCGACGAGATCCAGCGCGCGCTGATCGAGGAGACGCGTCGGCTCGGCGGGCTCGCGCTGATGCAGATCGCGCCGGAGCAGGGAGCCTTCATGACGCTGCTGACGCGCGTCATCGGCGCGCGGCGGGCGGTCGAGGTGGGGACCTTCACCGGCTACTCGGCATTGTGTATTGCGCGCGGCCTCCCGGAGGACGGGCACCTGCTGTGCTGCGACGTGAGCCCGGAGTGGACGGCCATCGGGCGGCGCTACTGGGACCGCGACGGGGTGGGCAAGCGCATCGAGCTCCGCCTGGGCCCCGCCGCCGACACCCTGCGCGCGCTCCCGCCCGATCCCGTGCTCGACCTGGCCTTCATCGACGCCGACAAGCCGAGCTACCCGATCTACTACGAGGAGCTCCTGCGACGGCTCCGGCCCGGCGGGCTCGTCCTGGTGGACAACGTGCTGTGGATGGGGCGCGTGGCGGATCCCGCCGCCGACGACGAGCACACCCGGGCGATCCGCCGCTTCAACGATCAGGTCGCCGCGGACCCCCGCGTCGACTGCGTCATGCTGCCCGTGGCGGACGGGCTGACGCTGCTGCGCAAGCGCTGACCCGGCCGCCCTAGCGCGCCCCGGCGAGCCAGCGCGCGGTGCACTCGGCCACGAAGCGGCCGTGCGCGCGCCCCGCCTCCAGGTGCTCGGGAGTGGGGCCCGGGACGCCGCCACGGGGGTTGGTCCAGGCGACCGGCCCCCAGTGGCTGCCTCCGGCCCGGAAGCCGGCCAGGCGCATCGGCATCGGCACCAGGAGCATCCCGTGCTCCGCCAGAAAGGCGTGGATGGAGACCAGGGCGAGCTCCGCGCCACCCCGCGCCCCCATCCCGGCGGTCACGAAGCCCGCGCCGAGCTTTCCCGCCAGCCGGCCCGCGAGCCAGAGCGGCGCGGTGCGCTCGAAGAGCGCCCGGAGCTCCGAGGTCACCCCTCCCATCTGGACACCGCTCCCGACGATCACGGCGTCGGCGGCGAGGAGGTCCTGGTCGCTGGCGTCCCGGGCGCGGCGCAGCGTGACCTCCGCTCCGCCCTCGGCGGCTCCCGCCGCCACGGCCTCGGCGAGACGAGTGGTGCGCCCGCTCCCGGAGGCCACGACCACGAGGACGCGCATGGGCGGCGAGCCTATCACGCGGGTGACGCCGCCCGGAGCGCCGCCAGGGCGGCCGCGAAGTCCGGGGGATCCGGGGACTCGACGGCGATCTCCTGGAGGACGAGCCGCGCGGCGTGGAGGAGCTGTCGCGGCGCGCGGGCCGCCACCTCCGCCGGGGCGTAGAGGCGGTCCCCGAGAATGGGATGGCCGAGGTGGGCCAGGCTCACGCGGATCTGGTGGAGGAAGCCGGTCTCGAGCCCCACCTCGAGCAGCGCTGCGTCCGCGAAGCGCTCGAGCCGGCGCCAGGAGAGGCGGGTCGCCCGCGCGCCCGCGCGCCCGGCCTCCTCCGGAGCGACGACCCGCACCCGGGCGGGCCGGTGGCTCGAGAGGACCAGGGTCAGCGCGGCCCGGCCGGCCTCGGGCGGGCTCCCGAGCACGACGGCGCGGTAGCGCTTCCCCACCCGATGGGTGCGGAAGGCGTCGCGCAGGCGCTGCCACGCCGCCTCTTCGGTGGCGAAGAGAACGGCGCCGGAGGTGTCGACGTCGAGGCGATGCACTACCCCGCTCCGGAGCCCGCCTTCTCCCACGCCCAGGATCTCGGGCCGTCGCGCCACCAGCGCGTTCAGCAGGGTCCCGCCCTCGTCCGGCGCCAGGGGATGCACCGGCACGCCGGCGGGCTTGTCGATGGCGATCCAGCCGGGCCCTTCGGCCAGCACGACCAGCGGCGCATCGACCTCGGGTCGTGGCGCCTGCGCGGCGCGCGGCACGAAGCCCTCGATCGCCAGCCGGGCCCCGGCGGCGAGGCGCCAGCCCTTGGCCGCGACGCTCACCGTTCGCCCGTCGAGACGTACCCCGCCGGCGGCGAGGAGGCGGCGCGCTTCGTGGCGCGGCACCGAGAGCCGCGCCGCGAGGAAGGCGTCGAGACGCGCGCCGGCCTCCTGGGCCGCGACCACGAGGGTGCTGGATTCCGCGGCCGGCACGCGAGCAGTCTATCCGAGCCGCGCGTCCACCCCTCGGGACGGGGCCGAAGCCGCGAATCTCTGGCAAACTGGGCGGCCGGCCCCCCTGGCCGCGGGATCCGAAGATGCCTCGGAGCGAGCCCCGGCGGATCGCCATCATGGACACGACGCTCCGCGACGGGGAGCAGACGCCGGACATCGCCTACGCGCCGGCCGAGAAGCTCCAGATCGCGCGCATGCTCCTGAGCGACATCCAGGTGGATCGGATCGAGATCGCGGGCACGCGGGTCTCCGAGGGCGAGCGCGAGGCGGCGCGGCTCGTCGCCGGCTGGGCGCGCAAGGAGGGCCTCCTCCCGCGGGTCGAGATCCTCGGCTACTGCGACGGCAAGCTCTCGCCGGAGTGGATTGCGGGGGTCGGCGGGGAGGTGCTGAACCTCCTGGTGAAGGGCTCGGAGCGACACTGCCGCGGGCAGCTCCGCCAGGCGCCCGAGGCCCACCGCGAGCGGGTGGCGGAGACGGTCCGGCTCGCCCGCCGGCGCAAGCTCGGGGTGAACGTCTACCTCGAGGACTGGTCGCAGGGCGTGCGCGAGTCCTTCGACTACGTGTTCGCCATGGTGCAGCTCCTGCGCGAGCTCGAGGTGGAGCGCATCTACCTCCCCGATACGCTCGGCGTCTTCTCCCCCGAGGACACGTCCCGCTACGTCGGCCTGATGGCCTCGACCTGGCCCGACCTCTGCTTCGAGTTCCATGGCCACAACGACTACGGCCTGGCCGTCGCCAACTGTCTCGCGGCGGTGTCGGCCGGGGCGAGCGGCGTACACACCAGCGTGAATGGCATGGGCGAGCGGGCCGGCAACACCCGGCTGGCCGAGCTGGTGGCGGCGCTCCACGATCTCACGCCGTTCCGCACGGGCGTCAAGGAGTCGCGTCTCGTCGCGGTGTCACGCATGGTGGAAACCTTCAGCGGGAAGGACCTCCCTGCCAACGCGCCGGTGGTGGGCCGTGACGTCTTCACCCAGACCGCAGGCATCCACGCCGACGGCGACGTGAAGGGCGAGCTCTACGCGAGCCGCCTCTCGCCCGAGCGCTTCGGCCGCGAGCGGCGCTACGCCCTCGGCAAGCTGTCGGGCAAGGCCTCGCTGGACCAGAACCTGAAGGCGCTCGGGATCGAGCTGCCCGAGGCGGACCGGGAGCTGGTGCTGCGGCGCATCGTGGAGCTCGGCGACAAGAAGCACACGGTCGGTGCCGAGGACCTGCCGCTCATCATCGCGGACGTGCTGAAGACCCCGCCTGAGCAGACGCTGCGGATCGAGCACTACCGCGCGACGGTCGCGCGGGGCGAGACGCCGAGCGCGGAGATCACGCTGGCCTTCCGCGGCCGCGTGGCGAAGGCGGAGGCCACCGGCGACGGCGGCTACGACGCGCTGATGAACGCGCTTCGCAAGGCGGTGAAGGGCTTCGGGCTCGAGATCCCCGCCCTCGAGGACTTCCGCGTGCGCATCCCGCCGGGCGGCCGCACCGAGGCGCTGGTGGAGACGCTGATCGCCTGGCGCCTCGGCGACGAGACCTTCTCCACGCTCGGTGTGGACTCGGACCAGCTCGCCGCCGCCGTGATCGCCACCGAGAAGATGCTGAACGTGGTGGCCGCACGGCCGCGGCGGAAGCGCGCGTGAGGTGGCGCGCGCTCGCCGCGCCGCTCGGCCTCGCGGCCCTCGGGCTCGCGGCCTGCGCCAAGCCGCCGGAGGGTGATCCGCGCTACCGCCCGGCGCAGAACGTGCTCGAGGTGGTGGCGGTGCTGCGTCGCCACGTGAACGACGACACCTACCGCTTCGAGCCCGCCCGCGACTTCACCGGCCGGAACGTCTACCGCGCCTCGCTGCTGCGCCTCGAGAGCCTGGAGAAGCTGGACGAGGAGGAGCTGCGCGCCGGGCACCTGGACGACGTGATCGCCTTCGCCAAGGGCCGGGCGCTCGAGCGCCTGCGCGCCTTCGACCTCGCCGCGGCGAGCTATCGCAAGGCCGCCGACCGCGGGGGCGAGCTCCGCGAGGAGGCGCTGCGCAGCGCCTCCGTCTGCGACAGCCTGGACGAGGCGGCGCGCATCGGCTTCGACGCCGATCGCGCCGTCCAGGGCGAGGACGATCCCAACCGCCCGCCCGACGCAAACGCGATGCTCTCGGGCTCGAACCGCCGCGTGGCGCTCCTGGAGGCGCTGGCGCAGGAGGTCAAGGACACGCACTACGAGGCCATCGTGCGCGAGGAGATCGAGCGCGCGGACGAGGCGCGGGCGAGCTACTTCGTGGCCTCGCGTCGCCTGACGCCGAATGGTGATGTGCACGCGCTCTCGGAGCTCCAACGCCTGGTGGCGCGACACCGCGAGAGCAAGAACGCGAACCGCCACGTGCTCGAGCTGGCCGACCTCTACGCCGCGCTGGCGGAGGAGTACACGGCGAGCCATCCGCCGGAGAGCCTGCTCTTCGATCCGCCGACCTTCCAGGAGCTGGTGGACTCGGCGTCGCGCTTGTACCAGAACGTCGCGAACCAGGACGGGACCTCGGAGCGCATCGAGGCCTCGCGCCGACTCGAAGCCTTCCTCGCCTTCACGCTACGGGTGGATCGTGATCGCTTCACGCCCTGAGCGCCGCGGGCTCGCCGCGCTGATCTCGCTGGCCGCGGGCCTCGGCCTCACGGCCTGCGGCAGCGTCGCGGGCCCCCCGGCAGGCTCGCCGCTCGAGCCGCTCGCCACGCGCGCCCCGACCGTTCCCGACGACGTGGACTTCGCGGCCCACGACGTGGCGGCGGCGGCGCTGGCCGAGGATCCTCAGGGGCTGCGCGCCACGCTGCGACGGCTGAAGCGGCTCGAGAAGGAGCGGCTGGAAGAAGGCTTCCAGCCGAGCGGCGTCCTGCCCTTCGCGCTGAACCTCCGCAACGCGAGCCTCGACGACGACCTGCGCGACCGGCGGGCCACCGAGAAGCTCCTCGATCGTGACGACATCGACCCGGCGCTCCGCGCCAGCCTGAACGACCTCCTGGCCGACGATCCGCTGGCGGTGGCCGACGCGCGCATCTGGGACGCGCGCACCATCCGGTTCGCGGAGGTCTTCAACAACCTGGCGGAGCCCGCCGGCCACGCCATGTCGAACGTGCCCATGGCGACGGCGGGCCTCGCGCGTGCGCTGGTCGGCGTGGCGGTGGCGGAGCACATGGCGGACGAGCTGATCGTCCCGGAGCGCCAGGCGCTGGTCGAGTGGAAGCGCTTCGTCGCCGCCCACCCCGAGTCGCCGCAGGCGCCGGAGATCGAGCAGCGCATCGAGTCGGCGCAGGGCGCCTGGGAGCGCACGCAGCGGGACCGCGTGCTGCGCAGTGCGCGCAGCGCGCTGCAGGAGAACCAGCCGGCGCTCGCGCTGGCGGCCTCGGAGCAGGCGCTGGCCTACGTGCCGGAGGACGGCGAGGCGACGCACATCCGGCGCGAGGCGACGGCGCGCCTGGCGGAGGCGCGGGCCGAGCGCCAGCGCACCCTCGGTGCCGAGAGCGGCGAGCAAGCGGCGCTGCCGGAGGCGCGGGGGCTGGCGGTCGCCCTGCTGCTTCCCCACGGTGACGTGGCCGGAGAGGCCACGCGGCTCCTCACGCTCTGGCCGAAGGGCCCGCTCGAGGACGAGGCGCGCTACGCGCTGGCGCTGGCGCAGGAGGAATCCGGCCACCAGGACGAGAGCTGGGCCACGCTTCGCCAGCTCGCCGACGCCGACCCCGCCCGCTCCAACATGGCCCGTCACGCGATTGCGTTGGTGGACAGCCCCGACCAGAACCCCTGGGACGCCTTCACGGCGGCGCGGACCCGCGACCGCGGAGCGCGCCTCGGCTGGATCCTGCTCGGCCCGTTGTCGAGTGGACCGCGCAACCTCGATCTCCCGCGAGCGCTCGAGTGGCTGATCCAGGCGCCGTCCTATCTCGACGCGCTCTCCGGGATCCCGAACCGGCTCATCAGCTATCCCTGGATGACGCCTTGGCCCTTCGGGCGCGCACCCGCCACCTACGCCCGGCGCTATCTCGAGCGCGATCCCACGGGCCCCCACGCCGAGGAGGCGCGCTCCTGGCTCGAGGACTTCGAGGCCACGCGGGGCAACTGGGCCGCCGCGCTCGAGCTGGCGGACCAGGCGGCGAAGCCCGACCCCGCGCACCTGGCCGATCTGCGCGAGAAGGCGGCGAGCCAGCTCCTGGCGATCGGCAAGAGCGAGCGACGGGGCGACGTGCGGGCCACCCTGGTGCGCCGCGTGGCGCGCGAGTTTCCCGACACCGAGGCGGGTCGGGAGGCGGGGAAGGTCGCGCGGCAGGACGCCGAGCGCCAGACGCCCCAGCGCATCCGGATCTCGCGGGAGTTCCTGCGCGAGAACCCGAAGGTCGCCGGGCCGGAGGGCCTCGGCCTGCGGCCCGAGCTCCTGGACGGCGACCTCCGCAACGGCGAGCTCCATCCCGATGGCATCACGCTGGCGGGCGGGCGCGTGATCGAGCTCGACTTCGTGGCGGAGCACGGCGGCGAGTCGGCGGAGCCGGTGCGGCGCTTCGAGCGCATCTCCAGCGAGCGGCTGGCGCGTCTGGTGTCGCTGCTGGAGGCGACGGCGACGCGAAACGCGCTGGTGGACCCCGACGACGAGGTGCTGCCCGATGCCGACCGCGATCGCTTCTTCGAGCGCGCGCGGCTCGGTCTGGCCGAGGAGCCGAGCCCCCGCGCCACCGCGCAGTCGACCTACGCCTTCCGCGGCATGCGCGAACGCTACGGCCTGGTGCGCAGCCGCGAATCCATCCTGCCGGTGGAGCTCGTGCTCCAGGGAGATCTGCCCAACCTCGGGCTCGGCGCCTTCCCGCGCATCCGCATGCCCAAGCCCACCCCCGACGCGATCCTCTATCGCTGAGGCAAGCGAAGCGCGCAGCGAGCCGAAGGCGAGCGAAGGGCGCAGCCCGGCGGCGCAGCCGCCGGTGCGCCAAGGCCGGAAGCGCGCAGCGAGCCGAAGGCGAGCGAAGGGCGCGGCCCGGCGGCGCAGCCGCCGGCGCCTAGGACCCGGCGCCTGCGCTGGCTTCGTCCAGCAGCTCGATCGGGTGCACCACCCGCTGCCGCATGCCCGCGCGCGCGATGCCGCTCGCGAGCTGGAGCATGCAGCCGGGATTCCCGCTCGCGATCACGTCGGGATCGGCGGCGGCGAGGGCGCGGAGCTTTCGCGCGAGGACCGCCCCCGACATCTCCGGATGGGTCAGGCCGTAGGTGCCGGCAGCGCCGCAGCAGCTCGTGGGATCGTCGTGGGGGACGAGGTCGAGCCCGGGGATCTGCTGCAGCAGGCGACGCGGCTGGAGCTCCACCCGCTGTCCGTGCACCAGGTGGCAGGGATCGTCGTAGCAGACCCGGAGGCGCAGCGGACGCAGCGGCCCGCGCAGGCCGGCCTGGTCCAGCAGCTCGCAGACGTCGCGCGCCGCCGCGGCGAGCGCCTCGCCCTCGCCCGGGATCCAGCGGCCCGCCTCGCGCAGCGCCGCTCCGCAGCCGGCGGAGTTCGTCACGACGAAGTCCACGCCCGCGGCGGCGAAGGCCGCGGCATTGCGCCGCGCGAGGTCGTTCGCGAAGCCGGTATCGCCGGCGTGGGCATGGAGCGCGCCGCAGCAGCCCTGCTCGCGGGGCACCACCACCTCGAAGCCGTTGCGCTGGAGCACGCGACACGTGGCGGCGTTCACCCGGCCGAAGAGCTCGGGCATGACGCAGCCGACGAGGAAGCCGACGCGCCCGCGCCGCGCTCCCTCGGCGGGGAGGAGCGCGGCCGGCCAGGCGCGCTCCGCGCGCGGCGGCACGCGCGGCGCCGCCTCCTGCATCACCCGCAGCCGGCGCGGGAGGAGCGGTCGCGCCAGGCGGTCGAGGCGCAGGCGCTGCGCCAGCGCCAGGAGGTCGAAGGCCCGGTGCAGCCGTCGCGGGTGCGCCACCAGGCCGCGCAGCGCGAGGCGCTCCAGGCGCGGACCGGGTCCGCGGCGCAGCCCGGCCTCGGCCACCTCCGCGCGCATCGTCTCGAGCATGGCGCCGTACTGCACGCCCGACGGGCACGCCGTCTCGCAGGCACGGCAGCCCAGGCAGAGGTCCATCTCCTCCGCCGCCGCCTCGAGGGGAAGACGTCCCTCGGCGACGCCCCGCATGAGGTACACACGTCCGCGTGGAGAGGAGGTCTCGCGGCCGGTCTCGCGGTAGGTGGGGCAGGCCGAGAGGCAGAGGCCGCAGTGCACGCAATCGAGGGTCTGGCGGTAGAGCGCCTCGCGCCGCCCCGCCGAGAGGCCCGCCGGCTCCGGCCCGGCCATCAGATCCCGCCCAGGAAGCGCCCGGGGTTCAGCACGCCCTGCGGGTCGAAGCGCTGCTTCAGCGCACGCATCAGCGCGAGCCCCTCGGGCGGCTCGCCGAAGACGTCGCGCCCCTGCTTGGCACGCAGCGGCGCCGCCTCCACCACGAAGCGCCCGGCGCCGGCGCGGGCCGCCGTGCCGAGTCGCTCGAAGGCGCGTGCGACGGGATCGCCGCCGGCCGTTCGGTCAGCGGCGGCTGCTTCGCCCGCGAGCGGGAGCCAGACGTGGAGCGAGGCCAGGCCGGGCTGGAGCAGGAGCGGCGCGCCGGCCAGCACCGCCGCGCAGGCGGCGAGGCGCGAGGGTCGGACGTCGAGCCTCGCGCGCAGCGCGGCGTCGCCGGGCGGCTCGGCCAGGACCGCGCGCAGACGCTCGAGCGTGTCGGACGGCGCCGCCGTGGCGCCGAGACGCGAGGCCAGCTCGCGCGCGTCGGCCGCCACCACCGGCGCATCGCCCGCGAGCTCGATCACGGCGAGCGCAGAGCCGCCGGCCGCAGTGGGCGCGAGCCGCGGCGCCAGCGCGGCGTCCGCCAGCGCCACCACGCGCGCGCTCGCAAGCCGAGCCGCCTCGATCCCTGTGCGCGCATCCGGGCCCGCGAGCGGGGCCACCAGGAGGGCCGTCGCCTCGGGAAGCGGGCGCAGGCGCAGCCATGCCGCCTCGATCACGGCCAGCGTGCCGAGGGAGCCGGCGTAGAGCTTGGCCAGGTCGTAGCCCGTCACGTTCTTCACCACGCGCCCGCCGCAGCGCGTGCGCTCGCCCGAGGCGAGGGCCGTGTCGAGGCCGAGGATCGCATCGCGCGGGCGGCCGAAGGCCAGGCCGCGCGGGCCGGGCACGCCGGCGGATACGACACCGCCGAGCGTCGCCTCGGGCGAGAGCGGATCGAGGGACGGCTCCCAGCCGCAGGCGGCGGCCGCCTGGCGGAGCTCGCCGAGCGGCGTTCCCGCCCGCACGCGCGCCACGCCCTCCTCGGCGTCCAGCACCTCGATCCCGCGCAGGCGCGCCGTCGAGAGCAGGACGTCGGCGCGGCGCGGCGGGTTCCCGAGGCCGAGCTGCGTGCCGGCACCGCGCACCAGGGCCGCGAGGCCGAGCTCGGAGAGCGCCGCGAGCGTGCGACCGAGGGCGGGGCCGTCGGCGGGGGAGAGCGTCAGCTCCACCGGCGCGCCCTCGAGCTCGAGCGGCGGGTGCTCGGCCAGGGCCTCCGGCCCTGCCGCCTCCCGCAGCCGCTCGCGCGCGGCCGGCGGAATCACGCGATCTCCACGCGCCCGTAGCCCCGCGCCTTGGGATCCGACTCCACACAGAAACGCGTGGTCGGGAAGACCTTCCCGGGGTTGCACGCGTGCTCCGGGTCGAAGGCGTCGCGCAGCCGGCGCATGGCGTCGAGATCCGCCTCGCCGAAGAGGAGGCCCATGAAGTCCTGCTTCTCGGTCCCGATCCCGTGCTCGCCGCTGATCACGCCCCCCGCCTCGACGCAGGTGCGCAGGATCTCCTCGCCCGCCGCCAGCACGCGGCGCAGCTCGTCCTGGTCGCGGCGGTCGAAGGAGATGTTCGGGTGCAGGTTGCCGTCGCCCGCGTGGAACACGTTCGAGAGCCGGAGAGCGTAGCGGTCACCGATCTCGCAGACGCGAGCCAGCACCTCGGGGAGCCGGGTGCGCGGCACCACGGCGTCGTGGACGTAGAGATCGGGCGCGAGCCGACCCATGGCGCCGAACGCCCCCTTGCGCGCGCGCCAGAAGCGCTGACGCTCGGCGGCGTCGCGCGCCACGTCCACCCGTCTCGCCCCGGCCGCGCTCGAGAGCGCGCGTACGCGCTCCAGCTGCGCCGCCACCGCCACCCGCGGCCCGTCGAGCTCCACCAGCAGCACCGCGCCCGCGTCGAGCGGGAGGCCCGCGGCGTAGACGCTCGCCTCCACCGCGGCGATCGTGCGCTGGTCCACGATCTCGAGCGCCGCCGGCACCAGGCCCTCGCGGATGATCGCGCCCACCGCGCGGCAGGCGCTCACCACGTCCGGGAAGATCCCGAGCAGGGTCTCCACCGCCTCGGGGATCGGCACCAGGCGCACGGTCGCCTCGGTCACGATGCCGAGCGTTCCCTCGCTCCCCACCACCGCGCCCACCAAGTCGTATCCCGCCGGCGCGCCGCTGCGCGAGCCGAGCCGCACCACCTCGCCGCTCGGGAGCACGAGCTCGAGGGCGAGCACGTGGTTCGTGGTGGTGCCGTACTTGAGTGTATGGGGGCCCCCGGAGTTCTCGGCCACGTTCCCGCCGACCGTGCACGCCTGCTGGCTCGAGGGATCCGGCGCGAAGAGGAGCCCGTGGGGCGCCGCCGCCTTGGAGACCTCGACGTTCACCACGCCCGGCTGCACCACCGCGACCCGGTCCTCGGGATCGATCTCGAGCACGCGGTTCATGCGCTGGCACTCGATCACCACCGCGCCCGAGAGCGCGACGGCGCCGCCGGAGAGCCCGGTGCCCGCGCCCCGCGGCACGAAGGGCACGCCGGCGGCGTTGCAGGCGCGCACCACCGCCGCCACCTCCGCCGTCTCGCGCGGGAGCACCACCGCCGTCGGCTGGCCCCGATGCAGGGTCAGGCCGTCGCACTCGTAGGCCAGCAGCTCTTCGGGTCGCGCCAGCACGGCCGCCGGCCCCAGGATCCCGCGCAGGCGCGCGAGCAGCGCGGCGGCGGAGGCGGCGGTGCCGGGGGCGGCACTCACGGAGGGATCAGGCGAGGCCGAGACGCTCGAGGTCGTCCTCGTCCAGGCCCAGGTAGTGGCCGATCTCGTGCTTCACCGTGACCTGGATCTGCTCGATCAGCTCGTCGCGGTCCCGCGCCTGCTTCTCCAGGTTCTTCTTGAAGAGGATCACGCGATCGAGATCGTTGGGCTGAGCCGTCGACGCCGCCTCGGTGCGCGGCACGCCGAGAAAGAGGCCCAGGGTCTGCGGCGAGAGGTTCTCCTCGCGCATCATCTCCTCGGAGGGGAAGTCCTCGATCAGGAGCGGCACGTGCTCCACGTAGGAGCGGATCGAGCGCGGGAGCTCGCGCAGCGCCTCCGCGGCGGCCTGCTCGAAGTGCTCGTCGTCCACCTCCACGGGGAGCGGATAGCTCTCGGGCTGGAGCGCGTTGGCCTGGGCGAAGGCGCGCTGCGCCTCCTCGCCCTCGCCCAGCCGCTCCAGCACGAGGCCCAGGTGATAGACGGCGTGCGCGGCGTCGGGCTCCATCGCCACGGCGTGCTCGAGCTGCCGGCGCGCCTCCTCGAAGCGGCCGACCTCGAAGAGGATCTGCCCCTCGAAGGCGCGGTAGGTGGACTGCTCGCCGCCGGACTTGAGGGCACGACGCACCAGGAAGAGCGCCCCCTCGAGGTCGTCCAGATAGAACAGGGCCTTCGCCTTCAGGTACAGGACGTCGGCCTCGCTCGCGCGATCCGGACGCGGGAGATCCGGGCGTCCCGCCAGGAGCTCGTCGCAGAGCTCGATCGCCTGCTCGTACTCCCCGAGCTCCTCGATCAGGATCTCCGCGCGGTTCAGGTGCGCGGCGATGAACTTGGGATCGGCGCTCGCCGCCGCATCGAACTCGGCCAGCGCCTCTTCGATCTTGCCCTCGTCCCAGAGGATCTCGCCGCGGGTGTTGTGGGCCTCGGCGCCCTGCGGCTCGACCTTCAGCGCCTCCTCCAGCCAGGCGAGCGCCTCGTCCGTCCGCCCGCCGTTGGAGGCCTCCATCGCCTGGTCCAGGCAATCCCAGTAGCGATCCTTGTCCTTCATCGGTCCTTCGTCGGGGCGCGGCCAGAAGATCCGGCCACAGCTCGGGGGAGCGGCCACGAGCATAGCAGACTAGCCCCTTGCAGGGGGCCTCCTCCACACGACGTAACCATTTGATAAGACAGAGGAATCATGGGTCGACCCCAGGCTCGGCCGGCGCCGGCGGGGGCTTGCGGGCCAGCCGGGCGCGGCCTTCCAACCCGTGTCTCGGAGCGGTTCCCGCCCGATTTTTCGACCGGGCGCGAGCGGGGCTTGAAGGCCCGGGCGAGGCGCGGGGGCACAGGGCGCCGCCCCGGGGCGGCGCCGCGCGGCTACTCCGCGACCCCGAGCGCGCGCAGGCGCGCCGCGACGAGCTCCTCGCGCACGCGGCGAAACTCCGGCGTGCCGAGCCCCGAGCCGGGAAGCTTCCCGGCCAGCGCGAGCTGCACGAAGCCGTGCACACAAGCCCAGCCGATGCTCGCCTCGGTATGCGGGTCGCTCGCGCGGAAGCGACCGCTCGCGATGCCCCGCTCGTAGATCTCGATCGAGATCGACCATGCGCGCAGCGCGCGCGTGCGCTCGAGCGGCGACAGCCGATCGGAGAGCATGATCTCCTGGAACATCAGGCGATAGAGCTCGGGGTGCTCCAGCCCGAACTCGATGTAGCGACGCGCGGCCTCGGCCACCGCCACCGCCGGGTCCTCCACGTCCGAGGCCGGCGCCATGGCGGCCTCGAGCGCGTCGAAGCCGTAGAGCGCGATCTCCTTCAAGAGCTCTTCCTTGCTCTCGAAGTGGAGATAGATGCTCGCCGCGGAGTAGCCGAGCTTCTCGGCGAGCGAGCGCATGGTCACTCGTCCCGGGCCCTCCCGGTAGACGATCCCGATGGCTTCGTTCAGGATCTTGCTGCGCGCATCCGAGCCCAGGGGTCTTGCCGTCACCTTCCGATTCGTTTCCTCTCCGGGTGCGCGGAACCTATCACCCTCGACGCCCCGCGGCCAGGCAGTTCTGGCGCAGATCCGGCGCCGCAGCGCGGCAGGTCGCGGGCAAGGGTCCGCCGGCCCGCCGAGGGAGGCCGCTGCGCGCTCGCGGCCGGGCGTCGGCCGGGCGCGCCGGCCTCAAGGTCGGGGCCGGGCGCCCCGATTTCCATTCTGTGGTACCGGCGTCACGATCTGGGGATCGCTCACCGAGCGGCAGCTCCTGCGGGAGACGGACCGGCCGGCGGCGCTTTGCGGCCGGGGCGAGCCCTGCCGCCGGCGTGCTGGCGCTGCTCGCCCTCGCCGTCCTGCTCGGCGGCTGCGGCCCGCGCCTCGAGCGGGAGGCGCCTGCGGAGCTGCGCGGAGTGTGGACCACGGCGCATCCGGTGTACGCCGACCGCTCGCTTCGCGTGGAGCCGGACGCGGTGGGCTTCGGGGTCGGAGGCGGCCGCGAGGAGCTGCATCCACTCACGGGTGTCGAGCGCCTCGCGGCGGATCGCAGCTCCGAGAGCTTCCGTCTGCACTACAGCGGTCCCGAAGGAACGCCGGAGATCCTCGACCTCGAGCTCCGCCTGGGACCTCGAAACGTGCTGCGGCTGCCGCACATCGACGCCGACTGGACGCGCGCGGACTCCGCGCCGGGAACCTGAGGGAGAGCACCCGTGCCGACCCGCGGTCGCAACGCCGGGCGCCGCAGCGAGGGGTTCACCTTGGTCGAGCTCGCCCTCGCCCTGGCGATCGTGACGATCCTGGCCTCGCTCGGGACCCAGTCCTATCTCGCGTACCTCGAGCGCGCTCGGATCGCGACGGCGGAGGGCGATCTGCGCTCCATGGCCGAGGAGCTGAGCGGCCGGATGGCCGAGCAGGATCCCCTGCCCGCCACACTCGACGCGATCGGCTGGGGCGACCACCTCGATCCCTGGGGCCATCCCTACTACTACGTGCCGATCGCGGGCTATCTGAAAGGCGGACCGGGCAGTGGAGGCGGCGGTGGTGGTGGCGGCGGTGGTGGCGGTGGCAAGCCGGGAGGCGGAGGCGGCGCGGGCGGCGGCAGCACGACGACCATCGGCGAGCTTCGCAAGGATCGCTTCCTGGTGCCGATCAACACGGACTACGACCTCTACAGCGCCGGCGCCGACGGCAAGACCTCGCCGCCGCTCACCGCCAGCGTGAGCCAGGACGACGTGATCCGCGCCAACAACGGCGCCTTCTACGGCCTGGCGCGCGACTACTGAGCCGGTCGCGGAGCGCGGCAGGGGGAGGGGGACCGCTCTTGAGGCTCGGGCCGCTGCACACCGAGCGCCGCTTCCTGCGCAGCCGCGTGGCGCGGCGCGTCTTCGCGGGCTTCGTGCTCTGCGCGCTGTTCCCGATCGCGGCCCTGGCGATCTTCTCCTTCACCCAGCTCAGCCAACGCCTCGAGGACGATGCGCGGGCGCGGCTGCGCGGCGACGCCAAGCAGGAGGGCATGGCGTTGCTCGAGCGCCTGCTCATGCTCGACTCGGCGCTGCGGATGGCGGATGCGGACCTCGAGGCGCGGCACGCGAGAAGCCTCGCGGCGCTGCCGCCGGACGTGCGCGAGGCGATCACGGCGCGCTTCGCGAGCGTTCGGCTCGAGGAGCCGCGGCGGCCCGAGCCGCTCTGGGCGCGAGACGGTACGGAGCAGAGCGCCGCCGAGCGGCTGCGCGGCGGCGGCACCGCGCTCGAGCTGCGGCCGGCCGGGCCCGACGCGCCTGCACGCGTGGTGTTGCTGCGTCTGGTGGGGGATCCGGAGAGCGGCCTGATCCTGCGGGGTGAGGCGGATCCCCGCTTCCTGTGGCCGCCCGACGCGGAGCGTCCAGGCGCCTCGCTCGAGGTGCACGAGGAGGGGTCCGGGATCCTGGTGGGGCAGAGCCACGGCGACGGGGCGCGGGCGAGCGACGAGTCGGCGCTGCGGGAGGCCTGGAACCTCTTCCTCATGCCACACTTCGGTGCCGCTTCCTGGCGCGTCGAGATCCGGGAGCCGGCGAGCCGCGTGCTCGGCCCGCTCTACAGCTTCGGAGCGCTCTTCCCGCGCGTGGCGATCCTCTCGTTGTGCCTGGTGGGGCTCCTGAGCATCCGCCAGATCCGGCGCAGCCTGGACCCGGTCGAGCTCCTGGGCGACGCCACGCAGCGCCTGGCTCGCGGCGATCTCGCGGCGCGGGTCGAGATCACGAGCGGAGACGAGTTCCAGGAGCTCGGGCGCTCCTTCAACGAGATGGCCGCCGCGATCCAGCGCCAGGTGGACGTGCTCCAGACCATGAACGGCATCGGGAGCGCGCTCTCCGAGGAGCCGGACCCGCGCCGTCTCCTGGACGCGATCCTGCGCGGCGCCCAGCGCGTGACCGGAGCGGACGGTGCGGCGATCCACCGCGTGACGCCGGACGAGCGGCTCCAGCTGGCGCTGCTGCGGATCGAGTCGCTCGGCCTGGTGGCGCCCCGAAGCGGCGAGGAGCGGGACCTCGCCGCGGCCCGTGCACTGCCGGCGCTTCCGCTCGCTCGCAGCGTGATCACGACGGGGAACACCGCGCAGCTGAGCGACCTCGAGCTGGCTTCGCCCGAGGACGCCGAGGCGCAACGCAGCTTCGACGCGCGGCTCGGCTACCGGACGCGCTCGCTCCTGGCGATCCCGATGTTCGACCACGAGGGCCAGGTGATCGGCGCGCTCCAGCTCCTGAACCGGCGCGGCCCGGGCGACGAGCCCATCGCCTTCAGCGCCGAGGACCGCGCCCTGGCCGAGTCGCTGGCCTCCCAGGCCGGCATGGTCCTCACCAAGCACGGCCTGCTCCACGAGTTCCGTCTCCTCTTCGAGGGCCTGGTGGATCTCCTGGTCCAGGCCATCGACGAGAAGTCGCCCTACACCGGTCAGCACTGCCGCCGGGTGCCGATCCTGACCGAGATGATCGCCGACGCCGCCGCCCGCTCGGAGATCGGTGCGCTGCGCGGCTTCCGCCCCAGCGAGCCCGAGCGCTACGAGCTCCGGATCGCCGCGCTCCTCCACGACTGTGGCAAGGTCACGACGCCGGTGCACGTGATCGACAAGGCCACCAAGCTCGAGACCCTGTTCGATCGGATCGAGCTCCTGGCGACCCGCTTCGAGGCGCTGAAGCGCGAGGCGGAGATCCGCGGCCTCGAGCGGCGGCTGGCGGCCGCGGGCCTTCCCGGCGGAGCCGACGAGCAGGTTCGCGCCGAGATCCGCCAGCTCGACGAGGACCTCGCCACGCTGCGCCGCTGCAACGTCGGCGTGGAGCAGATGGCCGCCATCGACCAGGAGGCCATACGCAAGATTGCGTCGCGCTGGAGCTGGCGAGCGCCGGACGGGACGCTTCGGCCGGGCCTGACCGACGACGAGGTCGCCAACCTGAGCGTGGTTCGCGGTACGTTGACGGCGCAGGAGCGCGAGGTGATCCACCACCACGTGGTGGCGACGGTGCACATGCTGGAGCGGCTCCCCTACCCCCGGCACCTGCGCGGCGTCCCGGCCATCGCGGGCGCGCACCACGAGCGCCTCGACGGAAGCGGCTATCCCCTCGGCCTCGACGCCGCCCGCATCTCGATCCAGGGCCGCATCCTCGGGCTGGCCGACGTCTTCGAGGCGCTGACGGCCAAGGACCGGCCCTACAAGCGCGCCCTCAAGCTCTCCGAGGTCGTCGCGATCCTGCACGGCATGGTCGAGGAGGGAAAGCTCGATCGCGACCTCCTGGAGGTGTTCCTGAGCGAGCGCCTCCACCTGCGCTACGCCCGCGACTACCTCGACCCCGAGCAGCTCGACGAGGAGGCGCTGGAAGAGCTCCGGGCGCTGCCGGATTGAGGCGCCCCGCCGGGCGTGCCAGAAGCCTGGCGAACCACGAGATCCAGGAGCAAGGGATGGAATAGGATGAGGCCGGCGGGGCCGCCGGCGGGCTGCGCCTGCCGGGAGGCCTGCGCCGTGAAGACCTCGATCCAGCGCGAGACGGTGGACCTGTCGTCCTATCCGGACCTGGTGGTGATCTACCTCGGCATGCGCGCGCAGAGCCTGCGCGGCTTGGCGACCCTCTTCTCCTTCGGCCCGCGGATCCGCGCCTCGGTGGCCGCCGCGCCGGACGGCCTGCTCCAGCACGAGACCTTCCTCTTCTCGCTGCTCCCGCCGCACTTCGCCTTCCGCCAGTACTGGCGGGACTTCGAGAGCCTGGAGCGCTTCACCCGGAGCTCGCCCCACGGCGAGTGGTGGCGAGGCTACCTGCGCGACACCGGCGGCACCGGCTTCTGGCACGAGGCCTACTCCGTGCGCGGGGGCTTCGAGGCGGTGTACGTGGACGTGGACGCGCCCGTCGGCATGAAGCAGTTCGCGCCGGTGGTGCCGGCCCGGGGCTCCCTGTTCACGGCCCGCCACCGCCTGCGCCGCCGCGCCGAGGCGGGCGCGGAGCCGGTGCTCCGGGAGAACGAGCTCTATGGCGGGGAGTGAGCCCTGCCGGAGGTCTCCATGACACGCATCGGGATCATCGCGTGCGGCGCGCTGCTGGCGCTCCTGCTCCCGCTCCCTTCCCGGGCCGCGGCACAGGACACGGACATCGCCGGCGTCACGGCGGAGGTCGCGTTCCTGCGCCAGTATGGCGGAGCGCTCCACCTCGGCGTGTTGCTCCACAACGGCTCCGACCAGGAGGTGTCCGCCTCGAAGCCCATCGAGCTCGGCCAGGTGGTCGTGATCGATCGCAAGGCCAACAAGAAGTACTTCCCGCTGAAGGACGCCGAGGGCCGCTTCCTGGCCGGCCCCTCCGAGAGCCGGGTGGCGGGCGGGCGCTGGGACGTACGGCTGGCGCCGCGCTCCGACACGCTCCTGTGGGTGCTCTTCGACGCCATCCCGGGAAGCGGACCGGTGACGATCGAGGGGCCGATCTTCCACTCGTTCGATGGCGTCCCGATCGCTCAGGGGCCTCCGCCGGCCGGCCAGGAGCTGGCGAGCAGCCTGCCGCCGCTCCGCGCGAGCGTGATCTCGGCCACGCGCGCCGAAGGCCAGATGAAGGTGCGGCTGAAGCTCGTGCGGCCGGGGAGCGAGCGCGCGCTGAACCGGGTGATCGACTACGCCGCGGTGTATGCCCTGGACCCCCAGGGCAAGCGCAGCTATCCGCTCCTCAAGGACAGCCAGGGCCTCTACGTGGCCTCGCCCGCCGACAGCAAGGTGGGCGGCGGCCGCTTCTCCCTCTACAAGGTGCCGGCCAACGGGCAGCAGCTCGTGGACCTGACCTTCCAGGCGCCGCCCGACGCCGTGCGCGCGGTGGACGTGGTGGTCCCCTGGTTCCCGCCCTTCGAGGCGGTGGCGATCTCGGGCGAGGGCGGCGCCGGGGCCTCGGGGCTCGCCGTGGCCGGCCAGTCGGCGGATCTCGAGCGGGCGCTCGCGGACCTGCACGCCGACGTGACGCCCCAGCAGGTGAAGGTCAATCTCTCCGCCGATCTCCTCTTCGACTTCGACAAGGCCGACGTGAAGGCCGAGGCCGAGCCGGAGCTGATGAAGGTGGCGACGGTGCTGAAGTCGTATCCCAACGCCCGGGTCTCGATCGAGGGCCACACGGACGCGAAGGGCAACGACTCCTACAACCAGGCGCTCTCCGAGCGGCGCGCGGCGGCGGTCGCCCGCTGGCTCACGGCCCATGCCGGCCTGAACGGGGCGAACCTCCAGACCCGCGGCTGGGGGAGGACGAAGCCGGTGGCGCCGAACACCAGGCCGGACGGCTCGGACGACCCGGAGGGCCGGGCCAGGAACCGGCGGGTCGAGATCGTCGTCACGAAGTCGTAGCCCGGCGACTCAGGGCGGCGACGCGGCGGGCTTCGGCTGGCTCGGGGTCAGCGGCTCGTCGTCATCCTGGTTCGGGATGCCGTCGCAGTCGGCGTCCACCAGGCCGTTGCACGAGCTGCCGGCCTTCTGGCCGTTCTGCCACTTGTCGCAGCAGACCATTCGCGCCGGGACGCTCGTGAACTTGAGCGAGGCCGGACAGCCCTGGCTCCTGTCGACGTCCTGGCTGCGCTCGATCACGTCTCCGCACACGAAGATCTTGAGATCGCAGGTGACCTTTCCGGGATCGCCCCGGCTCTGCACGCCGCTGCTGGTGGCGTAGCTCCGCTTCAGGTGCTTGCAGTTCCTGGTGTTGAACCAGGGAGCGTCGCCGGGCGGGGCCGCGGCGGCCGCTCCCGCCCCGGCCAGCGCCGCCAGGCAGAGCAGCACGGCCCCGAATCGGATTCGCTCCTCAGCTCGCATGCTCGCGCTTCACGCGCCGGGCCACCCGTTCCTTCGCCTTCTGACGGTCTTGCCAGACGATGCGCAAGAAGTTGCCGAGCCAGATCGCCATCACTGGCGGAAACACCACCACGAGCGGGTTGTCCTTCATCGCCCACAGGGAGAGGCCGAGAAAGAGCAAGAACAAGCAGACGAACATCGTGAGGATGCAGACCACCACCGTCCGCTCGCCCGGCGTCGCTGTGCCATCCACCAGCGAGTCGTCCGTGATCTCGCCGCGTCGGGCATAGACCATCTTGCGTCTCGACGCTTGCCGCACGCTCGCGAGACCACTCACGATGACCGGCCCCATCGCCCGCGTCTTGTCGGTCACGGTCCGGCCCTCGTCGTCGTCTGGCGTCCCGTAACGGAATGCATAGAACGCCATGAAGCCGATGGCGGACACCAGCAGCACTACGGCCACGATCACGATGTCGATTCCGATGGGGGCCGCGGCAGCGGCGAAGCGATCGTAGGCATCCATGCCAGCCCTCCCCGACGCGGACGCCAGCCCGACGGTGCGGCCCTGACTCGCCCGATCAGCTCGCGACGGCGCGCGCGGCCAGCACGAAGAGCCCGACGTCGCAGGCGATGCCCACGAAGAAGATCAGCGAGCGCAAGGCATCGAGGTCCGCGAGATAGAAGAAGCCGTGGAGCACTCGCGCCACCAGCCACGCCACCGCGAGGCGCGCCGACCACACGGGATCGGCATGGGCCAGGTGCGCCACGATCACCGCGGCGGTGAAGACGGCCAGCGCCTCGAAGGCGTTCGCCTGCGCCGCGATCGCGTGGGCCGCGCTCCCGGTGAGCTGCGTGTACTGCGTGCGCGGATTCTTGTTGTCGAGCCCGCCCGGGAGCTTGAGCCGGGCCGAGAGCGCGAACGGCCCCCACACGTAGGGGAGAAAGCAGCCGATCGCGAGGCACCAGAAGGGCGTGGTCATGCGGGGGATCCTCCAGGCGATGCTCGGGTGAGCCCGGCGAGTGTAACCCCGCGGACAGCGAGGAGGGCCGATTTCCGCACCCCAGGGGGAGGCCAGCGCCAGGTGCCGCGGGGCTTCGGGGCGCCACGCACCCCCGGCTCGGGTAAGCTCACGCGCAGGACGGACGGCCTCTTCTCTGGACGGTGACGACCCCCGCCGGTCGCACGCCCCCAGCCCCCGGAAGGAGATCGTCGTGAAGCTCCTCGCCCTGCACCCGAGCGCCCTGATGTACTCCCGCGTGTTCCTGCGCCTCGAGCCGCTCGGGCTCGAGCTGGTCGCGGCGGCGGCACGGGCGCGCGGACACGACGTGCGGCTCCTCGACCTCCAGGCCGCCGCGCATCGCGAGCTCTTCCGCCTGCTGGACGAGTGGCGGCCGGACGCCGTCGCCGTGGGCCTGAACTACCTCGCCAACGTGCCCGAGGTGATCGACCTCGCGAAGGAGACGAAGCGGCGGCTTCCCGGCTGCCGCGTGATCGTGGGGGGACACAGCGCCTCCTTCATCGCGCAGGAGCTCCTGGAGCACGCCGAGGGCGCGATCGATTGCGTGCTGCGGGGCGAGGGCGAGGCGAGCCTGCCGCTCCTGATGGACGCGCTGGAGAGCGGGCGGGACGCCGTCGCGAGCGTTCCCGGCGCGGTGACGCTCGCCGGTGACGGGCCGCCGCCCGCCTTCGTGGAGAGCCTGGATGCGCTCCTTCCCGCGCGGGATCTCCTGCCGAACCGCCGGCGCTACTTCCTGGGCGTCCTCGATCCGTGCGCCTCGATCGAGTTCACCCGCGGCTGCCCCTGGGATTGCGCCTTCTGCAGCGCCTGGACCTTCTATGGCCGGAGCTACCGCGCCAAGAGCGCCGAGCGGGTGGGGGAGGAGCTCGCGCAGGTCCGCGAGCCCGGGATCTTCATCGTGGACGACGTGGCCTTCATCCAATCGAAGCACGGCTTCGCGATCGGGGCGGAGATCGAGCGGCGCGGGATCCGGAAGGAGTACTACCTGGAGACCCGCGCGGACGTGCTGCTCCGCAACAAGGACGTGTTCCGCTACTGGAAGGAGCTCGGCCTCTCCTACATGTTCCTCGGCCTGGAGGCGCTGGATGCGGAGGGCCTCGAGCGTTACCGCAAGCGGGTGACCCTCGAGAAGAGCATGGAGGCCCTCGAGTTCGCGCGCTCCCTCGGCATCATGGTGGCGGTCAACATCATCGCCGATCCGGACTGGGACGAGGCCCGCTTCCAGGTGATCCGAGAATGGGCGCTCGGCATCCCCGAGATCGTGAACGTGAGCGTGAACACGCCGTACCCCGGCACCGAGACCTGGCACACCGAGTCGCGCCGCCTGCTCTCGCGCGACTACCGGCTCTTCGACATCCAGCACTGCGTGCTGCCGACGCGGCTCCCCCTCCACCGCTTCTACGAGGAGCTGGTGAAGACGCAGCAGGTGCTGAATCGCAAGCACATGGGCTTCGGCGCGCTCAAGGACACGCTGCTGATCGCGGCCAGGCGGCTGCTCCAGGGCCAGACCAACTTCGTGAAGATGCTCTGGAAGTTCGAGAGCGTGTACGACCCGAGGCTCCAGCTCGCCGACCACCGGCAGCCGGTGACCTACGAGATGCGACCACGAGAGCCCCGGCGCATGGCGAAGGTCGATCCGCGCCGCCTCTACGTGCACAAGGCGGTGTCGCGCGTGCGCGCCACCGACGCCGAGACCGAGGCCTTCGTGGCGGCCACCGGCGGGCGGCCGGAGCCGCCGGGGCCGATCTCGGCCTGAAGCCTCGCAACGGCCGCCCGGGCCGCGCGGAACCTCGGCCGTGGAGAAACGGTGACGCGACGGTGAAGCTGCCGGGCCCCCGTCGCGGCCGACCAGGTCACACCCGTTCGCCGGCCGCCGCGAGGAGCCGCTCGATCTCCGCCTCGAGCGCGTCGGCGTCGCGCTCCCAGCGCGCCCGGTCGAAGCGGCGCAGCACCATCTCGCGGGCGCGAAGCTCGTCGATCCGACGAAGGAGGACGCAGCGCTCGCGCCAGGAGGGGGCTGTCCGCTTGGCCGGCTGAGGGATCTGGAGGTGCTTCACCGACCTGCCCGGGCGCTCCATCGAGCGCCATGCTCCACCCCCCAGACGCGCGCGAGCCTAGCACGGCGAGGCGCGGCGACGTGTGAAGTTCATCGCTCCGGGAGGCACAGGGGCTGCTCCCGGCAAGGCTCCCGAGGACGCCCTGGGACACCGCGGTGAGGTTGTGATGGCTCACCGCGACGTCACACGCTGCGCGCGCCGGCCCGCGTACGCTGGGCGCGGTCGCTCCCCCAGCCGGCGGCCACCCCGATCGCGCGAGTGCGCGATCACCGGCACCGGGGGCCCGTCGCCGAGCGCTCGCCCGCGCCCGATCGAGCGCTGCGGCGAGCCGCGACGACGGGGCCCGGTGCCGGAACCGGCGTGCGCTACAGCCGGACGAGCCCGGTTCGCACCAGCTCCGCCAGCCGCGCGCGCTGCTCGGGCTGGAGGAGCTGGTGCAGCTCCTCCAGCGCGAGGGCCACCGCGGCCTCCACGCGCTTGGCTGCCGAGGCGCGGAACTCGTTCGCGGACTCGACCTTGGCGCGCGCGAACTCGTCGCTCTCGAGCGCGTCGGCGAGCTCCGCCGCCGCGCGCCGCAGATCGAGCGCCGCCTGGGCCCGCTCGAGCTTGAGCCGCTCCAGGATCCGCGCGAGGCGCGTGGTCTGTCCGTCGTCGAGGTCGAGCTTCCAGGCCAGGAAGCGCAGCGGGCGCCGCACGCCGAGCCCGGCGCTCGCCACGAGCTCGTCCTCCTCGAAGCGGCGATGGTCGAAGCGGTGGCGACCGAAGCGCCGCGCGCGCTCCGCCGCCTCCTCGGCCCAGCCCTCGGAGGCCCGGGGACCACCGCAGCCGAGGTCCGCGTAGGCAGGCTCGAGATCCTGTAGACGCCAATGCCGGAATCGTGAACGCATCTCGACACTCCTCTCGCGGAGGCGAATCGCGCTCCGCGGAGCTTCGGCGCGGGCATCACGCCTCGCGCCGACCCGCCAGGGCGGCGGGCTCCTACAGGATGTCGGGAGTCGCGCCGACGAGCAAGTGCGCGCGCGTTGCATCACCCGCCCTCGGGTGAGTTGACAGGCCGCCCGCCGCGGGAGTAGTGGGGAGCTGTTCGCCCCCCTGGCCTCGATAGCAAGCGCCGAGAGCGGCTCGCCGCACAGGAGGGGTTGGCGCATGAGGAGCGCAGACGAGATCCGTGGAGTGAAGGACCTGCTCGTGTCGGCGATCCGTGGCGGCACCTCGACCGTGGCGGAGATGCACACTGCGATCGCCAAGTATCCGTTCTGGGCCCTGGAGCAGGTGCCCACGACCCGGCTCCCCGCCACGGCAGCACGCGTGCTCCACGACGGCATCTCGGGCCTGGTCTACGCGGGCATCCGCGGTGCGGCCTGGCTCGCCGGCGGAGCGGCCGACCTGGCGCTCGCCCCGCTCGAGCAGGCTGCGCCGGCGTCCCCCGATCCCGCCCCCGCCGCGTGGGATCACGCCGTCGGCGCGCTGAACGGCTTCGTGGGCGACCGCCTGGAGCGCGAGCGGAGCCCGCTGCGAATGCGAATGGAGTTCCGGCACGCGGGGCGACCGCTCGCGCTCGAGCCCGAGGCGCTGCGCCGCGCGTATCCCGAGGCCGGAACGCGGCTCGTGGTGTTCGTCCACGGCCTCGCCGGGAACGAGCGCGTCTGGCGCTTCTTCTCCCGGGCCTACTACGGCAACGACGAGACGAGCTACGGCTCGCAGCTCGCGCGGGACCTCGGCTACGCGCCGCTCTACCTGCGTTACAACACCGGGCTTCACGTCTCCGAGAACGGCGCGCTGCTGGCCGACCGGCTGCGCGAGCTCGCGGCCGCCTGGCCCGGCGGCGCCGAGGAGATCGTGCTGGTCGGCCACAGCATGGGCGGCCTCGTGGTGCGAAGCGCCTGTCATCAGGGCCGCGAGCGCGGCGACGGCTGGGTCGGCGCCGTGCGGCACGTCTTCTGCCTCGGAACCCCGCACCTGGGAGCGCCCCTCGAGAAGCTCGGGAACGTGGCGGGCTGGGCGCTCGGCGCGCTCGATGTCACGCGGCCGCTCGGCCGGATCGTGAACGGCCGGAGCGTCGGGATCAAGGACCTGCGCTTCGGCTACCTGGTGGAGGAGGACTGGCGCGGGAAGGACCTGGATGCGCTCCTCGAGAACGACCGCCACGACATCCCTTTCCTCGACTCCGCCACCCACTACTTCGTGGCGGCCACGCTGACGCGCAGCCCGAGCCATCCCGTGGGCTTCGTGATCGGCGACACTCTAGTGCGTTTCCCGAGCGCCTCGGGGGGCGGTGCCGCCGCCCACGCGAGGCGCATCCCGTTCCGGGACGAGCACGGCCATCACGTGGGGCGGCTCGGCCACATGCGCCTGCTGAATCACCCGGCGGTGTATGCGCAGGTCCGCGCGTGGCTGGAGCCCGCGCCCGCCGCCGAGCCCGCGGAGCCGGCTACGCCGCCGGCGCTTCCTCCGGCCGCACCTCGAGGCTGAGGCGCGCCCCGTCCCGCACCAGGCCGAGCGGGGCGCTGCGTCCGCTCGGCCAGTCGGCGAGCCGGCGCTGGAGATCGTCGGCGCTACCCACGGGCGTGTCGGCGAAGGAGACGATCCAGTCGCCGGGTCGCACGCCGGCGCGCGCGGCCGGTCCGCCCTCCACCACCTTCAGCACCTCGACGCCGCCCTCCGTCGCGAGGGCGAGACGGCGCGCCAGCGCCCGCGGCAGCGGTCGCGTGTGGCCGGCGAGCCCGAGCCAGCCGCGCCGCACCCGGCCGTGGGCCAGGAGCTGCGGCACCACCCAGCCGGCGGTCGAGGCCGGGATCGCGAAGCCGATCCCCTGGGCCAGCGCGATGATCGCGGTGTTGATCCCGATCACGCGGCCGCGCGAGTCGGCGAGCGCGCCGCCCGAGTTTCCGGGGTTGAGGGGCGCGGTGTGCTGGATCACGTCCTCGATGAGCCGCCCGTCGCGCCCGCGCAGGGCCCGGCCCACCGCCGAGACCACGCCCGCAGAGACCGTGGAGGAGAAGCCGAGGGGATTGCCGATCGCGATCGCGAGCTGCCCCGGCCGCGCGAGGCTCCCGCCCGCGAGCGTGGCGTAGGGAAGGCTCGAGCCCTCCACGCGCACCAGCGCGAGATCCGTGGCCGGGTCCCCGCCGATCCGCCGGGCGGGAAGCACGTGTCCGTCGGAGAGCCCGACCTCGACGGCCCGGGCCGCGCCCACCACGTGATGGTTGGTGATGACGTAGCCGTCGGGCGCGACCAGCACGCCCGAGCCCGCGCCTCCCTTCGCACGCCGGGCTCCGCGGGCGCCGCTCGCGAGGTCGCCGTCCACGGTGATGCTGACGACGGCCGGGCCCACCGCCTCCACCACCGACACCACCGCCTGGGAGTAGGCGTCGAGGAGCACGCCGTCCTCCGGCGCCGGAGGCACGCCCTGCGGGCCGTGCGCAAGGCCCGCGGCCTCCGGCTCGTCGGGCCGGTCGGATGCGAGCAGTCGAAGCGGATTCGCCATGTCGCCTCCCGGGTGCTCGTGGCGCGCGGGATCGCGCGCGGTCGAGAAGCCTGTGCACGACGCGTGCTGTGGCAAGCCGGGGCCGCCGGGGCGGTATCTTGAAGGCGGAGGCCAGAGCCCGCGCGCATGCCCGAGCTTCCCCACCTGGACGACGTCACCGGGGCACTGGCTCGTGCGATCCAGGTGCTCCGGCCCCGCCCTCGCAACACCCTCGATCGCCTCGGTGCCTACGAGGGGCTGTCCGTCGAGACGCTCTTCCCGGCTCCGGGCCGCCTGCCCGAGGTGACGCGACGCCGCCGCTGGCGCCTCGGGGGCCTCGAGAGCGAAGACCTGACGTTCCGCTCGCTCCACGAGCCGCTCGAGCCCGACTTTCGCCGCTACTACCACGCTCGCCGGCGCCGCCTCCACACCGTCTACGCGCGGCGCGTCCGGCCTGAGGCGGATCCCCGGCGGCCGCGACTGCTCTACATCCACGGCTACATGCAGCCCGAGACGATCTTCGAGGAGGTGGCGCTCCTCGCCACCATGGCCTCGATGCTCGGCATGGAGGTGGTCCAGCTCCAGCCTCCCTACCACGGGCGACGAAAGCCCCGTGGCTCGCGCTTCGACGGCGAGCTCTACTGGACGGCGGATCTGGTCCGAAGCATGGAATCCCTGCGCCAGACCCTGCTCGATGCGCGCACGCTCCTCGCGTGGATGCGGCGCGAGTCGTCCACGCCCGTGGGAGTGGTCGGTCTCTCGCTGGGCGGCGCCCTCGCGGCGTCGCTGACCTGTCTCGAGCCGGGCTTCGCCTTCTCCGCTCCGTTCATCGCCCACATGGACCTGGGCGCGCTCCTGGCCGATGCGCCCGTCCTCGGCGCCATGCGTGCCGATCTCGCGCGCTTCGGCTGGCGGCCGCGAGACTTCGCCGACTTCACGGCGCGGCTCGGCTGGAACGACCTCCGCCCCGTGATCCCGCTCGAGCGCATCCAGCTCTTCGCCGCGCAGGACGACCATTTCTTTCGTCCCGAGGTGGTGCGCGAGATGTGGAGGCGCTGGGGCAGGCCCGCCATCCACTGGTACCCGGGCAGCCACATGGGCTTCATCGCGCATCTGCCGAACGCGGTAAGGCGTCTACGCGCATTCGTGGAGGCACTAGAGCTCGCCGGGTGAGCGGAGCGGAGCCGCTGCCCGCGCTGCGGGCGCCCCTCTCCGAGAATCCGCTCGACCTGGCACCCGCCAGGTGCTCTAATCGGTGTCGCTCGCTGAGTCTCCTGGGAAGGGCTCGGCGGTGGGACCTCGCACGAGATCTCGCCGCGGGCCTGTTCGCCCAGGAGGCCACGTTGCGGCACACGTCCCCGAGATCGTTCACCAATTCGCTTGCGCTCCCGCTGCTCGCGCTGGCGTGCCTGACCCTGGGGCTCTCCGCGGCCATCGCCCCGGAGGTGCGAGCGGACTCGTTCTATCTGCAGGCCGCCGCAAACGACTTCGTCGATCCGGCGTGTGACACCGGCCGGATCTCATCCGACCCGGCCACGTGCAGCGCCGCAGCGGACGTCTCCGGCGGTGGCAGCCCCTATCACTTCGGCTCCGAT
>JAWOLJ010000097.1:0-20939 GCA_033853555.1 Myxococcota bacterium
GTCGTCGGTGAGCTCGGGGTGGAAGGTGGCCGCCAGGATCCGGCCCTGGCGCACCAGCACCGGCTCCCCGTCGACGCGCGCCAGCACCTCGACGCCGGGTCCCAGGGCCTCGAGGCGCGGCGCCCGGATGAAGACGCAGCGCAGGCCCTCGAGGCCGGGTGCCGCGCCCGGATCGGGCTCGCTCGCGAAGGAGTCCACCTGCGTGCCATAGGCGTTCCGCAGCGCCCGCAGGTCCAGGAGACCGAGGGTCGGCACCGGATGGTTCGCCACCTCGCGCGCCAGCAGGATCGCCCCCGCGCAGGTGCCGAGGATCGGCGTCCCCGCGCGGCCGAGCTCGCGCAGCGGCTCGACCAGGCCCGCCGCCGTGAGGCCCTTCGAGATGGTGGTGCTCTCGCCACCGGGAAGGATCAGGGCGTCCAGACCGTCCAGATGCTTCGGCAGGTACACCAGCACCGCCTCGGCCCCCGCGCGCTCGACGGCCCGGGCGTGCTTCTCGAAGTCGCCCTGCAGCGCGAGCACTCCGACACGCAGAGGCGTCGGGCCCATCGCTACCAGCCCCGGTTCGCCAGCCGCTCGCTCTCGGCCAGGGTCTCGAGGGCGATCCCCTCCATGGCCTTGCCGAGGCCGCGCGAGGCGTTCAGCACCTCCACCGGGTCCTGCCAGTGGCGTGCCGCGTGCACCACCGCGCGGGCGCGCGCGGCGGGGTCTGCGCTCTTGAAGATCCCCGAGCCCACGAACACCGCCTCGGCGCCGAGCGACATGCAGAGGGCGGCGTCCGCCGGTGTCGCGATCCCGCCCGCGGCGAAGTTCGGCACCGGGAGCTTCCCGTGCGCGGCGACGGCGCGCACCAGGTCGAGCGGAGCGCGCAGCTCCTTGGCGCGAGCCCCGAGCTCCTCCGGCGGGACCACGGTCAGCGCGCGCATCTCGCCGAAGACCTGGCGCAGGTGCCGCACGGCCTCCACGATGTTCCCGCTTCCGGCCTCGCCCTTGGTGCGGATCATCGCCGCGCCCTCGGCGATCCGGCGCAGCGCCTCGCCGAGATCCCGCGCGCCGCAGACGAAGGGCGAGCGGAAGGGGTGCTTGTCGATGTGGTGCGCCTCGTCGGCGGGAGTCAGCACCTCGCTCTCGTCGATGAAGTCCACGCCGAGCGCGTCGAGCACCTTCGCCTCCACGAAGTGGCCAATCCGCACCTTCGCCATCACCGGGATCGAGACGCAGCGCTGGATGCCCTCGATCACCTCGATCGAGCACATGCGGGCGACGCCGCCCTCCTTGCGGATGTCGGCGGGCACGCGCTCGAGCGCCATCACGGCGCAGGCGCCGGCGTCCTCGGCGATCTTCGCCTGCTCGGGGGTCGTCACGTCCATGATGACGCCGCCCTTCAGCATCTCGGCCAGGCCCACCTTGATCTCGAAGGCCTCGGCCGTGGTGCGTCCCGCCTCCCCGCCGTTCCGCCCGCTCTCCTGCTTCGCCATGGCTCTCTCCCTGGCTCCCCGTGGAGCCGTCAGAGGTTCACGCTGTGCTCGCGGAGCGACACGCCGCCGCGGGCGAGACGCTCCCGCACCACCTTGCCGAGCGCCGCGACACCACGGCGGATCGCCTCCTCGTCGGCCAGCGCGAACGAGACGCGCATCCCCGAGGACGGTCGGCCGTCGTGCCGGAACTGGAAGCCCGGCGCGAAGAGCACGCCTGCGCGGCCCGCCTCCGGCAGGAGCTCCGCGGTGTCGATCCCGCCGGGCAGCTCCACCCAGAGCTGGAGCCCGCCTTCGGGCGTGGTCCAGCGCGTGCCCTCGGGCATCTCGCGCGCGAGCGCCTCGAGGAGCGCGTCGCGCCGCGCCAGCAGCGCGCGGCGAACCCGCGCCAGGTGGCGGTCGTACTCCCCGCGCCGCAGGAACTCCGCCAGCGCCGCCTGGAGCAGGAAGGAGCCGCCGAGGTCGGTGGTCTGCTTGAGCGCGATCACCCCGTCGAGCGCGCGGCCGCGCGCCAGGATCGCTCCCACCCGCAGCCCGGGGAAGAGCGACTTCGAGAACGAGACCAGCTGCGAGACCAGCCGGGCGCGATCGAGCGCGGCCAGCGAGGGCACGGGCCTTCCGGCGTAGCGGAGGTCCATCTCGTAGGCGTCCTCGATCACCGGCTTGCGCTGGCGCGCGGCGAGGGCGAGGAGCGCGCGGCGCTGGGCCAGCGAGGTCGAGGTCCCCATCGGGTTGTGGAAGCTCGGCATGGTGTAGAAGAGCTTCACCTCGGGGCGCGCGAGCGCCTCCTCGAGCGCGGCGAGGTCGGGGCCGTCCTCGCCGAGCGGGATCGGGACGGCGTGCAGGCCGAGCGCCGTGAGCGCCGTCAGCACGTGGTGATACGTGGGCTCCTCCACCGCCACCGCATCGCCCGTGGCGCAGTACAGCCGAAGCGCGAGCTGGATCCCCTCGCTCGCACCCTGGGTGAGCGCGAGCTCGTGCGCCTCCGCCTCGACGCCGACGGCGCGCAGCCGCGCCGCCAGCTCCTCGCGCAGGCCCGGATGGCCCTGTGGCACGCCGTAGCGCAGGAGCTCGGCTCCCTGGTCGGCCATCACCCGCGCGAGCGCGCGGCGGAAGCCCTCCACCGGATAGAGCGCGGGATCGGGAAGGAGCGAGTGCAGCGGGACCGCGTCGCCCGCGAAGCCGTAGCGCGGGCGCGCGCGCTCGAGATCGAGGAGCCCGAGGACGGCGGGCGAGAGCGGCGCATCGAGGTGGGACGCGGCTGCGGCCGCAGCGCGGGAGCGCACGAAGCTTCCCCGCCCGACGGTGGCCTCCAGCAGGCCGGCGGCGGCGAGCTCCTCGTAGGCTCGGGCCACCGTGTCGCGGTTCACGCCGAGCTCGCGGGCGAGCGCGCGGATCGTCGGCAGCTGCTCGCCATCGGCGCGGCGACCGGATTCGATCTCCTGCTGGATCCGCTCGGCGATCTGCCGGTAGACCGGCCGCCCGTTGCCGGCGGCGCCGCGCTCGGTGCTCGAGCCCATGGCCCGGCAGGATAGATGGCAGACAATGACCCGGTCAATGGGACAATATTAATGAATTTTATTAGATGATTCGCATTTAACGCCAGACAATCATGGACTTGTCGGGGCAGCTGGAGACGCGGGGGCCGGCGGCGGAGGCACGGGGCCGGGCGGGGTCGCCGGATCGATCCACCAGCCGCCGCCGAGCGCCTTGTAGATCTGCACGGTGGTGAGCAGGAGGTCGCGCTCGGCCCGGGCCAGCGCGTTCTCCGCCGGGAAGAGCTGGAGCTGGGCGTCGAGCACCTCGATGTAGTTCGCGAGGCCGCCCAGGTAGCGCACGGTCGAGAGCCGCACGGACTCCTGGAGTGCCGCCACCGCGCGCGCGTCCTCGTCACGCACCGCGACGAGCTTCTCGCGCGCGACGAGGGCGTTCGAGACCTCGCCGAGCGCGATCAGCACGCCCTGCTCGTACTGGAGCCGCGCCTGCTCCCACTGGGCCTTCGCCGCGCGATAGCTGTAGAGAAGCCGCCCGCCTTGGAAGATCGGCCCGGCGGCCTGGGCGGCGATCGACCAGGCGGTGGTGCCCTTCTCCAGCAGGTTGTGGAGCTCCGGGCTGACGCTTCCGTAGAACGTGGTAAGACCGATGCGCGGCAGGAAGTCGGCAACGGCCACGCCCACGCGGGCATTCGCCGCCGCGAGCGTCTGCTCGCTCTCCACCAGATCGGGGCGCCGCTCGAGCAGCGAGGCGGGAAGCCCGGCCGGCACCTCCGGCGGCACGCTCTGCTCCACCAGCGCGGCGCCGCGCGGGATCGGCCCGGGCGGACGGCCGAGCAGCACCGAGAGCTGGTTCTCCTTCGCCACGATCTCCGCCTCGAGAGCGGGGACGCTGGCGGCCGCCTGTGCCGCCGCGGCCTCGGCGCGCAGGGCCGCGAGCCGCGAGGCGACACCGCCGCGGTACTGCCGCTCGAAGAGCCGCTGCGTCTCCTCGAACGATGCGACGGTGCGCTGCGCGATCTCGAGCTCGAGATCGAGCTCGCGCAGCTCGAAGTAGGCCTGCGCCACGTTGCTCACCAGGGAAAGCCAGACGCCGCGGCGGAAGGCCTCGCTGGCGAAGAGCTCCGCGCGCGCGGCCTCCGTCGAGCGGCGGATGCGGCCCCAGATGTCGAGCTCCCAGCTCGCGTTCAGCGCAGCGAGGAAGACATTGCCTTGGTTGCTTCCTGGCTGGATGGCGTTGAACAGGGTGTTCTTGCCTCGGGCCGCAGCCGCCTCGTAGCCCACCTGCGGGAAGAGGGGCGAACGCTCCACCCCGACCAGGTTCCGCGCCACCTCGACCCGCTGCGCCGCGGTCTGCAGGTCGTAGTCGTTCGTCAGCGCCTCCTGGACCAGGCTCTGGAGGACCGGATCCTGGAACACCTCCCACCACGGGAGGTCGGCCAGCGACGCCGGCTCGGTCGGGCCTGCCTGGCCGCGGAAGCTCTCCGGCGCGGCGGTCTCCGGCCGGCGGTAGTTCGGACCGACCGCACAGCCCGCGAGCGCGACGGCGAGCGAGACGAGCGCGGCGGGTCCGCGGCGGGTCCTCACTCGCGCCCTCCCGCCACCGGGCTCGGGAGCGGCGAGAGCGTGGTCGCGGGCTCGGGCGAGGGCTCCGCGTGGCCGCGATGCGAGAAGCGCTCGATCACCACGAAGAGCACCGGCACCAGGAAGATCCCGAGGGTCGTCGCCACCAGCATGCCCATGATGACGGCGGTGCCGAGCTGCTGTCGCGACACCGCGCCGGCGCCGCTCGCGAGCCAGAGCGGAACGCAGCCGAGGATGAAGGCGAAGGAGGTCATCAGGATCGGGCGCAGGCGCAGCCGGGCCCCGGCGAGCGCCGCCTCCACCACGCCCTTCCCCGCCTCGAGCTCGAGCTTCGCGAACTCGACGATCAGGATCGCGTTCTTGGCCGCGAGGCCGATCAGCATCACCAGCCCGATCTGGCCGAAGACGTTCAGATCGAAGCGCCGGGAGAGCAGACCGAGGAAGGCTCCGAACACCGCGAGCGGGGTCCCGAGCAGCACGCTGAAGGGCAGCGACCAGCTCTCGTACTGCGCGGCCAGGATCAGGAACACCATCACCAGCGCGAGGACGAAGACCACCGCTCCGCCCGACGCCTGCTTCTCTTGGTAGGACATCGCGTTCCAGGCGTAGGAGATCTCCGGCGGCAGCACCTCGCGAGCCACGTCCTCGAGCGCCGCCATGGCCTGCCCGGAGCTGTAGCCGGGCGCGGGCGAGCCGGTGATCTCCGCGGCGCGATACAGATTGAAGCGCGTGGTGAACTCCGGGCCGCGGACGTCGTGGGCGGAGACCAGCGTCGAGAGCGGCACCATGTCTCCCGCCGTGTTGCGCACGTAGAACGCGCCGATGTCCGCGGCGGTGCGCCGGTACTCGGGCTCCGCCTGCAGGAAGACCTTCCACTGCCGCCCGAAGCGGTTGAAGTCGTTGACGTAGGCGCCGCCCATGAAGGCCTGGAGCGTGCTGTAGACGTTTCGCAGGTCCACCTCCTGCTTGAGCGCCTTGTCGCGATCCACGTCGGCGTAGATCTGCGGCACCGAGGCGCGGAACGGCGTGAACAGGCGCTGGAGCTCGGGCCGCTTGCGCGCCGCCTGGAGGAAGCGCTGCACGTTCTCCTCCAGGAACTCGACGCTCCCGCCGCTCCGGTCCTGGAGGAAGAGCGAGAAGCCCCCGCCGGTGCCGATGCCCGGGATCGGCGGCGGCAGGAAGGCGAAGGAGAGGGCGCCGGGAATGCTGGCGAGCTGGCGATTCAGCGAGGCGAGGATCGCCCGGAAGTCCGTGTCCGCGGTCTTCCGCTCCTCCCACGGCGCGAGCGACACGAAGAAGAAGGCGTTGTAGGTGGCCGAGCTCTGGGAGATCAGGCTGTAGCCCGCGACGGTGTCGAAGTAGCCCACACCGGGTGTCTTGGCGAGGATCGCCTCCACCTGCTTGCAGACGGCGTCGGTCCGCTCCATCGATGCCGCATCGGGGAGCTGGACGTTCACGAAGAGGTAGCCCTGGTCCTCGTCGGGCACGAAGCCGGTGGGGAGCCGCGTGCCGAGGAGCAGCGTGCCGGCGGTGAGCGCCACCAGGAAGAGGAGCGTGCGGCCCGCCTTGCGCACGCAGATCCCGGTCAGGCCCACGTAGCGGCCGGTGGTGCGGTCGAACCAGCGGTTGAAGGCGTCGAAGAAGCGCCCGAGCGGCCCGCGCCTCGACGCTCCGGGCTTGAGCAGCAGCGCCGAGAGGGCCGGCGAGAGGCTCAGCGCGTTGATGGCGGAGATCAGCACCGAGATCGCGATCGTGAGCGCGAACTGCTGGTACATGCGCCCCGTGATCCCCGGCACGAACGCCACCGGGATGAACACCGAGGAGAGCACGAGCGCGATCGCGACCACCGGCCCCGCGACCTCCTGCATCGCCTTCACGGTGGCGTCGCGTGGCGAGAGGCCGTGCTCGATGTGGTGTTGCACCGCCTCCACCACCACGATGGCGTCGTCCACCACGAGCCCGATCGCGAGCACCAGGCCGAAGAGCGAGAGCGTGTTGATGGAGAAGCCGAGCATCGGGAAGACTGCGAAGGCGCCCACCAGGGAGACCGGGACGGTGAGCAGTGGGATCAGCGTCGCGCGCCAGCTCTGCAGGAACAGGTAGACCACCAGGATCACCAGCACCATCGCTTCGTAGAGGGTCTTCTGGATCTCCTTGATGCCCTCCGAGACCGCGAGCGTGGTGTCGAGCGAGGTCACGTAGTCCAGGTCCTGCGGGAAGCGCGCCTTCGCCTCCTCCATGGTGCGCTTGAGGCCCGCCGCGACCTGGAGCGCGTTCGAGCCGGGGATCTGGTACACCGCGATGATGGCGGCGGGCTTCCCGTTCAGGCGCCCGCGCTGGTTGTAGTTCAACGCGCCGAGCTCGATGCGCGCCACGTCCTTGAGCCGCACCTGCGCCCCGCTCGGGTCGGAGCGGACGACCACGTCGCCGAACTCCTTGGCCGTCACCAGCCGGCCCTGGGAGCGAACGCTGTAGGTGAACTCCTGCCCCGCTGGCGCCGGCTCGCCGCCGAGCTTGCCCGAGGGATTCACGGCGCTCTGCTTCTGGATCGCGTCGATCAGATCGGGAACCGTCAGGCCGAGCTGCGCCAGCTTGTCGGGCTTCACCCAGACCCGCATGGCGTAGTCGCTCGTGCCGAAGATGACCACGTCGCCCACGCCCGGCACGCGTTTCAAGGCGTCGACGATGTTGATGTTGGCGTAGTTCCCGAGGAAGCCGTCGTCGTAGGTTCCCTTCGGCGAGTAGAGCGAGAAGAGGATCATCGGGTTCGAGGTCGACTTCTTGACCGTGACGCCGTAGTTGCGCACGTCGGACGGGAGGCTCGCGCTGGCCTGGTTCACCCGGTTCTGCACCAGGACGTTGTCCATGTCGATGTTCGTCTCCACCTGGAAGGAGACGCGCAGGGTCATGGTGCCGTCGTTGGCGTTCACCGAGCGCATGTAGATCATGTAGTCGACGCCGTTCACCTGCTGCTCGATCGGCGTCGCCACCGACTGCTCGATGGTGACGGCGTCCGCGCCGGTGTAGGTGGCCTGAACCTGGATCTCCGGCGGCACGATGTCCGGGTACTGGGAGATCGGGAGGCGCGTCATCGAGACCAGGCCGAGGATCACCGTCACGATCGCGATCACGATCGCGACGATGGGCCGGCGGACGAAGAAGTAGTCGCCGGTCGGGCGCTCGCTGCTCACCGCCTAACCTTCTCGTCCGGGGGGAGGCGCCGCGACGGCCGGAGCGGAGGCGGCCTGGGGATTCACCGCGACCCCCGTCCGCACCTTCTGCACGCCCTCCACGATCACGCGCTCGCCGGGCGCGAGGCCCTTGTCGATGACCCAGGAGCCTTCGGTGCGGGGACCGGGCTGCACCACCCGCATCTCCACCTTCTGGTCCGGCCCGACGACGGCCACCTGGTAGGTGCCCTGGAGCTCCTGCACCGCGCGCTGCGGCACGAGCAGCGCCGCCTTGCGCGTCTCCAGCACCGCTTGCACCCGCGCGTACTGCCCCGGGCGCAGCACGTTCCCGGGGTTCGGAAACTCGCCCTTGAGCAGCAGTGTGCCGGTCTTCGGATCCACCGCGCGGCCCGCCACCGTCACCCGTCCGGGCTGCGGATACACGCTCCCGTCCGCGAGCACGAGGCGGAGGCTTCCCACCCGGGACTGCTCGGCGGAGGCCTGGTGGCGCTTCACGTAGGCCAGGTACTCCCGCTCGCTCACCGGGAACACCACCTGGATCGGGTCCATCTGCGACACCACCGTGAGGGGCTCGCTCGTGCTCGGCCCCACCAGGTCGCCGACCTGCGCCTGGGCGATCCCTGCGATCCCGGTGATGGGCGCGCGGATGTCGGTGAACGCGAGATCCAGCTTCGCCTTGTCGAGATCCGCCCGAGCGGATTGCACCGCGGCGCGGCCCGCAGCGCGCGCCTGGATCGCGTTGTCGAGCTCTTGCTGGCTGACCGCGCCCTCCTTGGCCAGCGGCGTGTAGCGGACGACGTCCTGCTCGGCCTTCGCGAGCGCCGCCTGCGCCCGTCCGAGCTGCCCCTGCGCGGCCTCGAGCGCCGCGCGGTAGGGGCGGGGATCGATCACGAACAGGAGGTCGCCCTGCTTCACGAGCGATCCCTCCTGGTAGTCGCGGGACATCAGGTAGCCGGAGACCTGGGCGCGGATCTGGGCGTCGACCAGCCCCTGGGTGGTGCCGATCCACTCCGACGTGATGGGCACGTCGCGCTGCACCACGTCGGCCACGACCACGTCCACCGCAGGCGCTGCAGGCGGCGTCTTCGGGCCGCAGGCTCCGAGGAGGAGGGCGGCGCCCACCACCAGCCCACGGGCTCCGTACCGGCCTGCAGGATTCCTCGGCTCGGGGCTCCACCGCAGCATGTCGTACCCTCCCTCCGCTCGGCCCGCGGGCGATCGATCCACCTCCGCGCGGGGACCTTCCCGCGCAGGACGGGCGGAGATCGCCGATCCTCAAGGGGATCCATGCAAGGGGGACGCCAAGCGCGGACGCTCGCGCGTGGCCTTCGGGCGCTTGCCGGCTCGCCCTGGTGCGCAAACGTCTCGGAGTGCTGCTTGGTGCCACAGCGCACGCGGTCGGCTGGGGCACGAGAGACCACCGCGGCGCCGGGTCGCAGGCGACCCTTCGGGGTGTGCTGGCACGACGCTTGCTCGAGCTTCTCCCGAGGGATTCCCCGACGAGCGCGAGGTCTCCGGCCGCGACCACCGCGGAACGGCGGCTTCGAGGAGGGACACATGGCGCTATCGCCCCTGGCCGGCCAGCCGGCCCCCCGCAGCCTCCTCGTGGATCTGGCTCGGCTCGAGCGCGACTACTTCGAACGCAAGCCGGACCCGGAGGACCCCGGCCAGCGGGTGAGCTTCGGGACGAGCGGCCACCGGGGCTCGTCGGTGCGCGGCTCGTTCACCGAGGCCCACATCCTCGCCATTGCCCAGGCGATCTGCGACGACCGCCGCTCGCGGGGGATCGACGGCCCGCTCTACCTGGGCAAGGACACCCACGCCCTCTCGGCGCCGGCCCAGTGCACGGCGCTCGAGGTCCTGGCGGCGAACGGCGTCGAGACCGTGATCCAGCGCGACGACGGCGTGACACCAACCCCTGTCATCTCGCGGGCGATCCTGGTGCACAACCGCGGGCGCAAGCAGCGCCTGGCGGACGGGATCGTGGTGACCCCGTCCCACAACCCGCCGGAGGACGGAGGCTTCAAGTACAACCCGCCGAACGGCGGGCCCGCCGACACGGAGATCACGCGCCGGGTGCAGGACCGGGCCAACGAGCTGCTGCGCGGCGGCAACCGCGAGGTGCGGCGTCTGCCGTTCGCCAAGGCTCTCGCGGCGCCCACCACCCACGAGGAGGACTTCGTCCTGCCCTACGTGGAGGACCTGCGCCAGGTCGTGGACATGGAGGCGATCCGCGGCGCCGGCCTCGCCCTCGCCGTCGATCCGCTGGGCGGCGCCGCGGTGCACTACTGGGATCCCATCAACGCGATCTACGGGCTCGACATCCGCGTGGTGAACCCGAAGCTCGATCCGACCTTCTCCTTCATGACGGTCGATCACGACGGGAAGATCCGGATGGACTGCTCGAGCCCGTACGCCATGGCCCGGCTGGTGGGGCTGAAGGACCGCTACCGCGTGGCCTTCGCCAACGATCCCGACTGCGACCGACACGGGATCGTGACGCCGTCGGACGGGCTGCTGAATCCCAACCACTACCTCGCGGTGGCGGTGCAGTACCTGCTCACGCATCGCCACGGCTGGCCGGCCGGCGCCGCCGTCGGAAAGACGCTGGTCTCGAGCAGCATGATCGACCGCGTGGTGGAGGCTCTCGGTCGCCGACTGATGGAGGTGCCCGTCGGCTTCAAGTGGTTCGCGCCGGGGCTCTTCGACGGCTCGATCTGCTTCGGCGGCGAGGAGAGCTCCGGTGCGAGCTTCCTGCGTCGCGATGGGACGGTGTGGACCACCGACAAGGACGGTCTCATCATGGATCTGCTGGCCGCGGAGATCGTGGCGCGCACCGGGAGGGATCCGGGCGAGCTCTATCGCGCGCTCACCGAGCGCTTCGGAGCGCCGCAGTACGCGCGGATCGACGCGCCCGCGAGCGCCGAGGAGCGCGCGAAGCTCGAGAAGCTCTCACCCGAGCGGGTGCGTGCCGCCGAGCTCGCGGGCGAGCCCATCCTGGCGAAGCTCACGCGCGCTCCCGGCAACGACGCGGCGATCGGCGGCCTCAAGGTCGTGAGCGCGGGGGGCTGGTTCGCGGCGCGGCCGTCGGGCACCGAGAGCATCTACAAGATCTACGCCGAGAGCTTCAAGGATCGCCGCCACCTGGAGGCCATCCTGACCGAGGCCCGGGCGATCGTGGGGCAGGCGCTCGCGGCCGCCGACTGAGGGGAGCCGCGACCTTCGCTCAGCTCGCCGGGGCGGCCTCGCGGTTCCAGCGGTTCATCGCGGCCTCGAGCCCGTCGAAGAGGATCGACTCGAGCGCGCGCGCGGCGTCCTCGATGCGCGCGCCGAGGGTCTTCTCCTCCGTCGCGCTGAAGTCCTGGAGCACCCAGTCGGCGGTGTCCATCGCCGGGTGGGGGGGCCGGCCCACGCCGAAGCGCAGGCGCGGGAAGTCGTCGCGCCCCAGGTGCTCGATGATGTCGCGCAGGCCCTTGTGACCGCCGGCGCCGCCGCCCGGCCGGATGCGCAGGCGTCCGAAGGGCAGGTCGACGTCGTCGGAGACCACCAGCAGGTCGCGCGAGGGCTCCCCCACCGGGAGGAAGCGCAGCGCCTCCGCCACCGCCGCGCCCGAGAGGTTCATGTAGGTCTCCGGCTCGAGGATGCCGACGTCGAGACCGCCGGCGTCTCCGCGCCCGAAGCGACCCTGGAACTTGCGCTGGTTGGGAACGATCCGGTGCAGCTCACCGAACCGCTCCACGACGCGATAGCCCACGTTGTGTCGCGTGGCGGCGTAGCGGCGCCCGGGATTCCCGAGGCCGACCACAAGCTTCACGTCGCCGCCCGCTACTCCCCGCCCTTGCCCGGGGCCGCCGCCGCCGCCGGCGCCGCGGCCGGAGCTGCGCCCTCGGCGCCTTCCGCCGGGACGGCCTCGGCCGCCGCGGCCGGAGCCGGCACCTCCTCCGCGGCCGGAGCCACGATCGACACCACGGAGAGATCGGGATCGCTCTTGAGCGTCACGCCCTGCGGCAGTGCGAGGTCGCGCACGTGGATCGAGTCGCCGATCTCGAGCTGCGAGACGTCCACCTCGATCGCGTCGGGGATGGCCCGCGGGAGACACTCGATCGCGAGCTCGCGCAGCGCGTGGTCGAGGATGCCGCCCGAGAGCGCGACGCCCGGCGCCGTGCCGACGATGTGGAGGGGGACGGACACCTCGATCGTCTTGGCGAGGTCCACCTCGTAGAGGTCGGCGTGCAGGATGGCGCCGCGCACGGGCTCGCGCTGGAGCTCCTTCACCAGCACCACCTTGCCGGCGAGGTCGGCGCGCCCGGACACCTCGAGGTCGATCAGCGTGTTCATGCCGGCCTCGCTGGCACGCAGCAGCCGCTCCAGCGCCCGCGGGTCGAACGCCAGCGCGACCGCCGCCTTGCCGCGGCCGTAGAGCACGCCGGGTGCGCGCCCCGCGGCGCGGAGCTTGCGCGCCACGCCCTTCCCCGTGCCTTCTCGAACCTCCACCGAAAGCGCGTTCGCCACGATCCTTTCCCCTCTCCCGCTCGCTCGTTCCCGCCGGGTTCCTGCCGGACCCGCTCGCGACGGCGGCCCTCAGACGAAGAGCGAGCTCACGCTCTCCTCGTTGTTGATGCGACGGATCGCCTCGCCGAGGATCGGCGCGATCGACGCCACTCGGAGCTTCCCGCACTCCCGCGCGTCCGCGCGCAGCGGGATGGTGTCGGTCACCACCAGCTCCCGGATGGGCGACTCCTCGATGCGCTTCACCGCCGGCCCCGAGAGCACGGGGTGGGTGATCGCCGCATACACCGCGCGGGCGCCCTCGCGGTCGAGCGCGCGGGCGGCTTCGGTCAGCGTACCGGCGGTGTCGACGATGTCGTCGACGATCACGCAGTTGCGATCGCGCACGTCGCCGATGATGTGCATCACCTGGGCCACGTTCGCCTGCTCGCGGCGTTTGTCGATGATGGCGAGCCGAGCGTTCAGGCGCTTGGCGTAGGCCCGCGCCCGCTCCACGCCGCCGGCGTCGGGCGAGATGATGGTGAGGTCGTCGACGTAACGCTCCTTGATGGCCTGGAGCAGCACCGGCGTGGCGTAGAGGTTGTCGACCGGGATGTTGAAGAAGCCCTGGATCTGGCCGGCGTGCAGATCGATGCAGAGCACGCGGTCGGTGCCCGAGACCGAGATCAGGTCGGCCACCAGCTTGGCGGAGATCGGCATGCGCGGGCGCACCTTGCGATCCTGCCGCGCGTAGCCGTAGTAGGGCACCACCGCGGTGATGCGGCCGGCCGAGGATCGGCGCAGCGCGTCCACCAGGATCAGGAGCTCCATCAGATGCGTGTTGGCGGGGGCGCTGGTGGACTGGATGACGAAGCAGTCCATGCCGCGCACGTTCTCGCGGATCTCGACGCTCACCTCGCCGTCGCTGAAGGTGCCGACCTCGACCTTGCCGAGCTCGACGTCCAGGTACGCCGCCACGTCGCGGGCGAGGCTCGAGTTCGAGTTGCCGGCGAAGAGCTTCATGTCCTGCATGTCGATCCCCCGCCAGGCGGAAAGTGGTTGGGGCGGCAGGATTCGAACCTGCACATGGCGGCTCCAAAGGCCGCTGCCTTGCCAGTTTGGCGACGCCCCAGCGATCTCGCGCTCAGACCGAGGCCACCGTCGTCACGATCCGGGCCCAGGCCGGCGGCGCGAGGGAGATCCTGGAGAGCGCCGCCCGGGCCCCCGCTTCATCCTCGAACACGCCAAACACGGACGGTCCGCTCCCCGACATTCCGACCGCCCGCGCACCCGAGGCGTGGAGCTGCTCCCGCAGTCCCCGAAGCGCGGGACACAGCCGCTGCGCCGCGGGCTCGAGGTCGTTGTCGAGGAGGCTCACCAGGGCGTCGCGTGCGAGCGGAGCGTCCGGAGCCGATGCGAAACCCGTTTCCCGGCCCGCTCCCCGGCCCGCTTCTGCACCGGAGCCGGACCATCGGACGCGCCCATCCCGCCCCCGAAGCCTCGAGAGCGCCCGCATCGTAGACCCCACCCCAGGAGGCGTCAACGCGACCCCGCCCTGGTCGTATGCCCGGTAGACGGCCGCGGTGGAGAGGCCCGTTCCGGGATGGGCCAGCACGAGGACGGCGGGCGGGAGGCCCGGAAGGGGCTCGATCTGCTCGCCCATCCCCCGCACCAGGGCGGGCCGCGGGTCCAGGAAGAACGGCACGTCCGCGCCGAGGCGGAGCGCCAGCGCGGCCAGGGCCTCCGGCGCGAGCACCCCGGGAAGGAGCCGATCCAGGCCGCGCAGCACCGCGGCCGCGTCGCTGGATCCGCCGCCGAGTCCCGCCGCGGCGGGAACCGCCTTGTGGAGCCGGATCACCGCGCGCCGCCCGGCGATCCCCGCCTCGCGCAAGAAGCCTGCCGCCGCCCGTGCCACCAGATTGGAGGCGTCGACCGGCACGCCCGAAGCCGCCGGGCCTTCCACCGCCAGCACGGGCTCGCCGCCGGGTCCGCCGGGCGCCGCCTCGAGCGCGAGCTCGAGCTCGTCGGCCAGTGAGATCGGGAGGAAGAGGCTCTCGAGCTCGTGATAGCCGTCGGGCCGCCGGCCCGTGATGCGGAGGCCGAAGTTCACCTTCGCGGGCGCCGCGAGGCGCAGGCGCCGCTGCACGGCGCGGGCGGCCTGGCCGGCCGCCGGAGCCTGCGTCACTTCGCGGACTCGACGCAGCGCAGGCGGAGCTCGAAGAGCAGGCTCTCGAGCAGCCGGGCCTCCTCGGGCTCGAGATTTCCCCGCGTCTTCTGCTGCAGGATCTCGAGCGTGTCCACGGTCTGGCGGGCGAGGGCGAGGTTCTTCGAGCCGGGCTTGCCGGTCTCGGGATCCGCGACCAGGCCGAGGTGGTAGAGGGCCGAGGTCGAGAGCGAGAGGATGAAGGTGGAGAAGTCGATCGCGGGAAGCCGCTCCTCGCCCGCTCCGGGCGCCTCTTCCTTCGTCATCCACCCTGCTCCGCGGCGGCGGCGCGCGCCGCCGCATCGAGGCGCTCCATCTCCCGTCGCGCCAGGAGGAAGCGCTGGATCACCGTCACCGTGGCGCCGATCGCCACGACCCAGAGCGCGGGCACCAGGAAGCCCAGGATCGCCCCGGCCGCGAGGAGCCCCACCCGCTCGCCGCGCTCCAGCACGCCGCCGCCGAAGTCCGGGACGTAGCGCTCGGCGCGGGCCTTGGTGTAGGAGGTCATGACGCTCGCCACCAGGACCACGCCGGCGAGGAGCACCTCCCCCGGCCGCTCGACCAGCGCGTAGTGCATCAGGATGCCCAGCAGGAGCAGCATGTCCACCAGGCGGTCGAGGGTGGAGTCGAGGAACGCGCCGAAGGTGCTCGAGATCCCGTGATGGCGCGCCACCACGCCGTCCACCAGATCGAAGAAGCCTCCCACCAGGATCAGCACGCCGCCCCAGCGCAGCCAGCCGGCCGCGAACGCGACGCTGGCCACCAGCGAGATCAGGAGGCCGAGGAGGGTCAGGAAGTTCGGGTCGATCCTTCGCCGAAACAGGACCGGGAGCGCCGCCTGGATCCAGCCGTCGATGCGGTCACCGAAACGGGCCTTGATCACGGCGTTCCCCGGGCTCCCCGAGACGGCGCCGGGCCCGGCTAGCGGCCCGGACCTTCCGGCGCCGCGGGCGCGGGCTCGCCCTCCGCGGGCTGCGCCTTCTCCGCCGCGTCGGGGAGCTTCGCCAGCTCGCGCTCGAGCTCGCGCTCCGGGATCCAGCCCCTGCGTCGCAGCAGCCGGCGGTCGAGGCGGAGATTGCTCAGGTGCTCATGGGGCATCGGGACTCCTCTTTCCGGGCCGTGCGGCCGCAGGTTGACGGCGGCCGCGACGATCCGATAGCCTGGGCTGCGTTCTCTTTCAATGCCGGGGGGTTGTCGTGCCGCGTCGCCATGCCCTCGCACTCGCCCTCCTCGTCCCTCTCGCCCTGGCCTGCGCGACCAAGACGCCGCCGCCGGCGCCGGTCGAGGACACGCCCTCCGCCGAGGATCTCTTCCGCAAGGGCAACACCCTGCTCGAAGGCCGGCGCGTGCTCGGCGTGATCCCGATCGTCGACCACGCCAAGGCCATCGAGTCCTTCCAGCAGATCGTCGACAACTACCCCTACAGCGACTACGCGGTGTTGGCCGAGGTGAAGATCGCCGACACCTACTTCGATCAGGGCAAGTACGACGAGGCCCTGTCGTACTACCGCGACTTCGGCGACCTGCATCCGCAGCACGAGCTCGTGCCCTACACCGTCTATCGCGCGGCCTTGTGCCACTACAACCAGGCGAAGTCCGCGAACCGCGACCAGACCGCGACGCACCAGGCGCTCGGCTTCCTGGACACGCTGCTCTCCAAGTATCCGGGCTCGCCCTACGCGGCGGACGGCGAGCGGATGTGGAAGGAGCTGCGCACGCGGCTCGCCGACCACGAGCTCGACATCGGCGACTTCTACATGGACCGGCAGGAGTACCAGTCGGCGGCCGATCGCTATCGCGACGTCCTCGACAAGTATCCCGGGCTCGGCCTCGACGCCGACGCTCTCTACAAGCTCGGCGTCTGCTACTCGAAGATGAACCGCACCGATGAGGCCAAGAAGATCTTCGAGGTGATCCTCAAGAACTACCGTGGCACCGATGTCGCCGAGTCGGCGGCCGACTGGGTCCCGTCGGCCAACTGAAGCGCGTGACCGGCCCCGCCGCAGAGCTCAGCTCCGAGGAGCGCGAGGCCTACCAGCGGGGACGCCAGCACTTCGAGCGCGGCGAGCCCGAGGCCGCGCTGCCGTACCTCGAGCGCCTGCTCGCCACCCGCCGCCGCTTCCCCGACGTGCTCTACATGGTCGCGCTGATCCACGAGCAGCGCGGCGAGCTGGAGGCTTGCCGCGAGCGGCTGGAGGAGGCGGTGCGAATCAACCCCGGCTACGCCGAGGCCGTGCTGGCGCTCCGCACGATCTACGAGCGGCTCGGCGACTTCGAGCGGGCGCGGGCGCTGGCCGCGGCGGCCGCGGCGCCCGAGGAGGAGGGGCCCCTCGACGCCACCACGCGCGGGAAGCTCGCGAACCTCCAGGCCGCGCTCGGCGACGCCTACCGGGACGTGGGGGAGCTGCGCGACGCCATCGAGTGCTACCGCAAGGCCCTCGATCGTTGCCCGGACTTCCACGACATCCGCTACCGCCTGGCGAGCGCGCTGCGCGAGGCCGGACTCCCGGACCAGGCGCTGCGGGAGCTTCGGCGCATCCTGCGGGTGAATCCCGACTTCCTGGCCGCCCAGGTCCAGCTCGGCCTCACCTACTACACCCTGGGCCGCACGCCCGAGGCCGTCCGGGAGTGGCGGGACGCGCTCCAGCGCGATCCCGCCCGGCGGGAGGCGCGCTGGTACCTGCGGATGGTGGGCGCCGAGGGCGCGTCGGCGGCGCCGGCTGGATCCGCGCCCGAGCCGGCCGGCGCGGGCGACACCGGCCCCCGAGACGCCGGCGCCCCGGCGGCGCTGCCGCCGCGCGCTCCCGGCGAGCCCTCCGCCGGCTAGCCCCGGGGCCGGGTGCTCGCGGCGCCGCGGCGTGGCAAGTCGTCGCTTGCCAAGCTCGCGAGGAAGTGGTGGAGTGGGCTGGCCGCCCGCGAGTGCCCCCCTCCGGCGGATTCTCCTCTCCGGCTCCTCCGCCGCGCGGGGCGCTTTTCTCCTGCCGTCGGGCGGCGGGAGGTGAGCCATGCACAGCCTTCGCCACGTGGTGCGACGCACCAGCTTCATCTCGGCGCGGCCCGACGACAACGTCCTCGACGTCGCCGCCAAGATGACACGGGCCCGCGTCGGGGCCCTCCCCGTCCTCGACGGGGAGCAGCTGGTGGGGATGTTCTCGGAGCGGGACCTGATGACGCGGGTGCTGGTGGCGGGTCGCGATCCGCAGGGCACGTCGGTCGAGAGCGTGATGACGCGAGAGGTGATCACCGCCGACATCGAGGAGACCCGCGCCGAGTCGCTGGAGAAGATGTACCGCGCCGGCTGCCGACACCTGCCGGTGATGCTGGACGGGCGCGTGGTCGCGATGCTCTCGCTGCGCGATCTGCTGCGGGACGAGATCGAGGAGCAGTCCGAGGAGATCAGCTCGCTGCGCGCGTACCTGCACCAGGCTCCGCTCTGAGGCGCACCCGCGGCTACGCCGCCGGGATGCGCCTCGGGCTCGCCGGCGGCTCGAGGGGCTTCGCTTGCACCCGCCGCCGCCCGAGGTCGCGCAGCACCTCGGCCGCGGCGTTGCGCCCGCAGGCGCCCATCACCCCGCCGCCCGGATGGGTGCCCGCGCCGCAGAGATAGAGCCCCCGGACCGGAGTCCGGTAGCGCGACCAGCCGGGAAGCGGCCGCAGGAACAGCAGGCGATCCGGCGTCATCGCGCCATGGAAGAGGTTCCCGCCGGAGAGCGCGAAGATGCGCTCGAGGTCCGGCGGCGCGAGCACCTCGCGGGCGACCACGCTCGCCGTGAATCCCGGCGCTACCTCGTCGAGCTGCGCCAGCACCCGGTCGGCGAAGCGATCGCGCTCTGCGTCCCAGGAGCTCCCGCCGATCTCGTACGGCACGTGCTGAACGAAGAGCGACGCCACGTAGCGCCCGACCGGCGCGAGGCTCGGATCGAGGCTGGAGGGAATGGTGAGCTCGAGCATCGGACGCTGCGGCAGGCGGCCGGCGGCCGCGGCGGCGAAGGAGCGCTCGAGAGCGTCCAGGTCTTCGCTGCCCACGTGGATCGTCCCCACGTGCTCGGGCCCGACGCCGGCCGAGCTGCGGCCGGAGAAGCGGGGCAGCCGGTCGAGCACCAGGTTCAGCTTGAGCGACGGGCTGCGGAAGTCGAGGGCCGCCACCTCGCGTGCGAGCTCGGGGGCCAGGTGCTCGGCGCCCACCAGGCCGAGGAGCGTCCGCCGGGGATCGGCGTTCGAGACCACGATGCCCGCCTCGAGCGTGCTCCCGTCCTCCAGGAGGACGCCGGCTGCGCGTCCTTCCCGCACCAGCACCCTCGACACCGGCGCGTCGAGGCGGATCTCCGCACCGGCCTCGCGGGCGGCGGACGCGAGCGCCTCCGCGAGGCGGCCCATCCCGCCCTCCACGTAGGCCCAGACCCCGCGCTCGCCGTTCGTCTCGCCCATGACGTGGTGGAAGAGCACGTAGCCCGTGCCCGGGCTGCTCGGCCCGGCCCAGGCGCCGATCAGCGCGTCGGTGGCGAGCGTGGCGCGCAGGGGCTCGCTCTCGAAGAAGCGCTCGAGCACCGGACGCGCCGCTCCGAGCAGGAGCGCGAGCGCGCGTGGGAGCTCGCGGCCCAGGCGGCGCAGCCCCCTCGCGACACGAAATAGCGTCGGAAGGTCGCGCAGGCGCGGGCGCAGGAGATCCGGCGGCGACGCGTCGAGGAGCGGCTCCAGCGCCCGCGCGCAGCCGTCGAGGAGCGCCTCGTAGCGAGGGTACGCCTCCGCGTCCGCCTGCGAGAAGCGGGCGATCTCCCGCCGGCAGAGCGCCGGATCGGGCCCGAGCAACAGGCCCGGATCGCCGGGGAGCGGCGTGTAGGAGGAGGGATGGCGCGCCAGCAGGCGCAGACCGCGGCGGGCCAGGCCGAGCTCCCGCACCAGGGCCGGGCGCAACAGGCCCGCCACGTAGGCCGCTCGCGAGACCCGATGTCCCGGCCAGAGCTCCTCCGTCACGCAGGCGCCGCCGACCAACGCCCTGCGCTCCAGCACCCGCACGCGCATTCCCGCACGCGCGAGATAGGCCGCGGCCGCGAGGCCGTTGTGGCCGGCGCCGATCACGACGACGTCCGGACGCGTCGCGCTCATGCGATGGAGTAGACTCCCTCGCGGGGGTGGATGTGGCTCCGCTCGATGTCGTGGTGCTCGCGCTGCTCGGCGTGGCCGCCCTGCGTGGCGTCTTCCACGGGCTGGTGCGCGAGGTGTTCTCGCTGGCGGGCCTGGTCGGGGCGGTCTGGGTGGCTCGCGCCCTCGGCGACAGCGCGGCGGCCGCCCTCGCGCCCCACCTGCCGGGCTTCCCGCCGGTGGTGGTGCGCGGCGTCGCCATGACGGGGATCGGGATCGGCGTGCTCTTCGCCGTCGCGATCGTGCGGGCGCTCGCCCGTCGAGGAGCGGAGGCCGCGGGCCTCGGCTTCGTGGATCGGCTGGGGGGCGGCCTGCTCGGGGCCGCCGAAGGCGCGCTCGTCGCCGCGCTCCTGCTGGCGGCGCTCCTCGCGACGGCCGGACGCGAGAGCGAGCTCGTGGCCCGCTCGCGCTCGCTGGCGGCCTTCGACGCGCTCCAGGCCCGCCTGCGCCCCTCCCGGCCGCCGACACCGCACGACGTCGCTGCACCTCCCCCCTGAGCCCGCTCACGCGGGATCCGCCCAGCGGCCGTGGCGGCGGATCAGCTCCACCAGGCGGTCGGGCGCCTCGGCCTGGGCCACGTGGCGCTCCACCACCTCCTTGCCGACGTAGAGGTTCACCAGCCCCGGGCCGGAGCCCACGTAGCCGAAGTCCGCGTCCGCCATCTCGCCGGGTCCGTTCACGATGCAGCCCATGATCGCGATCTTGACCCCGGGGAGGTGCTGCGTCCGCTGCTTGATGCGGGCCGTCGTCTCTTCCAGATCGAAGAGCGTGCGACCGCAGGAGGGGCAGGAGATGAACTCCGTGCGCGTGGTGCGGAGGCGCGCGCCCTGGAGGATGCGATACAGGAGATCCGTGGCGCGGGCGGGATCGGCCGCGAGGGGCCCGCCGAGCGCCACCGCGTCGCCGATCCCGTCGCAGAGGGGTGCACCGAGATCGGTGGCGGCGTGGAGGAGCGCCGCGTCGGCGTCCGCCTCCGACCCTCCCGGGTGTCGGAGGACGATCGGCGCGTCGCCGGCGTCGCGGGCGCGCAGGCCCGCCGCGAGGAGCCGCGCGGCGTGCACCGGCAGCGGCGCCTCGGCGGAGACGTGCGGGGCGGCGAGGCCGGCCTCGCGGCCAGCGCCGAGGGTCGCATCCAGGAGCGCGAGGAGCGCGGGGCCCTCCGCCCGGAGGCTCCACTCGACGAGCAGGCCGCGGAGAGCGGCGGTGCGCGCGGCCGCGCGAAGCTCCTCGGCGGAGACGCCCGGCGCGACCGGCACCACCCAGCGCGCGACGCCCCGCAGCGCGCCGCCGAGCGCCGCCGGAGCGCGCGCCGCGAGCGGAGCCTCGAGGCCGCCCTTGGCCAGGGCGTCGGCGAAGGCCGGCAGGC
>JAWOLJ010000098.1:0-3698 GCA_033853555.1 Myxococcota bacterium
CTGGCGGTGAGCGCCCGGGACGTCGTGATCGTGGGCGGCGGCGACGTCGGCTGCGAGACCGCCCACATGCTGGCCTACGAGCACGGCAAGAAGGTCACGGTGATCGAGATCTCGCCCTGGCTCATGCGATCGAGCGGCACCGCCAACCGGGGCTACCTGATCCACTACCTCGAGCGAAAGGGCGTCGAGCTCTGGAACTGCGCGCGGATCGAGCGCATCGAGGACGGCGCGATCGTGGTGACGCGCAACGTCTCGCGCACGGTTCCCTCTCCGGTCGCCGTCTGGGACCCGGTGCTGCCGGAGAACGTCAAGAACCCCTTCGCGCGCGAGATCAAGGTGCGGGAGAAGACCTTCGAGCTCCCCGCCGATCTGGTCGTCTTCGCCACGGGGCTCGAGCCCGATCGAGCGCTGTACCACCGCTGCGTGGAGGCGCGGGTCGCACCCGAGCTCCACAACATCGGCGACTCGTTCCAGGTCGGGCGAATCTTCGACGCCACCAAGGCGGGATACGCCATCGGGTCTTCGATCTAGACGCATCGAGACCGGCCCGTCCTCCTCCGCTGGGCTTGAAGGCGCGGCCCGTCCCGCCGATACGAACCGGGTGGATCCTGCTGCCTGGCTCCGAGTCCTGAGTCTGCTCGCCGCCCTCCTCGGAGGAATCCTCGTGGCGTGCGTGCTGGTCTACGGCCGCGTGAGCACAGCGTCCCGCCGCCGCCAGTGGCCCGCGCCGGCCCGCCCCCTCACGCAGGCCGAGCTCGACGGGCTCGCGGCGTGGCAGCGTCGCACGCTCCTGTGGTTCCTGGTGACGATGGGGGCGCTGACCCTCTACAGCATCGTGTGTGTCGCAGGGCGGTGGCTGCCAGCGTGGGCCGTGCTGGCGTCATGGGCCAGCGTGCTCGCGACCGCCATGGCCGGGCTCGCGGCGCACTTCTCCGCGCGTTGCCCAGTGTGCGGTCGCCGAATCGGATTCCAGTCCGCGCTGGTCCTGCCGACCACGTGCGACGTCTGTGGCGCGATCTTCCGCCCTGACGCCCCGCTCGCCGCCCTCGGCGCGAGGGCGCGCGCCGAGGGCGTGCGCGTCGTCTCGCGCGCGCACCTGCTCGGTCTTCCGCTCCTCGCCGTCGCCTTCGGACCGCTCTCCGCGACGGGCGAGGCGAGGGGCATCGCGCGCGGCTGGCTCGCGGTGGGCGACGTGGCCATCGGGGTCGTGGCGGTCGGAGGGATCGCGGCGGGCGGCCTGTCTGTGGGCGGCCTCTCGTTCGGCGTCCTCTGCGTCGGCGGGCTCGCCGTGGGCATCGCCGCCCTCGGCGGGTTCGCGGTGGGAGGGCTCGCCGTGGGAGGCCTCGCGCTCGGGCTCTACACGCTGGGCGGGCTCGCGATCGGCCTGCACGCGGTCGGCGGTGTGGCACTCGCTCCCCTGGCCTCCACTGCGCGTCGCCTCCTGCTCCGATCGACCTGAAGCCACCGACCGGGCGATCCCCCGTGGCCTGGCCCACGCGTCGGGCCGGGCTGCCCGACGTCGTCCAGCTTCCAGTCGCGAGATTCCTGCGCAGCGGCCTCGAGGAATGTGTTACGCATGAGCCCGAACCCCTGCACCCCGGGAGGGCGTCATGGAACGAACGATCCGATTGGTGAGCCGCATGGTCCTGATCACCGCCTCGCTCGCGCTGGCGCTGAATGCCCAGGCGGCCGAGAAGAAGAAGAAGGCCCCGAGCGAGGCAGCGCTCATCAAGAGCGCGATGTCTGCGGCGCCGCTCAAGGTCGCGAAGAGCGCGACCATCGTGACCATGGAGAAGGACGGCTCGATGAAGACGCTTCGCGAGGGGAAGGGCGAGTTCACCTGCATGCCGGACAACCCGGCGACACCGGGCCCGGATCCCATGTGCATGGACAAGAACGCGATGGAGTGGGTGCACGCGTGGGTTGCCCATGAGAAGCCCGCCGAGGGCAAGGTCGGCTTCATGTACATGCTGTCCGGCGGCACCGACGCCAGCAACACGGATCCGTACGCCACCAAGCCGGAGGCCGGGAATCACTGGGTCAAGACCGGACCGCACGTGATGATCGTCGGCGCCGACGCGAGCTTCTACGACCAGTACCCGAAGAGCGCAGACCCCGACACCTCGACGCCCTACGTGATGTGGGCCGGCACCCCGTACCAGCACCTGATGGCGCCGGTGAAGTGAGCGTGCACTGATCGGAGGCCGACGAGAAGGGCACGTTTGTTGCAACACTGATGGGTTCCTGCGATCGGGAGGAGATCTCGATGCCGGAGCACATCGGCCTGAGTGATCAGCAGAAGATCCTGGTCGCGCTTGCCGCGGCCATGGGGGCGGGTTGTCGCACCTGCGCAGAGAAGCTCTCGGCGATGGCCGCCGAGGCTCGAATCGAGAGCCACGAGGTCGAGGCTGCGTTCGCCGAAGGCCTGCTCGCGAGGCAGGCCGCCACGGAGACGATCCGCGCGAAGGCCACGTCCCTGCTCGGCCGCGAGCCGCGGCTCGAAGCCGGCGACGGCGCGCCGCAGGTCGCAGATCTCTGCAGGCTCGCCGCGGCGGCGGCGGCCAACTCGGCCCCCGATGCCCTCCGCTACGCCGGGGCGGCTCGCTCCGTCGGCGCGACAGAGACTGCGATCGGGGTGGCGATCGGAATCGCACGCTCCATTCGCTCCAAGGCCCAGGGCTTCTCGGACGAGGAGCTCGGCGCGTGGAAGGGCCAGGCGGCCCCGTGCCCGACCGGTCCTTCCGAAACGGCCGCGGCGGCGGCTGGCGGCGGTGCCGCCACACCCGGCGCCGGCTGCGCCTGCAAGTGAGCCGCTGACGCGTCCGCCTCGGAGGGAGTGCGCCGCATGTCCGCCCACGATCCCGAGATCCTCGAGGCCCGGATCCCGAGGAGCGAGGTGCCCGGGGTCTACGGGCGCCTGGCCCCGCGCTACGACCTCTGGGCCCGGCGCGCCGAAGCCAAGGCGCGCGCTCGCTGTCTCGAGCTCGCCGCCATCCGTGACGGCCAGGCCGTGCTCGAGGTGGGGGTGGGAACCGGCCTCCTGTTCGTCGAGATCCTGAAGCAGAACCCGCACGGCCGGAACGAAGGCATCGACATCACCGAGGAGATGCTCGCACGCGCTCGCAAGCGGGCGCTGGCGGTGGGGGTGCCGAGCTACCGGCTCGAGCTTGGCGACGCGTACCGCCTCACCCAGCCCGACGAGACCTTCGACCTCCTGCTCAACACGTTCATGTTCGATCTCCTGCCCGTGGCCGACTTCTCCACCGTGCTGGCCGAGTTCAAGCGCGTGCTGAAGCGCGGCGGGCGGCTCGTCACCGCCAACATGACGCGGGGCGAGAGCTGGCTCGACGCCGTGTGGGAGCGGATCTACCGCACGCGCGCGAGCTGGCTCGGCGGCTGCCGGCCGGTGCGCCTCGCGCCCTTCCTGGAGGCGGCCGGCTTCCGGATCGAGGCCCGCGAGCAGGTGCGCGAATTCGGCCTCGCCTCCGAGCTGATTCGCGCGAGCAAGGGCTGAGGGCTAGCCGCCTACGCCCCCGCGCGTAGCCGGTAGCGGATCGGCAGGTGCTTCAGTCCCACCACGAAGCTCGACTGGATCCACTGCGGCTCGCCGGCGAGCTCCACCCATTCGAGCCGCCGCGCGAGCTCCGCGAAGAGCGCGCGCTGCGAGCGGCGGGCGAGGTGCGAGCCCAGGCAGAAGT
>JAWOLJ010000099.1:0-3609 GCA_033853555.1 Myxococcota bacterium
AGCCTGCCCTCGATCGCCGCCGTGATCCTGAACTACGCCAAGCGCGGCGATGCGCGGGGAACCTGGCTGGAGTCGCACTACCGCTGGCAGATCCGGACGTTCTGGTATGCGGTGCTGTGGGTCGTGATCGGCATCATGCTCGCGCTCACGATCGTCGGGATTCCCCTCACGATCGCGGTGTTCGCCGGGCTCACGGTGTGGGTGATCTACCGCATCGCGCGCGGATGGCTGCGGCTGCGGGACCATCTCGAGATGTACGTGTGATCCTCCGCTTCAGGCCTGCTGCGCCGCCTCGGCGATGAGCGCTCGAAGCTCGGCCAGGAGAGGATGACGGGAGAAGCCGCGGAACATCCGAACGGGAGGCATGAAGACGATCTTCTTCCCCATCGGAGTCGGGTGGCGGAGGTGGAGCCAGATGAGCTCGGGATTCACGAAGAGCGAGCCGGAGACCTTCTCGACGTCGCACAGCGGAACCGCGAGGGTCTGGCGATAGTTGGAGATGAGGAGCGTGTCTGCATCGAGGCTCACCTTCTTGATCCTTGCGCAGGCCCAGTAGACGGCGCTCCCTCCGATGGCCGTTACGCCAGCGAAGTACCACCGGATCATGCGGACCGCTGCGATCCTCTCGAACGACTCCGGGACCAGGAACATGAAGATCGTCATGAGCACGAATGCCCCGATCCAGAGTGTCGGGAAGACGAACTTGTAGAAGATTGTCGACGGGGACGAGAGCTCGCGCATGACGTTCCGGACTACCCCTCCCTCGGCAGGCGCTCGGCGGCCTCCCCCAGGACCTCTTCCATCCGCCCCGCCCGCTCCTCCATGCTGGCCACCAGCCGGAGCTGGGTCCGCGCGCGATCCAGGTTCTGGTTCGGACGGTGGACGCGGAAGTAACGGTCACCGGCGAGGTGGTCGGCGAGGAAGCGCATCCCCACCATGAGCGTCAGCAGGCGCGAGGCGAAGGCGAGCTCCGCACGCTCCGCGTCGGTCAGGAACGCGCGCGTACCGCTCAGGTAGCCCTCCGCCAGCGCCGCGAAGAGGTCCTCCCGCAGGCCGACCTTCGAGAGGTCGCGCTCGTCCTCGGCGGTGGGCGTCGCAGCAGTGCGTACCAGGTCGCCGAAGTCGTGCACCGCGAGCCCCGGCATCACGGTATCGAGGTCGATCACGCAGATCGCCTCGCCGCTCGCGTCGTCGAAGAGGACGTTGTTGATCTTGGTGTCGTTGTGGGCAATGCGCTCGGGCAGGCGTCCGGCGGCGCGCAGCGCAGGGAGGCGATCGACCATCGCCTCGTGCGCGAGGAAGAAGTCGAGCTCCGGGCGCGCGCCGCGCAGGCGTCCGCAGGCGTCGTGCCGCGCGGCCTCCCGGAGCTGCTCGAGACGCCAGCGCGCGTCGTGGAAGCGGGGGATCACCTCGTGGAGTGGCGGTCCGGGAAGGTCCACGAGCTGCGCCTGGAAGCGGCCGAAGGCCTCGGCGGCGGCGCGGGCGTCGTCGGGGCCGCGCACCACGTCGCGGCTGTGGGCGCCCTCCACGAACACGAAGGCGCGCCACGTCTCGCCGGCGGCGTCCACGTGGGCGAGGCCTCCCGCCCGCGGCGGCAGCAGGCGCAGCGCCCGGCGCTCGGCGTCGGGCACGCCCTTCCGCGTGAGGACCGCGTGCTGGTGGGCCGTCACCCGTGCCACGTTCTCCATCACGCGCTCGAGCTCCGGGAAGACCGTGCGGTTCAGGCACTGGAGCACGGTGCGGAGGCGGCGGCCGGCTTCCTGGTGCACCACGAGATAGGTGGCGTGGATGTGCCCGCTCCCGAGCGGCGCCGCCGAGACGAAGCGCCCGGGGATCTCGAAGGCCGACGCGATGGATTCGAGCGCGCGCTGCTGCAAGCGGCCTCCTCGCCGCGGCGTCTTGCGGTAGGCTCGCGCCGCGTGGGCACGTCCGCCGAGCCGACTCCGCTGCCGATCCTCAGCGTGCCGCGGATCGGCCGGAGGATCCGCGTGGACGGCGACGTGCACAAGGCTCCCTGGTCCGGGCTCGCGCCCACCTGGCTCCTGCCGTCGCACGGCCGTGTGACGGCCCCCGAAGTGCCGCCGGAGGTCGCCACGGCCCACCTGACGGAGGATGCGACGCCCCTCCCGGCTCGCTTCCGCTTCCAGCCGACGGCGCTCCGGCTGTGTCACGACGGCGAGCGCCTGTACGTGGCCTTCCAGTGCGTGGACCGGGAGATCTGGGGGAGCTTCAGCGGCCGCAACGAGCCCCTCTTCGAGGAGGAGGTGGTGGAGGCCTTCCTCGCGCCGGAGGCCGATCCCCACCGCTACTTCGAGCTCGAGGCCAACCCCTGCGGCGGCTGGTTCGAGACGCGGATCGAGAGCCCGGAGCTCGGGCGGCGCGGCATGCGCTGGGACCTCGACTGGATCTGCGCCGGCTGGGAGCGCGGCGTGCGGGTGCGGGGCAGACTGGGCCGGGGCGCCGGCGCGGGCGTCTGGTGGAGCGCCGAGTGGGCGATCCCCTTCGCCGCGCTGGAGGCGCCGTCGCCGCGCCCGGGCACGCGCTGGCGCGCGAACTTCTTCCGCATCGACCGCGAGGGCGAGGGGCAGTTCAGCGCCTGGTCGCCGACCGGCGCCGACCCGCCGGACTTCCACCTCCCGGCGCGCTTCGGCTGGCTCGAGTTCGCCTGAGGCGCGGGCGGGTCTCCGCCGGGAGCAGCAGGAAGCCCGTCTGGAGATCGCCCAGAACCTCGCTGCGGCGTCCCTCGTGGTGGACGTGCCAGAGACCGATCAGCGCACACACGAAGGCGTCGAGACGGTCCTCCACCGGCTTGCTCCAGGGGACTTCGAAGATCAGCCGCGTCTCGTCGTCGAGCGCGAGGAAGGGCAGCTCGCGCGCCACGAAGCCCCGCAGCAGGCGGCCGAGCCGCGCGAACTCCCTCCGGCGCTCCGCCACGCGTCCGCGCTTGTACTTCACGATGCGGTCGAGCCGGAGAAAGCGCACCAGCGCCGGGTGGGGATACACCTCCGTCACGAGGCGGGGGCTCACGGCGAGACCGTGCCCGATGGTGAACCCGAGCTCCGCCAGCCGCGCCGCCACTCGCGGCGGCCGGGGACACTTCGTGGCGTTGGCGGGATGGCAGCCCGCATGCTCGCGGTGGAAGCGCCGGTGGGTCTCGCGATCGACCGGACGGCTTCCGGTCGGGTTCGGGCAGACGATGGGTGCATCGATCGCGAGCAGCGCCGGGGCGCTGCGCGGGATGCCCGTGGCCAACGCCTCCAGGAGCTCCTCGTCGCCGTGGGGATAGGCGTAGCCCGCCACCCGCGCTCCGCCGCGACCGAGCTCCACGAAGCACACGCCGTCGCCGCGCCGCTCGCCCCAGGCCAGGTCGATGCCCGCCACCCACACGCGTTGCTACCCTCGCCGCCGAGGAGGAAGTCCATGGCCTTCTTCGCCACGAAGCCGCGCATGCCCCGTCCCGACGAGGCCCTTCCCGGCCGCGCCGAGCGCATGCCGGTGCCCGCCCGCCACTTCGTGAACGGTAACCCGCTGGCCCCGCCCTACCCCGCCGGCCTCGAGCTCGCGCTCTTCGGCCTCGGCTGCTTCTGGGGCGCCGAGCGCAAGTTCTGG